>CAUWNE010000044.1:0-18881 GCA_963560095.1 uncultured Dysosmobacter sp. | reverse complement strand
CGCCCCGGACGCCATTGGCGTCCGGGGCGCTTTGCTTATTGGAGGAATTCCGCCGGGTCCATGGGTTTTCCGTCCCGGGTGACGGAGAAGTGCAGGTGGGGGGCCTGGGCGGCCTCTGCGGCGGCGGTGTCTCCCACCGCGCCGACGATCTGCCCGGCGGAGACGGCGTCCCCAGGGGCTACCGGGGGCTGGGGCTGGAGATTGGCGTAGGTGGTCTGGTAGCCGCCCTCGTGGTCAATGACCACCTGGGTGCCCATCAGAGGGTCCTCTGTCACAGCCCGGACCGTGCCGGAGCAGGCGGCCAGGACCGATTCTCCCAGGGCGCCTGCGATGTCGATGCCGTCATGGGTCCGCCAGTCCTCCAGGGTGGGACTGTAAACCAAGGCGTCCACAGAGAAGGCGGCGGCCACCTCGCCGGTCAGCGGGGCGACGATCAGCCGGGGGGCCTGGACCGCCACCGGCGTATCGTCGATCTCCGCCTCGGGCATGGCGGGAGCGGCAGGCTCTGCCTCCGGCGACAGCGTCTCCACCACAGGCGGTTTCACGGCCGGCTGCTCCGGAACGACGGCCGGCGCGGTGACAGCGGTATCTGCCGGCGGAGACGGGGGCGGATCTTCCTCCGGCTGCCGGGGATTGTCAAAGAGCAGCAGGTATCCGCTGACGCCGATGACCACCAGACAGACCGCCATGGTCACATAGAACTCAGCACTGCCTCGGATGGCATCCCATTTTTTGCGCATGTATCGTACCTCCCTCAGAAATTGAGTCTGAGGAAAGTATGGGCGGCTTTTCTCCGGTTTATTCCAAAAATCTCCGAAAATGGGGAAAGGGAAGGAAGGCAACGGATCGTTGCTTGACTTTGGGCGGGAAGATCCGCTATGCTGGCAGTGAGGTGAGACGGATGGCAGCGATCCATAGCAATTTGAGGGGACTCCGCCAAAGGTGGGGGCTGACCCAGGAGGCCGTTGCCCGGGAGATGGGCTTGACCCGGCAGGCGGTTTCCAGCCATGAATCCGGTCGGACGCAACCGGACCTGAATACCCTGCTGCGCTATGCCGAGGTCTATGGCGTCTCAGCCCAGGAGATCCTGTATGGCTCCGGCCAGGGCGAGGCCCGGGAGCGGCAGCTCCGGAGGCTGGCTTTGGCAGCGTGGCTGACCCTGACGCTGGGGACCCTGCTCCAGTCGGGCCTTCTTTGGGCGGCCAATCAGTTTTTGGCCGTGCCGGAGGGCGTGCTGGACGTAGCGGCCCGGGAGACTCTGGCCCGGCGGATGGATTTGCTCCGGTTTCAGCAGGGGGTCGAGAGGACGGTGCTTGTGCTCTTCGGCCTGCTGAGCTTGTTGCTGCTGGCGGCGGCGCTGCGGATGGAACGACCTCTGCCGGGGCTCCGGCGGTGGCGGTATCTGGCGCTGCTGGCGGGAGGGGCCGCAGGGGCGGCCCTGCCCTGGGCTGTGACAGACCCGCTGTTTGGGGTGACCAATTACACGGTGACGCTGACGGCGCAGCTGCTGTGGGCAGCGATCCTGGTGCTGGTCAGTCTGGCAGGGGACGGATACCGCCTGGGAAGGGAGAAACAGCCAGGCAGAAACTAAAAACTGTGCCCGCTGCCAAAGCAGCGGGCACAGTCTCTTTCTGTATGGAAGCGGGAGCTTATTTGACGATCAGCGTCTTGCCGTCCATCTCCGGGGGACAGGCCAGCCCCATCACATCCAGGATGGTGGGGGCGATGTCCGCCAGGCGGCCCGGCCGCAGCTCTGTACCGGCGCCGCAGAGGATGAAGGGCACCAGGTTGGTGGTGTGGGCGGTCATGGGAGCGCCGTCGGGCTCCTGCATCTGCTCGGCGTTGCCGTGGTCGGCGGTGATCATGGCGATGCCGCCCATTTTCAGTGTGGCGTCCACCACCCGGCCCACGCACTGGTCCACGGTCTCCACGGCCTTCACAGCGGCGCCGTAGACGCCGGTGTGGCCCACCATGTCGCAGTTGGCAAAGTTCAGGATGATCACGTCATAGGCGCCGGACTCGATCCGCTCCACGCACTTGTCGCAGACCTCCACGGCGCTCATCTCCGGCTGGAGATCATAGGTGGCCACCTTGGGAGAGGGGACCAGTACCCGGTCCTCGCCGGGGAAGACCGTCTCACTGCCGCCGTTGAAGAAGAAGGTCACATGGGCGTACTTCTCCGTCTCGGCGATCCGGAGCTGGGTCATGCCCATCTGGCTGAGATACTCGCCCAGGCCGTTTTGAACGCTGACCCGGGGGAAGGCCACCTCCACGTTGGGCATGGTGGCGTCATACTCCGTGTTGCACACGAATGTCACCGGGAAGAACTGCCGGGTGAAGCCGTCGAAATCCGGGTCCACCAGGGTCCGGGTGATCTCCCGGGCCCGGTCGGGCCGGTAGTTGAAGAAGATCACGCTGTCGTTGTCGGAGATGGTGCCCTCGCTGTCGCAGACCACCGGCTCTACAAACTCGTCGGTGATCCCGGCGGCGTAGGAGTCCTTGACGGCGGCCACGGGCAGAGGATTGGTGTGGGCGCTGTCGCCGTAAACCATGGCGTCATAGGCCTGCTCCACCCGGTCCCAGCGCTTGTCCCGGTCCATGGCGTAGTACCGGCCCATCACCGTGGCGATCTTGCCCACGCCGATCTCCCGGCACTTCTCCACCGTCCGGGCCACAAAGTCAGCGCCGGAGGTGGGGGAGACGTCCCGCCCGTCCAGGAAGGCGTGGATATAGACCTTCTCCAGCCCCTTGTCCTTGGCCAGCTGCAACAGGGCGAACAGGTGGCTGAGGTGGGAGTGAACGCCGCCGTCGGACAACAGGCCCATCAGATGCAGGGCGGTGTCCTGTTCCTTGCAGGCGTCCATAGCGTGGTTATAGGCGGGGTTGGTGAAAAAGTCCCCGTCGGCGATGGACTTGGTGATCCGGGGCAGGTCCTGAAATACCACCCGGCCTGCGCCGATGTTGGTATGGCCCACCTCGCTGTTGCCCATCTGGCCCTCAGGCAGGCCCACGTCCAGTCCGGAGGCAGAGAGCTCCGTGTGGGCGTACTCCTGGAAGAACTGGTCCAGGCGGGGGGTGTTGGCCGCCCGGACGGCGTTGCCCTGAGATTGATCGGACAGGCCGAAGCCGTCCATGATGATTAAGGTAGTGGGTGTTTTATTCATAAATACCTCGTTTCGCACAAGTCCGCCTTTCTCGCAGACGGCGGAGGGAGACGGGAACGCTGCGCGCTGTTCCCGCCCCCTTACCGAAGGCAAAGAAAGCCCTCAAAAATCACTCCTGGTTGGCCGCGTTGATGATGTCCACAAACTGGTCGGGCTTCAGGCTGGCGCCGCCGATCAGGCCGCCGTCGATGTCGGGCTGGGCCAGGAGCTCAGCGGCGTTCTTGGGATTCATGGAGCCGCCGTACTGAATGGTGACGGAGCGGGCCACCCGGGCGCCGTACAGAGAGCGGATGGTGGCGCGGATGCTGGAGCAGACCTCACCGGCCTGCTCGGCCGTGGCGGTCTTGCCGGTGCCGATGGCCCAGATGGGCTCATAGGCGATGATGCAGCGGCGCAGCTTCTCGGCGGGCACGCCGTGCAGGGCGCTCTTCACCTGCAGGGTGATCCACTCCTCGGTGATGCCGGTCTCCCGCTGCTCCAGGGACTCGCCCACGCAGATGATGGGGTTCATGCCGGCCTCCAGCACGGCGTGGACCTTCTTGTTTACAGTGGTGTCAGTCTCGCAGAAATACTGACGGCGCTCGCTGTGGCCCACGATGACGTACTTCACGCCCAGGTCCTTGAGCATCTCAGCGGAGACCTCGCCGGTATAGGCGCCCTTCTCCTCAAAATACACGTTCTCAGCGCCCACGGAGATCCGCAGGTCCTTAAAGGCCTTGGCGGCAACGGAGAGGTTGCAGGCGGGGACGCAGATCAGCGTCTCGCACCACTTGGCGCGGGGCATGATCTTCTTCAGGTCCTCGGCAAACTTCTTGGTCTCGGTAGCGGTCATGTTCATCTTCCAGTTGCCGGCGATCACGGTCTTACGATATCTGCGGTTCATATTGTTATTATCTCCTTACTACTATGTCTTATGAAACTTGTGCAGGGCACAACGGTCCACGGATCAGGGCGGCGCAGAGGATCGGCCCATGCCGGTCCGCTGCGCAAAACCTATTCATTTATAGCGAAAATATGGGGAAATGTCAAGACTTTTTGCGGAATCTTGACGGGAAAAATTCTGGTTTTTGACTTTTGGCAGAACGTGAGAACTCAGCGGTCCAGGAGGCAGGCTACGCCGGGGAGCTCCTTGCCCTCCAGGAATTCCAGGGAAGCGCCGCTGCCTCGTCGGAGCGGACGTTGGATCGCTCGCTTCCGCCTGGGGCGAAAGCTCGTTCCCGCCGTCGCTCCTCCTCTCCCTGCCGAACACGCTGGCGCTGGGCTTCAGCAGGGGACCCGGGGGGGATCTCCACCGTCGCCGGCGCCGGGGAAGGAATCAGCGGTCCAGGAGGCAGGCCACGCCGGGGAGCTCCTTGCCCTCCAGGAATTCCAGGGAAGCACCGCCGCCGGTGGAGATGTGGGTCATCTTGTCGGCGTAGCCCAGCTGCCCCACGGCGGCTGCGCTGTCGCCGCCGCCGATGATGGTGATGGCGTCCGTCTTGGAGAGGGCCTCGGCCACGGCCTCGGTGCCCTTGGCAAAGGCAGGGAACTCAAAGACGCCCATGGGGCCATTCCAGATCACGGTGCCTGCGTCGGCCACGGCGTCGCAGTAGAGCTTCACCGTCTCGGGGCCGATGTCCATGCCCTCCCAGCCGTCGGGGATCTGACCGGCCTTGACCACCTGGCGGTTGGCGTCAGGGGAGAACTTGTCGCCGCAGACGGTATCCACCGGCAGCAGGAGCTTGACGCCCTTGTCGGCGGCCTTTTTCAGCATCTCCAGGGAGTAGTCCATCCAGTCCTTTTCCAGCAGGCTGCTGCCCACGTGGCCGCCCTGGGCGGCGGAGAAGGTGTAGGCCATGCCGCCGCCGATGATGATGGTGTCGGCGATCTCCAGGAGGTTGTTGATGACGCCGATCTTAGAGCTGACCTTGCTGCCGCCCAGAATGGCCACCAGAGGCCGCTTGGGATTGGCCAGAGCGCCGCCGATGACCTCCAGCTCCTTCTGGATCAGGAAGCCGGACACAGCGGGCAGATGCTCGGCCACGCCGGCGGTGGAGGCATGGGCGCGGTGGACAGCGCCGAAGGCGTCGGAGACATAGACCTGGGCAAGAGAGGCCATGGCCTTGGCCAGGGCGGGGTCGTTCTTGGTCTCGCCCTTTTCAAAGCGGGTGTTCTCCAGCAGCAGGATCTGGCCGGGCTGGAGGGCGGCGGCCTTGGCCTGGGCGTCGGGGCCCACCACATCGTCAGCCATGATCACCGGCTTGCCCAGCAGCTCGCTGAGGCGGGCGGCCACCGGCTTCAAGGACAGCTTCTCCAGGGACTTCTTCCACTTCTCCTCGGTAAGGGAGGCGGGGTCCTTGCCCTTTTCGGTCTGCTTCTTCACATAGGACTCAAAGGTGGCGTTGGGCTTTCCCAGGTGGGAGCAGGCGATGACTGCGGCGCCCTGGTCCAGCAGGTACTGGATGGTGGGCAGAGCGGCCACGATCCGCTTGTCGCTGGTGATCTCGCCGGTCTCCTTATCCTGGGGAACGTTGAAGTCACAGCGCAGCAGGACCTTTTTGCCCTGAACGTCGATGTCGCGAACAGTCTTCTTGTTGTAATTCATAACTCAGACTCCTATCCAATGATTTCTGGTTGCGCAGATTGGTTCAGCTCGTTTCAGATCAGATGGATGATCAGACTTTGGGCCGGGAGGATCTTGCGGAGAACTTCGGTAAAACAGACGTGGAAAGGCCCTGGCCCTGTCAGTCCTGGGCCATCTCGCCGACGTCCAGCAGGCCGGGGAAGCCGGTCTGGCGCAGGGCCTCATAGACGCAGACCGCCACGGTGTTGCTCAGATTCAGGCTGCGGGCCTGGGAGATCATGGGCAGCCGGATGCAGCGGTCCCGGAACTTCTCCCGGAAATCCAGGGGCAGTCCGGCGGTCTCCTTGCCGAAGAACAGCCAGCTCTCCGGCGTGAAGCGGGCGGCGGTGTAGGGCCGGGGGGCCTTGGTGGTGGTGAGCCAGGCCTCACCGGCGGCCTCGGGGTGGCGGCGGAACAGCTCCTCCAGATTCTCATAGTCCGACACCTCCACCAGGTGCCAGTAATCCAGCCCCGCCCGGCGGACAGCCCGCTCTGAGATATCAAAGCCTAAGGGGCGGACCAGGTGGAGCCGGCTGCCGGTGGCGGCGCAGGTCCGGGCGATGTTGCCGCAGTTCTGCGGGATCTCCGGCTCGACCAAAACAATATTCAGCATAGGCCCTCCAAAGGAATTTCATGGGTTGGGTACCATTGTAATCCTTTACCTGTGCGAATTCAACCATATTGTGTGAGGAAGTTCGGTTTTTTATCGAAACTATTCAGAAAATCGGAGAACTTTCTGCGATCTGCTGAGGATTTTGGGGAAACTGAACAGAGACCGGGGCGTTCCGAAGCCGCCGGAGAAAAAGAAACCGGACACACAGGGAGAATTGTGGGAATTTCCTGAAAGAATTTCTCCGGAAAGACTGGATTTCCCGGAAATGTCTGCTATAATGGGGGTGACACAAATATGTTCTGCAAGGGAGGGTGCGTGCCATGGTGCGTCCTCAGAGCGTCGTTTGTTTCGTGGAGGAGGAGCTCCTCCCGGATTCCCGCAGACCGCTGATGCTGGAAGACTTCCTTGCCGTGCCCATTCTGACCTGGATGGGGCGGCAGCTGCTAGCCGAAGGTATCCAGCGGTTCTTTGTTGTCTGCGCGCCGGAGTTTGCATCTCAGGCGCGGGCCTGCCTTCCGGCGCAGGCGGAGGTCACCGTATCAGACCGCTACGAGGATCTGATGGCCTTTCTGGACACGCCGGAGCCGATCCTGGTGCTCAACCGGTCCGCTCTGCCCCTGGCTCAGGCCGGGCCGGGCTTTGCCTACACCGCCTCCGGCGAGGAGCTGCGGCAGGCCTGGCGGGAGCGGATGACCAACGCGGTTCAGGGCGCGGCGCTGGCAGGCGGCTGGCTGCCGGTGTTCGGGCGGGAGACCCTGGCGGAGCTGGAACCCCTGTTCCGCGCCGGCGAAGCGGCCGGGCGGGAGAACGAGACCCAGAAACAGAGATCATAAGAACATAGAAACAATTTTGGAGGGCTGTTACAATGATTTCTCACGGCAAGGACATCAAGGTATTTACCGGAAACGCCAACCCGGCGCTGGCACAGGAGATCTGCCAGCTGATGGGGACCAAGCTGGGCGAGGCGGAGGTCAAGGGCTTCGCCGACGGCGAGGCATCTGTCTCCATCTATGAGACCGTCCGCGGCAGCGACGTGTTCGTGGTCCAGTCCACCTGCAAGCCTGTCAATGACAACTTGATGGAGCTGCTGGTGATGATCGACGCGCTGCGCCGCGCCTCCGCCGGCCGCATCACC
The DNA here is from genome assembly GCA_963560095.1 of uncultured Dysosmobacter sp. Taxonomy (GTDB): domain Bacteria; phylum Bacillota; class Clostridia; order Oscillospirales; family Oscillospiraceae; genus Oscillibacter. The sequence goes on along the minus strand of CAUWNE010000044.1, from coordinate 11,367 downwards.
GCTGTGATGCCCTATTTCGGCTATGCCCGGCAGGACCGCAAGGCCAAGGCCCGGGACCCCATCTCTGCTAAGCTGGTGGCCAACATGATCACCGCCGCCGGCGCGGACCGGGTACTGACCATGGACCTGCACGCCAACCAGATCCAGGGCTTCTTTGACATCCCTGTGGACAACCTGGCCGGCAACCCCATCTTCGTGGACTACTATGCCAAGAAGTTCGGCGAGAAGTGCGAGGACATGGTGGTGGTCTCTCCCGACGTGGGCTCTGTGGCCCGTGCCCGGGCCTTTGCCCAGAAGCTGCACATGCAGCTGGCCATCGTGGACAAGCGCCGGCAGAAGGCCAACCAGTGCGAGGTCATGAACGTCATCGGCGACGTCAGCGGCAAGGACTGCATCATCTTTGACGACATGGTGGATACCGCCGGCAGCCTCTGCAACGCCGCCAAGGCGCTGGTGGAGGTGGGCGGCGCCAAGACCGTCCACGCCTGCGCCTCCCACGGCGTCCTCTCCGGCCCTGCCATCGAGCGGATCAACAGCAGCAACATTGCCGAGCTTGCGCTGCTGAACACCATTCCGCCCATCGAGAGCGGCCTGAGCGAGAAGATCAAGTATCTCTCCGTGGGCCCCATGTTCAGCGAGGCCATTGAGCGCATCTACCAGGAGACCTCCATCTCCAAGCTCTTCCGCTGAGCGCGGACCGATATACGAGCCAAGGCGGGGAAGGAAACTTTCCCGCCTTGCTTCCTTGCAGAGAGGAGACTGCTATGCTGTTTGGAACCAAATCCTCCGCCGTGGACTGGCTGGTGGTGGGCCTGGGAAATCCGGGCCAGAAGTATCAGAACACCCGGCACAACATGGGCTTTTTGACTGTGGATCTGCTGGCGGAAAAAGCGGGCGTGAAATTGAACAAGGTCAAGTTCAAGTCTGCATATCATATCATAGACTTTGCCGGGACCAAGTGTCTGGTGATGAAGCCCCAGACCTATATGAATCTCTCCGGCGAGGCCGTGCGGGAGGCGGTGCAGTTCTATAAGATCCCCGCCGACCATGTGCTGGTGATCTATGACGATGTGTCTTTGCCTGTGGGCAAGCTGCGGGTCCGGCCCACCGGCTCCGCCGGCGGACACAACGGCATCAAGAACATCATCGCCCATCTGGGCACCCAGGATTTCCCCCGGATCAAGATCGGCACCGGCGCTCCCGGCGAGGGGGGCGACATGATCGACTGGGTGATCGGCACGCCGTCCCAGGCGGAGCGGAAGATCCTGCTGGACGCCTTTGAGCGGGCCATTGACGCGGCGGAGTGCATCATCCGGCAGGGGTGCCAGAAGGCAATGAATGATTTTAACTGATTTACACCGGCCCGGTGGGGGATTCGCGCCTCAGAGGCGCGGGGCTTTTTCGCGCCTCAGAGGCGCGGGGACGGGGGACGCCGGCTTTGCCGGCGGGGAATGCACCCCCCATTCTCTTTTTGGCGCCCCAAAAAGAGAACGGGCCGTGCACGGTCCAAGAGAAAAAACGCTTTCGCGGTGAGAGAGCGTTTTGGGTTCCAGGAAAGTCTCTGCCCGCGGCGTGGTGCGGGCGGGGGTTTGGAGGTCCCGGACACATCGCCCCTCTCTTTTCCCATGTAGCGTCAGCGGGGCCAGAAGCATAGTCTTTACTTCAACCACCAGCGACGATCGCCGCAGTGTAAGCGCGGGGAACGCCGATTCGAGGGACGAGACCGGCGCGCGCCGGTAGGTGGGTACAGAATTGGTGGCAATTCGTTAGAACAACTCCCGTACTTTAAGCGAACTTGCGCAAAGGCGCAAGTTCCGCGCCAAGCGTTCTTTTCTTTTGGACCGTCCACGGCCCGTTTTCTTTTCGGCAAGACCGAAAAGAAAATGGGGGGTGGAAATCCCCTCTCTATGATTTTTACAAGGAAACGCCTATGGAACACTTCTTGGAAAAACTCAATACCCTCCCGGAGGTGGCGGAGCTGGTCCGCCGGGTGGAGGAGGGCGGCTGTCCCGCCGCCGTCACGGGGCTCCAGCCGGTCCAGCGGGCCTGTGTGGGCGCCGCTGTGGCCTGGGGGACCCATCGGCCGGCGGTGTTTCTCTGCGGCGATGAGCGGGAGGCCCGCCAGCTGGCGGGGGACCTGGAGACCCTGCTGGGCCAGATGCCGGTGATGCTGCTGAGCCGGGAGTGGCAGCTGCGGCCTGGGGCCGTGGCCTCCCGGGAGTGGGAGCGGAGCCGCCTGGCGGCTCTTTACGCCCTGGCCCGGGGGGATGCCCGGGCAGTGGTCACCACCGCCGACGCGCTGATGCAGCGGACGATGCCGCCGTCCCTTTTGACGTCTCTGGCCCTCACGCTGGAGGTGGGCGGCCGGGCGGATCTGGCAGAGCTGACAGACCGCCTCCTCTCCGCGGGCTATACCCGGTGCGGACAGGTGGAGGGCGTGGGCCAGTTTGCCCTGCGGGGCGGCATCCTGGACGTGTTCTCGCCGTTGATGGACCAGCCGGTGCGGTGCGAGTTCTTTGACGACGAGATCGATTCCATGGGCTCCTTCGACCCTGGGACCCAACGGCGGACAGCCAATGTGAACACGGCTCTGCTGCTACCGGCGGCGGAGGTGCTGCCTGCCGCCGTCCCCGGCGGCAGCGCCGCCCTGGCGGACCGGCTGACCGTGCTGGCGGGCAAGCTGGAGAAGCGGCCCAAGGCCGCCCACGGCGCGCCCCGGCTGCGGGAGGACGCTGAGAAGCTGAAAAACGGCGCCGATCCCGGTGGTATGGACCGGTATCTGGCGGCGGTGTACGACACGATCACCTCCGGCGTCCACTATCTGCCCCACGACGCGCTGGTGGTCCTCTGCGAGAGCGGCCGGGTGGACGAGCGGGCCAAGGGTGCGCTGCTGGAGAGCAAGCAGGACGTGGAAACCCTGCTGGAGGCGGGGCTCATGGTGGGAGAGTACGGCAAGCTGGTGCTCTCCCCCGAGGAGCTCTACGCCGCCCTGGAGGAGTTCCCGGTCATCATGGCGGACTCTCTGCCCACCTCCCGGCGTCCCCTGACGCCCAGGGGGCTGCTGGGCATCACCGCCCGTCAGCTCAGCTCCTACGGCGGGAGTCTGGAGACCGCCGTGACGGATCTGGAGCATTACCGCAGCACGGGCAGCGCGGTGCTGGTGCTCTGCGGCGGAGAGAGCCGGGCCCGAAACCTCCACCGGATGCTGGAGGAGCGGGGCCTGCCGGCCACGCTGGACCTGGCAGGCGGCGCCATGCCGGGCCCCGGCGAGGTGCGGATCGCCCTGGGGGCCCTCTCCGCCGGCTGTGAGTGGCCGGGGCTGGGGCTGGCGGTGCTGACAGAGGGTCAGCTGACCACGGTGGCCCAGCGGCGGGCCAAGGTGAAAAAGACCTCCAACCGGCAAAAGTTCCAGTCCTATACCGACCTCTCTCCCGGGGATCTGGTGGTCCACGTCCACCACGGCGTGGGCCGGTTCTCCGGCATCCAGCGGATGCCGGTGGACGGTGTGGAGAAGGACTATATCAAAATCGACTACGCCGGCGGCGACTGCCTCTATGTCCCGGTGACCCAGCTGGACCTGGTGTCCAAATACATCGGCGGCGGGGAGGACCAGGACCGGCCTGCCAAGCTGAACAAGCTGGGGGGCACCGAGTGGGCCAAGCAGAAGACCCGGGCCAAGAAGGCCGCCAAGGACCTGGCCAAGGGTCTGATCGCCCTGTACGCCCAGCGCCAGCGCCAGCCGGGATTTGCCTTTTCGCCGGATTCCCCCTGGCAGCGGGAGTTTGAGGAGGCCTTCCCCTATGCTGAGACCGACGACCAGCTCCGGGCCATCCAGGAGATCAAGCAGGATATGGAGCGGCCCCGGCCCATGGACCGGCTGCTGTGCGGCGACGTGGGCTTCGGTAAGACAGAGGTGGCCCTCCGGGCGGTGATGAAGTGCATTCTGGACGGCAAGCAGGCGGCCATCTTGGTGCCCACCACCGTTCTGGCCCAGCAGCACTACGCCACCGCCTGCGGCCGGTTCCGGGATTTCCCGGTGAAGATCGAGGTCCTCTCCCGGTTCACCACGGCCAAGGAGCAAAAACGCATCCTGGCCGCCGCCCGGAGCGGAGGCGTGGATCTTCTGATCGGCACCCACAAGCTGCTGCAAAAGAGCATGGAATTTAAGGACTTAGGTCTGCTGATCATCGACGAGGAGCAGCGCTTCGGCGTGACCCACAAGGAGCGGCTCAAGGAGATGAGCCGCCAGGTGGATGTGTTGACCCTCTCGGCAACGCCCATTCCCCGGACGCTGAACATGGCCCTCTCCGGCCTGCGGGACATGAGCACCATCGAGGAGCCCCCTGCCGACCGCCAGCCGGTCCAGACCTATGTGCTGGAGCATGACTGGGCCCTGCTGGAGGATGCCATGCGCCGGGAGCTGAGCCGGGGCGGCCAGATCTACTACCTCCACAACCGGGTGGAGACCATCGACCTCACCGCCTCCCGGATCCAAAAGCTCCTGGGACCGGAGGTCCGGGTGGTCACCGGACACGGCAAAATGCAGGAAAAGGAGCTCTCCACGGTGATGGAGGCCATGGTCAACGGAGAGGCGGACGTGCTGGTGTGCACCACCATCATCGAGACCGGCATCGACATCCCCAACGCCAACACCCTCATCATCGAGGACGCGGACCGGATGGGCCTTGCCCAGCTCCACCAGATCCGGGGCCGGATCGGCCGCAGCGCCCGGCGGGCCTACGCCTATCTGACCTTCCGCCGGGGCAAGATTTTGCAGGAGACGGCCTCCAAGCGGCTGGCCGCCATCCGGGAGTATGTGGAGTTCGGCTCCGGGTTCAAGGTGGCCATGCGGGACCTGGAGATCCGGGGCGCGGGCAACCTGCTGGGCCCTGAGCAGTCAGGCTATCTGATGACCGTGGGCTATGACCTGTACCTCAAGCTTTTGGAGGAGGCGGTGCTGGAGGAGCAGGGCCAGGAGAAGCGGATCGAGACGGAGTGCGCCGCCGACCTGACGGTGAACGCCCACATTCCGGATCGCTATGTGCCCTCTCCGGAGCAGCGGATGGACCTCTACCGCCGGATCGCCGCCATCCGCTCCAACGACGACGCCTCGGACCTGCTGGACGAGATGCTGGACCGCTACGGCGAGGCCCCCCGGGCCGTGCTGACGCTGCTGGATGTGGCGCTGCTGCGGGCGGCGGCGGCCAAGGCCGGCGTGTCCGATATCTCCCAGAAAAAGGACGTTCTGAAATTCACCCTGGGGATCTTCCGGCCGGAGGCATTGGTATCCGTCTGCGGGCTGAACAAGTATCGGGGCCGTCTGACCATCGCCGCCGGCGAGGTGCCGGCCCTGACGCTGAAGCTCCCGCCCGGCGCCGATGTGCTGGAGAGCGCCATGACCCTGGTAGAGGATCTGAAGCTGGCCGCCGAAGCTGCGGCCGGAACCACAGAATGATCGCGCCTGACTTCTAAACCGCCCTCTTCCCGCATATACATGGAGGGACAACCTGGGGGAAGGGGCGGAAATATGAATCGATGGATGAGTGCCCTGGCCCTTTCGCTGTGCCTCTGCCTGACTGCCTGCGGCGGTCCGGCGGAGGAGCGCGGGGGCCAGGCGTCGTTTTTAGAGCAGGCGGCAGGCCTGGAGGGAGAGACGGCGCTCCTGAGCGTGGACGGCCGGGAGATCCCGGCCTGGCGGTATCTCTACTGGCTGGGCTGCGACTGCGACCAGACGGCGGCGCGGTATGAGGAGGCAGGGTTACCCCTGGATTGGGAGACGATGACAGAGCGTGGGACCCTGGCGGAGGCGGTCAAGGAACTGGCGCTGGCGGACACGGTTTTATACGCTGTGGTGGAGAGCTGGGGGGAGCGGTACGGCTGCGCCCCGGCAGAGGAGATCAAGGCCGACCTGCCGGACCAGGGCCTGTCAGAGGAGCGGATGGCGGAGCTGGGCCGGGTGGGAGGCGTGTACGCCGCCCTCTATCAGCTCTATGACACAGAGGGAAGTGCGCTGGCCCCCACGGCGGAGGCGCTGGCGGCCTTTGGACAGGAGACGGGGGCGCTGACTCTGGACCGGCTGCTGGTGCCGGCAGGAGAGGACCGGGAGGCGGCCCGGCAGCGGGCGGCGGCGCTGTTCTCCCAGCTCAACAGTGCCCAGGATCAGGGGGCGCTCTTTGCCTCCCTGGCCGCCGGGGGAGGAGATCCCGCCGGTCCCCGGACCGTGCTGCCGGGTGAGGACGGACTGGACGAGACTCTGTTGGCGGCGGCCCGGGCACTGGAGGAAAACCAGTGCTCCGGGATCGTGGAGTCGGAAGAGGGCTTCTCGATCCTCCGGCGGCTTCCCCTGGACGAGGAGGGGGTGAAGCTGGCCCATTTCAACCACCTGTTGGAGACCGCCGCAGAGGCGGCGGAGGTCCAGCTTTCGCAAGGCTATGTGGATCTGGACGCCGCCGGATTTTACCGAGAGCGTGAGCGGCTTCGGGCGGAGGAAGGCGTGCCCTGAGGGCCACCTTTGTGAAATTTTAGTCAATGTGACGAAAAGAGGACCCTGTTTGTCAATAATTTAACGAAAATGGAGAACTGCACAAATTTTCATTGACGCGAACCGAAAAATCCTCTATAATCGGCCTTGTGAGATTCAAAGGCAGCCGGCTGACCGGGGCGATGAAGACCGCGGCAGACGGAACTACAACCGGGAAGTGACCCCCGGAGAAATGAAAATGGAGGCCAACTATGAAAGAGCTCTATGTCGTGAACTGCTGCAGAACCGCCATTGGTTCCTTTGGCGGCGCCCTGAAGAACACCCCCGCCGTGGAACTGGGTGCCATCGTGGCGAAGGAAGTCATGAACCGTGCCGGCGTGAAGCCCGAGAACATTGACGAGGTCATGTTCGGCGGCGTGCTGACCACGGGCCTGGGCCAGAACGTGGCCCGCCAGGTGGCTGTGAAGGCCGGCGTGCCCTACTCTGTTCCCGCCTACACGGTGAACATGGTCTGCGGCTCCGGCATGAAGACCATGATCGAGGCTGCCCGCACCATCCTGGCCGGCGATGCTGAGATGATCCTCTGCGGCGGCACCGAGAGCATGTCCCAGGCTCCCTTTGCCAGCCCCGACACCCGCTGGGGTGCCCGCATGGGCGACAAGAAGATCGTGGACACCATGATCAAGGACGGCCTGTGGGACGCTTATAACAACTATCACATGGGCACCACCGCTGAGAACGTCTGCGACGTGTGGGGCATCACCCGCGCCGAGCTGGACGAGTTCGCCGCCTCCTCTCAGCAGAAGGCTGTGGCCGCCATTGAGTCCGGCCGCTTCAACGACGAGATCGTGCCCGTTCCCGTGAAGGTGAAGAAGGAGACCGTGGAGTTCAAGGTTGACGAGTATCCCAAGCCCGGCACCACCAAGGAGAGCATCGCCAAGCTCCGCGGCGCGTTCCCCGTTGGCCCCGACGGCGTAGAGGACGAGATTGTTCATACCTTCGAGCCCACCAAGGTCCACGAGGCTGACGCCCACAAGCATGAGCAGCGCGTCACCGCTGCCAACGCCTCCGGCCTGAACGACGGCGCTGCTGCTCTGATCCTGGCCTCCGGCGAGGCTGTGGAGAAGTACGGCCTGAAGCCCATGATGAAGCTCATCGGCTGGGGCCAGGGCGGCGTGGATCCCAAGATCATGGGTGTTGGTCCTGTTCCCGCCTGCCGTCAGGCCATGGAGAAGGCCGGCGTGACCATTGAGGACATCGATCTGGTCGAGGCCAACGAGGCGTTTGCCTCCCAGTCTGTGGCCGTGGCTCGTGAGCTGGGCTTTGACATGAACAAGGTCAACGTCAACGGCGGCGCCATCGCCCTGGGCCACCCCATCGGCTGCTCCGGCGCCCGGATCGTGGTCACCTTGATCCACGAGATGCTCAAGCGCGACGACGCCAAGAAGGGTATGGCTACCCTGTGCATCGGCGGCGGCATGGGCACTGCCGTGGTTGTGGAGAAGTGCTGAGTCCGGCGATCCATACAGGAAACTGAATGAATTCCAGCAAGCGGGGGACCATCGGTCCCCCGCTTGTTTTTTTCAAAGAGGGCGGGCGTGAGCAGGGGCAGTTCTTCGGCAGGTGTAGGAAGAACCGGGGAAATTCCCCGGAAATTGTTTTCAATTTGAAGTTTACTTTGGGGCGGGAATGTGCTATGCTGATGAATGTTATGTAGACTGGAACCAGGAAACCCGGACATTTTGGAGGAGACCTATGAGACATCTTTTTCGCAGAACCCTGTCGGCGCTGACGGCGCTGACGGCGCTGACGCTGCTGTGCGCCCTGGCACTGCCTGCCGCCGCTTCTGAGGCGCTGGGCGAGGATCTGACGGCCAAGGACACGCTGCTGCACCAGGAGACCCAGCTCTCCACCAACGTGTTTTGGAGCACATCCTACTCGGACCGGCGGACGGAGAACCTCATTACATATACGCCCAACGACAGCGTGACCCCGGTGGTGACCGCCGGCTCTGTGCTCACGTCCCTGAGCACGGTCGGCACCGCCGCCAGCGAGCTGGAGGCCCAGGGCTACCGGGTGGTGGCCGGCATCAACGGCGACTTTTTCAATTTCAGCACGGGCCTGCCCATCGGCATCGTGGTGACGGAGGGGAACCTGCGCAGCAGTGACGCCGGCTATTACGCCATCGGCTTCCGCCCCGACGGCACTGCCGTTTTGGGAAAGCCTGCTGTCACGGTCAGCGCCGCCCTGGGCTATGCCAACGGCGAGGGCACCGAACTGGTGCGCAAGATCACCGGCGTCAACAAGGCCCGGGTGTCCACCGGCGGTATCTATCTTTACACCCATGACTTCAATGACCGCCACACCACCGGCAATACGGAGGCAGGCATCGACGTGGTGTGCAACATCGTCGAGGGCCGCCTCTCCATCGGCGAGACCATGACCCTGGCAGTGGAGCGGGTGGTGGAGGCCTCCTCCGCCACAGCCATCCGGGAGGATCAGGTGGTCCTCTCCGCCAATCTCAAGTCCGATGCCTATCATGTGGACGCCCTGCGGAACATTCCCGTGGGAAGTCAGATCCGCATCAGCGCCACTGCTGCCGACAGCCAGTGGGACGATGTGGAATATGCCCTGGGCGCGCTGTACTCCCTGGTGGAAAACGGCTCTGTGGTCTCCGGCCTGGAGGCCGGCAGCGCCCCTCGGACCGCCGTGGGCCAGCGGCCGGACGGCACGTTGGTGTTTTACACTGTGGACGGCCGCAAGCCCGGCCACTCCATTGGCGCGACCATGACCCAGGTGGCTAAGCGGATGATCGAGCTGGGCTGTGTGACGGCGCTGTGCTTGGACGGCGGCGGCTCTACCACGCTGTCTGTGACCGCGCCGGATGAGCTCACTGCCACCACCCTCAATACCCCCTCCGGCGGCAAGGAGCGCTCGGTTACCAATCAGATCTTCCTGGTGGCAGACAATACCCCCAGCGGGGAGCTGTCGCACTTCTATGTCAGCGCAGACCATGACTATGTTCTGGCGGGCAGCCGGGTGAACATCTCCGCCACTGCCGTGGACACCAACTTCATCCCCATGGACTGGGATTACCATCTGACGGCCTCCGACGGCACCATGGAGGGGAATGTGCTGGTCACGCCCCGCTCCGGCGGCGATGTGACGGTCACCGCAGAGAGCGGCGGCCGGGAGGGCTCCGCCACGGTCCACGCCATCGCGACGCCCACAGATCTGGCGATCCGGAAGGCCGACGGTACGGCAATCACGTCCTTGAGCGCCGCGCCGGGCTCTGCGACCCAGCTGACGGCTACCGCCGCCTATAACCACATTTCCTTGAAAGCGGACCCGGAGGTGTTTGCCTGGGAGGTCACCGGCAATATCGGTACGATCGACCAGGCAGGTGTGTTCCATGCCGGTACGCCTGGCACCGGCACGATCACCGTCACAGCCGGCGGCCGGACCGCCACGGTGCCGGTGACGGTCTCCAACATGGCCCTCCAGATGGTGGAGGACTTTGAGGACCAGAGCACCCTCTTTGCTTCTGAGGGCAGCCGGGCCTCCCTGTCGCTGACCAACCGGGGAGACTATGTGCGCTTTGGCCGCTCCGCCGCCAAGGTGGACTACACCCTGGACAGCTATGAGTCCACGGAGTACGGCACCGGCTACGTGTCCAGCCTGTATCTGAATCAGCCCCTGATCCCTGCGCCCTACACCCAGCTGAGCTTCTGGGTCTATGGCGACGGCTCCGGCAATACCCTGGCCCTGCGCTATTTCGACGGGACCAAAGTGGACCGGGTTCTGCAAGTGGCAACGCTGGACTTCACCGGCTGGCGGCAGGTCACCGCGGAGCTGAGCCAGGGGGTTCAGGAGATCCAGAGCCTGACCATCAGCCGTCAGGCGGACATCACGGTGGACCCGCCCTTCGGCAGCAGCACCATCTATCTCGATCAGATGGTCCTGAGCTATAACAGCATCGTGGACCATGCCGTGCCCACCGTCACCCTCAAGGCCGACGGCACCACGCTGACCGGCACCGTCACCGACGCTGTGGACGGCGTCCTGCCCAAGGCGTCTGTCTCTGTCACCTGGGACGGCGCGGCCCAGACCTTTACCTACAATGAGGCCACCGGCGCCCTGTCCACCTCCCTGATTTCCGACGGGCGGCCTCACCGGGTCACGGTCACTGCCCGGGACGCCTCCGGCAACATCGGCCGGGCCTCCTACGATGTGCCAACCTCCAGCGACTGGGTCCCCACCTTCTCGGATACCAAGGGCTACTGGGCGGCCAGCTATGTGGACTATCTCTACCATGCTGGCATCACCACCGGCTATGACAACGGCACCTTTAAGCCCAACCAGAACATCACCCGGGCCCAGTTCTCTGTGATGCTCTACCGCTATTTGAAGCTGGACGAGAGCCGGTATGCGGATGTGGTCCTGCCCTTTGCGGATCTGGGCCAGATCGGCGAGTACGCGATCCCTGCCATCAAGGCGCTCTACACCGAGGGGATCATCAACGGCTCCACCGGAGCCGACGGCCGGCTGTATTTCAACCCGAACAGCTCCCTGACCCGGGCCCAGGCGGCCACCATGATCGGCCGGACCCAGGAGAAGGGCTACGGCACGGTGGAGCTGACCTTCACCGACGCCGGCAAGATCCCGGATTACGCCGCCTATTATATCCAGACCATGGCGGCCCAGGGGGTCATCGGCGGCTATACCGACGGCAGCTTCAAGCCTCAGGCCAAGATCACCCGGGGCCAGATGGCAAAGATCCTCTATAACCTCATGTAATATAGATACCACGAACAAGGAGGTCCGGCGCATCAGCGCCGGACCTCTTTACAGCGTGTCGGAAAAGTCTCACAGAGTTCGCCGCCCGC
>CAUWNE010000043.1:0-20079 GCA_963560095.1 uncultured Dysosmobacter sp. | reverse complement strand
CGAGGAATCGCGGCGGCGCTTTTGCATCAAATTTACCAGATCAGGGTGGCGAAATAATCCTCCAGGGTCTCGGCTCTCCGGATCAGCTCCACGGCGCCGTTTTCCCGCAGCAGCAGCTCGGCAGAGCGGAGCTTGCCGTTGTAGTTGTAGCCCATGGCGTGGCCGTGGGCGCCGGTGTCGTGGATCACCAGCAGGTCCCCTCGGTTGATCTTGGGCAGCATCCGGTCCACGGCGAACTTGTCGTTGTTTTCGCACAGGGCGCCCACCACGTCATACTTGTGGTCGCAGGGGGCGTCCTCCTTGCCGGAGACGGTGATGTGGTGATAGGCGCCGTACATGGCCGGACGCATCAGATCGCAGGCGCAGGCGTCCACGCCGATATACTCCTTATAGATATGCTTTTCGTGGGCGGCCCGGGTCACCAGGTGCCCATAGGGGGCCAGCATGAAGCGGCCAAGCTCAGTATACAGGGCCACGTTGCCCAGTCCGGCGGGGACCAAAATCTCCTCATAGGCCTGCCGGACGCCCTCGCCGATGGCGGAGATGTCGTTGGGCTGCTGCTCCGGACGGTAGGGCACACCGATGCCGCCGGAGAGGTTGATAAAGGTAACGGCGCAGCCGGTCTCCTCCTTCAGCTCCACCGCCAGCTGGAACAGCACCCGGGCCAGGGCGGGATAATACTCATTAGAGAGGGTGTTGGAGGCCAGGAAGCTGTGGATGCCGAACTCCCGCACGCCCTTTCCGGCCAGGATCTGGAAGGCCTCGGCGATCTGGGCCCGGGTCATCCCATACTTGGCGTCGCCGGGGTTGTCCATGACCTGGAAGCCCTCCCGGGTCTCGCCCAGGGTGAAGACGCCGCCGGGATTATAGCGGCAGCAGATCTTCTCCGGCAGGGGGCCGGCGGCCGCTTCCAGCTCGTCGATCAGGGTGATGTCATCCAGATTGATCACCGCGCCCAGCCGCCGGGCCAGCTGGAATTCCTCCGGCGCGGTCTCGTTGGAGGAGAACATGATCGCCTCTCCGGTGACGCCGCAGCGCTCTGCCATGGTCAGCTCTGCCAGGGAGGAGCAGTCACAGCCGCAGCCCTCCTCCTTCAGCAGCTTCAAAATGGCGGGGGTGGGGGTGGCCTTCACGGCGAAATACTCCCGGAAGCCGGGATTCCAGGCAAAGGCGGCCTTCAGCCGGCGGGCGTTTTCTCGGATGCCCCGCTCGTCATAGATGTGGAAGGGCGTGGGATAGCGGGCGGCGATGGCCTCCAGCTGGTCGTGGGTGACAAAGGGTGTTTTCATGGGGATACCTCAACTCTTTTGGGATGGACAGCGGGAAAAACTCCCGATTCTGTCAAGATTTTCAGATTATATCATAGAATGGGCCGTCTGGCAAGGCAGTGCGCTTGACGGGTGCGTTCCTTTTATGATATAATGCCCTTGTCTCCGGAAAGAAATTCCTGACCGGCGACCATTGAGCGAATCTGTCGTTCTGACGGCGCGGAGCGGTCCAAGCCGAAAGACGGGGCAGCCAGACGCGGGGAAGACCCGGGTCCTTTTGGGATATCCATGCCCCCTCTGCCGGAACGGCGGAGGGGGCATGTTGTATTTTCAGGAACAGGAGGGATGCGTATGGAGACCCGGGTGGCCCTGGTGGCCGTGATCGTCCGGGAGGACGCTCCGGTGGCGGCGCTGAACGAGCTGCTGCATCAGTACGGAAGCTATGTGGTGGGTCGGATGGGGGTCCCCTACCGGCAGCGGGGCGTGAACATCATCAGCGTGGCGATGGATGCGCCCCAGGCGGTGATCTCCGCCCTGTCGGGCAAGCTGGGCAAGCTCCCCGGCGTCACGGCCAAGACGGTCTACGCACCGGAAGAGGCATTGGCATAAAGACTCTGCGGAATATCAGATCAGAAAGGAAGCGTTTGTGATGAAGCATCTTTGGAAAAAAGGGTTGGCTCTTTGTTTGGCGCTGCTGATGACGGCGTCCCTGGCGGCCTGCGGCGGCGGGAAGGAACCGCCTGCCCCGCCCCAGGAGGATGAGGCGGAGACGCCGGTGACCGTGCGGGTGGCCGCGCTGAAGGGCCCCACGGCCATGGGCCTTGTGAAGGTGATGCACGACGATCCCCACTCCGCCCTGGGGCCCAGCTATGAATTCACCCTGGCTGGCTCCGCCGACGAGGTGACCCCGGCCCTGATCCAGGGGGAGCTGGACGCCGCCTGCGTCCCGGCCAACCTGGCCTCAGTGCTGTACAACCAGACCGAGGGGGAGATCGTCACCCTGGCGGTGAACACCCTGGGCGTGCTGTACCTGGTGGAAAAGGGCAACGCCGTGCAATCTTTGGCGGACCTGAAGGGCAAGACCATCGTGGCCGCCGGCAAGGGCTCCACGCCGGAATATGCCCTGCGGTATTTGCTCCAGGAAAACGGCATCGACCCGGACGGGGATGTGGTGATCGACTGGAAGAGCGAGCACAGCGAGTGCGTGGCTGCCCTGGCCAGCGGCGCGGCCACCATCGCCCTGCTGCCCCAGCCCTTTGTCACCGTGGCGGAGAGCAAGATCGAGGACCTGCGGATGGCCCTGGACCTGAATCAGGAGTGGGACGCGCTGGACAACGGCTCCGGTCTCATCACCGGCGTGGTGGTGGCCCGGAAGGCCTTTGTGGAGGAGCACCCCACCGCGGTGGCCACCTTCCTGGATGACTATGCTGCCAGCGTGGACTGGGTGAACGAAAACACCGCCGACGCCGCCGCGTTCATCGGGGAGTACGGCATCGTGGACGCCGCCGTGGCGGAGAAGGCCCTGCCTTACTGCAACATCGTCTGCATCACCGGCGGCGAGATGAGGGAGAAGCTCTCCGGCTATCTCCAGGTCCTGCTGGAGGGCAACCCTAAGTCCGTGGGCAACGCGGTGCCGGAGGACGGCTTCTACTATGGCGCGTAAGAGCGCTCTCCGCCTGTGGGCGGTGGCGTTCTGGCTGGCGGTTTGGCAGGCGGGCAGCATGGCCTTTGACCAGGCGCTGCTGCTGCCCTCGCCGCTGGCGGCCCTGGCCCGGCTGGGAGAGCTGGCCGTGACCGGGGACTTCTGGCGGGCGGTTGGCTGGTCCTCGGCCCGCATCCTGGGGGGATTTCTCCTGGCGTGTCTGGCGGCTGTGGCGCTGGCAGTCCCGGCGTTTCGCTGGCGGTGGGTGCGGGAGCTGCTGGCGCCCCTGGTGGCGGCGGTGAAGGCGGTGCCGGTGGCCTCTTTTATCATCCTGGCCCTGGTGTGGCTGAATAGCCAGAGCCTGTCGCTGTTCATCGCGGGGCTGATGGTCTTTCCGCCGGTATATCTCAACGTGCTGGCGGGCATCGGCCAGGCGGACCAGGCGCTGCTGGAGATGGCCCGGGTGTTCCGGGTGCCCTTGAGCCGGCGGCTGCGGGGGATCTATCTCCCGGCGGTGCTGCCCCACTTTCGCGCCGCCTGCTCCCTGGGCCTGGGGCTTTGCTGGAAGGCGGGCATCGCCGCAGAGGTCATCGGCCTGCCAAACGGCTCCCTGGGCGAGCGGCTGTACACCGCCAAGATCTATTTTCAAACGGCGGACCTGTTTGCCTGGACGGCTGTGATCGTGGCGCTGTCGCTGCTGTTTGAGAAGCTGTTTTTGCTGGCCGTGGACACGCTGACAAGGAAGGCGGGTGCCCTATGAACCCCATTGCGGTGCATCATATCTGGAAATCCTACGGCCCGCAGACCGTGCTGCGGGATGTGAGCGTAGAGGCGGCGGCAGACGCAGTGACCTGTGTCATGGCGCCCTCCGGCCGGGGAAAGACCACGCTGCTGCGGATCTTCTTGGGCCTGGAGACGCCGGACCGGGGCACGGTGGAGACTCCGCCCGGGTGCCGCTGGGCCGCCGTGTTCCAGGAGGACCGGCTGCTGGAGGACCTGGACGCCTGGGGAAACCTGCGCTTTGTTCTGGGCCGGGAATACGACGAGACCCGGGCGCAAACCCTGCTGGCAGAGCTGGGCCTGGGAGAGACGGCGGGCCAGGCGGTCCGGGAGTTCTCCGGCGGCATGAAGCGCCGTCTGGCGCTGGCCCGGGCGCTGCTGGCTCCTGCCGACGCCCTGGCTCTGGACGAGCCCTTCACCGGCCTGGACCAGGAGACCCGGAGATGCTGCCGGGAGATCCTCCTGCGGGAGACCGTCGGCCGGCCAGTGCTGCTGGTGACCCATGACAGCGCCGATGGGGCGGCCCTGGGGGCCAGGCTGGTTCGGCTGTAAAAAAGAGCGTTAAGGTTTGAAAATTTCTCTGGCATTTTGGAAAAAACTGTGATACAATACTACGAATTTACATGCCGGAGGAGAATGTACATGATTAGAATTGCCACCGACAGCACCTGTGATCTGCCCGCTGCCTTGCTGGAGGAGTATGGGATCTCTGTGATCCCCCTGGGCGTGGTGAAAGGAGAACGGCTGTACCGGGACGGCGTGGATATCTCCACGGCGGACATCGCCGCCCATGTGGACGGCGGCGGCGCCATCACCACCACCAACGCCGTCAACGCGGCGGATTATGAGACGCTGTTCCGGGATTTGACCGCCCAGGGCGACAGTGTGATCCATCTGAATATCGGCGGCGGCTTTTCCTGCTGCCACCAGAACGCCCGGCTGGCGGCGGAGGAGTTTCCGGACGTCTTTGTGTTCAGCTCGGAGAACCTCTCCGTGGGCCACGGAGTTCTGGTGCTGGCGGCAGCCCAGGCGGCCCGGGCGGGGAGCACGGTTTTGGAGATCCTGGAGCTGCTGGAGGGGATGACCTCCCGGGTGGAGATGAGCTTTGTCCTGGACCGGCTGGACTATATGAAAAAGGGCGGCCGCTGCTCCGCAGTGACGGCCCTGGGGGCCAATCTGCTTCGGCTTCACCCCTGCATCGAGGTCATCGACGGCAAGATGGGCGTGGTGAAGAAGTACCGGGGCTCCATGGAAAAGGCGGTGGCGGATTATCTCCGGGACCGGCTGGAGGGCCGGACGGACCTGGATACCAGCCGGGTGATCCTGGTGGACACCTGTCCCGACGACCGTCTGGCCTCTGTGGCCCGGGAGATCCTCCGCGCTGACGGTCGCTTTGGCGAGATCCTGGAGACCAAGGCCGGCTGCACGATCTTCTCCCACTGCGGCCCCAATACGCTGGGCATTTTGCTCCTGCGGAAATAAAAAGAATTCCGCCCCGCGCGATGCGCGGGGCGGAATTTTTTCGAGTAAGGGGAGATCACTTGAGGGCGATGGCCTCGATCTCGCACAAAACGCCCTTGGGAAGCTCCCGAACAGCCACACAGCTGCGGGCGGGCTTGGAGGTGAAGAACTTGGCGTAGACCTCGTTGAAGGCGGCAAAGTCTGCCATATCCGCCAGGAAGCAGGTGGTCTTCACCACGTTCTCCGCGGTGGCGCCGCCGGCCTCCAGCACGGCCAGCACGTTTTTGCAGCTCTGCTCAGCCTGGGCGGCGATGGTGTCGGGAATGGCGCCGGTGGCCGGGTCCACAGGGATCTGACCGGAGGTGAAGACCAGATCGCCGGCGGTCCAGCCCTGGGAATAGGGGCCGATGGCGCCGGGGGCCTTAGACGTGGAAATGACGGTTTTTTCCATAAATAGGTCCTCCTTAAAAGAATATAACATGGTCAGTATAGCACACCTGGACAAAATTGCAATCTTGTCCGTTGTGAGACGGGGAAAAACGTGGTAAACTGCTTCCATTGAGAAAAAGGAGCGACCGGTATGGAACATTTTGAACAGACCCTGACGGAGAACAGCTATTCCCGCCAGGAGGAGCTGACCTTCTGGGACTGTGACCGAAACAAGCGGGCCCGGATCGCGGCCCTGCTGAGCAAGGCGGCGGTCTTTGCCGGCTATGATTATGACGCCAGGGGGCTGACCCATGAGCGTCTGCGGGGACTGGGACAGGCCTTTCTCCTCTCCCGCCTGGCCATGGCGATCCATGAGATCCCCCAGGCCCAGGAGGTTTTGACCATCACCACCTGGGAGAATGGGGCCAAGGGGGCCCACCTGCGGCGGGTCTATGAGATGCGGGACCAGGCGGGGCGTCTCCGGGTCTCAGTCAAGAGCGACTGGATCTTGGTGGACCCCGCTTCCCGGCGGATCCTGCGGCCTGCGGCCTTCACGGCCAAGCCTTTGACGTGCTGCCCCGTGGATCTGGACTGCCCGGACCCGAAAAAGATCGTCCTGCCCCACGAGGGGCTGGAGGACCTGGGCTGCCGGACCATCCGCTGGTCAGATCTGGACGGCAACGGCCACCTGTACAGCGGCAACTATGGGGACATCGTCTGGGACGCGTTGCCTGGGGATCTCCAGGAGCGGGTGCCCCGGGAGTTCTATATCAATTACAGCAAGGAGGCCACCCTGGGAGAGATGCTGGCGCTCCGGGGCTTTCGGGAGGGGGAGACCTACCGGGTGGAGGGCCTGGGGCCCGAGGCTCCCTGCTTTACCGCCCTTTGCGTGTTTTGAACGTGTGATCCAAGCTGTGATCCCGATGCCGGACCGGGGGCGGGACCATAGAGAATGGAATGGCGGTCCCCCTCCGCCTTTTCGCCGCAGCCGGTCAGGGCTGCATCATCTGCGGCCGGGGAGACCGGACGGGGATCCTGACCGGGCATCCAGCAGACCAGCTTCCCGCCGGAACTCCGGCGGGAATTTTTTTCAGGGAAAAGGAAACGATTTGCCCCCGGCAGACGTGTTATGAGTGAAAGCGCTTTTCAAGACCCGAGGAAAGGAGACATTCGATGACGGAACAGGAGCAGTTCCTCCGGGGCGCCATGGAACGCCAGGGCAGCACGGTGTACCGGCTGGCCCTGTGCCGGCTCCAGAGCCGGGAGGACGCGGAGGATGTCTATCAGGACGTCTTTTTGCATCTGCTGAGCCAGGGCGGCCGGGACTGGGACGAGGAGCATCTGAAGGCCTGGCTGATCCGGGCAACGCTGAACCGCTGCGCGGATCTGCACCGGTTCCGGCTGCGCCGGCCGGTGCTGGCCCTGGAGGAGCTGCCGGAGCTGGCGGCGGCGGACAGGACCGCAGAGGCGTCGGAGCTGTGGGAGGTGGTGGCCCGCCTGCCGGAGAAGCTGCGCACAGCGGTGCACCTCTACTACGCCGAGGGCTGCCGGGCGGAGGAGATCGCCCGGCTCACAGGAGTCCCGGCGGCCACAGTCCGCACCCGGCTGCGCCGGGCTCGGATCAAACTGAAAGATTTGCTGGGAGGTATGGACGATGAACGAGAACAAATACCGGACCTTGACGGAGAAACTCTCCGTGCCTGAGGAGCTGAATGACCGGGTGGTACAGGCCGTCCGCCGCCAGGAGCGGCTGGAGCGGGAAAAGACCGGCCGGAGGGCCGCCGGGGAGAGACGCCGGTGGCTGCTTCGGGGAGCGGTGTGCGCCGCCTGCGCCCTGGCCCTGGTGGCGGGGACGCTCCGCCCCACTGGGAACGGGGAGACGGCGGGCACACCGGTGACAGCCCTGCCGGCCTTTTCCTTTGGCCTGACGGCCTATGCCGCCGACACGGGAGAGACCATGGCCCCCAACGCCAACGGCGGCCTGGCCATCCTCTCCGGCGAGGGTTCGATGGATGGGGAGCTAGGCGGCTTTACCGGCAGCCTCTTCCAGGTGACCGGCCAGGAGATCCGAACGGTCACGCTGTCCATCGACAAGGGCGGGCTGTACCGAAACCGCCTGCATACCGATCTGACCCAGGAGGACATGGCCGCGGCCCGGAAGGCCATGGAGGAAGGCACGATGACGCCGGCGGCCATCAGTCAGGATGAAAACGGCGTGTGGTCCATGCCAGAGATGACCGTGTTGGGCGAGAGCGTCACCGAGGCGTATGATCCGGAGGTCCAATACGGGTTCTGGATTCCGCCGGAGGAGCTGGTCACAGACCGGGAGGAGGACCCGGAGCAGTTCCACGCCAACGTGGACTTCTTTGACGGCGCGGTGCTGACGGTGACCGTCACCCTGGCGGACGGCTCCTCGCAGTCCAGAGAGTACCGCCTCTCCACCGGACGGCTGAAGGTGGTCTGGGAGGAGGACGGCACCCGGCGTCTGCTGCCCCAGCTGGCCGGGGAGGAGGCCCCCTATCTCTACGGCGTCTATGCCGCCGATCAGCAGCGCAGCCGCTGGTTTTCCTGGCCGGTCCGGGGCAGCCGGGTGGTGAGCCTCAGCAATCCCTATGGCACAGCTGGCGGCAGGACCCACACCGGGATCGACATCCCTGCCCCAGAGGGGGAGGTGATCCTGGCGGCGGCGGACGGCACGGTGACCGAGACCGGATTTGACCCGGAGCGGGGCAATTATGTGGTCCTGGACCACGGCAGCGGACTGACCACCCTCTACGGCCAGTGCCGGAATGTGGACGTGGAGCAGGGCGACGCCGTCCGGGCCGGGGAGATGATCGGCGCCGTGGGCTCCACCGGCATGTCTACGGGTCCCCACCTCCACTTTGAGGTCCGTCAGGACGGAGAGCACCAGGACCCGGTGGCCTATTTTGACAGCGAGATCCGGGAGACCCTGCGGGCGGAGCTGCCCGATTGAGGGAACTAGCAGATAGAGACGAATCCCGCTCCATGTGGAGCGGGATTCGTTTTATTACAATAAATTTTAGACTTGACTTTTATAAAATTAAAGTTTATATTAACTTTATGAAAGGGGCGTGAGGGAATGGCAGCACTGCCGGCGTGGATGGCGGAGTTGGAGGACGAGGATCTGGTCTTTATCAAAAAGTTCATCCTGGCCTCCGGGTCCTTGAAAGAGGTGGCGGCGCTGTACGGCGTCAGCTATCCCACGGTGCGGCTGCGGCTGGACCGGCTGATCCAGAAGATCCGCCTCACCGAGGCGGCGGAGGCGGACCCCTATGTATCGCTGGTGAAGCGGCTGGCGGTGGATGACAAGCTGGATTTCGACACGGCCAAGATCCTGATCACGGAATATCGAAAGACAAAGGAGGACCCCTGAGATGATGATATCAACGATCATGCTACTGGTCTGGCTGGGTCTGCTGGTGGGAGGCGTGCTGTTGCAGATCTTTCTCTCCCGGCGGGAGAGCCGCTGGCCGGGGCTGGTGCTGCCGGCGCTGACCTTCCTCTATTCCCTGGCCATGGCGCTGGGGGTAGCGGTTTCTGACGGCGCGTTTCCATGGGGCCCGATGCTGGCGTCACTGGCGATGGGGAACATCCCCACGGTGGTGCTGCTGGCCATCTATGCCGCCGGCCGGGAGCGGCTGAAAAAGCGGCGGGAGATCGACAAAATGCAGATCGACGACCTGTGACACGTTGCGGCCCTGGCGGAGACTGTCAAAAAAGTGCAAGCACTTTTTTGAAAAGGGATCGCGCTGCGCTCTGCGCCTTCCGGCCTGCGGCCGGTGCGACGCTCGCTCCGCGAGAAGTATGTTCTGCCAGGTGCACGCCCTGGCAGAACATGATTTCACTTGATTCGCCGCCTCCGGGCGGCGAACTCTGAGAGGCTTTTTCGATACGCTGAAATGGCCCTGGCGGAGAGGTTTTCCGCCAGGGCCGTTTTTATTCATGGGAGTGGGGCAGGTTCCAGCGGAAGTGGGCGGAGAGCCAGCGGATCAGCACCACCGTGCCGGCCCCGGCCAGCATGGCCGCCGCGCTGCCGGCAGGATGCCACAGCAGCACGCAGACCAGGGCCCCGGCCAGGGAGGCGCTGGCGTAGATGTGCTTGACGAAGATATAGGGGGTGTCGCCGGCTAGAACGTCCCGGAGGACGCCGCCGCCGGCGCCGGTGACCACGCCCACGAACACCAGGAGGGACAGCGTGGGATGGGCCATCTGGGCAAAGGCGGCCCGAATCCCCACGGCGGTGAAGATGCCAAGGCCCACCGCGTCCATCCAGAACAGCACCAGGTCAAACCGGGCGTGGTCCCGCATGAGCAGGTGGCGGAGCTGAGGCAGAAACAGCACCAGTGAGATCAGCAGGGACACGGTGACATAGATGGGGTCCCGGAAGGTGGCCGGCGGCGTACAGCCCAGGATCAGATCCCGGATCACGCCGCCGCCCACGGCTGTGGAGAGCCCCAGGATGCACACGCCGAAGATATCCATATTCTTCCGCAGGCCCGTCATGGTGCCGGCGGCGGAAAAGGCCATGGTCCCGATCAGCTCCAGGACCAGCATAAAGGATTCCATAGAAAGAGCCTCCATTGATCAGTGCTCCCCTCCTCTGCCCTGGCGGACCATCTCCATAAAGGCAGTGGCCGCGGCGGTGGGGGTGACCTCCCGCAGCGTGCACATGTCCAGGCTCCGGGCGGGGATGGTAAAGTCGGTTTTCAGCAGCCGGATATCGCCGGCCTCCAGGGACTTTTGAACGAATTCCAGGGTCACACCGGCTACGCCCAGGCCGATCCGGGCCAGGGAGACCAGCAGCCCCCGGGAGCTCAATTCGATCTCCGGTGACAGCGTGACGCCGTTTTTCAAAAACTCCTGCTCCAGGAAGACCCGGCTGCTGGCCTTGCGCTCCAGCAGGATCAGGGGAAAGTCGGCGATCTCCTGGCGGGTGTAGACGTGCTGGAAGTCGCAGTCATAGCTGCTGCCGGCCACAAAGACGGCGTGGGTGGGGAAACAGGGCCAGCACTCCAGGACGCTGTCGGCGGGGGAGGAGGCAAAGGCGATGTCCACCGCGCCGGATTTGAGCATACTGACCACCTTGGCGCTGCGGCCGCTGACGATTTTCAGCCGAATGCCGGGGTGGAGACGGTGGAACTCGTCCAGATAGGGCACCAGGAACTGAGACGTCACCGTGTCGCTGGCGCCGATGACCAACGTGCCCAGCAGCAGCTGCTGGGCCTGGGAGAGCTTGTCCTCTCCGGTGGCGATGAGTCCCAGGGCGCTGCGCACATACTGGTAGAGCATCTGGCCCTCCCCCGTCAGGGTGACGCCCCGGGGACTGCGGGCAAAGAGCCGGGCCTGAAGAGCGGTCTCCAGCTGCTTGATGGACTGGCTCACCGCCGACTGGGAGATATAGAGATTTTTGGCGGCCACAGAGATGTTGCCGGTCTCGGCCACCTCCTTGAACACCCGGTATAATTCCAGCTTGACTGCCATAGGGCACCTCCGCGATCCATACAGTTGGACTCATTATAAGCAGAAAGCCGGCGGAACGCAACCCAAAGATGTTCTCTCCGGGGCGCCGCGCCGCCGGCGGGGAATGGGGCTATGCAAATCCCGCCGTTTTTGGTATACTACCCTCAATGAGCAAAGGCCATCCCAGGATTTTCGGACGTCCCGCCAGGGGCTGTCCGCTTCCTGCGGGGGATGGCGAACTTTGAATTTACACAGCGGAGGAACCTATATGCTGTATCAGATGTTAGCGGTGGGCGACGTGGTGGGCGAGGCGGGGCTGAAGCACCTGGAGCGCCATCTGCGGCCCCTGCAGCGAGCCCGGAAGATCCACTTCACCGTGGTCAACGGGGAGAATGTGGCCGGCGTGGGCCTGACCCCGGCCCAGGCCCAGCGGATTTATGACGCCGGGGCTGACGCGGTGACCCTGGGCAACCACACCTTCAATAAGCTCCAGATCCGGGACTTCCTGGAGGATACGCCCTGGCTTCTGCGGCCGGCCAACTACACCGGCCGGGCCCCGGGCCACGGCTGTGAGATCTTTGATCTGGGGGCCGTCCGGGTCCGGGTGATCAACCTGCTGGGCCGCTGCGACCTGGCCTGGGGCACGGAGAACCCCTTTACAACGGCAGACAAGCTCCTGACCCGGGGAGAGGCGGACTTCACCCTGGTGGACTTCCACGCGGAGGCCACCAGCGAGAAGCTGGCCATGGGCTATTACCTGGACGGGCGGGTGTCCGCCCTGTGGGGCACCCATACCCACGTGCCCACCGCGGACGAGCGGATCTATCCCAAGGGGACCGGCTACCTCACCGACGTGGGCATGACCGGCCCGGTGGAATCGGTGCTGGGCGTGGAGCCGGAGCAGTCGGTGGAGGGCTTTTTGGGCGGGGTCCCCGGCCACTTCCGCACGGCGGAGGGCCCCTGTAAGCTCCAGGGGGCCATCTTTACCCTGGACAGCGCCACCGGCCTGTGCACCGCTGTGGAGCGGGTGGATATCCGGTAAAATCAAATACAAAACGTAATTCTATAAATATATATTACAAAATAGAGATAGGAGAGAACCAGCCATGTCCATTGAGAAAGTGCGCGCCTACTTTGCCCCCCTGGGGATCGCCGATCAGATCCGGGAGTTTACGGTCTCCTCTGCCACCGTGGAGCTGGCGGCAGTGGCCGTGGGCGTAGAGGGCGCCCGGATCGCCAAGAGCCTGAGCTTTAAGGTGGAGGATGAGCCCATCATCATCGTGGTGGCCGGAGACGCCAAGGTGGACAACAGCGCCTATAAAAAGCAGTTCCACACCAAGGCCAAGATGCTGACCCACCAGGAGGCCCACGAGCTGATCGGCCACGATGTGGGGGGCGTGTGCCCCTTTGCCCTGCCGGAGAATGTGAAGACCTATCTGGACGTGTCCCTGCGGCGGTTTGAGACGGTGTTTCCCGCCGCCGGCAGCGACAACAGCGCCATCGAGCTCACCTGCGAGGACCTGGAGCGATACGCCTCCAACTTTGTCTCCTGGGTGGATGTGTGCAAGGGCTGGCGGGAGGAGCCGTAAGGGTCTGCCTTGAACAAGGCGCAGAGCTGGAAAGGGGAGAGACACATGATCCGATTTATCCACGCGGCGGATTTTCATCTGGACAGCGCCTTTGGCGCTCTGTCGGCCCGGCAGGCGGCGGCCCGCCGGCGGGAGGGCCGGGAGCTGGGGTTTCGCCTGGCCAACTATGTGAACAGCCACGGGATCGACCTGGTGCTGCTGGCGGGAGATCTGTTTGACAGCGCCAGCGCCTTTCGGGAGACCGGAGAGCAGCTGGCGGCGGCCCTGGGACAGATGGAGGCCCGGGTTTTTGTGGCCCCCGGCAACCATGACTGGTACGGTCCCGGCAGCCCCTGGCTGACGGTGGACTGGCCGGAGAACGTCCACGTCTTCCGGGAGCCGGTCCTGACGGCGGTGGAGGTGCCGGAGTGGAATTTGACGGTCCATGGGGCGGCCTTCACCGCAGGCGAACAGGCGGCGGGGCTTCTGACAGGCTTTGCCGCCCCGGAGGATGGCCGTCTCCACGTCGGCCTGCTCCATGGCGAGCTGGACCCGGCCCAGGCGCGCTACGATCCCATCCGGCGGGAGGAGATCGCCGCCAGCGGCCTTGACTATCTGGCCCTGGGCCATATCCATAAGCGGATGGAGCCGGAGACATTTGGGAAGACCGTCTGCGCCTGGCCCGGCTGTGTGGAGGGTCGGGGCTTTGACGAGCTGGGGGAGAAGGGCTTTTACCAGGGTGCCCTGGCTCCGGACGGCAGGGTGGAGCTGAGCTTTGTGCCCTTTGCCCGCCATCGCTATGAGAGTTTAGAGGTGAACGTCACCGGGAGAGAGCCCCGGCAGGCGGTGGAGGCGGCGCTGCCGCCAGAGACCGCCCAGGACCTCTATCGAATTTTGCTCACCGGTGAGACCGGAGAGGGCGGAGCCGGTGCCGCCGCCCTGGAAGAGACGCTGGCAGAGCGGTTCTATGCCCTGGAGATCCGGGACCGGACCACGCTGGCAGAGGACCTGTGGGCCCGGGCGGGAGAGGATTCCCTGCGGGGCTTGTTCCTCCGGGAGCTGCGGAGCCGCTGGGAGCGCGCCGCCACGGAGGAGGAGCGGGAGACCGTCACCCAGGCGGCCCGCTTCGGCCTGGCGGCTCTGGACCACCGGGATCTGGGATAAGGAGAGCGCCATGAAGAAGATCCTCTTGATCGGCACCGGCGGCACCATCGCCTCCGAGGTGACGGAGAGCGGCCTGGCCCCGGAGCTGACCTCCGCAGAGCTGCTGGCCCGGATTCCCGCCATCTCCGCCATCTGCGATGTGGACTGCGTCCAGATCCTGAATCTGGACAGCACCGATATCGGCCCCCGGCACTGGCTGATGATGGCCCGCTGCATCCGGGAGCACTATGATGACTACGACGGCTTTGTGCTCACCCATGGAACGGACACCATGGCCTATACGGCGGCTGCCCTGAGCTATCTGATCCAGGGCAGTCCCAAGCCCATCATCCTGACGGGGGCTCAGAAGCCCATCGGCTTTGACAGCACCGATTCCAAGATCAACCTCACCGACGCCCTCCGCTGTGCTGCGGCGGACCTGCCGGGAATCTCCATTGTGTTCAACAGCCAGGTGATCCTGGGCACTCGGGCCCGAAAGACCCGGACCAAGAGCTTCCAGGCCTTTTCCAGCATCAACTATCCCAATCTGGGGGTGCTGCGGGACGGCGTGCTTCTGCGCTATATCCGCCAGGCGTGCGGGCAGGCGCCGGTCTTTTACGATCAGCTGAATACCCGCGTGGCGCTGATGAAGCTGACGCCGGGGGTGGATCGGGCCCAGGCGGATTTCCTGCTGGAGCGCAACGACGCGCTGATCATCGAGAGCTTCGGCGTGGGCGGACTGCCGGAGGCCGGCGGCTTTTATGAATGTCTGGGCCACTGGATGGCGGCGGGGCGGATCGTGGTCCTTACCACCCAGGTGCCAAGTGAGGGCAGCGACCTGGGGGTATACCACGTGGGCCATGCCCTGAAAAACCGCCTGGGTGTTCTGGAGGCCTACGACATGACCACCGAGGCGGTGGTGGCAAAGCTCATGTGGATCCTGGCCCGGACCCGGGAGCGGACGGAGGTGGAGCGGCTGTTCTACACCCCGGTGGCCCGGGATATCCTCTGGCCAATTTCTGGAGAATGGACAGAATCGTGATCAAATTGTTTACTATAAGCGGCAAAATGCCGGGCGACCATGGGCCCATGCCGCAGTGTCTGCCCGGTCAGGCGGCAAAACAGAGGTGCCTTTTTTACGTTTGGACTGATGGATTTAAACTCCGGCATTTCACTATGCATGAAATGAAGCAGAAAAAAATGATCAAGTAAACTGCAAGATAAATGTGAATTCGTTTGCTTAAAGAATGAAGGTTTTTACATGAATGAATTTGATTATGAATGCATAGTACTGCATGAGACGGGATTAAAATCCAGTCAATTGCGGAAGGAATACGAGAATAGAGTTCGTGAGTTGGCTGATTTACCACAGGAATTAGAAAACTGTTATGATGAAGAACAGATTGCCCGTATCATGCATGAAAAACGGAGAGAACTCGGAAGACAATATAAAGAGGCTGCGCCGCCCCTGTTTCGTGAATATATCTTCTTTGCCACTGCTCAAAAGTATGGCGATCCTCTCGGACCAACTTTCGAGATGCTCAGGAAGGTAAAAACGTGCCGTGAGATCATAGAATCGGCATCAAGACCAATTGCAGATTTGGATGATAGATTGACAGAGGATGGCTTCCGAACATGGTACGAGAATATATACAGAAGGTGTGAAAGGAAGATATGATACGAGGACTTGGAAGAGCAATGAATGTCACCGCGATGATTGCCTAAATCAGTCCAAAGGGTAATGGAGAGAACAGAGGTGCCCTCTTGACACTTCGGAGAAATCCTGATAAGATACAACGGTAATTTGAATAGCGTGTTGATCGGAAAGAGTAGCAGATGTTCCAAAGGACAGAGAGGGCGCGTCACCGGCTGAAAGCGTGCCTGCGGCGGGAGCTGTGAAGTGCGTCCGGGAGCGCGGGGGATGTGGAAGCCCTCCGCCTGGCCTGCGTCATGGGCTGTCTCGAGTGATAAAAGAGAGTGGAACCGCGATCCGTCGCCTCTCGTACCTTGGTACGGGGGGCGCTTTTTTTGCTCCCTGACTGGGAAAGGAGTTAAGATTCTATGGACCTGTGTGACAAGCACCCGTCCTCCCGCCGCCAGGGGGGCCTGCTGGAGGCCTATCAGCGGCGGGACCCGGCAGCCCGCAGCAAGCTGGAAATTTTGCTGCTTTACCCCGGCGTTCACGCGATCTTCTATCATCGGATCGCACACTGGCTCTATGAGCGGAACCTGAAATTCCTGGCCCGATGCGTCTCACAGTGGAGCCGCTTCTGGACGGGGATCGAGATCCATCCCGGCGCGAAGATCGGCCGCCGGCTGGTGATGGACCACGGCATGGGCATCGTCATCGGCGAGACTGCCGAGATCGGCGACGACTGCCTGATCTACCACGGCGTGACTTTGGGCGGCACCGGAAAGGACCATGGCAAGCGCCATCCCACCATCGGCAACAACGTGCTGATCTCCTGCGGCGCCAAGGTGCTGGGCCCCTTCAAGGTGGGGGACAACGCCCGGATCGCCGCCAACGCCGTGGTCCTCAGCGAGGTGCCGGAGGCCGCCACCGCTGTGGGTATCCCCGCCCAGGTGGTCCGGATCGCCGGAAGAGCCGCCAACTTCGCCGACGATGTGGATCAGATCAACGTCAAGGACCCGGTGCTGGAAAAGCTGGCGGCACTCTCCTCCCGGCTGGAGCTGGTGGAGCGGCTGCTGGACGCCAGGTATCTGGAGGAGCAGCAGGCCAGAAAGGAAACCGGGGACGGGACTTGACAAGACGCTGCCCCGGAACGGCTGCTGCCTGGGGTGATTGGGCGATCCCGGATCGGCCGGGAAAGCTTTGAATTTCAATCAATTCCAATGAAAAGCAAGAAGGAGAAGTCAGATGTATCTCTATAATTCTGCCACCCATAAAAAAGAGGAGTTTCAAACCCACACCCCCGGCCGCGTGGAGATGTATACCTGCGGCCCCACCGTCTATCACTTCGCCCACATCGGCAACCTGCGCAGCTATATCATGGAGGATGTGCTGGAAAAGTATCTGCGCTATGCCGGCTATGAGGTGAACCGGGTCATGAACATCACCGACGTGGGACACCTGACCTCTGACGCTGACGAGGGCGAGGATAAGATGCTCAAGGGCGCCCGCCGGGAGCATAAGACCGTCATGGAGATCGCGCAGTATTATACCGACGCCTTTTTTGCCGACTGCAAGAAGCTCAATATCAAGACCCCGGATGTGGTCCAGCCCGCCACCGGTCTGATCCCGGAGTTTATCCAGATGGTCAGCGGCCTGCTGGACAAGGGCTATGCCTATCTCGCCGGCGGAAACGTGTACTTTGATACCTCCAAGCTGGAGCGGTACTATGTCTTCAACGACCACGACGAGGAGGACCTGGCCGTGGGCGTCCGGGAGGGCGTGGAGGAGGATACCAACAAGCGGAATAAAAACGATTTCGTTTTGTGGTTCACCAAGTCCAAGTTTGAGGATCAGGCCCTGAAGTGGGACTCTCCCTGGGGCGTGGGCTATCCCGGATGGCATATCGAGTGCTCCTGCATCTCCCTGAAATACAACGGGGAGTATCTGGACCTCCACTGCGGCGGCGTGGACAACGCCTTCCCCCATCATACCAACGAGATCGCCCAGTCTGAGAGCTACCTGGGCCATCCCTGGTGCCCCCAGTGGTTCCATGTGGCCCATCTGAACACCAACGACGGCAAGATGAGCAAGTCCAAGGGCGAGTTCCTGACCGTCTCCCTACTGGAGGAGAAGGGCTACGATCCCCTGGCTTACCGGTATTTCTGCCTCCAGAGCCACTACCGCAAGGCCCTGGTCTTTACCTGGGAGAACCTGGACAACGCCGTGGCGGCCTATCAGAAGCTCATCGCCCGGATCGCCGGATTGAAGCCCGGCGGCGACGTGGATCAGGCGGTCTTTGAACAGTATCAGGCCAAGTTCAATCAGGTGATGGGCAACGATCTGAATACCTCCATGGGCGTGACGGCCCTCTTTGATGTGCTCAAGGCCAAGACGGACGACGCCACCAAGCTGGCCCTGATCGGTGATTTCGACCGGGTGCTGGGCCTGGAGCTGTTGAAGAAGGCCGCTGCCAAGCGGGAGGAGAACGCCAAGGCTCAGACCGCCAAAACGGAGGGCGGCTACACCGTCACCGGAGAGGGAGACCCGGCCATCGACGCGCTGGTGATGCAGCGCTATGAGGCCAAGAAGGCCAAGAACTTTGCCGAGGCGGACCGCATCCGGGATGAGTTGAAGGCCCAGGGCGTCGAGATCGTAGACACCAAGGACGGCGCAAGCTGGAAGCGGGTGTGATCGGGAAATCGAATCAACGAAAGGCCATGCGCTCCGCGCATGGCCTTTTTGGCGTAGAATGGGGAGCCGGGGAGGATGATCTGATTTCCGCCATGCGTTGATCCTGGCTGATAGACATGATAGAATGAGAAAACAATGGCCGGAAATGGAGGGCACTATGGCGCAGTTTGGAGTTCAAATGATCGACAATTCTGTTTCATCACAGTGGTGGAAGCAGATACTGGAACACTTTGTAAAGGTAGGCGACGCCTTTGAAATTCGCTGTTGGAAAGAAGAACGCAGCGAAATTGAAAGGGCTTCACGATATGGCAGGGCTGCTGATGATCGGTATGAGGTGTCTATCAAAGGAACTGTGGCAAAAGAACTGCTTGAAGAATGGCTGATGGAAGAGCCGGCAGATCAAGACCTATATCACAAGATGACAAAATACTTTACGATCCACGTGAAAAATGAGCGATGCGATCTGTGGAGTGAGCACTACGGGACAGAACTGGTGATCGATATTGAATCAGCCCCTGATATTGATTTTTTTGAACGGGTGATGGAGCCGTATTCTGAGCGTTTCAGCATTGGGAAAAGCTGACCATATTCCACTTTTCAGGCAGCTGCGCGCAGTCAGCATCCTGCCTCTTTCACCTGCCTTCGAGGAGAAAGACCGTTGAAACGCGCAACTAGTCCGGAGGGGGAAGAAGGTTACCGCCTTGACAAAATTCGACAAACAGTCTACTATATACATGTAAATGTCCAGTATCATGGCTGTTTTGCCGGAGAGGAGACCCACCATGGAATTGACCCGGGCTGTGGGAGAGAATATCAAGCGTATCCGCAAGAGCAAGAAGCTCAGCATGGAGCGGCTGGCGGCAGAGGCCGGCGTGTCCCGCAGCATGCTGGGGCAGATCGAGCGGGGAGAGGCCAACCCCTCTGTGGGCATCGTTGGAAAGCTGGCCCGGGCGCTGAAAGTGCCGGCGGAGATCCTGCTGGAAAACGATGACTTTGAGCCCCTGTGTGAATTTCGGAATGTGGACACCAAGCCGGTCCGGCTGGACGGCGGCAAGGCCGTCTGGCGGTGTAATTTTCCCTATGACGATGTCACCCGGATCGAGAGCTATTTTCTGGACCTGTACATCAGCGCCCACTATCAGCCGGAGCCCTCCGTTCCCGGCTGCATCTGCTATGCCACAGTGATCTCCGGGACGGTCAGCCTGACGGCCCAGGACCAGACCTTCCAGCTCATTGAGCGGGGGGCGCTGCGCTTTGCCGCAGATCAGCCTTACGGCTTTGAGAACATGACCAACGCCACCGCCCGGCTGCTGCTGGTCTATCAATATTTGAAATGAGGGATCTTTATCATGCGCATCCGCACTGCTGTCCCCGGGGACCTGGCCGCCGTCACGGCGGTGGAGGCCGCCTGCTTTCCTGCCGCTGAGGCCGCCACAGAGGCGGAATTTGCCCAGCGGCTGGCCCACTATGGGGATCACTTCTGGCTGCTGGAGACCGAGGAGGGCCAACTGGTGAGCTTTGTGGACGGTATGGTGACCGACGAACCCACCCTCCGGGACGAGATGTATGAAAATGCCGCCCTCCACAACGGGCAGGGGGCATGGCAGATGATCTTCGGCGTGAACACCCTGCCGGAGTACCGGCGGCAGGGCTGCGCGGGGCAGCTTTTGAAGCGGGTCATCGCCGACGCCAGGGCCCAGGGCCGCAGGGGCTGCGTGCTCACCTGCAAGGAGGCGCTGGTCCACTATTACGAGTCCTTCGGCTTTCGGAGCGAGGGCCTGTCGGCCTCTACCCACGGCGGCGCGGTCTGGTATGATATGCGCCTGACCTTTTGAAGTCATCATAGGAAAGCGCCCTGTGTCCTCTCGGACACAGGGCGCTTAATCTGTTGAAAAAGTCTCGCAGAGTTCGCGCCCGCAGGCGCGAAGGGCATGAAATTCAAGATTTACAATTCAAGTGCAACACATGGAGATAGGTAAAAAG
>CAUWNE010000042.1:0-20235 GCA_963560095.1 uncultured Dysosmobacter sp. | reverse complement strand
TGAACGAATATCTTTCCCCATACAATGTAGGGTTCGGATATGCGCTCAATGGTGGGGGAAGGTGGATTCGAACCACCGAAGTCAGTGACAACAGATTTACAGTCTGCCCCATTTGACCGCTCTGGAATTCCCCCATATGAAATTGGAGCTGGTGGACGGATTCGAACCCCCGACCTGCTGATTACAAATCAGCTGCTCTACCGGCTGAGCTACACCAGCAAGCCCCAGCAGCAGGATTTATCTTACCAGAGGGATCGTGTTTTGTCAATAAGTTTTTTGAAAAAAATAAAATTTTTTGAAAAGGGAGGAATGGGGATGTATCACACCTACCGCCGGCGGCGGCAGATCCCCCTGTGCTGCACGCTGTGTGGCCGGGAGATCGGATGGGGAGAGGAATACTGGGCCTGCGGCGTCCGGCGGATCTGCGGAGATTGTTTTCCGGAGTTTGCCCGGGGGGAGCTGGCCCCCTGCCGGGAGATCCGGGGAGAGGAGGAGAGAGCTTGACGCTGGTGGAGATGTCGGTTTTTTACGCAGACAGCGCCGCCAGGCTCCGGCTGCGGATGGCGGAGCTGCGGGCGGCGGAGCGGGCGGAGACGGACCCGGAGGCCGCCCGGCGGCTGCGGCAGCGGATGGAGACGCTCCAGCCCTTGCTGCGGGAGTGTCGGGAGCTGGCAGTGCTGACTGCCCGGTATTATGACAGGAGTTATCATAAACATGAGAAATACACCCTTTGATACCCGCAGCAGCGAGTGGATCGGCGATATGACCGTCTACCTCCGGGAGACGGGGGAGGATAACAGTCTCCAGCTGGAACGGCTGCGGCGGAACCTCCGGCGGGCGCGGGAGGCGGAGCTGACAGACCGCCAGCGCCAGATGCTGGAGCTGCACTATGATCAGCGTCTGCCGGTGACGGAGATCGCCCGGCGGCTGGGGGTCCACACCTCCACCGTCTCCCGGACGCTGGAGCGGGCCCGGCAGCGGCTGCGCCGGTGTCTGCGCTATACCCTGTGATGTTCGGCCTGCCGGTGCTGTTCCGGCAGGCCGATTTTTATCTTGTGCTTTTTTTGAAATGTCGTATAATCAAACCCATAGAAACCGATCAAAAGGAGGCGTGAACCATGCTGTATAACACGCTGCACAGCCGCTGGCTGCGGATGGTGGTGGCTCTTTGCGGCGAGCTGATCTCCGCGCTGGGCATCAACCTGTTCATCGTGCCCCTGGGCGTCTGTCAGCTGATCCGGACGCTGATGCAGACCTATCTGCACCTGGATTTTGGAACCTTTGACATCGCCGGCGTGCTCTACTTCCTCACCAACATCCCGATCCTCTATTTCGCCTATCGGGTGCTGGGCCGGGGCATGGCCCTGCGGACCATTGTCTGCACGACCTGCTATTCTCTGCTGTACAGCGTGATCCCCATTCCCACGGCGCCCATCGTGGGGGACTATCTGACCTCCTGCCTGCTGGGCGGCATCCTGTGCGGAACGGGCTTTGGCATCGTGCTGACCTGCGGATGCAGCACCGGCGGCCTGGACGTGATCGGACTGTGCCTGAGCAAGCGGGGCAGCAGCTTTACCGTGGGGCGGTTCTCCCTGACCTTCAATGTCTTCCTCTACGCCGCCTGCCTGATCCTCTTTGATCCGGAGGTAGCCATCTACTCAGTGATCTACAATTTCTTCACCACCATGGTCCTGGACCGGATGCACCAGCAAAACATCAATGTCCAGGCCCTGATCTTCACCCGGGGGGACGAACGGGCCCTGGGCCATTTTGTAATGGAGAAGCTGGGCCGGGGCGTCACCTACTGGCAGGGGACCGGGGCCTATACCGGAGAGGATCTGCATGTACTGTGCGTGTGCCTTTCCAAATATGAGATCGAGGAGCTGCGCCATGCGGTCCACAGCGTGGACCCCCACGCGTTTTTGACGGTGCAGGAGGGCGTGCGGATCTACGGCAACTACCAAAGAAAGGTGGGGCAGTGATGGAGGCATGGACGGCGGTGCTGGCCGGCACCCCGGTGGACAGTGCCATGGGCGTCCGGGTGCTGGCCGGTCACGGCCTGATGGGCCGGGCCTTTCCCCTGGCGGAGGACCCTCTGCGGCAGACGGCATTCCAGCTCTCGCCGGAGCGGGAGAAGACCGATGCGGTTCGGGCGGTGCTGCACCAGGTCCGGGCAGAGGGCTGCCGGCGGGTGTTGGTCTACTGCAACTCCCTCTCCGCGGCGGTGGATTTTGGCCCCCTGGCAGCGGAGACGGGGCTTCGGATCGTGACGCCGATGGAGGTCTATGAGGACCTGGCGCCCCGGTATCAGCGATTGGGGGTGGCGGCGGCCAACGCCCAGGGCCTGGCCGGCATCGAGCGGACGCTGTATGGAGCCAATCCCCGGCTGGAGCTGCTGGGGGTCTGCCTGTTGCCGGCAGTTTTGTCCATCGAGGCGGAAGAGGAGCCGGCGGCGCTGGTGGAGCGCCACCGCCTGCCGGAGCTGGCGGCGTGGTTCCGCAGGTGCGGCATGGAGGCGCTGGTGCTGGGCTGCACCCACTTCCCCTATTTTCGGGAGGCCCTGGCGGCGCGGACGGACCTGCCGCTGCTGGACCCGGCAGAGGAGATGGTCCGGCGGCTGATGGAGATCCATCCATAGCTGAAAACAAGAAATAGAAGGAGGAAGGTTCTGATGTCATTTGAATCTGAGGTGATCCCCCTGTTCATCGGCGGTGTGACGGCGGTGAGCGTGTTGGAGCTGGTGGGGGGGCTGATACTGCTGCGGAGGCGGCGGGATGTCCGGAAGCTGTTTGCGGGGCATGTTGTCAGCATGGCTTTGGGCTTTTTCTTCCTGATCCGGAGCCTCTTTGCCAACTGGCTCCATATTTCATACGGCATCGCATCCATTTCCAACTCCGTGAACATCGGCCTGTTCGGCCTCTTGTGGATGGTGAGCGCCGGGTTTGTGGTGGCGCTGCTGGACCGGCTGACCAGGGAGAGGGAGACGTGATGCGGGAAGTTGTGTTATTTATCGCCATGAGCCTGGATGGCTTCATCGCGGACGAGACCGGCGGGGTGGACTGGCTCCGGGGCCAGGACCCGGCGGCGGAGGACCCGGATCTCTACACGCCGTTTATCCAGGATGTGGACACGGTGGTGATGGGCTGGAACACCTATCACCAGATCGTCACGGAGCTCTCGCCGGAGTCTTGGGTCTATGAGGGATTGACCAGCTATATCATCACCCACAGGTCCGTTCCGCCTGCGCCGGGCCGGATCTTTACAGACCGGGACCCCAGAGAAGTGGTGGAGACGCTCCGCCGCAGCGACGGGAAGCGGATCTGGATCTGCGGCGGCGGGGCGCTGGTCCGCCAGATGGTGGAGGCGGATCTGATCGACGCCTATGAGATCTCGGTGATCCCGGTGGTGCTGGGCGGCGGCGTCCGCCTCTTCCCGGCGGGGATGGGGGCCCTGCCCCTGGAGCTGCGGGGGACGGCAGGGGGCAACGGCATCCAGCTGCTGCGCTATGTCCGGAAGCGGGAAAAAATCCGTGATTGACAAATGCCCCGCCTGCTTTTATAATAGCCCCAAAGCGATGACGGAGAGGGAAGGGGACACGGCCTCTCAGAGAGCCGGCGGGCGGTGCGAGCCGGTGAGAAAGGTCCCCAAGGTCCTATGGCTCCTGAGCCGGAGATTCGAAAGCCCGCGCCGTAGGGTCTCCCGCGTACGCCGCGTCAGTGCAGAGGAGTTGCTGGACTCCGAAAGGGGCGTCGAGCCGTGAGGCCGGCGCAATTTGAGTGGTACCGCGGAAGCTAGAACAGCTTTCGTCTCAAAGAACATTCTTTGGGACGAAGGCTGTTTTTTTCGTTCCAAGCAATTGAAAGGAGAACATATATGAGTGATTATCGGATCGAGACTACCTGTGTCCAGGGGGGCTACACCCCCGGCAGCGGCGAGCCCCGCCAGATCCCCATCATCCAGTCCACCACCTTCAAGTACGCCACCAGCGAGGACATGGGCAAGCTCTTTGACTTGGAGGCCAGCGGCTATTTTTACTCCCGGCTCCAGAATCCCACCTGTGACGCCGTGGCCGCCAAGATCTGCGCCCTGGAGGGGGGCACGGCGGCCATGCTGACCTCCTCCGGTCAGGCGGCTAACTTCTTCGCCCTGTTCAACCTGGCCTCCTGTGGAGACCATATCGTGGCCTCCTCCAGCATCTACGGCGGGACCTTCAACCTGATCTCCGTCACCATGGCCCGGATGGGGATCGAGACCACCTTTGTGGCTCCGGACTGCACGGAGACGGAGCTGAACGCCGCCTTCCGGCCCAATACCAAGGCGGTCTTCGGCGAGACCATCGCAAACCCTGCCCTGACGGTGCTGGATATCGAGAAATTCGCCGGGGCCGCCCACAGCCACGGCGTGCCGCTGATCGTGGACAACACCTTTGCAACGCCGGTGAACTGCCGGCCCTTCCAGTGGGGGGCGGACATCGTGACTCACTCCACCACCAAGTATATGGACGGCCACGGCGTGGCGGTGGGCGGCGCCATTGTGGACAGCGGCCGGTTTGACTGGATGGCCCACGCCGACAAGTTCCCGGGGCTCACCACGCCGGACGAGAGCTACCACGGCATCACCTATGCCCAGAAGTTTGGCCGGGAGGGGGCCTTTATCACCAAGTGCACCGCCCAGCTGATGCGGGACTTCGGCTGCACCCAGTCCCCCCAGAGCGCCTTTTATCTGAACCTGGGCCTGGAGAGCCTCCATGTCCGGATGGCCCGCCACTGTGAAAACGGCCAGGCTGTGGCGGAGTTTTTGGCCGGACACCCCCAGGTGGCGGCCGTCCACTACTGCGGACTGCCCGGGGACCCCTATCACGCCCTGGCCCAAAAGTACCTGCCGGAGGGCTCCTGCGGCGTGGTGTCCTTTGAGCTCAAGGGCGGCCGGGCCGCCGCCGAGACCTTTATGGGCCGGCTGAAGCTGGCCGCCATCGAGACCCACGTGGCCGACGCCCGGACCTGCTGCCTCAATCCCGCCACCTCCACCCACCGCCAGATGACCGAGGAGCAGCTCTCCGCCGCCGGCATCCCCGCCGGCCTGGTCCGGATGAGCTGCGGCCTGGAGAGTAAGGAGGACCTGATCGCGGATATCCGCCAGGCCCTGGAGGGGATCTGAGCCATGCCCATCAAGATCCCAAACCAGCTTCCCGCCACGGCGACCCTGGCGGCGGAGAATATCTTCGTCATGACAGAGACCCGGGCCATCACCCAGGATATCCGGCCTTTGCAGATCCTGCTTTTGAATCTGATGCCCACCAAGGTGGACACGGAGACCCAGCTGGCCCGGGTCCTGGGCAACACGCCTTTGCAGATCGAGCTGGAGCTGATCGCCCCCAGCGGCCACGTGTCCAAAAACACCTCCCAGGCCCATATGCTGGCCTTTTACAAGACCTTTGACGAGGTGCGGGAGCGGACCTTTGACGGGCTGGTGATCACCGGCGCGCCGGTGGAGCTGATGGCCTTTGAGGAGGTGGACTACTGGCAGGAGCTGTGTGAGATCATGGAGTGGTCCAAGACCCACGTCCACTCCACCCTGCATATCTGCTGGGGGGCCCAGGCGGGGCTGTACTACCACTACGGCATTCCCAAGCGGCGGCTGGAGCGCAAGCTCTTCGGCGTGTTTCAGCACACGGTGGAGGACCCCAATTATATTCTCTTCCGGGGCTTTGACGACCAGTTCTGGGTGCCCCACTCCCGGAACACCACCGTGGACCGGGCGGACATCGAGGCGGTGCCGGAGCTGAAGATCCTCTCCGCCTCTCCGGAGGCGGGGGTCTACGCGGTGAAGACCGACCAGGGCAGGCAGGTGTTTTTGATGGGCCACGCGGAATATGACCGGGATACCCTGGCTAAGGAGTATTTCCGGGACCTGGCCGCCGGCGTGGAGATCCAGATCCCCGCCAACTATTTCCCTGAAGACGATCCGGAGAGAACGCCCCGGATGTCCTGGCGCTCCTGCGCCCACCTGCTCTACGCCAACTGGCTGAACTACTGCGTCTACCAGACCTCTCCCTACGATATCCGGGATATCCGCCTGGGTATCCGCACGGATGGATGAAAGAAGCGGCTTTGATGAAAATGAGCGGCCGGACCGGATGCGTCATGGGGAAATTTGGCATCGTAGAGAGAAGAGTAAACGGTAGATTACACCCGAAAGGCGGACTGTGATCCGCCGTCCCCTGTAAAAGGCACAAAACGTCCCCTGCCGATCTTTTGACCGGCGGGGGACGTTTTCAATCGAAATAAAAGAGCTCCTCAAATTTTTTGTCCAGAGCGACGCATAGAATCAGCGCCAGCTTGGCGGTGGGGTTAAACTGTCCCGTCTCGATGGAGCTGATGGTGTTCCGGGACACACCGACCAGCTCCGCCAGCTGGGTCTGGGACAGGCCCTTTTCCGCCCTGGCCACTTTTAGGCGGTTTTTCAGAATCAGCTGATCGTCCATGCGCTCACCCCAGGAAGAAGATCAGGCTGGCCGCCTGTTCTGGCCCGTCTCAGCACTTCGTTCCGATCCATTCCACATACCCCCAAATTCTCCAGGCCCACAGGGCCCCGCTCCAGAAACAGCCCAGGAGCAGTCCGGTTTCCAGCTTTCCCACGGCCCTCACCCCTGTGAAAAGAATTGTACCAGATTCCACGCCAGCAGGGCAAGACAGAGTACCAGCGTGATGAGATCTGAGAGATTCCGCCGCTGGGCCAGCCGATAGATCCGGCTGGCGGCGCAGGACATCCAGAACATGGCTTGGATATCCGCCGCAGGCAGGCCGTGGGCCCGCTTCCACCAGATCAGCACTCCGCCCAGCAAAAAGATAAAGATCAGGCTGAAGGATTCTCCCTGGATCTGGATGGCCTTTTCCCGCTCGTCTCCGTTTCGGTTTTCCCGCTGGCTGCGCTCTAAAATTTCCTCTCGGCTCAGATTTTCCTGCATCACTTGTCTCCTCCTGTCATCATAATACCCGCTGCACATAGGCGGCCAGATTCAGCAGGGCGGCCCCTGCCAGCAGTACGCTCAGCACCAAAAACACCTTCTGACGGCTGGCCCGATACGTCCCCCAGGACTCTAAAGACAGATAGCTGGTATATAGGGCCAGCAGGCTGTCTGAGGGCTGGCCCGCGTAATAGTTGAAGATCAGCAGCAGAAGAAGCATACAGGCAAACCCGTAAAAGCCGGCCCGGCGGCCCCGGTTCTCCGCAAAGGTGCTGCCCTCGTCCTCCTTCTCCGCCCGACTGCGCTTTAAAATCTCTTCCCGATCCATATCAAAGCCTCCTTGCATGGTTTGCTTGTTGATTTACCAAGTTTACTTTGCAATCACAGAATAGCATATACCAAGTTTACTTGTCAATAGAAACGATAAAAAACTTCCGCGCCGTCAGGCACGGAAGTTTCAGCGTGTGGAAGAAGCCTTAGCCACTTTTGCGACAGTCTTACCGACCGGCTTCCCGGTCCTGCTGGATCAGCAGTTTTAAGGCTTCTACCGCCACCTTTACGGAGCTGCTGGTATCCTCGCTCATCTTTTGGTCCAGGCCGGCGGCCTCCCGCTCCTGGTTCCAGATCACATGGAAGCAGGAAGCGCAACGGCAGCCCAGCGCCGCCGCCACCACAAAGAGGGCGGCGGACTCCATCTCGCTGGCCTTGACCCCCAGCCGCTTCCAGCTCTCCCACTTGGCCTTGAGCTCGTAGGAGACCGGTGAGGCCTCCGGGCTGTGCTGGCCGTAGAAGCTGTCCTTGCACTGGACCACGCCGGTGTGGCAGGGAAGACCCAAAGCCCGGGCCGCCTGGACCAGGCAGTTGGTGGCCTCCAGATCCGGCACGGCGGGGAATTCAATGGGGGCGTACTCCAGGCTGGTGTGCTCGTAGCGGATCGCGCCGGTGGCCACCACGATGTCTCCGGACTGTACAGCAAGGTCGATGCCGCCGCAGGTGCCGGTGCGCAGGAAGGTGTCCGCGCCGCACTTGTGGAGCTCCTCCATGGCAATGGCGGCAGAGGGACCGCCGATGCCGGTGGAGCAAGCGGTGACCTTCTCTCCCAGCAGGGTGCCGGTCCAGACGTTGTACTCCCGGTTGCAGGCCACCTGCCTGGCGTCGTCAAAGAGGGCCGCGATGGCGCTGACCCGGCCTGGGTCTCCGGGCAGGATGCAGTAGCGGCCCACGTCGCCGGGGACGCAGTGGATGTGGAACTGTTTTTCCAGAGCTTGCATGGCGTCGCCTCCCAGAACTTGATTGGCCCCATTATATCAGACCGGGCGGCGGCTTTCAACCGCCTGGGCTCAGGAGATCATCTGGCTTTCGACCTGGTAGCTCTCCCAGGTCCCCAGCTCCGGCCAGAGGCAGGAGCAATCATGAAACATGTAAGCGCCCAGGCTGGAGCGCCACTTGTCGGCGTTGAAAAATAGTGCCGGCAAGGAGTAGACCTCTCCCTCATGGTCCACGTTGGCGGTGATGGAGAACAGGACGCCGTCCTTCCACTCCATGAATTCCCCGCCGCCGCCCTCCAAAGGCTCGCCGGTGATGTAGCCCTGGTCCACCAGCTCCTCATAGGAGGCGGTAAGGGGCTCTGCGCTGTGGAGCTCTCCAAAGCGCCAGGCGATGGCCTGCCGCTCGCTCTCCAGCAGGCCGCCGGGGGCCTGGCTCAGGTCCACGCTGACCATGTTCACGCCGGACGCGTTCAGGCCGTTGTCCTCTGCCCACAGGTCCTCCAGCACCTGGAGATAGAGCCCGGACAGATCGTAAAAGCTGCCGCCAGGGCTCTGCTCCGTGCCTGGAGACCAGGCGGAGAGGGCCTGGATCTGCCCCAGCCCTGCGGGATAGGACTCCTGGATCTCCCCGTTAAAAGCGATCTCCACGGGCATCCCGTCTCGGAGGGCGTCCGGCCCGGCGGGCTGGCCGTCCAAAAATACCGGGGTGTCCTCTGTCACGGAGAGGTGATAGACGCCCCGGCCGTCGGCCAGGCCGCCGTGGGCGCTGTCCAGGGGAGCGTCCAGCTCCGCCAGCAGGAGAGACCCGGTCTCCGCGCCGTCCACGATGCGGCAGGAGAGATAGGCCTCCGCCTCCGGCGTCTCGGGAGCTTCCGGCGGGGCCTCCTCCGTCGGGGGATGTTCGCCGCAGCCTGCCAGCAGGCACAGGCACAGCCACAGAGGAACGATCTTGGGTAGAAATTTCATAGAACCGCCTCCTTTATCCCTTTCGTCGATCGGAGAGGGGATTTTGTTCCCCGGAAGGGCTTTTTTGGCGGAGGAGTGAAAAAAGCCGTTGACCTTTTGGTAAAATCCTGTAAACTGAGAGGAGAATTTGCTTAGAATCAGAATGGGAGAGGTGAGCGTATGCCGCAGGCAGAGCATGATTTTTTGTGGGTGGTGATCGGGTCCCCCTGGGGGCTGCTGGCGATCTGGCTGGTCGTGATCAACCTAGTGACGTTTTTCGTGTTTGGATTTGACAAGCTCAAGGCAAAATACAAGGAAAAGCATGAGACCGCCCGGCGGGTGCCGGAGAAGACGCTGTTCCTGCTTGCCGCCCTGGGCGGTAGCGTGGGGGCGCTGATCGGGATGCGGGTGTGGCGTCACAAGACGCTGCATCGGAGCTTCCGCATCGGCATCCCGCTGATTTTGGCGGCTCAGATCGTGATCCCGGTGGGGCTGTGGCTCTACTGGAATGTGATCCGATAAGGAGGATGTGACGATGCTGCATCGGGAACTGGCCTATGCGGCCCTGGGGACTGGGGCCACCTGCCTTGCACCGTGCTGGGGGCGGCGATGGTCTATGTGTTCCGGGGAGAGCTGTCCCGGAGCTTGCAGCGGTCATTCCTGGGCTTTGCCGCCGGAGTGATGACCGCCGCCTCCGTGTGGTCGCTGCTGATCCCCGCCATGGAGATGGCGGAGAGCCGGGGACAGGGCGTGCTGGCGCCGGTGGGCGGCGGATTTGTACTGGGGGGATTGTTCCTCCTGGCGCTGGACAGTCTGCTGCCCCATCTCCATGTGGGCAGCAATACTGCGGAGGGCCTGCCGGCCCACTGGCGGCGGAGCACCATGGTGGTGCTGGCGGTGACGCTCCACAACATCCCCGAGGGGATGGCGGTGGGGCTGAGCTTTGCCGTGGCGGCCCGGGACCCCTCCTCCGGCGCGCTGGCCGGGGCGGCGGCACTGGCCATCGGCATGGCGCTTCAAAACTTCCCGGAGGGAACCGCCGTGTCCCTGCCCATGAAGTCCCAGGGGGCCTCTGCCCACAGGGCCTTTCTCTATGGGGCGGCCAGCGGCGTGGTGGAGCCTGTCTTCGGCCTTTTGACGGTGCTGGCGGCAGG
Organism: uncultured Dysosmobacter sp.; assembly: GCA_963560095.1. Taxonomy (GTDB): domain Bacteria; phylum Bacillota; class Clostridia; order Oscillospirales; family Oscillospiraceae; genus Oscillibacter. The sequence continues at coordinate 9,901 of CAUWNE010000042.1, read as the reverse complement.
CAGCGTGGAGGCGATGATGCCCTGGGTGCTGTCCTTTGCCGCCGGGGCCATGATCTACGTGGTGGTGGAGGAGCTGATCCCCGAGGCCCAGCTGGGGGAGCACTCCCACAGCGGGACCCTCAGCGTCATGGGCGGTTTTTTGGCAATGATGCTGTTGGATGTGCTGCTGGGATGATGACTGTCTGTAAAAAATGGATGAATGTCGCTGCTCTGGGGACAAAAACGGAAAAATTTCGTTGACAAGTCCCCGGAGCCGTGGTAAGGTGTCCTTACAATTTAACAACGGCAAACGAAATTTCCAGGGGAATGGCGCAAGCCTGCCGAAGGAGTCACACTCTCAGGCGCCCGGATACGGGTAGGGACTGGAAATGGATGTGGCTCTGGAGAGGCCCGGAAACGGGGACCGAAGGTGCAAGGCGGCAGCAGCCGCCGAATCTCTCAGGTAAAAGGACAGAGTGAAGGTGAGATGGGGCGCATTGGCGCGCTTGTCTGGCTTTTCCTTTTCAGAGCGGCTGTGTGTGGCCGTTCTTATTTTTTGGGAGGAAAGCCATGTTACTGGAACTCGTACAAAAGATCAACGCATATCTCTCAGACTATATCCTGGTATTTCTGCTGATCGCCGTGGGATTGCTCTACTCCATCCGGACCCGGTTCGTGCAGGTGCGCTACTTCGGCGCGGGCATGAAGCAGGTCTTCGGCACTTTGACACTGCGGGGCGGCCGGCATGAGCAGGGTATGAGCTCTTTCCAGGCTTTGGCCACCGCCATCGCCGCCCAGGTGGGCACCGGCAACATCGTGGGCTCCGCCGGCGCGATCCTCACCGGCGGCCCCGGCGCCATCTTCTGGATGTGGATCATTGCCTTCTTCGGCATGGCCACCATCTATGCCGAGGCCACCCTGGCCATCGAGACCCGGAAAAAGGGCGATGATGGGGCCTATCACGGCGGCCCGGTGTACTACATCACCACCGCCTTCCCCGGCGCCTTCGGCAAGTTCCTGGCGGGCTTTTTTGCCATCGCTATCACGCTGGCCCTGGGCTTTATGGGCTGCATGGTCCAGTCCAACTCCATCGGCTCCACCTTTGAGACCGCCTTTGGCGTGCCGGCCTGGATCGTGGGCATCGTGCTGGTGGTCATCTGCGCGGTGATCTTCCTGGGCGGTGTGCAGCGGCTGGCGGCGGTCACGGAGAAGGTGGTGCCCATCATGGCCGGCATCTTCCTGCTGGGCGGCCTGGTGATCCTGGCTTTCCGCATCCGCTATATCCCCGAGACCTTCGCCATGATCTTCAAGTATGCCTTCCAGCCCCAGGCCATCATCGGCGGCGGCCTTGGCGCGGCGCTGAAGATCGCCATCAGCCAGGGCGCCAAGCGGGGACTGTTCTCCAATGAGGCGGGCATGGGCTCCACGCCCCACGCCCACGCCCAGGCCAACGTCTCCTGCCCCCATGAGCAGGGCGTGGTGGCCATGGTCGGCGTGTTCATTGACACCTTCGTGGTGCTGACCCTCAATGCTCTGGTCATCATCTCCACCCTCTACACCGAGGGCGGTCCCCTCGCCGGCGGCTATACCGAGGCTGCCGCGGCCACGCTGGACAAGGCCAATCTGGCGCAGACGGCCTTTGGCGTGGTGTTTGGCGAGGACCTGGGCGCTATGTTCGTGGCAGTGTGCCTGTTCTTCTTCGCCTTTTCCACCATTCTGGGCTGGAACCTCTTCGGAAAGATCAACATGATCTATCTCTTCGGCAAGAAGTCCGTGGTGATCTACACAGTGGTGGCCCTGGTGTTCATCTTCCTGGGCACCGTGATGAGCAACGATCTGGTGTGGGAGCTGACGGATATGTTCAATAACCTCATGGTCATTCCCAACGCCATCGCCCTCTTTGCCCTCTCCGGCATGGTGGTGAAGTCCCTCCGCCGGGACGGCGCCAAGGAGAAGCTGCGTAAGTAAACAGATCGTAAGTAAACAGATGAACGCCCCCGGGAACGGCCGTTCCCGGGGGCGACTTATGCGCCTTCGTCCCGCCTGGGAGACGGAAGGCTTTCGCCGTAGGGCAGCAGGAAGGTGGGGAGCCCCTCCACCGCCGGGGCGATGGCGTACATCGGATAAAAGAAGGCCAGCCCCTCCTCCGTCAGATAGTAATTTTGAGGGTTGAACCGGCGGCGGAGCTGTCTGCGCCAATCGGGGCGGTATCGGGCCATGCCCGCTTGCTCCTGACGCTGGATCTGGCGGGCAGCCAGCTCCAGCAGCTGCCGCCGGCCGCTCCGGCGGGGGAGAAGGTCCCAGAGGGAGACGGGGTAGCCGGCAGACAGGTCCCAGGTGTCTCCCCGGCGGGTGAGGAGCGTTTGCCCGGGCAGGGTGACTTCCCGGGACTGGGTATAGAGGCTGAGAAAGCGGTGATCCTCATAGGTGAGGGTATAGCGCAGCTCTGCCCGAAAGGCCGGGAGCGGAGTGCTGGCGGCCAGCGCCGCCCGGTACTCCGCCTCCGCCTGGGGCAGGAGGAGCTTTTCACAGTAGCGGAGATAGGCCCGGCACTGGAGCTGATAGTACCGCCGGAGCCGCCGGGCAGTCCGGTCCTCCGCCGGGGAGGGCTGGGGCACCGACACTGACGCCGACAGCACCGGCACTCCCTCCACTGTCCACTCCCGCTCCGCCACGAAGGGCTGTATGGTCATCATGGCCCGGCCTCCTTTTTCAGATTGCAGATTGCTCCAGCCTATGCGGGGAGACAGGCGGAGGTGCTGGGGGGATCATCACAGTAAAGCGTAAAAAATTTTGGCTCCGGACCCCTTTACTTTCGCACAGTACAATGCTAAAATACTTTTGAACTGTGCAGCCGGCCCGGAATGGGCCCAATGACGCTGAGGAGGCTTTTTGTCATGGTGAAGATCGGCAAAAAAGAGAAGAGCGACCAGCTGTACAAGGCGATCTTACAGCTGAAGGATGAGCAGGAGTGCTATGATTTTTTCCAGGACCTGTGCACCGTGTCGGAGCTGCGGTCCATGGAGCAGCGGTTCGAGGTGGCGTCGTTGCTGGACGACGGCATGATCTATAACGAGATCCTGGAGCGGACCGGCGCTTCCAGCGCCACCATCAGCCGGGTGAATCGGTCCCTGAGCTATGGGACCGGCGCTTATGAGAAGCTGTTCGCCCGCATGAAGCACCGCAAATGAGCCGGTATGATGCCCTGGCCAGGAGCTATGACGGGCTGATGGCCGATGCCGCCTATCGCCGCCGGGCGGCTTTTTTGCGGCGGATGCTCCGGGGAAGCGCCATCCCGGTCAAAACGGTGCTGGACCTGGCCTGCGGCACGGGGACCATCTCCTGCCTGCTGGCAGAGCGGGGCTATCAGGTCATCGCCACTGACGGCTCGGAGGAGATGCTGACCCAGGCGGCGGCCAAGGCGGCGGCCTTGGAGCGGCCGCCCCTGTTTCTCCACCAGGAGATGCCCCGGCTTCGGCTGATGGAGCCGGTGGACGCGGCGGTATCCACCCTGGATTCCCTGAACTACCTGACGGGAGAGAGGGCGCTGCGCGAGACCCTGCGCCGGGTGGGCCGGTGGCTCAAGCCCGGCGGACTGTTTTTATTTGATGTGAATACCCCCCGGAAGCTGCGGCGGATGGATGGGCAGATCTATATGGACGAGACGGAGGAGAGCTTCTGCGTGTGGCGGACCTTCTTTTCCGAGAAGACCCAGATCTGCACCTATCAGGTGGACCTGTTTCAGCTGCTGCCGGACGGGACCTGGGAGCGGAGCTGTGAGGAGCACCGGGAACGGGCCTGGACGCAGGAGCAGCTGCGGTCTTTCCTGGCAGAGGCGGGCTTTGGTTCCGTCACCGTCATGGGCGATCTGACCACAGAGCCGCCGGGGGAGCAAGAGGACCGCTGGGTGATCCGGGCGGAGAAGAAATGAGGCAAATGATGCAAGATCAGTTGGTGAGAGCCATCAGCAAGGATGGCTTTGTTAAAGCGGTGGCCGTGTCCACCCGGGGCCTGACCGAGCGGGCCCGGCAGATCCACAAGACCACGCCGGTGGCCACTGCCGCCCTGGGACGGACCCTGGCGGCGGCCTCCATGATGGGCAACGCCCTGAAGGGAGAGGGAGCCAGCGTCACGCTGCAGGTCAAGGGTGGCGGCCCTCTGGGCACGGTGCTGGCGGTGTCTGATAACCAGGGAAACGTCCGGGGCACGGTGGATAACCCCCAGGTGGACCTTCCCCTGCGGCCAGACGGCAAGCTGGATGTAGGGTCCGCCGTGGGTGCGGAGGGCACCTTGACGGTGATCCGGGACCTGCATATGAAGGAGCCCTATGTGGGTAGTGTGGCGTTGCTGGGCGGCGAGATCGCCGAGGATCTGGCCACCTATTTTGTGGAGTCGGAGCAGATCCCCACGGCCTGCGGCCTGGGCGTCCTGGTGGACCGGGACCAGAGTGTGCTGGCGGCGGGCGGCTATCTGATCCAGCTGCTGCCCGGGGCCAGCGAGGATATCATCACCCAGGTGGAGGGGGGCATCCTGGCTGCCGGACCGGTGACGACGCTCCTCCATGAGGATGGGGACCCAGAATCCCTGCTGCGGCGGGTGATGTCGGACTTTGAGCTGGAGATCCTGGAGACCAGCCCCATCGAGTACCGCTGCTATTGCAGCCGGGAGCGGATGGAAAAGGCCCTCATCAGCCTGGGACCTGAGGAGCTGCGGAGCCTGATCGACGATCAGGGCGACGCGGAGCTGACCTGCCGGTTCTGCGACAGCGTCCAGCATTTCTCCCGGGAGGAGCTGGAGGCCCTTTTGGCAGGCATGAAGCGAAAGTAAATCATAAAAAGCGGACTGACCATCGGTCAGTCCGCTTTTTTGATGGGGGCCTCCGGGGGCCCTGCCTGGGTCAGGGGGTGATGGGGTGGGCGGAGCGCCGCTGAGGCGGTGTGCCCTCCGGCGTGAGGATCAGCTCGCAGGAGCAGTTTTCAAACCGCTCTGCCAGCCGGCGGTTCAGCGTCTCGGAGGCAGCCCCCAGGTCTGCCACCTGGAGCGTCCCGCCGGGGATGGTGAAGTAGACGGAGATCCACAGGAAGCGGCCGGTCCGGATCACATCGAAAAAGGCAGGGGAGAAGTGATAGGGGGTCAGCACCTGGGTGGCGGCGGTCTTCACCTCCTCCAGCATCTCCGGGTCCGGAGAGAAAAGGAAGACGTCCTTGATGGCGGTCCAGAGCATTTTCAGGTTCTCCGGCAGCATCAGCGCCACCACGATCACGGCCATCAGGGGGTCGAAGTAGGGCACCAGGAAGTCCAGAGACGTCTGGGACAGGAAGGAGGAACCGAAAAAGGCCAGGGACATGCCGTAGCTATAAAAGATATCCAGCTTCCAGTCCAGCAGCTCGGCGTCCACCGTGGGAGAGGACAGCTTCCGGTTCCGCCGCTGCATCACCAGATAGATCAGGACGCTGAGCGTGCCCAGCGCCGCCTGGAACAGGGCCACCTGCCGGGCATTGACGTGGTTGCCGCCGGAGAGGGCCTTTCCGATGATGTCCGCCGACAGGCCCACGGTGACGGAGAGCATCATAACGCCCTTGATGATGAGGATGATGGATTCCACCTGGAAAAAGCCGTAGGGATATTTCTCCGAAATGGGCCGGTGGAACAGGGGGGTCAGGAACAGGGTGAAGGCGATGAACACCAGCTCTGAGGCGTCATAGACGGCGTCCATCAGAGCGGACTGGGAGTTGCTGAAAATCGAAAAAATGAACTCGATGACTGCAAAGAGCAATCCGGCGTAGAATGAGAGCCATAAGACACCCTGTTCCGCCTTGGTCTCCGCTTGCGCGGGGTCTTTTTGAAACATGATGATTCCTTTCTGATAGAATACAGTTAGAAACGGGGTGTTCTCCGGCGGAAGGGCCGGAGGCAGAAGCATGAGTTGGCGACGCTACCCCTCGCCCTGCTCCAGAACCTCCCGGACAGCTTCGGCATTGGCGCTCAGGGGCTGGACTTCTCCCAGGAGGCGGCGGTAAAAGGCGCTGAGATCGCTGTCCCGCAGGATATAATAGACCTGACTGTTTTTTAGGGCGGTCTCCAGCAGGGTCTCCCGCTCCTCCGGCGTCCAGGCGTCCACGGTCTGGAGCTCCGCGATGACAGAGTGGGTGGTGGCGAAGGTGCGGCTGTTTTCCAGGGCGATGAGAAGATCGGTCTTCCGGCGCTCCTCGGCGCTGCTCCTTCGGTCTGCCTCAGCACATTCCCGCTTGTAAATGTAGTGGAGGGACTCCAGTTCCTCGTTGGCGGCGGTGCGCCGGAGGATGGCTTTCACCAGCGTATCCAGCTCCGTGCCCTCGCTGTAATCGGCGGGAGCATAGTAGCGCACCCGGCCGTCCCGCATCATTTTATAGACCTTGGCCTTGTCGCCGGTGTCGGCGTTATAGACGCCGATGGAGTGGCCGCCATAGGCCGTTACCAGCTTCATGCAGGGAATGTCCGTATCGCTGTCCCCGATGTAGATCATGTTGCGGAAGGGGACCCGCATCTCCTCGGGGGAGAAGGAGTCGTTGACACAGGGATCGTTGATGTCCAGCACGCCCTTTTCGATCCGGAACAGGAACTGGGTCTTGTTGGTGTAGTTCACCACCTGGGCGGGCCAGCAGGCCACGCCGTCCCGGTCGTAGTAAAAGGAACTGGCGTAGATCCGCTTGAATGCGCCGGACCGGGCCACAGAGGTGCCCTCGATCATTTCCCGCAGGCCGGAGGAGATGATGTAGTGCTCCACGATCACGCCGTGGTCGGCTCCGTAGGCTCGGATCCGCTGGAACCAGTCCTCAACGCCGGGGAAGAGGCTCACCTTCGAGCCGTAGTCCCGGAGGTTCTTCTGGGTAAAGAGGACCCGGCCCCGGGCCTTTTCGATCATTTTATACATATAGGCCAGGTTCTGGTCCATGTCGTTGTCCTGGGCCAGACCGTTGGACTCGATCCAGAAGTCCGCCACGTCATAGCCCACAGACTGAATATAGCCCTGGGCCTGCATATCGTCCGGGGAAAGGGTCTTGTCGAAGTCATAGCAGATGGCCACAACGGGGCGATCCTCTTTGGGCTCGCGGTGGTATTCCCGGTTTGACATGGCAGGCTCCTTTCTCCGTAAAATGGCGGTTGACGGCGGTGGAATCGCATCCTGTCTCTAGTGTACCCATGTCCGGCGGCCCGGTCAAGGGTGTTTTTGCGCGGCGGTGGACAAAAGAACGCCTGTGGGAGAGTCTGACAGGCATCCGAGGGGTTGACCGGCAGGGATGATTTCGATTTGGCAGGTCCGTCTGTGGCGTGATAAAACCCCGGGCGGGGAGGAGCCCCTTGCCGGATTTGAAGGCGGGCATTGGGAAAAGCGGACGAAACGGCGGGGAAAAATCTGGATGATTTTCTCAGATTGCGCAGCGCGGGGATTCGGGATATAATGAAGATTAGAAGCGTATTTCTGGACAGGCAGCAGGAAGCGTGACTTTTGGAGGCAGCAGCGGTGGCCGCATGGAAATCGGATCTCAGGCAGAAAGGGGGAACATTCACCGAGATCGCCGGGGCATTGGGCTGTTCGTCCATTCACTACTTCTCCCGGCATTTCAAAAAGACCACCGGGATGACCCCAGTGAGGATGCTGCCAGCGTCAAGCACCTCTCCCAGGGGACCCGGCTGCCCTGGTGGGCGGCTCTCACAGAAAACCTCGGACGATTGTGCAAATATTCTGTTGAACTGTTCATTTATTTTCTTTCTTCTCCTGATACAATAAATACAAGAGCAAAAAAGCTTTGCGGAATTTGCAGAAAAGGGGTATTTTTCATGTCTATTCTTGTCAGCGGCGGTACCGGCTATATCGGCAGCCATACTTGCGTGGAACTGGTCCAGGCAGGCTACGATATCATTGTGGTGGATAACCTGGTGAACTCCAGCGAGGAGTCTTTGCGCCGGGTGGAAAAGATCGTGGGCAAAGCCATTCCCTTTGTCAAGGCGGACCTGTGCGAGCCCGACCAGGTGGAGGCGCTGTTCCAGCAGTATCCCGACATTGACTCTGTGATGCACTTCGCCGGGCTCAAGGCCGTGGGCGAGAGTGTCCGCAAGCCTTTGGAGTATTACAGCAATAACCTGATCAACAGCCTGGTGCTGCTCAACGCCATGCGCCGCCATGGGGTGAAGAACTTCGTCTTCTCCTCCTCTGCTACGGTGTACGGCGATCCTGCCTCCGTGCCCATCCGGGAGGATTTCCCCGTGGGCGGCACCACCAATCCCTACGGCACCACCAAGCTCTTCATCGAGCGGATCCTCTCGGACTACTGTGCCGCTGACCCCACCATGAACGTGGCCCTGCTGCGCTACTTCAACCCCATCGGCGCCCATGAGTCCGGCCTGATCGGCGAGGACCCCAACGGCATCCCCAACAACCTGGTGCCCTATATCGCCCAGGTGGCCGTGGGCAAGCTGGAGAAGCTCCATGTCTTCGGCAACGACTATCCCACCCATGACGGCACCGGCGTGCGGGACTATATCCACGTGGTGGATCTGGCCCAGGGCCATGTGGCCGCGCTGAAGCAGCTGGAGAAGAAGTGCGGCCTGCTGGTGTGCAACCTGGGCACCGGCATCGGCTATTCTGTGCTGGACATTCTCCACGCCTATGAGAAGGCCTGCGGCAAGACGCTGCCCTACGTCATCGATCCCCGCCGCCCCGGCGACATCGCCGAGTGCTATGCCGATCCGACCAAGGCCGCCGAGGTCCTGGGCTGGAAGGCCAAGTACGGCATCGAGGAGATGTGCGCCTCCTCCTGGAAGTGGCAGAGCATGAACCCCAACGGCTACGAGGCCTGAGACAACCGGATTCCATGAAAGCTGTCCCGGCGGTATCGCCGGGACAGACCTATGTACAGAGCTTACAGCGATTTTAAGCAGGGAGGACATCTTATGGAAAAACCCGTTCTTGTGGTCATGGCGGCTGGTATGGGCAGCCGGTACGGCGGCTTGAAGCAGATCGACCCCGTGGGCGGCCACGGCCAGCTGATCATTGATTATTCCATTTACGACGCCCGCCGGGCCGGTTTTGAGACGGTGGTGTTCGTCATCAAGCATGAGATCGAGGAGACGTTCAAGGCTGCCATCGGCGACCGTCTCAGCAAGGTGATCCATGTCAAGTATGCCTATCAGGATCTGGACGACCTGCCTGCGGGCTATGAGGTCCCCGCCGACCGGGTCAAGCCTTGGGGCACCGCTCACGCCATCCTGGCCGCCCGAAAGGTGATAGACGGCCCCTTTGCTGTGATCAACGCCGACGATTGCTACGGGCCCGAGGGCTTCCGGGCGATCTATGACTATCTGGAGAGCCACCCGGATCAGCCTGGCTGCTATGAATATGCCATGGTGGGGTATCTCCTGGGCAACACCGTCACCGAGCACGGCCATGTGGCCCGGGGCGTGTGCGAGGAGGACGGCGAGCAGTTCCTGGTTCGGGTCACAGAGCGGACCTGCATCGAGAAAGATGGCGCCGACGCCCGCTTTACCGAGGATGACGGCAAAACCTGGACCCCGCTGGCGGGAGACACCATGGTGTCCATGAATCTGTGGGGCTTTACCGCCAGCTTCCTGCGGGAGGCCGAGGCCCGTTTCCCCGCCTTTTTGGACAAGGCCCTGGCGGAAAATCCCCTGAAAGGGGAGTATTTCTTGCCCAGCGTGGTCACCCAACTGCTGGACGAGGGCAAGGCCCGGGTCAAGGTGCTGCGGTCTCATGACAAGTGGTACGGCGTGACCTATCAAGAGGACAAGCCTGCGGTGGTGGCGGCTATCGCCGAGAAGACGGCTCAGGGGCTCTATCCTGACAAGCTGTGGGAGACCTGAGTTAGCGCCAGGAGCTGATGAGAACGATAAAACCCCCGGAGGGGCGCCGCGCAAGCGGCGC
>CAUWNE010000041.1:0-21400 GCA_963560095.1 uncultured Dysosmobacter sp. | reverse complement strand
CGCAAGCGGCGCCCCTCCGGGGGTTATTTGGCGATTGCCAAAGCGATAAACGTGGTGGAGCCGGTCACACCAGCTTTTCAAAGAAGAAGTAGGTCTCGTCCTCGCCGCTCTTGCGCATGCAGGAGGAGAGCATTTTATAAGAGGCCTCGTTCTCCCGGAAGCACTTGGCCACGACCCGGTTGAGGTGGACCTTGTAGAGCCCCCAGTTGGCCACGGCGGCAAAGGCCTCGGTGCCATAGCCATGGCCAGCATAGGCGCTGTCGATCCGGCAGCCCAGCTCTGCGCCGCCCAGGCAGTCAAAGCGGTAGAGCACCGCCTCGCCGATGAGCTTGCCATCCAGCCGGACGGCAAAATTCACGGCCTGCCGGTTCTCGAAGTCCCGCTGGGCCACCTCGAAGAAGCTCCGCTCCTCCACCGGCCCGCCCAGGCCGCCCACGTCGTCGTAGCCCCACCAGCGGTTCCGCTCACCGTCCAGCACCAGGGCGTTGTAGGCGGGGATATCCGCCTCAGTGAGGGCGGAGAGGGTCAGCCGCTCGGTTTTCAGCTCCGGGATGGCGGCCACGTGGCGCAGCAGCTCGTTTTGGGGCTGGAAGCAGTATTTGGAGGCCAGCTTCACAGGGCCGTATTGGAGCTTGGAGGTCCGCAGGCCCCGATCAGCGGCGTCATCCTCCCGGTTGATCCACTGGCAGTCTCCGCCGAAGGCGTCAGCAAAGGTCTGGACCAGGGTGGGGTAAACGCCGGTATAGGAGTAGAGGGCCTTTTCGATGTGGATGATCAGGGTGTCGCCGCACTTCTCCGCCAGAGACAGGGCGATGAGCTTGTCTCCATCGAACATACCGCCGCCGATGAAAAAGCTCCGGTCCAGCATTCGCAGCATCTTCTTGGCAAGCTCCAGCTCATCCCGGGCCTTGGCGTTGTCCGCCTTGGGGAATTCGGCCTCAAAGTCCTGCCAGAACTGCTCGATGAAGGGGGCGTCCTCGGCGGTGAGGCGGCGGAAGGTGGCGTCGGGCCACTGGGTGCGGAATTTTTTGATGTGGTTCCGCTGGCCGGAGTACCGGCGGCCGGCGAAGAGCTGGAGATCCTGGCGGTAGTAGATATAGTCCCGCCAGGTGCGGATGTCGCTGACGCACACATAGGGATACCGGGCCAGCAGGCGGGGGGCCTTGCACTCGGGCACCATGGAGATCACCAGGGGAACACCCTGCTCCAGGCAGCAGCACTCAATGGCGGCCAGGGCGGCGTCCTCGTCCCCCTCGGGGCCGGGAACAGGGTAGTCAAATATGGCCTGCCCGTCTACCAGGTTGCGGATCACCAGGCAGCCGGCGATCTCAGCCCAGGCGGGGTGGAGGGTCTTGCGCCACATGAGCTTGGTTCCCACGGAGTATTCGCACAGACCGTAGTTGCAGTCCTGGTAATATTTCCGGAGCTTGGCGGCGTCATGTTTTGTGACGGGTTTGAACAGTTCTTTCATAAAATCAACCTCTATATTTCTCATTTTGTTTTGTGATTTTTGTAACATATATAAATGAACCGCAGGGTTTGCGGAATTTTCTTTGTGGATAATGCAAAAAATTCTTGACGCTCAGACGATCATACACTATACTGTTAACATCCCGTTCATATATTTACGACAATTTGGAAGAAAGAAGGGATTCTATGGAACAAAAGCGCGATAGCTGGGGCAGCAACCTGGGATTCATCCTGGCGGCGGTGGGCTCTGCCGTAGGCCTTGGAAACATCTGGGGCTTCCCCTATAAGATGGGCAAATCCGGCGGTTTTGCGTTTATGCTGATCTACATCCTGCTGGCCATTTTTGTGGGCTTTGTCATCATGATGGCAGAGCTGGCCATGGGCCGGAAGACCGGAAGAGGCACAATCGGCGCTTACCACGCCCTGTCCAAGAAGTTCAGATGGGTGGGCTGGCTGGCGGTGTTCTCCCCCTTTGTCATCCTCAGCTTTTACACCGTTCTGGGCGGCTACTGCATCGAGTACATGGCTCTGAACATGAGCAACCTGGCCTTCGCCGGGGCAGAGATCAAGACCGGCGCGGACCTGTTCGGCGCCATGCTGACCAACCAGTTCGGCAGCTTGATGTTCACGGTCCTGTTCATTGTGATCTGCTATCTGGTGAACCGGGGCGGCATCTCCGGCGGCATCGAGAAGTTTAATAAGGTGGGCATGCCTGCCCTGTTCGTGATGCTGCTCATTACGATCATCCGCTCCCTAACGCTGCCCCATGCCACCGAGGGACTGAAATTCATGTTCGTCCCGGGCTACGCGGTGAAGGCGGGCTTCATTTCTGAGGCACCCAATCTGCTGACGGTGTTTGCCACTGCCGGCGGCCAGATGTTCTTCTCCCTGTCCCTGGCTATGGGCGCCATGATCACCTATGGCTCCTATCTCAGCAAGAAGGAGAGCCTGGTAAAGAACTCCGGTCTCATTGTGGTCTGCGACACCATCGTGGCCACCATGGCGGGCCTGGCGGTGCTGCCTGCGGCCATTGCCAACGGCATTTCCAATATCAACGCCGGCGCCACCGTGGTGGACGCCGCCACCGGTTTGGAGCGGGCCATGACCGTGGCCGACATCAAGCTGGGCGGTCCCAACCTGCTGTTTGTCACGTTGCAGGACGTGTTCAATGCCATGGGAGCTGTGGGCCCCCTGTTCGGCGTGATCTTCTATCTGCTGGTGCTGCTGGCCGCCATCACCTCTGCCATCTCCCTGATCGAGGTGGTCGCCACCTACTTCCTGGACCGGGCCGAGGAGAAGGGCAAGCACGGAAACCGTCCCAAGATCGTGCTGTGGATCTGCCTGGCTGTTCTGGTCGAGGCCGCCATCGTTGCGGTGGACGGTCTGGGCTCCAACGGCGTCTATGTGCCCTTCCAGTTCACCTTCCAGAAGCTGGGCCTCAGCGAGACCGGCATTGTGGGTGCTTTCAACGACTGCTGGCTGGACTTCATGGATACCCTTTCCGAGGGTCTGGCCATGCCCATCGGCGCACTGCTGATGAGCTTTATGGTGGCCTGGGAGATCAAACCCAAAACGCTTTTGGAGGAGATCCACGTGGGCCATCCCGGAAAGAATACCTTCGTGGATGCGTTCTTCACCTTCAGCATCCGGGTGATCGTGCCCATCGGCATGATCCTGATCCTGGCGGGCCAGATCAACGACTTCTTCGGAACCGGCTGGTTTGGCTGACCGGGACCCAGAGAGAGCTTTCAGACGGCGGGGCCTTCGGGTCCCGCCGTTTCAGTTTGCCCCAAAAGAGGGGCGATGTGCCGCTTAGGGGCCCCTGAAAGAAAAATAGCGTTTCGGAAGGTCCTGCCGATTACCCACTATATCAAATCTTTCGGAAATTGCAAGATTTTTTCCGTTGACAAGGGACTGACGGTCTGGTTAACTGAGAGCATCAAAAGGGGAGGGGATATCTGATGACAGAATGGGAGCGGATGGTATCCGGTCAGCTGTACAACGCCGGGGACGAGGCACTGTGCGCCGCCCGGGACCGGGCCAAGCGGCTGACCTGGCGGTATAATCAAATGGACCCCACGGACTGGGCAGGCCGGACGGCGCTTTTGGAGGAGCTGCTGGGGCATTTGGGGCAGGACAGCTGGATCGAGCCCTCCTTCCGCTGTGATTATGGCAGTCAGATCTCCGTCGGCGATCAGGTGTTTGCCAACTATGACTGCATCTTTTTAGATGTGGCGCCCATCACCATCGGGGACCGGGTGCTGCTGGGGCCCCGGGTGGGCCTTTACACCGCCGGCCATCCCCTGGACCGGGAGACCCGGAGTGAGGGGCTGGAGTTCGGCCGGCCCATCACCCTGGAGGATGAGGTGTGGCTGGGGGGAAATGTGATCCTCCTGCCCGGCGTCACGGTGGGCGCCGGCACGGTGGTGGCCGCCGGCGCTGTGGTCACCCGGGACCTGCCTGCCGGGGTCCTGGCCGGCGGGAATCCCTGCCGGGTCCTGCGGGAGCTCACCGCAGCCGATCAGGCCCTGTGGCAGTCCCGGCGGCGGGAGTATTGGGAGAGCAGGCGGCAGGAGAGCGGCGGGACATAAGGCCGCCGGATCTGGCAAAGAGAACGAGGCCTCCGGCGTTTTGCCGGAGACCTCGGGCTGTATCGGGAACGGTTTAGTTCATCTGCTTGCGGCGGGAGAGGTTCATCGTGCCGTCCTGCATGGCGTTCAGGGAGTCCAGGCTCTTGCCGGTGCCCAGGGCCACGCAGCTGATGGCGTCCTCCGCCACCACGGTGTGGATGCCGGTCCGGGCGGTGACCAGCTTATCAAAGCCGGACACCAGGCTGCCGCCGCCGGTCATGACGATGCCGTTGGTGGAGATATCCGCCACCAGCTCCGGGGGCGTCCGCTCCAGAACGGAGTGGATGGCCTCCATGATCCGCTCCACCGGCTCCTCAAAGGCATCCATCATCTCCGTGGAGGAGACGGTGACCACCTTGGGAAGACCGGTCAGGAGGCAGCGGCCCTTGACGTCCATGGTCTCCTCTTCCTCCTTGGGGAAGACGCAGCCGATCTGCTTTTTCATCTCCTCGGCGGTCCGCTCGCCCACCAGCAGGTTGTAGGTCCGGCGCATGTATTTCACCACGGCCTCGTTGAGCTGGTCGCCGGCGATCTTGATGGAGGCGCTCTCCACCACGCCGGAGAGGGAGATCACGGCGATGTCGGCGGTACCGCCGCCGATGTCCACCACCATGTGGCCGTCGGGCTTGGCGATGTCGATGCCGGCGCCGATGGCGGCGGCTACGGGCTCTTCGATCAGATAGACCTTCCGGGCGCCGGCCTGGATGCCTGCGTCGATAACGGCCCGCTCCTCAACCTCGGTGATGCCGGAGGGGACGCAGATGATGACCCGGGGCTTGATGAAGGAGAAGCCCGCCACCTTGTGGATGAACTCCTTGAGCATCCGCTCTGTCATATCGTAGTCGGAGATCACGCCCTCCCGCAGGGGACGGATCGCGATGATGTTGCCGGGGGTGCGGCCCAGCATGGCCTGGGCGTCGGAGCCGACCTTCAAAAGCTTGCCAGTGTTCTTGTCCAGCGCCACCACGGAGGGCTCATTGAGAACGATGCCCTTGCCTTTTACGAAAACCAGGACCGACGCGGTCCCCAAGTCGATACCAATATCTTTTGCCATGGATCTTTCCACCTCATTATCGTGACACGTTTCTGTCAGTCTTTCTCTTATTATAAACGGTTTTCCCGCCCACAATCATATAGAAACATTATACCGACAGGAACTTCCGATTGCAACCCTATTCTTTGACGGAACTGTGAACTTTTTCCCGGGGCGTCCGTGCGGCGGCGGCACAGACCACGCCGGCCGCGCCGGCCTGGGTCAGGACCCGGGCGCACTCGGAGAGGGTGGCGCCGGTGGTGCAGATATCGTCGATGAGGAGGATGCGCTTTCCGGCGGCGGCCGGAAGGGCCTGATAGACGTTCCGGACGTTTTCCTGCCGGGCTTCCGCGCTCTCCAGGCCGGACTGGGCCGGGTTATCCCGGACCTTTTCCAGCAGCCGCTCCGGGCGGACGCCCCAGACCCGGCCTGCGGCCTGGGCCAGCAGCTGGGCCTGGTCATAGCCCCGCTCCCGCAGACGGCGGCGGCTCACCGGCACCCAAGAGAGGGTGTCAAACTCGCCGGATAGGTGCTCGGCGGCGCACTGGACAATCAGCGCGCCCAGAGGGTCCGCGGCGGCGGAGCCGCCCTGGAACTTAAAGCGCAGCAGGCCCTTCCGGGCCAGGTCCCGGTACCACAGGGGCGCGGCGCACCGCGCTCCGCCGGGCAGCTCCCGGACCGCATCGGCGTCGTCAGTCCAAGGCAGGGCGGCCTGACAGGCGTCGCAGATGCCAGGGTGGTCCAAGACGCATCCACAAAAAGGACACTTCGGCGGAAATAATATATCTAATAGGTATTTCCAAACGTTCATAGGCCGTCCAGCAAAGCGTCGTAGGTGGTGTGCAGGGCGTCCCGGATTCCCCGGAGCTGGGAGAGCTGGATGTGCTGTGTGCCTCGCTCGATTTTTACCAGGGCCTCTCGCGTCATATCCACACCCTCCAACTGTAAGAGTCGGACCAACTCTGTCTGACCCACGTTGCGGGCGGTGCGAATCGCACGGATATTTGCGCCGATACAGGTATCCTGTTTGATCTTCTGTGTCATTCGCCACCTCCGGATTTGGACCTATTTTGGTCCAGATGGGCTTAGTGTATGGAAGATGACGAATATGATGGGACCCATATGGGTCCGGAATGGTCAACTGGCAGTTGACGGGGGGTTCCACCCCCCATTTTCTTTTCGCTCTTGCCGAAAAGAAAACGGGCCGTGGACGGTCCAAAAGAAAAGAGCGCTTGGCGCGGAACTTGCGCACAAGGCGCAAGTTCGCTTAAAGTACGGGGGCTGTTCTAGCGGACTGCCATCAAAGCTGAAGTCTCCTGCCGGCGCGCGCTATTCTCGTCCCTCGAATCGGCGTTCCCCGCGTGCCCACTCCGGCAGTCAACGTTGGAGGTTATCGGAAAGCCTGTCCTCCGAGCCCCGCTGACGCTACCCTGGAGCGCCAGCGGAAAGAGAAGGGGAGGGTGTCCGGAAGATCCAAACCCCCGCCCGCACCACGCCGCGGGCAGAGACTTGCCTGGAACCCGATGTGCTGGCCCACCGCGGGCGTTTTTTCTCTTGGACCGTGCACGGCCCGTTCTCTTTTTGGCGCCCCAAAAAGAGAATGGGGGGTGCATTCCCGCCGGCAAAGCCGGCACCGTCCCCCGTTCCCGCGCCGCATCGGCGCGAAAAACCAGCGCCGGGCCGGCCCATTCCCCGTCCCGAACGGGACAATCCCCCCTCCCTGGGGGAGCGCCCAAAAAAATCTTCAAAATTTCATAAAAAACGTAGAAATTTCTATTGACATTCCGAGGAAAATCTTTTATGATAATTAAGCTCGCGTGAAAGGGGAACACCCTGCCCGCAGCACTGCGATGAACCGGGAGATTGCTCCGAGAGGAGGTAACTTCCGGGGAGTATGTCCGATCATCGGGCGGCTGAGAAGTTCTGTGCGTTGCGTAGATCGCCATGCCATGAACGAAGTACCGGCCAGCTATGTGCCGGTATTTTTCATGAGTTGGAATGATACGCACGGATAAGCGTACAGAAATATCTCTCGCCGTAGGTCGTCGAGACTACGTCAAACTACCTACGAAATCAGGAGGAAAACACCATGGCACAGAAAGAAATGATCCGCATCCGGCTGAAGGCCTACGATCACCAGGTCATTGACCAGAGCGCAGAGAAGATCGTCGAGACTGCCAAGCGCACCGGCGCTGAGGTCTCCGGCCCCATCCCTCTGCCCACCAAGAAGGAAGTCGTCACCATTCTGCGGGCCGTCCACAAGTACAAGGACAGCCGCGAGCAGTTTGAGCGCCGCACCCACAAGCGCCTCATCGACATCACCAAGTCCTCCCCCAAGACTGTGGAGGCTCTGATGGCTCTGGAGCTGCCCGCTGGTGTGGAGATCGAGATCAAGCTGTAAGGCAGAGCGCTTCCTATATTATTCACTGTTTGCTGTCCATGTCTGCCGTCTTGCGAGGCAGACGGGTCATGTCGGCAGAGCAATGCGGCCTGGGGCCCAGCTCCGGACGTATCTAAGCCGACCAATAACCTTTAAGGAGGAACATACATGAAAGCGATCATCGGCAAAAAAGTGGGCATGTCCCAGATTTTTGACGAGAACGGCCATGTGATCCCCGTCACGGTCATCGAGGCGGGCCCCTGCGTGGTCGTTCAGAAGAAGACTTCCGAAAAGGAAGGCTATGAGGCTGTTCAGCTGGGCTTCGAGGATACCGCGGAGCGGAAGCTGAGCAAGCCTGAGATGGGCCACCTGAACAAGGCTGGCGTTGCCCCCAAGAAGCACCTGCGGGAGTTCAACCTGGACAACGCCGCCGAGCTGAATGTGGGCGACATCATCAAGGCTGACGCCTTCAAGGCTGGCGACTTCGTGGATGTCACCGGCATCACCAAGGGCCACGGCTTCCAGGGCGTTGTCAAGCGCCACGGCGCCGCTGTCAAGCGCAACACCCACGGCGGCGGCCCTGTCCACCGTCACCAGGGCGCTCTGGCCGCCGGTACCGATCCCGCCCGGATCTTCAAGGGCCGCGACGGCGCTGGTCACATGGGCGTCGATCAGGTCACCGTCCAGAACCTGAGCGTTGTGAAGGTTGACCCCGAGCTGAACATGCTGGTGGTGTGCGGCGCGGTGCCCGGCCCCAAGGGCGGCCTGGTCACCATCAAGAGCACGGTCAAGGTCCACAAGGTCAAGCAGGCCGGCGCTGACATCAGCAAGAACCCGCAGAAGGCTTCCGGCCGCAACCCGCAGAAGGCCTCCGCCAGAAACAAGTAAGAAAGGGGTGCTTGAACAATGTCTACTATGAAAGTTTTGAACATGGCCGGCGCAGAAGTCGGCACTGTGGAACTCAACGACGCCATCTTCGGCATCGAGCCCAACCAGGTCGTCGTTCACGAGGTCGTCAAGAACCACCTCGCCAATTGCAGACAGGGCACCCAGAGCGCCCTGACCCGCGCCGAAGTCTCCGGCGGCGGCAAGAAGCCCTGGCGTCAGAAGGGTACCGGCCACGCCCGTCAGGGCAGCACCCGGGCTCCCCAGTGGACCCACGGCGGTATCGTCTTCGCTCCCAAGCCCCGGGATTACAGCTATGTGCTGAACAAGAAGGTCAAGCGCCTGGCGCTCAAGTCCGTCCTGTCCGCCAAGGCTGCCGAGGGCAAGCTGGTGGTCATCGACTCCATCAAGATGGACGCTATCAAGACCGCTGACTTCCGCAAGTTCCTGGACGCCGTCAAGGTGGATGGCAAGGCTGTCGTTGTGACTCCCGCCGTCGACACCGTGATCGTCAAGAGCGCCCGGAACATCCCCGGCGTGCTGACCACCCCCGCTGTGCAGCTGAATGTCTATGACATCATCAACGCCCAGTACCTGGTTGTGGATCAGGTCGCCCTCGCTAAAATCGAGGAGGTGTACGCGTAATGGCTACCGCATACGACATCATCATCCGTCCTATCATCACCGAGCGTGCAATGTCCGGCGCCGCCGACAAGAAGTACGTGTTCGAGGTTGCCAAGGACGCTGGCAAGATCGAGATCAAGAAGGCTGTTGAGGAGATCTTTGGCGTGAAGGTCGCTTCCGTCAACACCCTGAGCGTTCCCGGCAAGCAGAAGCGCATGGGTGCCGGCCGCCCTGGCATGACCCGGAGCTGGAAGAAGGCCTATGTTCAGCTGGCTGCCGATTCCAAGACCATCGAGTTCTTCGAAGGCATGGTCTGATAAGGGAAGGAGAGTAAAGCGATATGTCTATCAAAACCTTTAAGCCGACGACTCCCTCCAGACGTCAGATGACGGTCTCCGGATTCGACGGCATCGACAAGAAGGCCAAGCCCGAGCCCAGCCTGACGACTTCCCTGAAGAAGTCCGCCGGCCGCAACAGCTACGGCCGCATCACCGTCCGTCATCGCGGCGGCGGCAACAAGCGCAAGTACCGCATCATCGACTTCAAGCGCGACAAGGTCGGCTCTGCCACCGTGCTGCGCCTGGAGTATGACCCCAACCGCTCCGCCAACATCGCCCTGATCCAGTACGAGGACGGCGAGAAGCGCTATATCCTGGCTCCTGTGGGCCTGAAGGCCGGCCACAAGATCATGACCGGTCCCGACGCCGACATCCTGCCCGGCAACGCTCTGCCCCTGGCCAACATCCCCGTGGGTACTGTGATCCACAACGTGGAGCTCCACCCCGGCAACGGCGCCCAGCTGGTGCGCTCCGCCGGTACCTCCGCTCAGCTGATGGCCAAGGAGGGCGGCGACGCCCAGATCCGGATGCCCTCCGGCGAGGTCCGTATTGTTCGCACCAACTGCATGGCCACCATCGGCCAGGTGGGCAATATCGAGCATGAGAACATCAACATCGGCAAGGCCGGCCGGAAGCGCCACATGGGTTGGCGTCCCACCGTCCGCGGCTCTGTCATGAACCCCAACGACCACCCCCACGGCGGTGGTGAGGGCCGCGCTCCCGTTGGCCGCTCTGGCCCCGTGACGCCTTGGGGCAAGCCCGCTCTGGGTTACAAGACCCGCAAGGGCAAGAACCCCACCAACAAGTTCATCGTCAAGCGTCGCAACGAGAAGTAAAGGAGGCAAGTTAATATGAGCAGATCTGTGAAAAAAGGCCCGTATGTTGCCCCGGAGCTTCTCAAGCGGGTCGAGGAAATGAACGAGAAGAACGAGAAGAAGGTCCTCAAGACCTGGAGCCGCAGCTCCACCATCTTCCCCGCCTTCGTGGGCCACACCATTGCCGTTCACGACGGCCGCAAGCATGTGCCTGTCTACGTGCAGGAGGACATGGTCGGCCACAAGCTGGGCGAGTTCGCCCCCACCCGGACCTTCCGCGGTCACCGGAAGGACTGATTAAAGGAGGATGCTGAACATGGAGAATAAAGTTGCAAAGGCCTATCTGCGCTATGTCCGCATCTCTCCCCGGAAGGTCCAGATCGTCTGCGACCTGATCCGCGGCAAGGATGCCGGCACCGCCATGGCCATTCTGATGCAGACCCACAAGTCTGCCTCCGAGCCCCTGATGAAGCTGCTGAAGTCTGCCTGCGCCAACGCGGAGAACAACTTCCAGATGGACCCCAGCAAGCTGGTGGTCTCTGAGGTGTTCGCCACCCCCGGCCCCATCCTCAAGCGGATGATGCCCCGGGCCCAGGGCCGCGCCTATCGCATCAACAAGCGCACGTCTCACGTCACCCTGGCCGTGACGGAGAAGGCATAAGGGAGGAGAGCAGTTTATGGGACAGAAAGTTAATCCCCACGGCCTGCGCGTGGGCGTCATCAAAGACTGGGATTCCCGTTGGTATGCCAGTGAAGAGAAGGTCGGCGATCTGATCGTCGAGGATCAGAAGATCCGCAAGTACCTGAAGAAGACCCTGTACGGCGCCGGCGTTCCCAAGATCGAGATCGAGCGCAGCAGCGACGTGGTCACCATTTTCCTGCACTGCGCCCGGCCCGGTATGGTCATCGGCAAGGGCGGCGAGCAGATCGAGCAGTATCGCCTGGCCGTTGAGAAGCTCATCGGCAAGAAGGTGAAGCTGAACATCGTCGAGGTCCGTAACCCCGATATGAACGCTCAGCTGGTGGCAGAGAACATCGCCCAGCAGCTGGAGAAGCGTATTTCCCACCGCCGCGCCATGAAGAACTCTATGGCCCGCGCCATGCGCGCCGGCGCCAAGGGCATCAAGGTCTGCTGCTCCGGCCGTCTGGGCGGACGGGAGATCGCCGGCGTTGAGCACTATCACGAGGGCACCATTCCCCTGCAGACCATCCGCGCCGACATCGAGTACGGCTTCGCGGAGGCTGCCACCACCTTCGGCCGCATCGGCGTGAAGGTGTGGATCTACAAGGGCGAGGTCCTCTCCCAGACCCTGCGCACCACTCCCCGTACCATGGACACCTCCAAGCCCTATCAGGAGCGTCGTGAGCGTCGTCCCCGCCGTGACGGCGATCGCCGCGGCGGCTTCAACCGGGATCGTCAGGGCGGCGGCTTCAACCGGGATCGCCAGGGCGGTTTCAACCGCGCCGGCGGCCAGGGCGGCCGTCCCCAGGGCGGCTTCCGGCCCAACAACAACCGTCCCGCGACCCCCGCGGCACCTAAGGAAGGAGGAGCCCAGTAATGCTTCTGCCGAAGAGAGTGAAGTATCGCCGTGTCCACCGCGGCCGCATGACCGGTAAGGCCACCCGCGGCAACACCCTGGCTTACGGCGAGTATGGCTTGGTGGCTACCGAGCCCGCCTGGATTACCAGCAATCAGATCGAGGCTGCCCGTATCGCCATGACCCGTTATACCAAGCGTGGCGGCCAGGTCTGGATCAAGATTTTCCCCGACAAGCCCGTGACCAAGAAGCCCGCTGAGACCCGCATGGGTTCCGGTAAGGGTTCCCCTGAGTTCTGGGTTGCCGTCGTGAAGCCCGGCCGCATCATGTTCGAGATCGCCGGCGTGTCCGAAGAAGTTGCCCGCGAGGCGCTTCGTCTGGCCAGCCACAAGCTGCCCATCAAGACGAAGGTGATCGCCCGCACCGAGGAAGCAGGTGAGTGAGATGAAGGCAAGTGAGATCCGTAAGATGACCCCTGAGCAGCTGAATGAGAAGCTGGCCGGCCTGAAGAAGGACCTGTTCTATCTGCGCATGCAGCATGCTACCAATCAGCTGGATAACCCCGTGAAGATCCGGGAGACCAAGCACGACATTGCCCGAGTCAAGACCGTGCTGGCGGAGCTCTCCGCAGCTGACAACAAGCAGTAAGGAGGGAAACGAAGATGAACGAAGAGATGAGAACTTCCTCCCGGAAGACCCGCGTGGGCAAGGTTGTTTCCGACAAGATGGACAAGACCGTGGTCGTCGCCATCGAGGACCGCGTCGCCCATCCTCTGTACAAGAAGATTGTTGGCCGTACCTATAAGCTGAAGGCCCATGACGAGCAGAACGCCTGCGGCATCGGCGATAAGGTCAAGGTGATGGAGACCCGCCCCCTGTCCAAGGACAAGCGTTGGCGCGTGGTCGAGATCATTGAGAAAGCGAAGTAAGGAGGTGCCGTAGTATGATTCAGCAGGAAACTTTTCTGAAGGTTGCCGATAATACCGGCGCCAAAGAGATCAAGTGCATCCGTGTTCTGGGCGGCTCCGGCCGGAAGTTCGGCAACATCGGCGATGTGATCGTTGCTTCCGTGCGCAAGTCCGCTCCCGGCGGCACCGTGAAGAAGGGCGAGGTCGTCAAGGCCGTCATCGTCCGCAGCGCCAAGGGCGTCCGCCGTGCCGACGGCACCTACGTCCGCTTTGATGACAACGCCGCCGTTCTGATCAAGGACGACAAGAACCCCAGAGGCACTCGTATCTTTGGGCCTGTGGCGCGCGAGCTGCGTGACAAGGATTATATGAAGATCCTGTCCCTCGCCCCCGAAGTGATTTGAGGAGGGCTGAGTAATGGCTATGAATGTGAAGAAGGGCGATACCGTTGTCGTCCTGTCCGGTAAGGACAAGGGCAAGCAGGGCAAGGTGCTGGGCACCGTTCCCGGCTCCCTGAAAGTCGTTGTGGAGGGCATCAACATGGTGACCTGCCACGTCAAGCCCCGCCGTCAGGGCGAGGAGGGCGGCATTGTCAAGCGCGAGGCCGCCATCGCTGCCTGCAAGGTCCAGGTGGTCTGCCCCAAGTGCTCCAAGGGCACTCGCGTGGCCCACAAGATCGAGGGCGGCAAGAAGACCCGCGTGTGCAAGCACTGCGGCGCTGAGCTGTAAGAAAGGAGAGCTGACAAATGGCTAGATTGAAAGAGAAGTACACCGCCGAAGTCGCTCCCGCTCTGATGAAGCAGTTCGGCTATAAGAGTGTCATGCAGATCCCCAAGATCGACAAGGTTGTCGTGAACGTTGGCTGCGGCGAGGCCCGCGAGAATGCCAAGGTTCTGGAGAACGTGGTGGGCGACCTGAGCAAGATCACCGGCCAGAAGCCCGTGATTACCCGGGCCCGCAAGTCCATCGCCAACTTCAAGCTCCGTGAGGAGATGCCCATCGGCGCCAAGGTCACCCTCCGGGGTGAGAAGATGTGGGAGTTCCTGGACCGCCTGTTCAACGTGGCCCTGCCCCGCGTCCGCGACTTCCGCGGCATCTCCGCTGACGCCTTTGACGGCCGCGGCAACTATGCCCTGGGCGTGAAGGAGCAGCTGATCTTCCCCGAGATCGAGTACGACAAGATCGACAAGATCCGCGGCATGGATGTGGTCATCTGCACCACCGCGCAAACCGATGAAGAGGCCCGCGCCCTGCTGGAGCAGGTCGGCGCTCCCTTCGCCCGCTAAGGAGGAAGAGAAGAATGGCTAAGAAGTCTATGATCCTGAAGCAGCAGCGGGAAGCCAAGTACTCCACCCGGAAGTACAACCGCTGCAAGCTCTGCGGCCGCCCCCACGCCTATCTGCGTGACTATGGCGTCTGCCGTATCTGCTTCCGGGAGCTGGCCTATAAGGGCGAGATCCCCGGCGTGCGCAAGGCCTCTTTCTAAGAAGCGCCGGCGCAGCGTCACTGAATTTCTTGTAACCAGGGGCCTTTGATATGGGGGTCCTGGCACATACGGATGGCGAAAGGTCATGACGAATTGGGCGCCACGCGTGAGCGGACCGCTCCATTCGCCATGATACCTCGCTGCCGGAGCGGCCCTGAATGGGACCGCAACTCTAAAATAGGAGGATTTACCATGCATATCACCGATCCGGTTGCGGATATGCTCACTCGCATCCGCAACGCCAACAGTGCCAAGCACGACACCGTTGATGTCCCCGCTTCCAACATGAAGAAGAGCATCGCTCAGATCCTGCTGGACGAGGGATATATCAAGAGCTTCAATGTGGTGGAGGACGGCCTCCAGGGCATGATCCACATCACGCTGAAGTACAACGCCGGTAAGGAGAAGGTCATTTCCGGTCTCCGCCGCGTTTCCAAGCCGGGCCTCCGGGTCTACGTGGGCGCCGATGAGCTGCCCCGCGTGCTCCGCGGTCTGGGTATCGCCATCATCTCTACGTCCAAGGGCGTCATGACCGACAAGAAGGCTCGCGAGCTGCACGTCGGCGGCGAGGTCCTGGCGTTCGTCTGGTAAGGAGGGTATTTGAACAATGTCTAGAATTGGCAGAATGCCCATTACCGTTCCCGCCGGCGTCACCGTGAATGTGGCCGAGGGTAATGTGGTTACCGTCAAGGGACCCAAGGGCGAGCTGACCCGTGCGCTGCGCCCCGAGATGATCATTAAGCAGGAAGGCACGACGATCACCGTGGAGCGTCCTTCCGACGACAAGCTGAACCGCAGCCTCCACGGCCTGACCCGCACCCTGCTCAACAACATGGTTGTTGGCGTGACTGACGGCTTCAAGAAGGAGCTGGAGGTCAACGGCGTGGGCTACCGTGTGGCTAAGGAGGGCAAGAACCTGGTGATGAACCTGGGTTTCTCCCATCAGGTGATCGTTTCTGAGATCGAGGGCATCACCATCGATGTCCCCGCTCCCAATAAAATCGTGATCAACGGCTGTGACAAGCAGGCTGTGGGCCAGTTCGCCGCCGAGGTCCGCGAGAAGCGTCCTCCCGAGCCTTATAAGGGCAAGGGCATCAAGTACGCTGACGAAGTCATCCGCCGCAAGGTCGGTAAGACCGGCGCTAAGAAGTAAGGAGGTGTGCCGATATGATTAAAAGACCGAATACCAATGCCCAGCGCCTCAAGCGTCATAAGAGAGTGCGCTCCAAGATCTCCGGCACCCCCGAGATGCCGCGTCTGAATGTGTTCCGCAGCGAGGCCAACATTTACGCCCAGGTCATCGACGATGTCAACGGCGTGACACTGGCTTCCGCTTCCTCCCTGGACAAGGCCATCAACGGCTACGGCGGCAACGTGGCCGCCGCCACCGAGGTGGGCAAGCTGGTGGCTGAGCGGGCCAAGGCCAAGGGTATCGAGAACGTCGTGTTTGACCGCGGCGGCTATCTGTACCACGGCCGTGTGAAGGCCCTGGCCGAGGGCGCCCGCGAAGGCGGCCTGAAATTCTAAGGGAGGAGGAACAGACATGCCTAGATTTGAAAGAGAGCAGAGCGAGTATATCGAGAAGGTCGTGTACCTGAACCGGGTTTCCAAGACCGTCAAGGGCGGCCGTGTCATGAAGTTCTCCGCCCTGGTCGTCGTGGGCGACGGCAAGGGCAAGGTGGGCTATGGCCTGGGTAAGGCCGCTGAGGTCCCCGAGGCCATCCGCAAGGGCATCGAGTCCGCCAAGAAGAACATGATCACCGTGACGCTGTCCGACAGCACCATTCCCCATGAGACCATTGGTGAGGCTGGTGCCGGCCGCGTGCTGATGAAGCCCGCCGCCCCCGGTACCGGCGTGATCGCCGGCGGCGCTGTGCGTGCTGTCGTCGAGGCCGCGGGCATCAAGGACATCCGTACCAAGTGCCTGCGTTCCAACAACCCCAACAACGTCGTCGCCGCTGCCTTCGAGGGCCTGCGTTCCATGCGCGGTCCTGCCGAGGTGGCCCGCATCCGCGGCAAGAGCGTCGAAGAGATCCTGGGTTAAGGAGGCGCAAAACATGGCAAACTTAAATATTAAGCTCGTCAAGAGCCTGAACGGCCGCCTGGAGAAGCAGGTTGCCACCGCTCATTCCCTGGGCCTGCGCAAGATCGGTGACATCACCGTGCAGCCCGACAACGACCAGACCCGCGGCAAGATCGCCAAGATCGGCTATATGCTGCAGGTCACTGAAGTGAAGTAAGGAGGCACGAAAGATGAAACTGAGCGAACTGTCTCCCGCCGAGGGCTCTGTCCGCCAGGCATACCGCAAGGGCCGGGGCGCTGGCTCCGGCAACGGCAAGACCGGCGGCCGCGGCCACAAGGGCCAGAAGGCCCGCAGCGGCGGTAAGGTCCGCGTGGGCTTCGAGGGCGGCCAGATGCCTCTGGCCCGCCGGATTCCCAAGCGCGGCTTCAACAACATTTTCGCAAAGCCCCTGGAGATCATCAACCTCAGCGCCCTGAACGCGTTCGAGGACGGCGAGACCGTCACTGCCGAGGCGCTGCTGGCCAAGGGCATCCTCTCCAAGTGCGAGTATGGTTTCAAGGTTCTGGGCAACGGCAAGGTTGCCAAGAAGGTCACTGTTAAGGCGTCTGCTTTCTCTGCATCTGCCAAGGAGGCCATCGAGGCGGCTGGCGGAAAGGCAGAGGTGATGTAACGTGATCCAAACGATTCGCAAAGCGTGGGGGATCCCTGAGCTGCGGAAAAAGATCATCTTTACACTCCTTATCCTGCTGATCTTCCGGATCGGCAACGCCATCACGGTCCCCTATATCAACAAAGACGCCCTGCAGATGCAGCTGGCCAGCATGGGCAGCACCTACTTCGGTCTGCTGAACACCATGAGCGGCGGCGCATTCTCCATGGCCACCGTCTTTGCCCTGAGCATTCAGCCCTATATCAACAGCTCCATCATCATCCAGCTGCTGACCGTTGCCATCCCCGCCCTGGAGCGGCTGGCAAGAGACGGCGGAGAAGAGGGACGGAAGAAGATCCAGTCCATCACCCGCTACACCACAGTGGCAATCGCCGTGCTGCAGGCTGTCGGCTACTATGTGATGATGCAGCGCTACAACCTGCTGGAGAGCGGCGTGAGCGGCTTCTGGCCCGGTCTGGTCATCATCGTGACACTGATTGCCGGTTCCTCCTTTGTGATGTGGATGGGCGAGCAGGTCAACGAGTTCGGCGTGGGCAATGGTATTTCCATCATTCTGTTCGCCGGCATCCTGGCCCGGGTTCCCAGCATGATCTCCGGCATGATCGATGGCGTGCGGAACTGGTCCGCCATCAACGCCGGCACCCTCACTCTGGAGAGCCTGGTCTCCCAGTATGAGTCCGCCGGTTACAGCAGTGAGATCGCCAATCAGCAGGCCCAGATGATCCTGGACAGCGCCATTGCTCCCTGGGCTATCGTGCTGCTGCTGGTGGGCATCCTGGCCCTGATCGTCTTCATCGTGTTCATCAGCGATGCTGAGCGTCGGATTCCCGTCCAGTACGCCAAACGTCAGGTTGGCCGGAAGATGTACGGCGGCCAGAGCAGCAACCTGCCTATGAAGGTGAATATGTCCGGCGTTCTGCCCATCATCTTCGCCCAGAGCATTGCTACGCTGCCCATCACGGTCTGGAGCTTCATCGGCGTTCCCGCCGAGGGCACCATGTCCCGTACCATTTACGATGCCATTGATACCCAGTCCATCATCTATATGGTGGTGTACTTCATGATGATCATTGGCTTCAGCTATTTCTACTCCAGCATCCAGTTCAATCCTGTGGAGATCGCCAACAACCTGAAGAAGCAGGGCGGCTTCATCCCCGGCTTCCGGCCCGGCAAGCCCACTGTGGACTTCATCAAGAAGGTTCTGAACAAGATCACCATGTTCGGCGCCATCTACCTGGGTATCGTGGCGATCTGCCCCCTGATCGTGGGCAAGATCATTGGCAATGATTCCGTGTCTATCGGCGGCACCTCCGTCATCATCGTGGTGGGCGTCGCTCTGGAGACGGTCAAGGCGTTGGAATCCCAGATGCTGATGCGTCAGTACAAGGGCTTCCTGGAGTAAGAGGAGCGATTTTATGAAACTGATCCTGCTGGGCGCTCCCGGCGCCGGCAAAGGCACACAGGCTGAGATCCTGTGCAAAGAGCTGAACATCCCCACCATTTCCACTGGCAACATTCTCCGGGCCGCCATCAAGAACGGCACGCCCACGGGCCTGAAGGCCAAGAGCTTCATGGACGCGGGACAGCTGGTGCCCGATGAGGTCATCATCGGCATTATCACCGAGCGGTTGGCGGAGGCTGACTGCGCCGGCGGCTATATCCTGGACGGGGTGCCCCGCACCATCGCCCAGGCGGAGGCCCTGGAACAGGGTGGGATCAAGTTTGACGCCGTTGTCTCCATTGAGATCTCTGACGAGACCATTCTGGAGCGCATGAGCGGCCGTCGCGTCTGCGAGTCCTGCGGGGCCAGCTACCATCTGGTGGCTGTGCCCCCCAAGACCGAGGGCGTGTGCGACAGTTGCGGCGGCAAGCTGGTCCAGCGCAAAGATGATGCCCCCGAGACCGTCAAGGCACGGCTCGAGGTCTATCATAAGGAGACCGAACCTCTGAAGGACTTCTATGCGAAGCGCGGCCTCCTGAAATCCGTGGAGAACCAGGCCACTGTGGCGGGAACGACAGAGGCGATCCTCCGCGCCCTGGGGAGATGAGCGCATGATCACGCTCAAATCCTCTCATGAGATCGACTTGATGCGCCGAGCCGGCAAAATTACCGCGGCTGCCCGTGCCTTGGCAGGGGAAATGGTAAAGCCCGGCGTAACAACCCAGGAGATCGACAGGGCGGTGGAACACTTCATCCGCAAACAGGGCGCAGTGCCGTCCTTCCTCCATTACAACGGCTATCCGGCCAGCGTCTGCATCAGCGTCAACGACGAGGTCATCCATGGCATCCCGGGCAAACGGGTCCTTGCCGAGGGCGACATCGTCAGCGTGGATGTGGGAGCGTATATCGGAGGATTCCACGGCGACTGCGCGGCGACCTTCCCCTGCGGCAAGATCTCTCCGGAGGCTCAGGATCTGATCGATGTGACCAGACAGAGCTTCTTCGAGGGAATCCGCTACGCCAGAGAGGGCTGCCGGCTACAGGATATCTCCGCGGCCATCCAAACCTACGTGGAAAGCCACGGCTACTCCATCGTCCGGGAATACGTCGGCCATGGCGTCGGCGCGGCGATGCATGAGTCGCCTGAGATCCCCAACTATGGCCATCCCGGCCGGGGGCCCCGGCTTCTGCGGGGAATGACCCTTGCAATCGAACCCATGGTGAACGCCGGTTCTGCGGCTATTCAGCAGCTCTCTGACGGCTGGACCGTCAAGACGCTGGACGGCAAGTGGGCGGGCCACTATGAGAATACGATCCTGATTACCGATGGGGAGCCTGAGATCCTGACGGCTCCCGCCATCTAAAGGGTAAGAAGCAGCGTATGGAAATTGCAAAATCAAATATCATCCGATCCGACGCCGGCCGCGACAAGGGAAAACTCTTTGTCGTTCTCGCAGTAGAGGGGGAGTACCTCCTGCTGGCGGACGGAAAGTCCAGAAAAGTGGAATCTCCCAAGCGGAAAAAGCGCAGACACGTGTTGTTTGTGTCAGCGGCGGAGACCCGGCTTTCTGAAAAGATCAAGAGCAACGAGAAGATCACCAACAGTGAGCTTCGCAGGACCCTCGCGCTTTTCCGCGAAGAGGTCCAACCGGACCAGGAGGGATAACGTTTGGCAAAATCCGATATGATCGAAGTGGAAGGTGTTGTGGTAGAGGCTCTGCCCAACACGACGTTCCAGGTTGACATTGGAAACGGACACACGATTCTCGCGCATATTTCCGGAAAACTTAGAATGAATTTCATCAGGATTCTGCCCGGCGACAAGGTCACGGTGGAGATGTCTCCCTATGACCTGACCCGCGGCCGGATCACGTGGCGCAGCAAGTAAGCGCCCAAGACACAAACCGCTGAAAGGAAGGTTTCAAACTATGAAAGTAAGACCGTCCGTGAAGCCCATGTGCGAAAAATGCAAGGTTATTCGCCGTAAAGGCCGTGTCATGGTCATTTGCGAAAACCCCAAGCATAAGCAGAGACAGGGCTAACATTTAATTGGAGGTGCTTTAAGAGTATGGCACGTATTGCCGGTATTGACCTGCCGAAGGATAAGCGCATTGAGATCGGCCTCACCTATATCTACGGCATTGGCAGAAAGAGCGCCAAGGACATCCTGGCGAAGACTGGCGTGGACCCCGACATCCGCGTGAAGGATCTGAGCGATGCCGATGAGCAGAAGCTCCGTGACGCCATTGACGAGTACATCGTCGAAGGCGACCTGCGCCGTCAGACCGCATTGGACATCAAGCGCCTGAGTGAGATCGGCTGCTATCGCGGCATCCGGCACCGCAAGGGTCTGCCCGTCCGCGGTCAGCGCAGCAAGACCAACGCACGTACCCGCAAGGGTCCCAAGAAGACCATTGCGAACAAGAAGAAGTAAGGAGGGAGAAGGAACATGGCAACTGCGAAGGCATCCGGCGGCAAGAAAGTGATTCGCCGCCGCCGCGAAAGAAAGAACATCGAGCGTGGTCAGGTCCATATTCGTTCTTCTTTCAACAACACGATGGTAACTGTTACCGACAGCCAGGGCAACGCGATCTCCTGGGCTTCCTCCGGCGGCCTGGGCTTCCGCGGAAGCAAGAAGTCCACGCCCTTTGCGGCTCAGACTGCGGCTGAGACTGCCGCCCGCGCCGCTATGGAGCATGGCCTGAAGACCGTGGAGGTCTTTGTCAAGGGTCCTGGCCAGGGCCGTGAAGCCGCTATCCGTGCGCTGCAGGCCGTGGGCCTGGAAGTGACCATGATTAAGGACGTCACTCCCATCCCCCACAACGGCTGCCGCCCCCCGAAGCGCCGTCGCGTGTAATCGAAAGAGGAGGTAACAAGCAATATGGCAAGAAATATGCAGCCGATTGCCAAGCGCTGCAAGGCTTTGGGCATTTCTCCTGCCGTCATGGGCTATGCGAAGAAGGAAACCAATCGTAATCCCGGCGGCCAGATGAGAAAGAAGAAGAGTGAGTACGGCATTCAGCTCAACGAGAAGCAGAAGGTCAAGTTCATCTACGGCATCCTGGAAAAGCAGTTCCATGACTACTATGAGACTGCTGCTGCCGCCCCCGGCAAGACCGGCGACAACCTGCTGATCACCGTGGAGCGCCGTCTGGACA
>CAUWNE010000040.1:0-21595 GCA_963560095.1 uncultured Dysosmobacter sp. | reverse complement strand
GCGTATATAAAATGAAATTGTAAATAGTGAGGATTGAACAACCGCTTAGGAGGCGGATGGTCCATCCAACTTTGATTTTCAATTTTTTATTATGGAAGGAAATTGCATATGATACGAATAACTAGCTTTCAGGAACTGATACAGTTCCTCCGAAAAATCGCAGACACCTATTGCCGGGCAGATTATGTACGACTTTATCAAGAACTACAACTTCGATATGAACAGCAGATCTTCTCTGCCTTCTTAGATGGACACCCTAGCTGGAGCATTGTGCAAGGGGAATCTGCATACGCCCTGCTTCTGTATCATAACTGGAGCTTCTCCAGAAACTGGGCAGAAAATGCGCGACAGATGGCAGCACTGGCGCAGGAGATCGAACAGCAGTACACAGATACAGATAAAATGCCGATTTCCACCGAAGATGCCGAAATAGTTATGCGAGCAGCAGAACGAGTTTATTGCTTTTCTCGGTACATTTGGAAAGAACACCACACACTGATCTTTCTGCTCCCAACAACCCATAAAACAGAGGATTCCTTTTGCCGTTGTTATCAGAGCATGGACAGAAAGATACAGGCGGATATTTATCTACTGGTTCCGCACAAAGATTCTTCAGCTACCTCGCAAAGCATCCTACTCCATGAAATCGGGCACATGATCAATCTGGCATTGACTGGTACGATGGAAGTACAACCGGATGATTTTCAGGTTGTTTCTGCTTTGCTTCATCTAAACTTGGATGGTGTTGACTGTAAAGAATTCTTCGCCCACTGTTTTGCAATGAGTTTGTTGATGGAGCCAGAACTTAACTCGGCCGATCCATTCACCATGGTTCCAAAAACGGACAAAAAGATTTTTCGGACCTATTTCGCATATAAATTGAAGACCGCTGAGTGACTTGCCTAAAAAGCAGGTCACTTTTCTTTTGCAGAAGGACAGGCAAGAAGACGCGGTTCCCTACATACGATGAACAAAAGGAGGGAAAACGTATGAAAAAAGGAGACTTGCCTGTTGTGCATTGTACTTACTGCAATACCGAAAAGAGTGTATCTGAGATTTTGGAAGAATCTTTTCGGCTTTATCTTGGCCGCATCCTTGCTGCGATGGAGCACCCCATTGTACAATGTAAGCGATGAATGGCCGCTTATCTCAGGATGTATGGTATGTACTTAGAGATAAGCAACCCCATGGATTACCATGTGGCTTTATACATCAGACTATCAAAGGAGGATGAAAACGAAGGACCATCCCAGAGTGTCCAGAACCAGGAATCTCTGCTGCGGGAGTTTGTGCAGCAGCACCGACTGTCCGTCTTTGACACTTATGTAGATGACGGATGGAGCGGCACCAGTTTTGACCGTCCAAGTTTCCAGCGAATGATTGGTGACATTGAAACTAAAAAGGTCAATATGGTCATTACCAAGGACCTTTCCCGTTTGGGCCGTGATTATATCATGACCGGCCACTATATGGAGCGGTACTTCCCGGAGCACCGGGTGCGGTACATTTCTCTGCTGGACGGTATTGACACCGGCGTGGACTCTACCGCAAACGACATCACCCCATTCCGTGCCATAATGAACGACATGTACGCCAAGGACATCTCCAAGAAGATCAAGAGTGTCAAGCGGGATAAGCAACGGAAGGGGCAGTTCATCGGCGGCAAGCCCATGTATGGGTACAAGATGCACCCCACCGAGAAAAACAAGATCGTTATTGACGAGGACGTAGCTCCGGTAGTACGGCGGATCTTTGCTCTGGCCCTTTCAGGTATGAGCTGCCGCAAAATTGCGACTACGCTCAACGAAGAAGGCATTCCCACACCAGCTACTTACTGCGGTTGGAAAGTTGGAAATCCAGGCCCTTACACTGGCTTATGGAGCAGTGAGCGGATCTCTGAAATGCTGAAAAACGAGACCTACATCGGCAATATGGTGCAGGGACGCATGGTGAAGATCAGCTATAAATCCAAGAAGTGTCTGAGGCAATCACCGGAAAACTGGGTGGTAGTAGAAGGAACGCATGAGCCGATCATTGACCCGGAGACCTTTCAAAAGGTACAGATGCTGGTAAACAGCCGCAAGCATACCCGAAGCCGGACCTATGACTTTCTCTTGAAGGGGCTGATTTTCTGTCACGAGTGCGGCTATCCTATGGCAGTACTCAACCGCAAGAATGCCGCCGGAGAGGATCGCCTATTCTTCGTATGCCGAACCTACCAGCGGTTTACCAAAGCGGGTGTCTGCTCCTGTCATTCCATCAAGGAAGAAACCGTAAATGAAGCCGTGCTTGCCAAGGTTCGAGAGGTCTGCCAAGCCTATCTGAATCCTGAACGGCTGCACCCAATCGCAGAAGAAGCTGTGGAGAGCGCCAGCAAGGCGGCCAGCTGTGAAGCGGAGATGCAAACCCTACAATCCAAAATCACTGCTCTGACCACCAATCTGGATCAGATGTATATGGACCGGCTGAACGGACTGCTCTCGGAAGAGGACTTTCAGCGCATCTATCAGAGGGTAAAGATGGATCGAACAGTTCTGGAAGATCGGCTGAAGAGCTTGCAGGAGCAGGCAAAGCAGCCGGTGAACACCGAAGAAAAAGCCAGGGCACTGGTGAAGCAGTTTCTGGACTCGGCTCTCACCAGCCGGGAACTGCTGGTCAGCCTCATCGAACGGGTGGAGCTGACCGAGGAAAAAGAGATCATCATCAAATTCCGCTTCCACGAGCTGGAGGCGATTTCTTAAAGGGCATCGTTTACAATAGACGTGTCGCGATGTATCCCGCATTGAAAAGCGGGCGTTGGAGAAGCTGCGCGTGGCGCTGGATGGTCCGCCCCCACGGCCAAACACGCAGATATGACAAGGGCTGCGGCAACTGCCGCAGCCCTTCTTTTTCGCTCTTCAATAGCGCCGCACCACCGCCGCGACCTTCCCCAGGATCTGGGCGAACGTCCCGTCGATGGGCTGATATTCCTCATTCTCCGGCATCAGCCACACATGGCCGTCGGCCTTGCGGCAGTAGGTCTTGACCGTGGCCTCATCCTCGATCATGGCCACCACGATCTCCCCGTTATGGGCCGTCTGCTGCTGGCGGACCACCACCAGATCCCCCGGCAGAATCCCCGCGTTCACCATGGATTCTCCCCGGACCCGCAGGGCAAAATACTCCTCTCCGCGGCCGCCGGTATCAAAGGTCAAATAGTCCTCGATGCACTCCTGGGCCAGGATGGGACTGCCGGCAGCCACGTGGCCCACGATGGGCACCCGGTCCTCCTCCGGCGGTGCGGTCAGGGTGATGGCCCGGCCCTTGCCGGCGCCCTTTGCGATCACGCCGGCCTCCTCCAGATGCTTGAGGTGAAAGTGGACCGTGGAGGGCGACC
The DNA here is from genome assembly GCA_963560095.1 of uncultured Dysosmobacter sp. Classification (GTDB taxonomy): domain Bacteria; phylum Bacillota; class Clostridia; order Oscillospirales; family Oscillospiraceae; genus Oscillibacter. The sequence continues at coordinate 18,219 of CAUWNE010000040.1, read as the reverse complement.
GCAGGCCCACGGCCTCGCCGATCTCCCGGACCGAGGGCGGGTAGCCCTGCTCCCGGATGCAGGCGGCAATATAGCGGTAAATCTTCTGCTGCATTTCGGAAAGCTGTGCCATAGCATATCTCCTTGTCCGTCGCTGGCTGGCTCCGCCGGTGGGCGGGCAGATGCGTTTTTTTGATTTTACCACAGTCTCCGGCAAAAAGCAAACATTTGTTCCAGATCCAGAGAAATTTTCAGGTTTTTATTTCAGTGTCACCACCGTAACACCGCTCTCGCCCTCGCCGTAGACGCCCAGGCGGAAGTCCTTGACCGCCTTGTTCCGGCGCAGGATGGCGTGGACCGCCTTGCGCAGGGCGCCGGTGCCCTTGCCGTGGATGATGGTCACCGTCTCCAGCCGGCCCATGACGGCGGCGGAGAGGAAATTCTCCACCACGCTCTCCGCCTCCAGCGTCTCCAGGCCCCGGATATCCAGTTCCCGGGAAGCGGAGGTCCGCAGGGCCCGGTCTGCGTTCTGACGGATCGTCACGGCAGGCGTCTTCTTCCGGGCGGCCCGCTCGTCGTCCTCAATGAGCCGGACCTCGTCGGCCTTGGCCTTCATTTTCAAAATGCCGGCCTTGAGCTGTAACGTGCCATCGCTTCCCACGCTCACCACCTCTGCCGGGGTCTTCACCCCAGGCAGCTCCACCAGATCGCCCTTCCGGATGGGGCGGCTGGGCTTGGGGATGGGCTCCTGCCGGGCGTCCCGTTTGGAAACTGCCTCCTCCGCCTCGTTCAGCCTGCGGCGGAGGGCCGCCCGGGCCTCGTTTTCATTCATGGCCCGCTCGGCCTTGGCCTGGGCCTTGCGCATTTCGCTCAGCTCAGAGAAGACCTGGTCTGCCGCGGACCGGGCGTCCCGGAGGATCCGCTTGGCCTCCGCCTCTCCCCGGCTCCGGGCGTTCTCCTTGGCCCGCTCCATCTGCTCCCGGAACTCCCGGGCCTTGCGGGCGTCCTCCTCCCGCTGGCGGTAGAGCCGGTCCGCCTCCTGCTCCCGCTTTTCCAGAGCCTGCCGCTTTTCCTCCAGCTGGGTGAGCACGTCCTCGAACCGGACGCTCTCGCCGCTCATCTGCTCCTTGGCGCTCTCGATCACCGCCGCCGGCAGTCCCAGCCGGGCGGAGATGGCAAAGGCGTTGGACTTGCCCGGAATGCCGATCAGCAGCCGGTAGGTGGGGCTGAGGGTCTCCACGTCAAACTCGCAGGAGGCGTTCTCCACCCCGGCGGTGGTCATGGCAAAGGTCTTGAGCTCTGCATAGTGGGTGGTGGCGGCCACCTTGGCCCCCAGCCCCCGAACATGCTGGATCACGGCGATGGCCAGGGCTGCGCCCTCCACCGGGTCGGTGCCGGCGCCCAGCTCGTCAAAGAGGATCAGGCTTTTCCGGTCCGCTTCCTGTAAAATCGCCACGATATTGCTCATATGTGCCGAGAAAGTAGACAAATTCTGCTCAATGCTCTGCTCGTCGCCGATATCCGCCAGCACATGGTCATAGACGGAAATCGCGCTGCGGTCCGCCACCGGGATGTGTAATCCGCACTGGGTCATCAGCGTCAGCAGGCCCAGGGTCTTCAAACTGACCGTCTTGCCGCCGGTATTGGGACCGGTGATCACCAGGGTGTCAAAGCTCTCTCCCAGCTCGATATCGATGGGCACGGCCTTTTTGGGGTCCAGCAGCGGATGGCGGGCCTTGCGCAGATGGATGGCTCCATCCCGGCGGACCTCCGGCCGGACGCCGTTCATCCGGTAGCTCATCTGGCCCCGGGCAAAGATCAGGTCCAGGTGGACCATGGTATCGTAGTCCCACTGGATATCCTCCCGGTGGGCCGCCGCCTCGGCGGAGAGCTCCGCCAGGATACGGTCGATCTCCTTTTGCTCCTTGGCCTCCAGCTCCACATACTCGTTGTTGGCCTGGACCACCCCCATGGGCTCCACAAAGACCGTGGCGCCGGTGGCAGACACGTCGTGGACAAGGCCCGGCAAGTCGCCCTTGTGCTCCGCCTTGACGGGCACCACAAACCGGCCATCCCGCTGGGTGATGATGGTCTCCTGGAGGATCTTTCCATAGGTGGGAGAGGCGATGATCTTCTGCAAGATCTGCCGGCTCTTGGCCTGGGCCGCGCGCATATGGCGGCGGATATCCGCCAGCTCCGGAGAGGCCGCGTCGGCCACGGTGTCCTCATCCGGCAAGCACCGCTTGATCTTCTCCTCCAAAAACCGGTTTCCGTGGAGGGAGAGGAAGAGGTGGTCGATGGCGGTCTTCTCCGCCGCGTCGGCGTTGAAATACTCCTTGGCCCGCCGGGCTGCCGTCAGCAGATCCGCGATGATCAGCAGCTCCCGGTTGTTAAGGCTGCCGCCCCGGTCCGCCCGGTCCAGGGCCTCCGCCACCGGCTTGACGCCGGAAAAGGAGGGGCTGCCGTGGAGCCCGATCATCATCCGGGCCGCGTCGGTCTGGTCCAAAAGGCGCAGCACCTCCTCCGGCTCCGTCTCCGGCCGGACCCGGATGCAGCGGTCCTTGGCCTCGGCGCTGACGGCCTGCTCGGCAAGCAGCGTCAGCACCCGGGGCAGCTCCAGGGTTCGGATGGATTTGTCAAATAACTCGCTCATAGCTCTATCTCCTGTCAAGTGATTTCACTTGATGGTCATTCATAAATATAGGGATTTGCCTCTTCCAGCAGCCAGGGCAGGGTGTAATTGAATTGCATCTGGCAGCAGGGCCGGGGGAAGTCCTCCGGCAGCAGATCACATTCGTTTTTGAACCCCACAGAAAAGCCCTCCGTGATCTCGGTCCACCCCGCTGGAAACACCTGATAATCGCCGGGCTTCGAGGAGCCCTCCAAAACGGTGCCCACCAGGTGATACCAGCCGTCGCCGATGATGGTATGCTCGCTGCCGTTGTAATAGCACAGCTCCTCTACCTTCTCCGGGTCCAGGCCCAGGGTCTCAAAGAAGTCTCTGACTGCCTGGGGCAGGCTCTTCACCGCCTGGGCGAAGTTCCGGCACCCGGCACACTCGCAGGTGATCCAGGATTCATGATGGGCCGCGTAGTAGGCCCGGGTGGCCTCAACATCCACCGCCAGGCGGTAGTTTCCCAAAGCAAATTCTGTCATATTCCGCTCCTGTTCGTATAGATAAAACCAGATAATACGATTCGTATCCTATTTTGACGGAATTTGAAGGCTTTTGTAGAAGTCCAGCGTCTTGAAGCCCCGCTCCAGCTGGGCCGCGGTGAAGGCCTCTGCCATGCCTGCCAGCCGGTCCAAGGCGGCCTGTCCCAGGGTGAAGGAATAGAGATGCTTGGGATCTCCATAGACGATATGCCGCAGGGCCGCCAGGGAATCTCCGCACAGCGGCAGAGAGAGCCGGCTCTCCCCTGCTCCGCAGCTCCGGCAGCGCAGCACGCCCTGGACCACATCCAGCAGCGGCTCCGCCGGATCAAGGCGGCCGCAGTAGGCGCAGCTGTCCGCCAGCGGCTCATAGCCTGCAAGGCACAAAAGCTTTACCTCAAAGGCCGCTTTCATCAGCATCAGGGGCTTTCGGAAATGGGAGAGGGCATACAGGCCGTTGAGCAGGTGCCGGAGCAGCTCTCCCGCCGGCGTCTCCTCTGCGGTGACAGCCTCGGTCAGCTCGGCAAAGTAAAACCCCAGGGCCAAGGCGTCCAGATCAGACCGCAGGCCGTTCCAAAGCTCCAGCGTGGCCCCCTCGTTGGCATAATACCAGTCTCCCCGGTGGTACAAGGTCCACTCGGACCAGGCCAGGGACTGGGCACAGGCGGCATAGGGGCTTTTCTTGCGCCGGACGCCCCGGGCGATCACGGAGAGCTTTCCCCGCTCCGCCGTCAGCAGCGTCAGGATCTTGTCTGCCTCCTTGGTCTCCGTCTCCCGGAGGACGATCCCCCGGGTCACGATGTAGGGCGCTTGCGCCATATGCTCACCACCTATGTACGGGGGCCCTGCCCCCGGAAATCAGGCCGGACCGCCGTCTCCGCCCTCTGCCCAGCAGTGAAACAGGTACGCAAGCGGCTCTCCGGTCTGGCAAAACCAGCTCCAAAAAGCTTGTTCCTCCATTCCCCAGACCTCCTTATCAGATAGTCTGCGGAATGGGTCGAATTTTATCACTGGAAATATCAGTCGTCGTGATACCCAAAGGACCGGACATCGTTCACATTGTCCCGCCAGTTTGTTCCCATAAAATCCCTAATTTTATGGGGACCCGATCTCACCTGAGCCGCCAGGCCCAGCCCGCCCGCTCCAAGGTCCCGCTGGGACGCTTGTACGCCGCTGACGCGGCGGCTCGCTGCGCTCGCAGAAAACCGGCATCGGCTGTCCTCTGCTCTCAGTCGTCGTGGTACCCGAAGGACCGGACATAGTTCACATTGTCCCGCCAGTTTACTCCCATAAAATCCCAGATTTTATGGGGACCCGATCTCACCTGAGCGGTCAGGCCCAGCCCGCCCGCTCCAAGGTCCCGCCGGGACGCTTGTACGCCGCTGACGCGGCGGCTCGCTGCGCTCGCAGAAAACCGGCATCGGCTGTCCTCTGCTCTCAGTCGTCGTGGTACCCGAAGGACCGGACATAGTTCACATTGTCCCGCCAGTTTACTCCCATAAAATCCCAGATTTTATGGGGACCCGATCTCACCTGAGCGGTCAGGCCCAGCCCGCCCGCTCCAAGGTCCCGCCGGGACGCTTGTACGCCGCTGACGCGGCGGCTCGCTGCGCTCGCAGAAAACCGGCATCGGCTGTCCTCTGCTCTCAGTCGTCGTGGTACCCGAAGGACCGGACATAGTTCACATTGTCCCGCCAGTTTTCTTTGACCTTGACCCAGGTCTCCAGATAGACCTTGGTCCCCATGAATTTCTCCATGTCCTGCCGGGCCAGAGAGCTGATTTTTTTCAGCATGGCACCCTGCTTGCCGATGATGATGCCCTTGTGGCTGGCTTTTTCGCAGTAAATGGTGGCGTCCACATCCACCACGCCGCTGTCCCGCTCAGAGAAACGGGTGATCTCCACGGCGGTGCCGTGGGGGATCTCCTTATCCAGGCACAGCAACAGCTTCTCCCGCAGCAGCTCACCCATGACCTGCCGCTCTGGCTGGTCAGAGGTCTGGCCGTCCGGGAACAGCTGGGGGCCCTCCTCGGCATACTTTCGAAGCTCGCCCATCAGGTCCTCCAGGCCGCTGCCGGAGTGGGCGGAAATGGGAATGATGGCGTCAAAGCCGTCCCACACCTCGTTGTAAGCGGCGATCACCGGCAGCAGCTCGGCAGGCTCCACGGTGTCGATCTTGTTGATGCACAGAATGCAGGGGATCTTCTCCTCCCGGATGCGGTCGATCAGCGCGTGCTCCGGCCCGCCCACATGGGGGATGGGCTCTACCAGCAGCAGCGCGCAGTCCACATCGGAGAGGCTGGAGGTGACGACCTTCACCATGTAATCCCCCAGCGCGGACTTGGGCTTATGCAGGCCCGGCGTGTCCAGCAGGATATACTGGGTGTCCTCCCGGTTCACCACTCCATAGATCCGGTTCCGGGTGGTCTGGGCCTTGTTGGAGACAATGGCGACCTTTTCGCCCACCAGGGCATTGGTCAGGCTGGATTTGCCCACATTGGGGCGGCCGCAGACGGTGATCATAGCAACGTTTTTGATTGTAGACATAGGTGATCCTCAACTTTCTTTTTGTTAAGCAATAGTTTTTTTGTGCCTCATAGGCGCGGGATTTTTCGCGCCACGGGCGCGGGACGACGCCGGCTTTGCCGGCGGGAATGCACCCCCCATTGTCGTCGTCGCAAAGTCCGCTTAGCTCCGTTTCCGCCTGACGGCGAAAACTGTGTACGCTCCCTTGCTCCTCCTCTCCCCACAGGAACCGCTGCGCTGGGTTCCTGCGGGGGCCCCGTTTTGAGACATCAAAAAGAAAATGCGCCGTGCACGGTCCAAGAGAAAAAACGCTTTCGCGGTGGGATAGTTTATCGGGTTTTAGGAAAGTCTCTGCCCGCGGCGTGGTGCGGGCGGGGGTTTTGGAGGTTTGGGACACTCCCTGCGTCGCTTTCCGCTTGCGCTCCAGGGTAGCGTCAGCGGGGCTTGGAGGACGGGCTTTCCTTCGACCTCCAGCGTTTACCGCCGCAGTGTAAACGCGGGGAACGCCGATTCAAAGGACCAGAACGGCGCGCGCCGGTAGAAGACCGGAGAATTGGTGGCAGTTCGTTAGAACAGCCCCCGTATTTAAGCGAACTTGCGCCTGCGGCGCAAGTTCCGCGCCAAGCGTTCTTTTCTTTTGGACCGTGCACGGCCCGTTTTCTTTTCGGCAAGACCGAAAAGAAAATGGGGGGTGCATTCTCATGGCAGCATCTTTTTCAGATACTGCCCTGTATAGCTTTCCTTACAGGCCGCCACCTCCTCCGGGGTGCCGGTGACGACCACTGTGCCGCCGCCGTCGCCCCCCTCGGGGCCCAGATCAATGAGATGGTCGGCGCATTTGATCACATCCAGGTTGTGCTCGATCACCACCACGGTGTTCCCGGTGTCCACCAGCCGCTGGAGGACCTCCAGGAGCTTGCGGACGTCCGCGGTATGAAGGCCCGTGGTGGGCTCGTCCAGAATATAGATCGTCCTGCCGGTGGCGATCTTGCTCAGCTCCGTGGCCAGCTTCACCCGCTGGGCCTCGCCGCCGGAGAGCTCTGTGGAGGGCTGGCCCAGCTTCACATACCCAAGGCCCACATCCTGGAGGGTCTGGAGCTTTTTGCGAAGCTTGGGCAGGGCGGAAAAGAACTCCAGCGCCTCGTCCACCGTCATGTCCAGCACATCGGCGATGTTCTTTCCCTTGTAGTGGACCTCCAGGGTCTCCCGGTTATAGCGCTTGCCCTTGCAGACCTCGCAGGGCACGAAGATATCCGGCAGAAAGTGCATCTCGATTTTCAGCACGCCGTCGCCGGAGCAGGCCTCGCACCGGCCGCCCCGGACATTGAAGCTGAACCGCCCCGGGCCGTAGCCCCGGCTCTTGGCCTCCTGGGTGGAGGCGAACAGCTCCCGGATATCGTTGAAAAGGCCTGTATAGGTGGCTGGGTTGGAACGGGGCGTCCGGCCGATGGGGCTCTGGTCAATATCCACCACCTTGTCCAGATGCTCGATACCCTCGATCCGGTCGCACTGGCCGGGATGGACCTTCATCCGCATCAGGTCTGCCCCCAGCCGCTTGAACAGGATCTCATTGACCAGAGAGCTCTTGCCGCTGCCGGAGACGCCGGTGACCACCGTCAGCGTCCCCAAGGGGAAGTCTACATTTACATGGCGCAGGTTGTTCTCCGCCGCGCCGATCACCCGCAGGAACTTCCCGTTGCCCCGCCGGCGCTCCGCCGGAACGGGGATCTTCTCCCTGCCGGAGAGGTAGCGGCCTGTCAAAGAGTCGGGGTTGGCCATGACCTCCTCCGGCGTGCCCGCTGCCACCACCTTGCCGCCGTGGATGCCGGCGCCGGGGCCGATGTCGATCAGGTAGTCCGCCGCACGCATGGTGTCCTCGTCATGCTCCACCACCAAAAGGGTGTTGCCCATGTCCCGGAGGTTTTTCAGGGTGGCCAGCAGCTTGTCATTGTCCCGCTGGTGCAGGCCGATGGAGGGCTCGTCCAGAATATAGAGGACCCCCATCAATCCTGAGCCGATCTGGGTCGCCAGCCGGATGCGCTGGCTCTCGCCGCCGGAGAGGGTGCCGGCGGCCCGGCTCAAGGTCAAATAGCCCAGCCCCACAGATCGGAGGAACCCCAGCCGCTCCCGGATCTCCTTCAAGATCCGGTCCGCGATCAGGTGCTGCTGGTTCGTCAGCTCCAGGGCCTCTACCCACGTCAGCTCGTCCGCCACAGAAAGGCGGGTCAGCGCGTCGATATCCTTGTCTCCCACCGTCACCGCCAGGGACTCCTTTTTCAGCCGCCGCCCCTTGCAGTCAGGGCAGGGGCACTGGCTCATGATCTCCTCCAGCTCCCGCTTCACCGCGTCGCTCTGGGTCTCCAGATAGCGCCGCTGGATATTGTTGCAGATGCCCTCAAAGGGCTGGTACAGCACGCCCTTGCCCCGGGGCTGGTCATAGTGGAGCTCCAGCTTTTCCCCGCCGGTGCCGTAGAGAACGATGTTCCGGACCTCCTCGCTCAGGTCCTTCCAGGGGGTGGTGAGCTTGAAGGCGTACTTCTTGGCCAGGGCGTCAAAGTACATCCGGGAGATGCCGTCAGAGCGGATATTTCCCCAGCCGCTGGCCTGGATAGCGCCGTCCAGAATGGACTTCTCCCCATCCTCCACCACCAGGGCCGGGTCCACCTTCAGCTGGCTGCCCAGGCCCGTGCAGGTGGGGCAGGCGCCGAAGGGGTTGTTGAAGGAGAACATCCGGGGCGTCAGCTCCTCCATGGAGATGCCGCAGTCCTCACAGGCGTAATTCTGGGAGAACATCAGGTCCCGCTCCTCCCGCAGGAGGTTCACCACCACCAGTCCGCCGGAGAGACCGGAGGCGGTCTCCACGCTGTCGGTCAGCCGCTGCTGGATATCCGGCCGGATGATGAGCCGGTCCACGATGATCTCAATGGTGTGCTTCTTATTCTTCTCCAGCCGGATCTCCTCATCCAGCTCATAAAGATTTCCATCCACCCGGGCCCGGACATAGCCGGAGCGCTTGGCATCCTCGAAAATCTTGGTGTGCTCGCCCTTCTTGCCCCGGATCACCGGGGCCATCACCTGGATGCGGGTCCCCTCCGGCAGGGAGAGCACCTGGTCGATGATCTGGTCGATGGTCTGCTGGCGGATCACCTTGCCGCACTTGGGACAGTGGGGCGTGCCGATCCGGGCCCACAGCAGCCGGAGGTAGTCGTAGATCTCCGTCACCGTGCCCACGGTGGACCGGGGATTCTTGCTGGTGGTCTTCTGGTCGATGGAGATGGCGGGGCTGAGGCCCTCGATATCGTCCACATCGGGCTTGTCCATCTGGCCCAGGAACATCCGGGCATAGGAGCTGAGGCTCTCCACATACCGCCGCTGGCCCTCGGCATAGATGGTGTCAAAGGCCAGGGAGGACTTGCCGGAGCCGGAAAGTCCGGTCATCACCACCAGCTTGTCCCGGGGGATGGTGACGTCGACATTTTTCAAATTGTTGGCCCGGGCGCCTTTTACAATGATCTGATCCTGCATGGGGTCTCCTTTTTATCACGGCTGCGCCGTGGGGGTAGTCGGCCGATGGCCGGGGATTGCGCCGGTCCCGGCGCAGGGGGATCGTGCCTTAAAGGCGCGGGGATTTTTTCGCGCCACGGGCGCGGGATCTTTCGCGCCGACGCGGCGCTGGGACGGGGGACGACGCCGGCTTTGCCGGCGGGAATGCACCCCCCATTCTCTTTTTGAGACATCAAAAAGAAAATGCGCCGTGCACGGTGGAAAAGAAAAAATGTTTCGCGGTGAGAGAGCGTGTCTGATTCCAGGAAAGTCTCTGTCCGCGGCGTGGTGCTAGCGGGGGTTTTGGAGGTTTGGGACACCCCCTGCTTCTTTTTCCGCTTGCGCTCCAGGGTAGCGTCAGCGGGGCATGGAGGACATGCTTTCCGATAACCTCCAACGTTAAACGCCGGGGTGTAAGCGCGGGGAAATCCGATTCAAGGGACGAGAACGGCGCGCGCCGGTAGAAGGCCGGAGAATTGGTGGCAATTCGTTAGAACAGCTCCCGCATTTAAGCGAACTTGCGCCTTGTGCGCAAGTTCCGCGCCAAGCGTTCTTTTCTTTTGGACCGTGCACGGCCCGTTTTCTTTTCGGCAAGACCGAAAAGAAAATGGGGGGTGCATTGCCTGCCATCATCATGGCACATCTACAATCAAATCCGCGATCTCCGCCCTCAGCAGGGCCAGCAGGTCCTGGGGAGAGAGCTCCACCTGGGCGCCGATCTTTCCGGCGGAGATATAGATGGTCTCATAGTCCAGCGCCGTGTGATGAAACACGGTGGGGTACTGCTTCTTCATGCCCACAGGGCTGCATCCGCCCCGGATGTAGCCGGTGACGGCGTTGATCTCCGCCACATGCAAAAGCTCGATGGACTTCTCCCCCACCGCTTTGGCGGCCTTCTTCAAATCCAGGGTTTCCGCAACGGGCACCTCAAATACATAGATCCCCTTGGAGGCCCCCCGGGCCACCAGGGTCTTGAAGCCCCGGCAAGGGTCCTGGCCCAGCGCCTGGGCCACATGGAGCCCGTATTCCCGGGTGCCCTCCGGCCCTGCGCCCTCCTCGTAAAAGCGGGCGGTATAGGGGATCTTCTTTTGATCCAGGACCCGCATCACATTGGTCTTTTCCTGCTTCTGTTTCGCCATTGGAACGCCCCCTCTTAAAGCACATACAGCCACAGCACCGCCAGCACCAGGATATGGACCGGGTAGAAGGCGTAGCAGGCGTACTGGATCAGCCGGTTATGGGGTCCCTGCTTACCGTTATAGAGCCAGATGGGGATCAGCGCCAGGACGGCCAGCCCCTGCTGGGGGAAGCTGAACTCCAGGCCGAACAGAGACAGCTCCAGCTCCATCCCGCCCAGCAGCACGCCGTTGAGGAAGATCATGCCGCCCAGCTGGACCAGCCAGCCCCAGGGCAGGCCCCGGGTCAAATAGAACAGCAGCACCGTCAGCACGCCCGGGCCGTAATAGTCCACCATGGTCAAGGTGCCCAGCAGCCACCCAAGGCCGCAGGCCGCGGCAATGGAGAGTCCCTGCCACACCGGCCCTCTGGCCTTGCCCAGATCTGCCAGCCGCAGCATCAGCAGAGCCAGGCAGAACGTGAACATCACATTTTGATGGAACGGGAACAGCAGCCCGCCGCCGGTTATCATATTAAAGGGGATCTCGGAGATCAGGGCAAACAGGAACATCCGCCCCAGATACTGCCTGAAATTGTGGGTCCTGGCATAGCCCTCCGCGATCTGGAAGGCAAAGATGGGAAAGGCCAGCCGGCCCAGGTTCGTCATCCACTGGTTGCCGGGCACAATGGTGGCCCACATATGGTCACAGAGCATCAGCGCCATGGCCAGCAGCTTCAGCGTCAGCCCGTTCAGGCACTTCAGGTTTTGGAGTTTCTTCATAAGGTCTCTCTTTCTTGTGGCAATTATTTAAAGATATTGGTTAGCCACCCGCCAAGCGGACATGTTAAACAGTCTCGCAGCGTTTTGCGCTCGCAAGCGCAAACACTTTGAATTCGTTTTCAGCCGCGACCTGTGCGTGGATGAAAACTCTTCTCACCCCGCAAGTGTGGAATTTGTTCGCTGCAAGCGCACAAATTATGCGCGCAGCGGGGTGCGGCCTTCTCGAAAAAGCGGCATAGCCGCCTTTTCGACGTTCTCAGCCGGACGGAACTGAATTCCGTCCGGTTCAAGACTTTGCCCCAGGCAAAGTGCTTGTACGCCGGACTCCCGGCGGTTCGAATCCGCGGCACAAGGTCTTCCAGGCAAGGAAGACCCTCACTTCTCCCCCCGCAGCTCGATGATCCGGTCCCGCAGCACTGCCGCGTATGGTCCCACCCGGCAAGGCCGGGCGGGAGCCCTGTCATCCAACCCAACCGGACGGAACTGAATTCCGTCCGGTTCAAGACTTTGCCCCAGGCAAAGTGCTTGTACGCCGGACTCCCGGCGGTTCGAATCCGCGGCACAAGGTCTTCCAGGCAAGGAAGACCCTCACTTCTCTCCCCGCAGCTCGATGATCCGGTCCCGCAGCACCGCCGCGTATTCGAATTCCAGCAGCTTGCTGGCTTCCTTCATTTCCTGTTCCAGCTTGGCGATCTCTGCCGCCCGCTCCTGGTCGGTGAGCTTGCGCTTCTTTCCCTTTCTGGGACTCTCAGCGTCCGCGGACCGGGAGATCTCCAGCACCTCCCGCACGCCCTTGATGATCGTCTGGGGGACGATGCCGTGGGCCTTGTTATAGCTGTCCTGGATCTGGCGGCGGCGCTCCGTCTCCTCCATGGCCGCGGCCATAGAGGGCGTGATCTCGTCGGCGTAGAGGATCACCAGGCCGTCGGCGTTTCGGGCCGCCCGGCCAATGGTCTGGATCAGCGACGTCTCGGACCGGAGGAAGCCCTCCTTGTCCGCGTCCAGAATGGCCACCAGACTCACCTCCGGCAGGTCCAGGCCCTCCCGCAGGAGGTTGATGCCCACCAGCACGTCGAACTCTCCCAGCCGCAGATCCCGGATGATCTCCATCCGCTCGATGGTCTGCACGTCCGCGTGCATATACCGCACCCGGATGCCCGCGTTTTTGAAAAACTCCGTCAGGTCCTCGGCCATCTTCTTGGTGAGGGTGGTCACCAGCACCCGCTCGTTCCGCTCTGCCCGGGACCGGATCTCGTCCATCAGGTCGTCGATCTGGCCGGTGACAGGCCGGACCTCCACCCGGGGGTCCAGCAGTCCGGTGGGCCGGATCACCTGCTCCACCACCTGGTCCGCCCGCTCCCGCTCATAGGGTCCCGGCGTAGCCGAGACAAATACCGCCTGACCGATCCGCTCCTCGAATTCCTCGAATTTCAACGGGCGGTTATCATAGGCGCAGGGCAGGCGGAAGCCGTACTTCACCAGGGAGTCCTTCCGGGCGTGGTCGCCGTTGTACATGGCCCGGACCTGGGGCAGCGTCACATGGCTCTCGTCCACAAACAGCAGAAAATCGTCGGGGAAAAAGTCCAGCAGCGTCATGGGAGCCGAGCCGGCGGGCCGGTCGGAGATGATCCGGGAGTAGTTCTCAATGCCGGAGCAGTAGCCCAGCTCCGCCATCATCTCCATGTCATACTCCGTCCGCTGGCGGATGCGCTGGGCCTCCACCAGCTGATTACTGTCCGTGAAGACCTGGACCTGCTCCTCCAGCTCCCGGCGGATCTCCCCCAGCGCCCGGTCCATCTTGTCCTTGGTGGTGACATAGTGGCTGGCGGGGTAAATGGCGATGTGGTTGAGCACCCGGTTCACCGATCCGGTGACGGGATTGAAGTCGCTGATGCGGTCGATCTCATCTCCGAAGAACTCCACCCGGATGGCATGATCCCGGTAATAGGCGGGGTACAGCTCCACCGTGTCCCCCCGGACCCGGAACATATTCCGCTCAAAGGCCACGTCGTTGCGCTCATACCGGATCTCCACCAGCCGCCGCAGCAGCTCGTCCCGGTCCCACTCCGCCCCCACCCGGAGGGACACCACCATCTTGGCAAAGTCGTCCGGCTCGCCCAGGCCGTAGATACAGGAGACAGAGGACACCACGATCACATCCCGCCGCTCCAGCAGGGCGCAGGTGGCGGAGAGGCGCAGCCGGTCGATCTCGTCGTTGGTGGAGGCGTCCTTGGCAATATAGGTATCCGTATGGGGGATATAGGCCTCCGGCTGGTAGTAATCATAATAGGAGACGAAATACTCCACCGCATTGTTTGGGAAAAACTCCTTGAATTCCGCGCACAGCTGGGCCGCCAGGGTCTTGTTGTGGGCCAGGACCAGGGTGGGCCGCTGGACGGCCTCGATGACCTTGGCCATGGTAAAGGTCTTGCCGGAGCCGGTCACGCCCAGCAGGACCTGCTCCTTCAAGCCGTTTTCGATCCCCTCCGCCAGCGCGGCGATGGCCTCCGGCTGGTCGCCGGAGGGCTTGTATTCCGATACCACTTCAAACTTTGGCATAGTTGTTCTTCTCCGCAAGTCTCACAGATTTCCTCCGGTCTCCCGGCACCGCTATCCTACCACAGCTCCGGAGCGATTGCAAACATTTGTTCGCCCCTCTCACTTCTCCAAAAAGCCGCTCTCGGCGAAGGAGATAAAGTCACGATCCGCCACCACGATGTGGTCCGCCAGAGGCACCTGAATGGTGGCCAGCGCCGCCCGCGCCTGCTCGGTGGCCGCGAAATCCTCCGGCGAGGGGGCCGCCACGCCGCTGGGGTGGTTATGGGCCAGGATCACGGCGCTGGCGTTGTTGAGGATGGCGTTTTCCACCAGCTTCCGCACATCCAGCGGCGCGGAGCTGATGCCGCCCTCTCCCAGACGCTTGCAGGTCAAGAGCTTCCCTTTCCGGTCCAGACACAGCTGGTAGACCACCTCGTTCCGCTCGCCGGAAAAATACTCCATCAGATACGCGCCCGCCCGGGACGCGGTGTTCAGGATCAGCTCCTGGCTGTGGGCGTCGGCCAGCCGGGCCTTGTGGCACAGCCGGGGCACCAGCTTTAAAAGCACCGCGGCGTTCTCTCCCACGCCCTCCACCTTTTGCAGGTCCTCCACAGGAGCCGCCATCACGGCGGAGAGGGACCCATAGCGGTCCATCAGGGCATGGGCGATGGGGTTGGTATCCCGCCGGGGGATGGCGTAATAGAGTAGGAGCTCCAGGGCCTCGTGGTCGGCAAAGCTCTCCAGTCCGCCTGTCAGAAAGCGGCGGCGCATCTTCTCCCGGTGCCCGTCGTGAATTCCCATGGCCAGTTCCCCTTTCTCCGGCAAACGCCCCTGCCGCCCCAGTTTTTAGCATATTATTATACCACGTTTTCCGAAAGTCCACAAGGCGTTTCCCACCTCTCTTCCCGAAAAACCGCCCGCGCCGGACAGAGCCGCCGGCCGGCGGCCAGCCCCTCCCGGAATTCTTCCCGGACATCATCTCCCGCATCGCCTCCCCCTGGGTTGACAGCGGTGGATTTTTGGCATAATATAAACAGTGGACGGACGGCTGTCCGCCCAGACAAATGCAAAGACAGATGTCCGGTAGGTAAGGCTACCACAGGGATATGGATCGCTGCCGCGAAATGATGGAGACATCATCAGATGGTTTGAACAGGCGATATCGAACAGGAAGGTATCATCTAATGCGATTTCACCGCCTTGTGAGGCTAAAGCTTGAACGGTTGTATGCGTCCTCTGGCAGCAGAGGTCCTCTCCAGTCGTATCGGATGAAACGACTGGAGTTCTTTTTTCCGCCCGGAGCGCACACAGGGCATGTCTGTCAGACAGGAGAGAGGAGGTCACGCGCGATGTTTGAACTGGAGAACGAGCGGGCAGAGCTGTTGGAAAAAATTGAGGAATATCTGGAGCGAAAACAATATGCCCAGCTGCGGGATCTGCTGTTGCCCCTGGTGGCGCCGGACATCGCCTCTTTGTGCGAGGATCTGGATGACAAGGTCCCTCTGGTCTTCCGTCTGCTGCCCAAGGAGCTGGCGGCGGAGGTCTTCGTGGAGCTGGACTCTGACGAGCAGGAGATCCTGATCCGCAGCTTTTCCAACACGGAGCTCAAAGAGGTGCTGGACGAGCTGTATCTGGACGACACCGTGGATATCGTGGAGGAGATGCCGGCCAACGTGGTCAAGCGCATCCTCAAGCACTCCGATCCGGAGACCCGCCGCAGCATCAACGAGATCCTGAAGTATCCCGAGGATTCCGCCGGCAGCATCATGACCACGGAGTTCGTGGATCTGAAGGAGACCATGACCGTAGAGGACGCCCTCAAGCGCATCCGCCGCACCGGCCCGGATAAAGAGACCATCAACGTCTGCTATGTTATCGATGATGGCCGTCACCTCCAGGGGGTGCTCTCCATCCGCACGCTGCTGCTGGCGGAGGAAGACGACGTCATCGGCGACATCATGGAGCGCAATTTCATCTCCGTCCAGACTCTGGACGACCAGGAGGCCGTGGCCAGAGCCCTGGGCAAATATGACTTCCTGGCCCTGCCGGTGGTGGACAAGGAGGAGCGACTGGTGGGCATCGTCACCGTGGACGACGCCATGGACGTTCTCCAGGAGGAGGTCACCGAGGATATCGAAAAGATGGCGGCCATGCTGCCCTCTGACAAGCCCTATCTGAAAACCGGCACCTTTGAGACCTTCAAGGCCCGGATCCCCTGGCTGCTGCTGCTGATGATCTCCGCCACCTTCACCGGGCAGATCATCTCCACATTTGAGGACGCCCTGGCCGCAGCCACCATCCTCACGGCCTATATTCCCATGCTGATGGACACCGGCGGCAACTGCGGCTCCCAGGCCAGCGTCTCTGTGATCCGGGGCATCTCGCTGAACGAGATCCAATTCTCCGATCTCTTCCGGGTCATCTGGAAGGAGATCCGGGTGTCCGTCATCTGCGGCGTCACCCTGGCCGCCGCCAACTTTGCCAAGCTGATGCTCATTGACCGGCTGCTGTTCCAAAACCAGATGGTCACCATCCCGGTGGCGGCGGTCATTTGCAGCACGATGGTCTGCACGGTGATCTGCGCCAAGCTGGTGGGCTGCACACTGCCGCTGCTGGCCAAGAAGATCGGCTTCGACCCGGCGGTGATGGCCTCTCCCTTTATCACCACCATTGTGGACGCCATCTCCCTGCTGATCTACTTCCAGTTCGCCAGAGCTGTTTTGGGGATCTGAACGGGCTGGCCCAAGCGATCAAGAAAACGACTCGCCTCATTGTTTTCATGAGGCGAGTCGTTTTGTTATCAGCGTCTTATCGTGGGCGGGACGTTCGGCCTTTCTGCCAGGACCAGAGACACCAGATGGCGTTGCCAAGGACGAGGAGCAGCCCCAGCAACGCAAACAATCCAGTCACATTCCAGGAAAAGAGCTCCAGAGAAACCATTGCGATCCCCCAGCCAAGGGCCAGGATCAAGAAGAGGATGCCCTCGGCCAGCCGGGCGGACTGCTGGCTTCGGACCAGCGCCCCGATCAGGACCATGCCCAAAAGGCAGACCGCCAGCATACCGCTGAAGGCCCACCGGGTCTGCTCCTGGGCGGCAAAGGCCGCCCATTCCGCCCCGCTGAGGACGCCGGCTTCCGCCACCCGGCGATATTGCTGGACGCTCATCCCCAAAGCGGCCAGCTGCACCGCAGCCGCTCCCAGGATCAGCCATGGGTGCCAGGGCTTCTTCCAATAGGAATAGGGCTCCTGAGTCTGCTCCTGCATGAATCTCTCCTCCTTTTGAGAAACCACTTAAATTCTGTGCTTTCGGTCTGCTTTTTGAAAAAATTCTATCATATCTCGCCCAAAAAGGGAAGAAGAAATGCCCGCGGCAGGCGCGTTTTTTCTCCACCGTCAGTCGGATACATAGTTTCGCCATCCCGGTGCACACTACTCTCGGCGAAACGCCAATCAACTTTCACCAGGAGGATCTTTGCCATGTCTGACGCTTGCACCAACAGCGGCTGTGCCTGCACGCCCAACCAGAGCATCAAGTGCACCGTAAACAACTGCGCCCACCACTGCCAGGACCAGAATTACTGCGGCCTGACCAGCATCACCGTGGGTACCCATGAGACCAACCCCACAGAGATCAAGTGCACCGACTGCCAGAGCTTCGAGCTGAAATGAGAACACCCCGGGAGGGGGCCTTGCTCCCCTCCCGGGCGCTTCCCCCGAGACGGGCGGCGGCTCTGCTTCCATACATATACGCTTAAGGAGGTGACGGCCATGGAACAAAGATGGGCCTCCCGGATCGCCGGCGGCGCGGCGGGACTGGCCAACGGCCTGTTCGGCGGCGGAGGCGGGATGGTCTTTCTGCCCATTCTCTCCCGGTTCGGCACATTGGACCAGCGGAAGCTGTATGCCACCTGCGTGGGGGTGATCTTCCCGGTGTGCCTGGTATCCGCCGGGGTGTATGTGCTCCGGGGCGGCGTCTCGCTGTGGACGGCGCTGCCCTATCTGGCCGGGGGCCTGGTGGGAGGCTTTTTTGGGGGAAAGCTGTACGGCAAGGTCCCCACCAAGCTCCTCAAGTGGCTCTTCGCCGCCTTTCTCTTTTACGCAGGGGGGAAGTATCTGCTGTGATGGATTGGATACTGCCCTTTCTCTGCGGCCTGGGGGCCAGCGTGATCTCCGCCTGGGGCGTGGGCGGAGGAACGCTGCTGCTGTTGGTGATGACCCTCTTTCTCGGGGTGGACCAGCGGACAGCCCAGGGGATCAACCTGCTCTTTTTCCTCCCCACCGCCGTCAGCGCCCTGGTCTGCCACGCCCGGGCCGGTTATCTGGACAAGCCCACTCTCCGCGCCGCCATTCCGCCGGCAGTGGCCGCGGCCCTGGCCGGGGCCTGGATCTCCCTGAATCTGGATGTTGAGCTCCTGCGCAGGCCCTTTGGGGTCTATCTGCTGCTCTCCGGCGTCTCTTTGATCTGGCCCCGGAAAAAGCCGCCTGCCTCATAAGAAAAGACCCGCAGAGTTCGCCGCCTTGTCGAAAAAGTGGCCCTAGCCACTTTTTTGACAGTCAGAGACCCGCCGCAGAGCGATGCTCTGC
>CAUWNE010000039.1:0-21632 GCA_963560095.1 uncultured Dysosmobacter sp. | reverse complement strand
TTGGAGGTGGTGACGCCGGAGAGCTCGATCTTGGCCTTCTCAGCGGCCTCCTTCAAACGCTGCATAGCCACCTTGTCGCCGCTGAGGTCCACGCCCTCGGTGCGCTTGAACTCGCTGACCAGCCACTTCATCACGCACTCGTCAAAGTCGTCGCCGCCCAGGCGGTTGTTGCCGGCGGTGGCCAGGACCTCGATCACGCCGTCGTCGATCTCCAGGATGGAGACATCAAAGGTGCCGCCGCCCAGGTCATAGACCATGATCTTCTGGCTCTGCTCCTTATCCACGCCATAGGCCAGGGCCGCGGCGGTGGGCTCGTTGATGATCCGCTTCACGTCCAGACCGGCGATCTTGCCGGCGTCCTTGGTGGCCTGACGCTGAGAGTCAGTAAAATAAGCGGGAACGGTGATGACCGCCTCGGTGACCGTCTGGCCCAGATAGGCCTCGGCGTCCGCCTTGAGCTTTTGCAGCGTCATGGCGCTGATCTCCTGGGGGGTGTAGTTCTTCCCGTCGATGCTCACCTTGTGGTCAGAGCCCATCTCACGCTTGATGGAGGCGATGGTCCGGTCAGGGTTGGTGATGGCCTGGCGCTTGGCCACCTGGCCCACCATCCGCTCGCCGGTCTTGGAGAACGCCACCACGGACGGCGTGGTGCGGTTGCCCTCTGCGTTGGGGATCACAACAGCCTCGCCGCCCTCCATGACGGCGACGCAGGAGTTGGTCGTACCTAAGTCAATACCAATAACCTTAGACATAATAAATTCCTCCAAATTTATCTGAATTTTTATTGTTTCTCAAATTCGCTGCCGGCCGCTTCCGGTCAGTTCGCCACCTGCACGATGGCGTACCGGATGATCTTCTCATCCATCCGGAAGCCTGCCTGGAACACCTGGGCCACCACATTTTCTCCCAGCTCCTCGCTGTCGATGTGCATGACCGCGTTCATGGTGTCCGGATCAAAGGGCTGGCCCAGGGCCTCGATCTCCGTCACGCCCAGCTTGCTCAGCAGATCCTTGTACTGCTGGAAGATCATATCCAGGCCCTTTTTGTGGGGGGAGCCGTCATCCTCGCCGGCGGCGGCCCGCTCCAGGTTATCATAGACTACCAGGAACTCCTTGATCGTATCGGCCTTGGCGTCCTGGTAGATGCTCTCTTTTTCCTTGGTGGTGCGCTTGCGGTAGTTCTCGTACTCGGCCGTCTGCCGGACAAACTGATCCTTCACGGACTCCAGCTGCTTGGCCGCCAGCTCCATCTGCTCCACCTGCTCCCGGGTGAAGGTATAGGTCTTCTCCTTCTTCTTCCGGCCCTTCTTTTCGCCCTTCTCTGCGGGCTCTGCCTCAGGAGGGGCTTCCGCCTCCGGGGCGGCGTCCACCGTCTCCGGAGTCTCCTGCTCCGGCTCTGGCTGCGTCATATCCGGCTGCTTGTTCTCTTCACTCATGTCTCTGTATCCTCCTTCGGGGGTAATTCCTGTTTTCCGAACAGCCGTGTCAGCCCCTCGGCAAAGCCGGTGAGCCGCGCGGCCACGGCGGCGTAATCCATTCTGGTGGGACCTACCACGCCGATCAGGCCCCGCATATCGTCTCCAATATCATAGCTGGCTACCACCACACTGGTGTCTTTCAGCGCGTCGCTGACGTTCTCCGGCCCGATCAGGATCTGCATGGGGCCGTCCTCCGGCATGGGGAGGTTCTCCTTGCTGTCAGAGAGGAAGCTCATCAGCTCGTGGGCCTTATCCGCGTCCCGGAATTCCGGCAGCTTCAAAAGCTCCTTGGCGCCGGAGGTAATGACCTCCCGGTGCCCCGCGTCCTCCAGGCTGTCCGCCGCATAGCCCACAGTCTGGCTCAGCAGCAGAAACAGCGCCGGTGGGATCTGGTCCGCCACGTTCATCAGCCGCAGGTTCATCTCCTGACCGGAGATCCCGGTAAAGTGGCTGTTGAGCAGATTCACCAGCACGGGGAACTGTTCCACATCCACCCGCAGCTGCAGCCGCAGCAGCTGGCTGCGGACCCGGCTGTTGTCCGCCATCAGCACGGCAATGCAGCTGTGCTCATCCACCGGCAGCAGCTCGAACCGCCGGACCGTCAGCGTCTTGCGGCTGGCCGCCGTCACATAGGTGGGATAGCTGACGATGGAGGAGGCCGCCCGCCCTGCCTGGGAGATCACCCGATCCAGCTCCTCCAGCTTGATCTGGAGGGCCTGGTTGATCTTCTCCGTCTCGGCCAGGGTCAGCTTCTGCTGCTCCATCAGCTCGTTGACATACAGGCGGTAGCCCTTGGGGGCCGGGATCCGCCCTGCTGAGGTGTGGGGCTGCTCCAGATAGCCCATCTCCACCAGATCCGCCAGCTCGTTGCGGATGGTGGCGGAGCTGACGCTGCCGGCCATCTGACCGGCGATGGCCTTAGAGCCCACCGGCTCGGCGGTGCGGATGTAATCCTCCACCACCACTTTCAGGATCTGCCGTTTTCGCTCTGTCAGTTCCACCGGATGCACCTCCGGGCCGCAGCCCTTGCTCTGATCATTTTAGCACTCCATATCCCTGAGTGCTAAAACGAGTTTAACACCACCGCCAATCGTTGTCAATGGATGGATATAAACAAATTGTAAACAAAGCGCGGCGGAAGTCTGAACTTTTTTTGCCGCCTGTTTTCCCCCTGTTTCAAGGCCCTCTGCGGGCATAAAACTTCATGCGCCAAGAGCGCGCCACGAAAACGGGCAAAGGCTTGTGGCGCATGAAGTTTATGCGCATATGGGCCGTCCCGGCCCATGCGCTTTGATCTCATAGCCGTGCCGCTGAAAGCGGACATGGCCAATTTTGCTATGCCTTTGCATAGCAAAAAAGGAGCGCCCGCAGGCGCTCCTCAGTGTGTCAAAAAAGCCTCGCAGAGTTTCGTGCCCACAGGCACGAAACCCATGAAATTTGTTTTCTGCCGCGGCGTGTACGTGGCTGAAAACACTTCTCGCCCTGCAAGTGTGGAATTTGTCTGCCGCAGGCAGACAAATTATGCGCGCAGCAGGGTGCAGTCTTTTCGAAAAAGTGGCCGCAGCCACTTTTTCGACAGTCTCAGGAGCGCCCGCAGGCGCTCCTTCAACCATATTTCCTCCGGGGACCGCATATCATCCAGGGATGACAGGGAGCCTGCGGCGCTCCGGAAGAGCCGTTTTTCTCAGGAGACCAGCCCCTTCTGCCGCCGCAGCAGCAGGACCATGGGGATGGCGATGGTAGCCATGACCACGGCGTTGATCAGTCCCACGCCCAGCCGGGTCACAAAGTCGCCGAACACATAGGCGAAGGTGTAGTAGCCGTAGAGCACGCTGTCCAGCCAGTTGACCAGGGTGTTGCCCACGGTGGTGGCCACAGCGGCGCACAGGCAGGTAACATAGCAGACCGTCTTGCGGTCTTCCAGCCGGCTGCCGTTTTTCCACATCCGCACGGCCACCACGCCGATGATGGCGCCCCGCAGGGCCGGGGGGATCAGGTAGAGCACGGTGGTAGCCGTGACGCCATAGGTCAGCAGCTGCTTGAAGAACTCACCGATGCCGGCCACCAGGACCGCCTCCACCGGACCGCACAGCAGCGCGCTGACCACCACCGGCAAAGAGCCGAAGGAAATGCGGACATTTCCGATCTGGATGGCCACAAAGACTGACAGAGGGACATACAGCGCTGCCAGGATCGCAACCCGGCACATGCTTTTGGTGTTAAATCTGGACATAAAAAATCCTCCTTCTGATTTGGGCAGCCCGTATTGGGACGCCGCACAGAGGAGGTCTGACCTCTTATGCGGCAGCGGGATTCAAAGCACACACTGCAGACCCTGAAAATCCGTAGATTCTCGATCCTTTCGTCCGGAAAACAACTCCCCGTCTTTCCGGCACTATTTCACACATGTGCTTTTACTCTGCTCTGGTAGGACCAGTATATCCTTTCTCTGTCGAAAATGCAAGAGGGATTTTCAAAGGGGCCCCCGTTTTTTGCAGATTTGGTCAGCTTTACTTATTTTTTGTGCACGCAATCGTTTTCGATCCCCATGTTTTTGCCCCTCTTGTCAGTCCCCCATCCCACCGGGCATAGAAAAAGCGCCCGAAGCATTTGCTTCGGGCGCTGGATCGCCAGGGGATTTACTGAGCCGGGGTAGCCTCGGCAGTCTTGGCAGCCTCCGCAGCCTTGGCGGCGGCAGCCTTCTCAGCCTGGGCCTTCTTGACGGCCTTGTACTTCTCCTTCTCCTCTGCGGTGGCAATGGGAAGGATGGCGTCACGGGGGCAGACCTTGGTGCACATCTTGCAGCCGATGCACTTATCATAGTCCACCACGGCCACGCCGCCCACCACGTGGATGGCGTCCTTCTTGCACTCCTTCTCGCACAGGCCGCAGCCGATGCAGGAGCTGGAGCAGACGCTCATGGCAGCCTTGCCCTTGTCCAGGTTGGCGCAGGCCACGTGAACCTTCCGCTCAGAGGCAGGGACAGAGACGATCAGGTGCCGGGGGCAGGCCTTGGCGCAGGCCATGCAGTTGGTGCACTTGTCGGGGTCCACCACGGCGGCGCCGTTGGGACCGATGGACATGGCGCCGAACTGGCAGGCCGCCACGCAGGAGCCAAAGCCCAGGCAGCCGAACTGGCACTCCAGGGGGCCGGCGGCCACCTTGGTGGCGCTGAGGCAGTCCTTCACGCCCACATACTCATAGCGCTTCTTGGCGTTGGTGCCGCCATTGCAGCGGACGAAGGCCACCTGGCGCTCTCCGGTGGGAGCAGCCTGGCCCATGATCTCCGCGATGGCAGCGGCGTTCTCCGCGCCGGCGGGGGCACAGGCGGTCACAGGGGCGTCGCCGGCCAGGATGGCGGCGGCGCAGCCGGCGCAGCCGGGATAGCCGCAGCCGCCGCAGTTGGCGCCGGCCAGGTGGCTGAGGATGGCCTCCTCACGGGGGTCCTTCTTCACCTCGAACACCTTGGACGCGACAGCCAGGATCAGGCCGAACAGCGCGCCCAGAGCGCCCAGCACAACGACTGCGTATACAATATTCATAACATCCATATTAGCGCCTCCTTACCAGATCTTCAGGCCGGAGAAGCCCATGAATGCCAGGGCCATGAGACCGGCGGTAACCAGTGCGATGGGGAAGCCGTCCCAGCACTTGGGATAGTCCGCAAACACCAGACGCTCCCGGATGCTGGCGAACAGCACGATGGCCAGCAGGAAGCCCAGGCCGCCAGTGATACCATACACCACGGACTCAATGAAGTTGTAGTTGTTCTGCACGTTCAGCAGCACCACGCCCAGCACGGCGCAGTTGGTGGTGATCAGAGGCAGGTACACACCCAGCGCGGTATACAGGGAGGGCATGGACTTCTGCAGGAACATCTCAATGAACTGCACCAGCGCGGCGATGACCAGAATGAACGCCACAGTCTGCATGTACATCAGATCCAGCGGGATCAGGATGAAGTTGTTCACGAAGAAGCACACGGCGGAGGCCAGACCCATGACGAAGGTCACGGCAATGCCCATGCCCACGGCGGTATCCACCTTCTTGGACACGCCCAGGAAGGGGCAGCAGCCCAGGAACTGGGAGAAGATGAAGTTGTTTGCCAGAATGGCACCCAGCGTGATCGCCAGGAGGTTGGTAATCTGTTCCATTATTTGCTCTCCTCCTTATTCTTCTTGGGCCGGGACAGCGCCCACTGCATGGCGGCGATCAGCGCACCCAGCACCAGAAAGCCGCCCACGGGCAGCGTCAACACGCCGATGGGGAACTGGGGAGGCAGGATCTGGATGCCCATCGGGGTGCCAGCGGCGTTGACAGGACCCAGCAGGCCGCCGCCGAAGGTGCCGGCGCCCAGGAACTCCCGGATGATGCACATGATCAGCAGGACCACGGTGTAGCCGACGCCCTGGAAGATGCCGTCGAAGAAGGACGCAGCCACGCCGTTCTTATAGGAGAAGGACTCTGCACGGCCCAGGATGATGCAGTTCACCACGATCAGGGGGATGAACACGCCCAGGGAAGAGGCCAGAGCCGGCACATAGGCCTGGATCAGCAGATCCACGCAGGTCACAAAGCCGGCGATGACCACAATGAACATAGCGATCCGGATCTTATCGGGGACAATCTTCCGGATGGCAGAAATGATAACGTTGGACAGCGTCAGGATCACCAGAACGGCGACGCCCATGCCCAGTCCATTAAAGAAGGAAGTGGTGATGGCCATGGTGGAGCACATACCCAGCACCTGCACCAGAACGGGGTTGTTCGTAATCAGGCCTTCCTTAAACTGTTTGCCTAAATTCATATGAAACGCTCCTCCTCTCTCAGCCGATGGCCCCGGCCACAGCCAGCGCGGCATTCACGCCGGCGGCCACGCCCTTGGTGGACACAGTGGCGCCGGTGATGGCGTCCACATTGGTACCCACAGTCAGCACGCCGTCCGCAGCGCTCTTGCCCTGGAACTGATCCAGCACGCCCACGCCGGAGGCCAGCGCGTCGTTGGCCATGACCTTGGAGCCGATACCCGCGGTCTCGGCGTTGTCCACGATAGACACGCCGGTGACGGCACCCTCGCCGTCCACGCCGACCATCATCTCAATGTTGCCCTGAGAGCCGGAGGCCACGACCTTGATGGCATAACCGGCATTCTCGCCGCCCACCAGCGCCTCATAGACAGAGTCCAGAGTGCCGCCGGCGGCCGCAGCCGCCTCGCTCATCTCAGCGGTGTTCTCCATCGCCTCAGAAAATTCAGTGTTGTCGGGATCCGCCACCACGGCCTTCATGGCCTGGACGGTCTTCTCCCAGTTGATAGCCGCGATCTTATCCTTGGTAATGGCGTTGACGCCGCCCAAGAGACCCGCGACGATCACACAGGTGATAAACAGGGTCACCGTCAGGGTGATGAGATATTTGGGGTCCATGTGGACCTTTTCCTTGCTCTTGACCTGATTGCTCATTTCGCGTCCGCCTCCTTCTTGCCGGATTTTACCACGCCGAAGCGGGTGGGCTTGGTATACTTGTCAATCAGGGGCACCAACAGGTTCATGACCATGATGGAATAGCACACGCCCTCATTGTAGGAGCCGAAGTACCGGATCAGAACGGTGAACAGACCGCAGCCGATGCCGAAGATCAGCTGGCCCTTCTTGGTCACCGGGGAGGTGGCGTAGTCCGTGGCCATGAAGAACGCGCCCAGGAACAAGCCGCCGCCGAACACGCTGTACAGCATCCACTCCACGCCGGTGCCGGCCAGGGGGAACAGGAAGGTCAGAATCGCCACAGTAGCGATGTAAGCCACGGGGGTCTGCCAGTTGATGACCTTGCGGCCGATCAGGTAGATGCCGCCGATCAGCAGGGCCGCGGCGGAGACCTCACCCAGGGAACCGGGGATGTTGCCCACGAACATATCGCCCACGGTGTACTTCTCCAGCAGCTCGGCAAAGGCGCCGCCCTTCATCATAGCCAGGGGCGTGGCGGTGGTGATCACATCGGCGTTGGAGCCGAACAGGGCCGCCTTGCCCGCGGCGGGGTCCGCCCAGGTGGTCATGGTGCCGGCATAACTGGCCAGGAGGAACGCGCGTCCCGCCAGCGCGGGGTTCAGGAAGTTCTTGCCGATGCCGCCGAAGAGCTGCTTGACCACGATGATGGCGAAGAAGTCGCCGATCAGGATCATCCAGTAAGGCATCTGCACAGGGCTGACAAAGGCCAGCAGCATACCGGTGACCACGCAGCTGAGGTCGCCCACGGACTGGGGCTTCTTCATCAGCTTGCGGTACAGCCACTCCCAGAAGAAGCAGCCCGCCACGGAGACTGCGGTCAGCGTCAGGGCCCGCAGGCCGAACTTCATGCACGCCACCAGCAGCGCCGGCAGCATGGCGATGATCACGTCCAGCATGATGGACCGGGTGGTCTCATGGCTGCGGATATGGGGAGAGGACGTGGCGATCAGTTTGAGATTCTTGTAATCCGTCATTTGTTTACGGCCTCCTTCTGCTCTTGTGCAGCCTTCTTGGCCTCAGCGGCGGCCTTGTCGGCGGCCATCTTGTCCTTTACCAGCTGCTTGCCGGTCTTGAACATGTGGGTCAGATGCATCCGGGCCGGGCAGACATAGGAGCACGCGCCGCACTCCATGCAGTCCATGATGTGGGCGTCGTTGAGCTCGTCGGCCATGCCCTTGGCGGCATACTGATACATGAACAGAGGCTCCAGGTGCACAGGGCAGGCCTCCACGCACTTGCCGCAGCGGATGCACTGGGGATTCTCCACCGTCTGCTCCTCCTGCTCGCAGAAAGCCAGCATGGCGCCGGTGCCCTTGGCCACGGGGATGTCGGCGGTGTACTGGGCCATGCCCATCATGGGGCCGCCGGCAATGAGCTTATAGGTGCCGTCCTTCAAGCCGCCGCAGAAGTCAAACAGGCAGCTGACGGGGGTGCCGATGGGGCACTCCACGTTCTTGGGCTCCACCACGCCGGAGCCGGAGACCGTGACGATCTTCTGCACCACGGGCATACCCTGGGTGATAGCCCGGAAGATGGCGCAGGTGGTATTGATGTTGAACACGGCGCAGCCGATGTTGCTGGGCAGGCCGCCGGGAGGCACCTGCTTGCCGGTGATGGCCTGGCAGAGCTGCTTCTCACCGCCCTGGGGGTAGCGGCAGCGCAGGGGCTCCACCACCACGGGGGCGTTCTTCTCAGCGATGACCTTGTTCATGGCGTCAATGCCGTTTTGCTTGTTGTCCTCAACGCCGATCACGACCTTGTCCACACCGAACATCTTGGCAAGATAGGTCGCGCCGCCGATGATCTCCTCGGGCCGCTCCAGCATGGTGCGATGGTCGCCGGTGATGTAAGGCTCGCACTCCGCGCCGTTGATGATAACGGTGTCCACCTGGCCGATGCCGCCGGAGATCTTCACATGGGTGGGGAACGTCGCGCCGCCCATACCGACGATACCGGCGTTCTTCACCGCCTCGATCATCTCCTCCACAGAGAGGGCGTCGGGGTTGGCGGGAGCCTGGACCTCCTCAGACAGCTCATCCTGGAAATCGTTTTCGATGATCACGGACATCATGTTGCCGCCCATGGAATAGGGGCGGGGCTCCACGGCCTTCACCGTTCCGGACACGCTGGCATGGATGGGGGCGCCCAGGCCCTTGAACTCGCCGATCTTCTGGCCCACCTTCACGTGGTCTCCGGCCTTCACCAGAGGCGTGCAGGGAGCTCCGAAATGCATCGACATGGGGATGACCACCTCTGCCGGGGCTGGCAGCTTCTCGATGGCCTTTTCATTGGTCGCGGCTTTCATGTCATGGGGATGAACGCCGCCAAAGAAAGCTTGTGCCATTTCTTCACCTCATTTTTACTCCTGATACGCTCTCCCAGGCGCGGGAATACCCCCGTCCGTACCGGCGTGGACGGGGTTGGCGCTGGCAGAGCTTATCACATACTGCGATTTATTTTACACCAAGCCGCAAAAAATGTCCAGACTGTGAACGACGATTTTTGCGGAAATCCATCTCTCTTTTAACAGATTTTTTATGGATTTTCCACGCTGCGGCAGGACTCTTCCGGAAATTCCCTGTTTCGGGGCGCTGCAATCGGTTGCTTCCTGCCGAAAAACGTGTTACACTGGTGAAAATTTCACCGGAATCCCCCATGGAGGTATCGACTCATGACCCCTGAATTCATCGACCGCCGGGCTCTGAAGGCCCAAACCCGGGAGACCCTGCGCAGCGCCCAGGTCTCTCCCAAGCTCTTCACGGCGCTGTATCTGGCCCTGGTGCTGGCTCTGAATCTGGTAGATTCCTTCACCGGCAACGGCGCGCTGGCCACCTTCGCCTCTATTCTGGTCTCTCTTCTGGCCGTGGTGATGGAGGCAGGCTTCGTCCTCTACTGCATGGCCGTCCGCCAGGGCGAGCGGGTAGAGTATCTGGCCCTGTTTGACGGCTTCTCCTTCGCCGGAAAGATCATCGCGCTGAGTATCGTAAAGTGGTTCTTCATCCTCCTGTGGAGCATGCTCTTCACCATTCCCGGCATCATCGCCGCCTACCGCTACCGCTTCGCCCTGTACAACCTGTGCGAAAACCCGGAGATCAGCGTCTTTGAGGCGATGAACATGAGCAAGCGCCAGACTCTTGGCTACAAGCTCCAGCTGTTCCAGCTGGACCTGAGCTACCTGGGCTGGCTTTTCATCAGTTCCCTGCCCTCCCTGGTCTACTCCGGCGCGGCCTATCAGCTGACGCTCCAGCAGCTCATGGCCTCCTATGGCCTCTCTCCCGATGCCGGGATGATCGCCTCTGCCACGGCTGTGATCTCCCTGCTGCCGATCTGGGGCTGGACACTGCTCATCGGCGTGTGGCACCTGGCTGCGGCGATCTTCTTCCTGCCCAGCTATCAGTGCGTGGAGCTTGGATATTTCGAGACTGCCAAGGCCACCTCCGGGATCGGCGCCGGCGCCCCTCCCCGCCAGAACACCGGCGGCTGGAACGGCCCTGACAATTTGGGCGGTCTCTGATCCCCCCTACATAAAATGTACAACGGTCCTGACGCCTTTAGAACCATCGGGACAGACAAGCGCCCCGGCAGCCTTCCGCTGCCGGGGCGCTTTTGGGATGACAGAGCTCCCGCCGGCGTTCAGCCTCACAGGGCGGGAAACTGCCGGCGGACATAGGCGCTGCGCCGCAGCGCCAGCACCAGCAGCGTAGATACCGCAAGTCCAAAGGCCCCCTGGATCAAATTGCTGGGGATGCCCGCCGCCGAGGCCGCCAGTGCCAGTGAAAAATCTCCCCCGCCGGCAGCCGCCAGAACGCCGTCGTAGAGCCAGTAGCCTGCCACCATGATGCTCTCAGCCGCCAGGCCGCACACCGCCGGCGCCCAGGTCCGCCGGCCCAGGCCCCGGTAGAGCAGCGCCGCCGTCAGGCCCATCAGGGCCTTGATCACCAGGGTGCCGGGCACATACATGGCGTAGCCCGACAGCAGGTCCGCCAAGGCCGGTCCCGCGCCGCCGGCCACCGCACCGTAGGCCGGTCCCAGCAGATAGGCCCCCAGCAGCACCACCGCGTCTCCCAGATTCAGATACCCATTGGTGGGAGACGGGATCTGGACCAGCATGGTGGCCACGCAACCCAGGGCCACAAACATGGCCGCCAGCACCATCTGCCGGGTCCGTCCGCCACTCTCCGGCCGCTCTGCGGAAAGTAAGTTCTCCATTTGCACGCTCTCCTCTCCAAGCTTTGGATGATTGCCATGATAGTCCATCTGTGATATGATTAAAATATCCAAAATCGAACTTTTTTATAAGTCCAGACAGGAGGAGCCATGCTGACCTATTCTCTGGAGGACCGGGGCAGTACGCCCCTGTATGAGCATCTCTACCGCTGCATCCGCCGGGACATTCTCAGCGGGAGCCTGCCCGCCGGATCACGTCTTCCCTCCAAGCGGGCCCTGGCGGAGCACCTGCGGGTGTCGGTCATCACCGTGGAGGGCGCCTACCGCCAGCTGGAGGCGGAGGGCTATCTCTACACCCTGCCCCGCCGGGGATTTTTCGTCAGTCCCCTGGAGCATCCCCCCGCCGCCGGCCGGCCGGCGGCCATCCCGGCAGAGCCGGAAGCCCCCCTGTGGCGGCTGGACCTGGGGCGGAATCAGGCGGACCTCAGCCGGTTCCCGGCGGCCATCTGGGCCCGGCTCACCCGGCAGGTCCTCTCCGAGGGCAATTTCCTGGCTCCGGCACCGCCGCAAGGGCTTTTGGCCCTCCGGCAGGCCATCGCCCGGGACCTGCGGGATTTTCGCGGCATGGCCGCCGCCCCGGAGCAGATCGTGGTGGGAGCAGGGGCGGAATACCTCTACCTGCTGCTGGCCCAGCTGCTGGGGCGGGATACCGTTTTTGCCGTAGAGGACCCAGGTTACCCCAAGATCCGCCAGGTCTACGCCAGCTGCGGCGTGGACTGCCGCCCGGTGCCCCTGGACCGCCAGGGGCTGGACCTCCGGGCCCTGGCAGCCTCCGGCGCCGGAGCGGCCCACATCTCCCCGGCCCATCACTATCCCACCGGCCTGGTGACGCCCATTGGCCGCCGGCAGGCCCTGCTGCGCTGGGCGGAGGAGACCGGCGGCGTCATCATTGAGGACGACTACGACAGCGAGTTCCGCTTTACAGGCCGCCCCATCCCTACCCTCCAGAGCATCGACCAGGGGGAGCGGGTGGTGTATCTGAACACCTTCTCCCAGACCATCTCGCCGTCCATGCGGGTGGGCTTTATGGTCCTGCCGCCCCGGCTGCTGGAGCGATATCGCCGGGAGCTGGGCTTTTACGCCTGCACGGTGCCGGGGCTGGACCAGCACGTTCTGGCCCGGTTCCTGACCGGGGGAGCCTACGAACAGCACCTCTCCCGGATGCGCAAGGAGTACCGCGCCCGCCGCGCCGCGGTGATCGAGGCCTTTCAGCAAAGTCCTTTCGCCCATCAGATCTCTCTTTCCGAGGAGGACGCGGGACTCCACTTCCTCCTCCGGCTGGATACGGACCTGAGCGACCCGGAGCTTCGCCGGAGGGCGGAGGCCCTGGGCGTCCGGCTGGCCTTTCTCTCAGACTATGCCGCCGCCCCTGACCCCGCCTATGCCCACACCCTGGTGGTCAACTACGCGGGCCTGGACCCCCAGCATCTGGAGGAGGCCATGGACCTGCTGGCCCAGGTCTTCGCCCCTTAAGCATCTGGCGAAACTTTACAGTTCCTTCATAAAAAAACGTCCCCCTCTGCCTTGCCGCCCAGGCGATTTTATGGTATGATGTCCCCAATGCGGCGGGCCGGTCTCCGGCTCCGCCTCATTTCCTGACACTTCCCGGATTTCCGGTCAGTTTCATCACAGACCGCGGCACGGGGCTCTTCCCCGCCGCCGCAAAAGGAGCTTCGATCCATGGACCAAAACAACAAGAACAACAAGAAAAACGGCCGCCCCGGAAAGGGCGGCAACTGGCAGGGCCTGATCCAGGTGATCTGCTGGGCCGGCGTGCTGGCCATCCTGCTCAGCTACGCCAACAATTACATGCGGGGCGCCGGGAGCCATGCCTCCTCGGTGAATCTGGAGTACAGCCAGTTCGTCCAGATGGTGGAGGACCACCAGGTGGAGGAGGTCAACTTCGACACCGAGGAAAACATCCTCTTCATCGTGCCTAAGGACGGCTACACCTATGTCAACGAAGAGGGCGTGGCCTATACCAAGGGCGAAAAGGGCTATACCTATCAGGACTCCACCGGGCAGGAGGAGACCGCCCAGCTGGAGCTGTTTACCGTCCAGGTCCAGTCCAATGACGCCACCGTCACCTTTTTGCAGGAAAACGGCGTGGACAACTACGACCGGGACTATCAGCCCCAGATGAGTCCCATCCTGGTGTTCTTCATCAACCTGCTGCCCTTCCTGGTGATCCTGCTGGTCATGTCCCTGGGCATGAGCTGGATGGCCAAAAAAGGCATGGGCGGTATGGGTGGCATGGGCGGCGTAGGCAAGGCCAACGCCAAGGTCTACATGGAAAAGCAGACCGGCGTCACCTTTGCCGACGTGGCCGGCCAGGACGAGGCCAAGGAGTCCTTGACGGAGATCATCGACTTCCTCCACAACCCCCAGAAGTATACCGACATCGGCGCCAAGCTCCCCAAGGGCGCGCTGCTGGTGGGCCCTCCGGGCACCGGCAAAACGCTGCTGGCCAAGGCCGTGGCCGGCGAAGCCAACGTCCCCTTCTTCTCCATCTCCGGCTCGGACTTTGTGGAGATGTTCGTGGGCGTGGGCGCCTCCCGTGTCCGGGACCTCTTCAAGGAGGCCAACAAGGTGGCCCCCTGCATCGTCTTCATCGACGAGATCGACACCATCGGCAAATCTCGGGACAACCGCATGGGCGGCAACGACGAGCGGGAGCAGACCCTCAACCAGCTGCTGGCGGAGATGGACGGCTTCGACCCCACTAAGGGCGTCATCCTGCTGGCCGCCACCAACCGTCCCGAGGTGCTGGACCAGGCGCTGCTTCGTCCCGGCCGCTTTGACCGGCGCATCACCATCGACCGGCCCAACCTGGCTGGCCGGATCGCCACCCTCCAGGTCCACACCCGGAACATCCGTCTGGCCGAGGATGTGAACCTCAAAAAGGTAGCTCTGGCCACCGCCGGCTGCGTGGGCGCGGACCTTGCCAATCTGGTCAACGAGGCCGCCCTCCGGGCTGTCCGAAAGGGCCGCAAGCTGGTGACCCAGGAGGACCTGCTGGCCGCCTTTGAGCTGGTCATCGCCGGCACAGAGAAAAAGGGCAGCGTCCTGACAGAGTTTGAAAAGAAACTGGTGGCCTATCACGAGGTGGGCCACGCCATGGTGGCCTACAAGCAGAAGAACACCGAGCCCGTGCAGAAGATCACCATCGTCCCCCACACCCAGGGCTCCCTGGGCTACACGCTGCTGATGCCCGAGGAGGACAAGACCGAGCTGCGGACCCGGGACGAGCTGATGGCCAAGATCACCGTCTCCATGGGCGGCCGGGCCGCCGAGGAGGTGGTTATGAACACCATGACCAACGGCGCGTCTCAGGACATCCAGGACGCCACCAGCGTCGCCCGGAACATGGTGGCCATGTTCGGCATGAGCGACGAGTTCGGCATGATGGCCCTGGCCTCCCGCCGCAGCCAGTATCTGGACGGCGGCTACGGCATGGACTGCGCCCAGGACACCGCCGCCCGGATGGATGTGGCGGTGAAGGAGATCCTGGACAAGTGCTATCAGGCCGCTGTGGAGGTCATCCGGGACAACCGGGACGACATGGACAAGGTGGTGGCCTATCTTCTGGAGAAGGAGACCATCACCGGCGCGGAGATGGTGGCCATCATCGAGGGCCGGGACCCGGAGCAGGTGGACGACGCCTATGCCTCCACCCGGACCCGGGAGAGCCTCCGCGGCAGTCCCGACGGCATTGAGCCGGCGGCCCGGAAGGTCCACATGATCTCCCAGAAGATCGAGGCTCCGGAGGAGCCCGACGGAGACGCCCCGGCGCAAGCCCCTGCCGGAGAAGCGCCCACCGAAGACGCTCCCCAGCTGGAGAAGACCGATCCCCCTGCCGATCCTGCCAACTGACCTTCAAAAGGCGCACCCACGGGTGCGCCTTTTTCAAAATCTTTTTTCGATAGGAGCTTTGCCATGATCCGACTTGCCGCCGCCGGGGATCTGCCCCGGATCACCGCGATCTACGACGCCATCCTTACCCGGGAGGAGACCACCGGCCAGATCTACACCAACTGGCAGCGGGGCAAATACCCCACAGCCGACACCGCCCGGGAGGCCCTGGAGGCCGGCACCTTGTATGTCGGTGAGGAGAACGGCTTTCTCTGGGGCGTGGTCAACCTGAATACGGTCCAGCTGCCGGAGTACGACGCCATCCCCTGGTCTCTGCCGGCGGAGCGGGACCAGGTGGGCGTGATCCACACCCTCTGCGTCCACCCCGCTCAGGCGGGCCGGGGCCGGGCCCGGGAGCTGGTGGCCTTCTGCGAGGAGACCTGCCGCCGCCAGGGCCGGACCGTGATGCGTCTGGACACCTGGGAGGGAAATCTCCCCGCCAACCGCATGTACCCCGCCCTGGGCTACCGCTTTGCCGGGGCTACGGAATTCTTCTTCATGGGCTTCATCCATGAAACCCTGAACTGCTATGAAAAGGCTCTCTAAACCCCTTGCGCCCCAAGGGGTCTACGGCTCTGCTAACCAGTGGTTGACACGTTTCCACCCCCTGGTTGGTGGCAAAATGCCGCCCGGTCCCCCATACTGACCCCATCGAACAGGAGGGATGCACATGACCATCGGACAGCGCATCGCGCAAAAGAGAAAAGAGCTGGGCCTCTCCCAGGAGGCTCTGGGCGCGGAACTGGGGGTCTCCCGGCAGTCCATCTACAAGTGGGAGTCGGACGCCGCTCTGCCGGAGATCGACAAGCTGATCGCCCTGAGCCGGCGCTTCGCCGTCTCTGTGGGCTGGCTGCTGGGGGTGGAGGAATCCCCTGTGCCTGAGAACGGGGAACACGCAGAGCCGGTCCCATCCGGAGAGCTGAACGAGACCCAGCTAAAGATGGTGGAGGAGATCGTGGAACGCTATGCCGCCGCCCAGCCAAAGCCCCCAGCGCCCCGCCGCCGAAAGCTGCTGGCCCTGGCGGCCGCCGCAGGGGCTCTGTGTCTGGTTCTGGTCTTGTCCAACCTCTTTCGCCAGCTGGAGCGGATGGACCAGCAGTACGGCAGTCTGCAAAACGATCTCTCCCGGGTGGAATCCAGCGTGAACCGCCAGGTGGGCTCCATCTCCGGCCGGGTGGAGGAGATCTTAAAGGCGCAGAACGACCTGACCGCCGATTACAGTGCTCAGCTCACTGCCAGGGACCTCCGAGAGAACACCGTTACCTTCTCCCTCTCTGCCGTGCCCAAGACCTATGCCGAGGGTATGGAGGCCGTCTTCCTGGCAGACTGGGGCCAGGGCCCCCAGGAGTTCCCTGCCGCGCTGGAGGCGGGACAGACCTTCACCGCCCAGGTCACCACCGCTCTGATGGACAGCATCTCCCTCTCCGTCGTCTTTCTCCCGCCGGACGGCACCCGGCAGACCCAGCTGCTGGACACCTACTTCGATCTCTACACGGATTCCCTGCCCAAGGTCGGCCTGAATATCGATTTGATGTGGACAGAGCTCAGCGACACCGGCTCTCTGGTGTTCCAAAACAACAACCGCTACATCTGGATCGACATGGAAGATCCCACCGTCTCTGCCGCCACAGCGGTCTCCCCCACCGGAGAATCACTGTCCGGACCGGCCCCTGCGGCCAAGATCCGGATGGGCCTGTTCAAGAACCAGACGCTGGTGGCCTGGGCGGAGCCCTGCGCCATCCCGGAGAGCTTCAAGGGCTTTGAGGGGCACCAGTTCTATGAGCTCCCCGCCGGACTGGAAGTCTCCCTGACGTCCGCAGATGTTCTCCAGGCCGCCGCCGTGGTGACGGATGTCTACGGCCGGGATTCCGTCTGCGCCGACGTGGCCTATGGCATGAGCCAGGACGGCTCGGAGCTGACGGTCATGG
This sequence comes from uncultured Dysosmobacter sp., assembly GCA_963560095.1. Taxonomy (GTDB): domain Bacteria; phylum Bacillota; class Clostridia; order Oscillospirales; family Oscillospiraceae; genus Oscillibacter. Next base: position 4,587 of record CAUWNE010000039.1, on the reverse strand, counting down.
ATTACAATACCTATGAGCCCTCTGACCGCTGGACCTATGGGTGAGCCCCAGTCCATCCTTTCAGCGGTCCCCGCCCAGGAGCGAAAACTCCCATGATCCTATGGACACGCAAAAGCGCCGGCACGATGTGCCGGCGCTTTCTGTTTCTCTCAGATTGCTCGATTCTGTGTTTCAGGGGACCTGCCCGGTCACGCCAGCTCTGCCTGACCGGTATAGAGCTGGTAGTATCGGCCATGCTGGGCGATCAGGTCCTCATGGTCTCCCCGTTCGATGATCTCGCCCTGTTCCAGGACCATGATGGCCTTGGCATTGCGGACGGTGGAGAGCCGGTGGGCGATGACAAAGACCGTCCGCCCCGCCATCAGCCGGTCCATGCCCGCCTCGATCAGCTTTTCTGTCCGGGTATCGATAGAGCTGGTGGCCTCGTCCAGGATCAGCACCGGCGGGTTGGCGCAGGCTGCCCGGGCGATGTTCAAAAGCTGCCGCTCGCCCTGGCTCAGGCTCCCGCCGTCGCCGGAGAGGACCGTTTGATAGCCCTGGGGCAGGTGGCGGATGAACGTATCCGCTCCCGCCAGCCGAGCCGCCGCCTCCACCTCCTCGTCGGTGGCCTCCAGGCGGCCATAGCGGATATTGTCCGCCACGGTGCCGGTAAAAAGGTGGGTGTCCTGGAGGACCACGCCCAGGGACCGCCGCAGGGAATCCTTGGAGATCTCCCTCACGTCGATGCCGTCATAGGTGATCTGCCCGGACTGGATCTCATAAAAGCGGTTGATGAGGCTGGTAATGGTGGTCTTGCCTGCGCCGGTGGAGCCCACAAAGGCGATCTTCTGTCCCGGCTTTGCAAAGAGGGACACGTCATGGAGGATCACCTTCCGGGGATCATAGCCAAAAACCACATGCTCGAACCGCACGTCTCCCCGCAGGGGCGTCAAGCTGCCGTCCGGGCGCTTCCAGGCCCAGGCGCCGGTGTCGAAGTCCGCCTCTTTCAGCGCGCCGTTTTGCGCCTCGGTCACCCGGACCAGCGTCACCTGGCCGTCGTCCGGCTCTGCCTCTGTCTCCATCACCTCGAAGATCCGCTCCGCGCCGGCCACGGCAGAGAGGATCACATTCATCTGCTGGGAGATCTGGGTGATGGGCTGACTGACCTGGCGGGTGTACTGCAAAAAGGCCCCCAGTCCGCCCAGATCCCCGGTGCGGATGGCCAGCAGACCGCCCACACAGCAGGTGATGGCGTAGTTGATATGGCTCAGGTTCCCCATGACCGGCATCATCACGCCGGCGTAGATCTGGGCGTTGGTGCCGGCCTGGCGGTAGGTCTCGTTCAGATGGTCAAACTCCGCCTGAGCCGCCGCCTCATGGTTGAAGACCTTGACCACCTTCTGGCCCTCGATCATCTCCTCGATATAGCCGTTGACTGCACCCACCGCCTTTTGCTGGGCGGCAAAGTACCGCCGGCTCCGGCCGCCGATATACCGCACCGCCAGCAGCATCACCGCCAGCACCGCGAAGGTAATCAGCGTCAGCACCGGACTGAGCACCAGCATCATCGCCACGGTGCCCACAAAGTTCAGCGTGCAGGACACCAGACTGCCGAAGCTGTTGTTCAGCGCTTCGGACACAGTCTCGATATCATTGGTGTAGCGGCTCATCAGCTCGCCGTGGGTATGGCTGTCAAAATAGCTCAGAGGCAGGCTCTGCATCCGATGGAACAGGTCCCCCCGGAGCTTTGCCACCGTGTTCTGAGACACGTGGACCATGATCCGGGCATAGCCGAAGGAGCACACCGCCCCCAGCAGGTACACGCCCCCCATCACTGCCAGCATCCGGGCAAGCCCCGGAAAATCCCCCGGCAGGATATAGTCGTTGATCAGGGGCTTAATCAGGTAGGAGCCTCCCACCGTGCAGGCGGAGCTGACGATCAACAGGACCACCACCGCCGCCAGATGGAGCCGGTACTGCTCCAGATAGCCCAGGAGCTTTCTCAGCGTGCCCCGGACGTTCCTGGGCTTGCGGCCCGCCCCGTGGGGGCCGTGAGGGCCATGGGGCCCATGATGTTCTCTCTTATCCACCGATACCAGCTCCTTCCTGTTGTGATTCATAGACCTCCCGGTAGATGGGGCAGGTCTCCAGCAGCTCCCGATGGGTGCCCTGGGCCGCCACCCGACCCTCGTCCAGCACCACGATCCAGTCCGCGTCCATGACGGAGGTGACCCGCTGGGCGATGATGAGCTTGGTGGTGTCCTTCAGCTCCCGGGCAAAGGCCTGGCGGATCTTGGCGTCGGTGGCGGTATCCACCGCGCTGGTGGAGTCATCCAGGATCAACACCTGCGGCTGCTTCAAAATGGCCCGGGCGATGCACAGACGCTGCTTCTGGCCGCCGGAGACGTTGACGCCCCCCTGGCCCAGGTCTGTGTCCAGGCCGTCGGGCATCCGCTCCAGGAACTCGTCGGCGCAGGCGGCCCGGCAGGCATTCCACAGCTCCTCTTCCGAGGCGCCCGGATCGCCCCAGCGCAGGTTCTCCCGGATAGTGCCGGAGAACAGGGTGTTCTTCTGGAGCACCACAGAGACGGCGTCCCGCAGGTGCTCCATGGTGTAGGACGCCACCGGGCGGCCTCCCACGGAGACGGTGCCCTCCTGGGCCTCATAGAGCCGGGGGATCAGGGACACCAGACTGGTCTTGCCGCTGCCGGTGCCGCCCAGGATGCCCACGGTCTGACCGGCGCGGATGTGAAGATCCACATCCCGGAGGACCCACTCCGCGCTCTCCTCGGCGTACCGAAAGGAGACGTGGTCAAAGTCGATGGAGCCATTCTCCACCGCCGCGCCCGCCTGGGCGTGATCGTTCCGGATGGCGGGCTCCTCGTCCAGCACCTCCACGATCCGCTTGGCGCAGGCCACGGACCGGGTCAGCATCATGAAGATCATGGACACCATCATCAGCGACATCATGATCTGGGTGATATAGGTGAAATAGGTCATCAGCTTGCCGGCGTCCAGATCGCCGGCGTAGACCATCTTGCCGCCAAACCACATGACGGCGATGATGGTGCCATAGACGATCAGCATCATGATGGGCATATTCACCACCACCACGCCGAAGGCCCGCTGAGAGGCGTTTTTCAGGTCCTGGTTCCGACGGGAGAACTTCTCCTCCTCGTGGTCCTGCCGGACGAAGGACTTCACCACCCGGATGCCCGTCAGATTCTCCTGGACCACCAGGTTCAGCGCGTCGGTCCGCTCCTGGAGGGTGCGGAACAGCGGGCCCGCCCGGACCAGGATCACCGTCACCACCACCGTCAGCAGCGGCAGGGCCACCAGAAACACGCTGCTGAGCTGATAGCTGATCCGGATGGAGAGGATCAGCGCCGCCACCAGCATCACCGGGGCCCGAACCAGCAGCCGCATCCCGAACATCAGCGTCATCTGCATATTGTTCACATCGTTGGTCAGCCGGGTCACCAGGGACGCGGTGGAGAACTTCTCAATGTTGGAAAAGGCAAAGGTCTGGATGTGGGCGTACTCCGCCTGGCGGAGCTTTGCGCCAAAGCCCTGGCCCGCCACAGAGGACAGCACCGCCGCCCCCACGCCGAACGCCAGGGACACCAGCGCCATCCCCACCATCAAAAGGCCCTTGCGCAGGATATAGTCCCTGTCGCCGGCGGCGATGCCCACGTCCACGATATCACTCATCACCAGGGGGATCAGCAGCTCGAACACCGCCTCGGCGGCGCTGCACAATACCCCTGCAAAGATCCAGCCCCGATAGGGTCTGGCATAGATCCACAGTTTTTTCAGCATCTCTTTCGATCCTCCTCCAGATTCCCGATGGCCCGCTCCAGCAGCGTCCGGAACTGCCGGACCTCCTCCGGAGAGAAGCCCCGGAGGATCACCTCCTCCATCTCCCCGTGGATGGCCCGGAACCGGTCCTGCCGCTGCCGGCCCTTGTCCGTCAGGGAGATGAGCCGCTGGCGGGCGTCCTCCGGGCTGATGGACCGCCGCACCAGGTCCCGCTCCTCCATCCGGTCCAAAATCCCGTTGACCGTGGAGGGCCGGACGTTCAAAAAGGCTGTCACCTCATGCTGGAGCGCCTGACCGCCGTGGCGGCTGAGATACAGCAGCACCCGGATCTGGGCCTGGGTCCCGTCCCAGTCGGCCAGGCGGGCCTCCAGCCGCTCCCGGACCAGATGGGCACACCGGCCCAGCATGGGGCCGAAATCCCACATTCCGCACATGACATGCGCCCCCTTTCATTAGCGTCCTAACAATTAGCGTGCTAAATATAACACAGTTCTGCGGCTTTCGTCAATGGACAAAATCACGGTATTTTTTAAACATATTATGAACGAAATCAAGGGAAAATCCCCATCCTGTGAACAATTTGTGAAGGTTCCACGGAAGCGGTTGACTTTCCCGGCGGCAGCAGGTATGATAGGCTCATCAAGCAGGAAGGCTTGATGAACAATACCAATTTCCCTCTCCTTTCTCTATATCAAACAGGAACAGCGACAGCTTTGACGGGCTGTCGCTGTTCCTGTTTTCGCGCTTCTGCCGGGGAAGCGAAAAGCGAGGAGCCTTGCGGCTCCTCGC
>CAUWNE010000038.1:0-22679 GCA_963560095.1 uncultured Dysosmobacter sp. | reverse complement strand
CCATTCAAAACCTGCTGAACGCTATCCAGCAGGGGATTTTGACCAAGTCCACGAAAGGCCGTCTGGAAGAACTGGAAGCCACGAAAGAGGAACTGGAAACCAAGATTGCCTGTGAGAAGCTGGCAAAGCCCAAAGTCAGCGCCGAGTTTATGACCTTCTGGCTCCACCGCTTCCGTAAGTTAGATGTGCGTCAGAAGTCCCACAGGAAGATGTTGATTGATACTTTTGTCAACGCTATTTTCCTGTATGATGACAAGATGGTGATTACCTTCAATTACAAGGACGGGACAGACACCATCACTTTTGATGGCCTGAAAGCGGCGCTGAACAAGAAAAACACAGGTTCGGATTTGGATTGCTCAACGGCACCAGCGAGAAAAAGCCTGGAGTTTCAATGACTCCAGGCTTTTTCCTTGCATTTCAAAGGATTGACGGCGTTTTGGCTTGACCGTTTTTCGGACATAGTGACATCATAATCAGGCAAGCAAATCGCATCTAGGAAAAGAAAATGCTAATAGATTTGCTAACAGTTTTCCCACGAAATTTTTTGAGCATCCGCCTATCCGCTTACGTGTCGATGTCACTCGCTCCAGTTGCTTTTAGCCTCCCGGACGTCCACATGGATGCCCCAGGGGTACACGCCGACGCCGCCCCAGTCGGGCATGATCTCCCGGGCGATGGCGGCCATCTCCGCCGGGGTATACCCGGCAACGGTGCCAAGGTCCGCAGCCGTGCCATAGAGATGCTGGCTGTGGACCGCGCCACCCACGGCCTGGTTCTTTCCCGGGGTCCGGTATGCGCTGTTGATGACCACGGGCTTGCCCACCCGGGTCCGGATGTACTCCAGGACCAGGGGCAGGGCCCGGGCGATAAAGACGGGATCGGAGCCGTCAGAGCAGGCGAACTCCTTCACCTTGAAGTGCCGGGTCAGGCGCTTCTCCCCGTCCTGAGAGCGGCTGTATGATTGGATCGTGACCATAGGTGGTTTTTCTCCTTCCGGTTCGTTGTCGTCGCTGTCCTGGTTAAGATATACCAAGATCAAATCATGGACCCCCCGGGAGCTCCGGACCGTCTGCCCCCGGAAATCGCACTGGCTGGAGCCGCCGCCATCCAGCATCACGGCGCTCTCCCAGCCGGCAGCTGCCAGATCATCCCGCAGCTTCTCCGGCGTCCTGGCGGCGCCGGAGCCGTCCCGGGTGCAGTACAGGGCCAGACGCCCTGCCTTAATGCCGATGGCGCTGCGGCCTCGTATGCCGCCCTGGCCGGGGTCATAGACAAGCTCTGCCACCGGCGTTTCCTCCACAATCAGGGGCGTGCAGGCGATGTAATTTTGCCGCCGTCTGTTCAGCAGCGTGACCATGGCGATGTCCGGCCCCTGGTCCCAGGCATATCCCTCCACGGTGTAATCCGGGCAGGCCAGGACCTCTCCATCTACTTTTAAGTGGCAGTTGGGCTGGAAGGTCTTCATGTTGTACAGGGTCCCGTTGAGGATGTAATCCGCCCCGGTCTCTTTCTTGATGGCCGCCAGAGACTTCCGGGCGGTGTTGATGTAGATCTGGATGCGCCGGATCTTCTCCAGCGGGATGGTCACCGCGCAGTGATCAGCCATGGCCGCCGCCCAGCTGCTTGAATGCCTGGTTGATGCCCGTGGCCGCCAGGCCGGAGACGATGCCCACAGCCGCTGACGTGATATAGTCGGAGGCCGGGAAGTCCGGCATGATGAACATACCGGCAATGCCCAGCGCCGCGCCGCACAGGCCGCAGGTCAGCGGAATCCACTTGTTGTCCACGCCGGACGCCTTGACGCCCTGGCCGATCAGCAGACAGATCACCGTGATCGCCGCCACGCCGGTGATACCGAGAGACGAAATATCCATAAACTGCTCCTTTCCGGGCAGCACAAAGCCGCCCTGTCACACTTGACAAAGCGGCCTGGTTTGGTATAATAAAAGTACAAGGGCGCTGCCGATAAGCGGTTAGCCCCTCAGAAGCTAATTACTGCAAAGAGTAACCGCCAAACTGTGGGGACAGGGGCGGTTACTTCTTTTTTGCCTGAATGAACAGGCTTATGATGCCGATAATCACCAGACAGAACTGAAACAGATCTGAGTATGTAATCATACGCATCACCCCCTCTCAGCGGAGGGGGCAAGAAGTCCCCTCCAGGGTGGAGGAGCCAACCGCCTACCGTATATCGCAGCGCCCAGGGTCCCTTTCGGGACATGTTTATTCTACCAAAAGCGCCGCCTTATGTCAATTTCCGCCGCCCGCTGGGGCGGCTTTTTTCTTACGCTCTGCCGTGGTCCCGGTCGTAGTCGGCCATGGACTTGGGCTGATACTTGCACTGACCATTCTCCGCGTAGATGTACCGAAGGCCGCCCTTCACCACCGTCACGCCGTGGTACTTGGGCCGGTTATAGACCATCTCCTTCTCGGGGATGTACCGCTCCAGCTCGTCCTGCCAACGAACAGCGCCGGTAAAGGTGTGTATGGGGGCCCACCAGGGCTCGCCCTCCTGGGCGGGGATGAAGCCCTGCTCCAGCTCCTCCTGGGTCCAGCCGCCGCCGGGGTTCTTCTCGGGGTCCAGGGTGAAGCCCGCGCCCTCGGCCTTCAGCTGCCGGTTGGCCTCCTCCAGAGTGATCTCGCCGACCTTGTAGTTGTTGATGATGTCGTTGATGCTCTTGTTCATAGTTGATCTCCTTTCAAATCTTTCAAATGTCCGCACTTTTTTCTGCTACCAATTCCCGCTCAAATCTCTTGAACGCGATAATAGCCTCTTTATACTGCTCGATGCCCTCCTCGATCTCGCCGTTGGGCCGGCCGCGCTTCACGGCCATCGCTACGGCGTAGGAGAGCTTGGCCGCAGCCACCAGCAGGGAGATCCGCACCTCCTCGCTCCGGCGGCGCTGGAGCTCTTTTTCATCATTTGCCCGGTCCCGCTCCTTCTGCTGGCGATTCCACCAGGCAAGCACAACTCCTGTCACGATGCCGGGGAGCACGGCCCCGGCCAGATTGATCCAGATATCCATTGGTCTCACCCCCTCACGCGCCGGTGATCCCGTACTTTTTGAGGATCTCTCCGCAGACAGGATCACGCAGCAGTTGCTTCACCTGACCGGGCGGCAGCGCCCCCAGAATGGTCATCAGGTCGTCGGCCTTCTCCCGGCTCTCAGCCACCGCCTGGTTATAGGCAATGATCCGCGCTCGCAGCTCCGGCTTCATACCGTCACCCCCGTCAGGATCATGTTCAGGGCCTCGTTCAGCTCGTCCACGTCAGCCTGGTTGGCCTTGGATTTCTCTAGGGAGCCCACCCGCTCCTCCAGGGTGGGGCCCGGTTCCGGCTTTGGATCAGGTGGGAGTTCCGGCTCTTCCGGGAGTTTCTCCACCGCCCAGGCTGTCCCACTCCAAACAGGGATCTCCGCCTTTGGATCATAGGCCGGCGGAGCTGTCCACGTAGCATCTGCCGGTAGCAGATATACGCCTTGCCCGGTACTTTCTGAGCGGACCGGGTCCCGTTGGCACTCATACGGGCCGGTATAACGACCCTCTTGGTCATAACTGTATGCTGTCATGCGGAACCTCCTTTAGTATTTGATGATGGGCGTCAGCGCGATGTTGTAGGGTCTGACTGCCTGGTAATATCCTTGCTCAGACGCGGTTTGATTGCTGGGTGCGGCATAACCGGACCCTCCCAAACTCTTATCCGCATTGGTCACGATGTTTCCCATCGGTGACGCATAAGAATAGGACGCAATCCTGACGCCGGTAGCATCCTGCTTCTGACCAAACGTAGCAGAATATCCGTTCTGGCTGCCAGCACCACGAATAAACGCCGCACGCAAATCTGGAAGTTGGAACGTCGTACTTCCGTTTCCAGCACCAAAGGTCGTTCCGATCACCGCAAACAGGTCTGCATAATCTGTGCGGCTGACGGCAGCACCATCACAGATCAGATACCCGTCCGGCGCCTTCTGGGCTGTGTACCACAAAACTGTTCCGATTGGCGCACGCACAGCAATCCTCGCAAGTGCTTCATCTGGTGTCGCTGTATTTGGCAGTCCCAGTGCCGCCGCTGTCTTATCGCTGAGTAGGGTTCCCTTATTCAGAGCCGTGCCCAGCTGCTGCCATCCGGTCTCGTTGATGCCATTGAAGTCCACCGGCAACGTGCCCGCCGCCAAAGCCGCCACAAAGGACTCATAGGTGGGGTACTGGGTCAAAAAGTCCGAGATGCTTTTCAGAAAACGAGAGTTGCCCGTACCCTTGATAATGCCATCCTGCATAGTCTCACTCCTTAAAACTCTCCGGCCATGGCCTCGCCGGCATAGATAAAAGATTTTCTGATGATCGGCGTCACCTCGTCCGCCGCCACCAGGGCCTGCTCAAGGCTATTTGCATCGCGTATAGACAGATTGTCCATGGTCAATGGTAGTGTCACGGAGGTGTTGACCGGGCGTGCTCCAAGAATGCTTGAGACATTCTTCAAATGTCTCTGCAAGATAAATTCCGCAGGTGCGTCTGCTTCATCGAAATCAGAAACCACCGGTGCCCCCTGGGAGATTTCCGGGCCCGCAGAAAAACTGCCGGTCCCCGCGTTGATATACAGCAACCCTGAAAGTTTGTCGTAGAGCCCCACTGTGCCGTCTGTCAGCTTGGCTGCCATGTAGTCCCGGACAAGTGTTCCGTCATCGTAGATTTTGCAAGAGTAGAGTTTAAACGCCCCTATCCAAAAGGTGGGGTATGTGCTACCGCCGTTGAGACAAAACATGCGGAATGTTCTCTGTACATTGTCATAGAACGTTAGTCCTGTCTTTATTGGTACACCATCAAAAAAAGTGGCCCCAGCTGTGACATTTTGGGAAACCCGGTGTCTTTCCTTGTCTGTGCTACCAAACTGCAATGATTCATTGCTGCCGTACATGGTGGACCATTGCCCGCTTATCAGAGAAAAGTTATGGTTATATCCTCCGTAGTTAAATCCACCAATCAGTCCAATCGTCCCCTGTGTACTGAGTGCCGCAAAATCCACCTTAAAACCAGACGTAGACCTAACTGGAACACCAGTATCCACATACTGCGTCCCACTGGACTCGATATACTCCAGTTCCGTTACTTCCGCCAGATCCACAGCCCTCGCAACAACAGGTCCTGCAATAAATGCCCCTGTTCCGCTGTTTTCATAGAACTGACCATTTACAAGATCAAACAGTCCAACAGCACCGCTCGAATTCTTACACGGCACAAAGTCATATACAAGCCTATCGCCCTCAGAAACTTTCAGGCAAGATAAGGATATCTCTCCAACATTTCCTTGTACTGTCCCCCCCAAATTCACAGCGAAAATATAAAGTTGCCGTATTGTTTGAAATGGCCTAGAGACCGTAGATTGTATTAAACTACCATCAGACCGCAGGTTTCCGTTTTCATACACAATGTCATGCCACAAGCCATCATAAAGATTGATGTTTGTGTTCCAGCTTCCAGTACCAAAAACTGTTCCGTTTGTAAAAACACCATATCCATTTTGGCCATTGCTCTCTACCGCCCCACACAACCAACGCCCATTTGTGGGCGACTTAAACCGCGCTTTCACTTTGGTATTTTGCGTAGGGTGAAAGTCTGTGGAGATATACTGCGCCCCATTGGAATGGATATATTCCAGCAAAGAATATCCGCTCGGCAGGTGGGCAGGCTCGCGGAGAGAATCACTCACTGTCTGGACGTCCAATAGGTACCCCTGTGCCTTGAGAGAATCATGCACCAGTTCCACAGCGGAATTGACCCGGTTGAGATCAGTAAAATCATAGCATCCGCGAAGCTCTCCCCGGTTGTACCTCTCCAGCTCCTCCGGCGTGGCCTCACCCGCCGGGATGCGCCGGAGCAGATCCTTGGCCTGGGCCAAATCCCCCGAGGTCCGGTCGGTGATTAGACGAATCACCGTGCCGGTCCATGCTGTGGTCAACCCAGCGCCGCCCCGGGCTTTTACAGTGATCTCATTGACCCCCACCGCCAGGGGCACAGCAGCCCACCAAGCCCCGTCTGCCGCTGTGGTGGTGTCCGTGGACCAGTCCCCGGTAGAGACCATTACAGCGGCTCCTGCGCTGTCCTGGGCCGTCCCACGGATCAGGACTGTCTCTGTGTCCACCACCAGCCGGTGGTCCCAGACACGGAGCACAGGCGGCATGGTGTCCACCGTGTAGTGCAGCGTCAGGCGGCCCGTGTTGCCGTCCCGGTCCGTGGCGGAGAACCCCACCCGGTGGGGACCATCCTCCCAAGTGGGAGACACTGTCGCCCGGTACCAGCCGGGGATCTCCGCAGTCTCCACAGGCAGGGTCCCGCCCTCCGCCGTGGCCGTCACCGTGGCCGGGTCCACACCGGAGGCGTTGTCCGTGATCTCCACCACGATCTGCGGCGTGTGGGTGGTGAGATACCCCTCCGGGGGAGAGGCCAGCACCAGCTCCGGGGCCGTCAGGTCCTTGACCACCAGCCGGAGGGACGGTAGGGCGTGGCCGTCAATGGAGACGGTCTTGCCCCCGTCGTTGGATGCCTCCACCACGGCGTTGAAGTAGCCACCCGGCTGATCTGCCGAGGTATCCCCAGCAGGGAACGAAACCCAATAGCACCGTTCCACCGAATCGTAGGTCAGCGGGTACCAGACTCCACCGACCTGCACCCGGACTTGTTTGATTGCCATCTCTTATACCTCCCCGGATACAAACTCGCCGGCCTGGACGATCTGGCCGGCGGGGTGAGGCTCCACGTCCATGGCGATCACCCGCAGCACCACCTCGCCCCCAGCCCCCGCCGGGTTGGGTTCAAAGACCGCTGATACAATAATAGGCTCCATAGCCGTCCTCCCGATTCCACTTGACAGCGTCCGCGCGTTGTCGCTATAATAGTTCCAAAAGGAGCGTGAGGCCCCATGCTGGATGAAAAGGACCTGCTGGCGATTGCCCAGCTGATGGACATGAAGCTGGCACAGCAAAAAAACGAGATCCTGCAAGAAACCGCCCAAATGATGGACCAGAAGATCATCGCTTCCGAGCAGCGCATGATTGCCGCCATGGATTCAAAGGTCCAGGAGTCCGAGCGCCGTATGATCGCTGCCATGGATTCAAAAAACCAAGAATCCGAGCGCCGTATGATGGTCATGATGGAATCCTACTTTGACCCCAAGTTCCAGCTGCTCTCCGAGCAGATCACCGGACAGATGCAGGGCAAAGTATCCGTGGAAGTCGTTCAAGACCTGGATGACCGGGTCACAGATCTGGAAGACGATGTGCTGCAACTGAAAAAGGCCCAGTGACCGCCCCCCGACCGGGGGCGGCTTTTTGTGTCCGAATCGGACACATCACGCCGGCTTGTCCCAAGTGACCATGACAAATCCGGACGCTCCGGCCGCACCAGGCTGACCCGGTCCCGGCTCTTCGGTAGTCACCCACACGTAGTGCCCCGTGATCGTCTCGCCAGGCTGACCACCGTCTGGGGCAAAACTATGTTCCTCCCAGTCCAGATACCCATCTCCTGCCGTGCCTTCAGGGCCTCCCTTGCCCCCGTCTGCCGTACCGGGCAGGGGAGCCGGGACGCCGGTCCGGGCGAAAACCTGTCCGTTGGCAATGTCCGTGTAGCCGGTCTCATAATACTTGCCGTTGGCGCTGGAATAGGGACCGAAGGTCGTATCCGAGCCCAGCGCCCCGGCAGAGCCGTAGACGCCGCCGGGAGCACCGCCGCCCCCCAGTTTGACCTCAAAGATCTGACCCGGATTGATGTCGATGACGCCGTACCAGATCCGCCCGCCCTGGCCATCCACGCCAGGCTTGCCCTCCACGCCGCGATATCCGCTGAAAGAAATGTGGCTGCTGCCGGCGGACTCCCACTGGCCATCCTGGCCCCGTCCGCCGCCCTGGCCGCCGGACCCGATGACCACCCGCAGCCGGGTGACCCCCTCCGGGGCCTGCCACGGCCCATCCTGCCGGATGACGGCAAAGGCCTCATAGAGGTAGGAGCCGTCCGCCTGGAGGAGTCGGCTCCGGCATCCTTGCAATACGCCATTCCGGATCTCAAAGGTCTGCATCATCCGCCGGGCGGTGGTAGCATTGCTCTCGTCAAGCCAGATGGTGTCCACGTCGCCGATCTCGCTGGCCGGGTCCCCCCGGCCGGTCAGCTCGTAGAGGTTTCCGCCGTAACAGCTCAGGATCAGCCGCGCCGCTGTCAGAGCCTGGTCCGCCGTGTGGATAAAGGGGTTCTTGATGGTCACCGTCTTTTCGCTGGCGGTGGCGTTGCCGGAGATCACCCGCTCCGTCCCGTCGCTCAGCTGGAAGATCAGGGCTGCCAAGCTCTCGTTGGCTTTCATAGTGGGATAGGCTGTCAGGTTGTCCAGCGTCACCTTATTTCCCTGCTTCCAAAGGGGCTCCGCGCAGAGATATCCAGTCTCGGCATCCGCCCTGGCCCAGGTCCCGGTGGCCTGGCAGGCCCATTTCAGAATGTCTCCACACTTCTTTCCGGTCACGGCGGCCCGGTCCTTCGCTGTCACCGCCTTACTGGCATAGTCCCCATCACAGCTCCATCGACTTGAGAAGTTCGTGCCCAACTGGCTCACCAATGCCTGGAGCCAGCCTGCGAGCGTAGTGGGCAGCGACGCCGGGGGAAGAAAGGTCCGGCTCGCCAGAAGCCCGATAATGTCCGCCATGTGCCAATTCATCGTTGGGGCGTTCTCACTGGTCTTCCAGCCGTCCCCCGCCTGATAGAAGACGCCCAGCTTGGCCCGCTCATAGCTCCCGTCCAACAGCCGGATGCCGATAAACACCTCTACACCCTGCCGGTCCTCGATAGACTGAAAAACCCCGTTTTTCCGCCGTGGCTCAAAGCGCCGATCAAGATTATCCATAGCAAGATCCATGGACCCATAGGGGACAGACAATGCGCTGAAGTCCCCCTGGTGGACCACGCTGAAGCTGGCCAGCATATCAGAGTTCCAACGCTCGTACAGCCCCGGCAGGATCTCGACCATCCGCATTCGCCGCCCCGGCAGGCTCCACCTGGTCACAATCACCTTGATAGAGGTCGGGATGTGGACGGTGAAGCCGTCCAGGCTCACCGATGTCTCCCGATTATCTACAAAACTCTTAGAGAAGAACACCTGCTCTCCGGCCCGAACCTCCACAGTGAAGTCCACAGGGACTCCGTCCACTGGATCACTGGAGAAGATCAAAGAAAATGCCTGTAAAACATCCACCTTAGAGAAATTCATTTGGACCCACTGTGGTTCAGAAAATGCCCCGTCAGGGCCGGAGAGAGCCGCAGAGGCCACCCCCATATGCTGCGGCACCTGGAAACTGTCCGGGAATATCGAAAAGGTCCCATCCAGCAGCCACCGCCCCGGCTCCAGCGTGGCGTAACGCCTGGGCGGGTCCATGTTTTTATCCCGCAGCTCCTGGGGCTTGGACCAGGGTGCCAGTGCCGAGGATTCAGTTTCACCCCAAACGGTATCCGGATCAGAGATGTCCACCACCGTCAGGATATCCACCTGTCTGCGATCGGCGGTTACAGCTGCCCGGTACTGCTCACTCTTAGCGATCATGGGGCCGGACCTCCCGCAGCGTAAACCCCAGTCCCCGCCAGACAGCTTTTCCGTTTTCCTCAAACGCAAAGGCCGCCGGCGTCAAGCTGTCCACAAAGAAGGTCGATGTGATCGGGTCCCCGCCGGTATCCGGCAGCACCGTCGCCGGCAGCGGTCCCCTGGACCGAAGTGCAGCCATCGCCAGCTGATGCGTTGCTTCGTCCAGCACGTCGCAGCTATACCGGACCCGCCACACCTTACCCCGGACCTCCTCTACCATCCGGCCGGAGATCATCTCCAACAGGACAGAGAGATCATCCTCCCAGCAGGCATACCGCTCCCCGCTCACCCGTGGAAACCGCACGCCATCCAGATTGATTTGTGTGATCCTACTCATCGTCCAGCACCTCCGGAATCTCCCGGGTCACTTCTCGCAGATCGCCAATGGTCTCCCGATACAGCTCCCTGCCGTTGACCTTCCACACGTTTTCGATCATGATTGGCCGCTCATAGCTGCGGTTCGCGGCAGTCATGGCGTTGACACTGGCAGCCATGATCGCCTGTAGATCCTGGGACGTGATCCCATTGGACCGGCCAACGCCGGCAGACAGCCCCCGCAGCACATCGGCCTCCCGGGCAGTCAACACCATCTCATCCCGATGGAGCTGAGCCACATACCCGTCGTAGGGGACCCGGCTCAGTCCGCCGGCGTGGGAGCCGCTGATCCGATGCTCAGGAAGTCCCAGCGGGTTATAGGCAGACTCCTTGATTTTCCCGGATGGGTCATAGGGATCTCCCTCCAAATTCATGACCTTTGACCACCAGTTCCACAGATCTTTCAGCGCCCCAACAGCACCATCGATCTTTTCGGCCAGAAACTCCAGGGCCCCTGCCATGGAGTTCCGCAGGAAATCCGCCACCGGGGCCAATGCCTCACCCATCTTGCCCCAGGCCTCGTCCAGCTTGGCCTGAGATTCATTGGCCTTGATGGTCTCCTCGTTGGCCTCCCGATAGCCGTCGGCCACGTCCTGCAAGCCCTGCTTGGCCATGGCCTGCATCACCAAATCCACGCGCTCGCTTCGGGTCTCACAGTCTGAAAGCGCCAGGTTGAAGTATTCCTCTGCGGTCTTGGCGTTCAGGACCGCCTCGTTCCACTCCTTGTTGGCCTCATTGTTCTCCCGGAGAGAGACGCCGTAATTCTCTCCCTCCTGAGCTCCCCAGTTCAAAACATCTGCAAAGGTACCGGTCACCTCACCGGCGCGGATCGTTTCATTGATTGCCTCCCCCAGGCTGTCAATGGGGATGGAGTCCCCATATCTCGCCCAGGCGCCAATCGTCAGCTCCGTCATCTCCCGGAGCTGTGCTTGACTCAGCTCCAGAGCTTGCAGGTTGGCGGCAGCGGTCGCGGCTGTCTGGGTATCTCCCAGGACCTCATACAGCTGCAAATAGGTCTCCCGGGCCTGCTCGATGCTGTATCCAGCCTCCCGGCTGGATGCCTCCAGGCCGCCCATGATCTGCCGATATTCCCGCGTAGATTCCTCCACATCCAGGATAGATCCGCCCAGCTCCTTCAATCCGGTCACAACGGCGCCGCCCAAAAGAGCGCCTTTCAGCTTTCCAAGGTCATCCAGGACTCCGGTCAGCTTGGACCCAAATCCGGAGTCCAGATCGTCGCCGGCGTCCTTTACCTCGCGGCCAAACTCGTCAATCGAGGTGGCGGCCCGATCTGCACTGCTGCGGGCCTCATCCAGATGTCGCTCGTTGTCCCTCAGCTCGTTTTCCAGCTGGATCAGCTCAGTCTTGGCGCGGTTCAGGCTCTGGCGGTACTCATCAAGCTTTTTGTCACCGTCCTCATAGACCTCGCCGGCATCCCTCACCGCCTGCTCCAAGGCCCGAACCTTCTCTTCCTGCTGTTCGTATTCCTGCCGGAGGAGCGCCCCCTTCTGAGTCAGGGCCTCCATGGAGTTGGCCTGACCCGTGAACTCCGCCTCCGTCAGCTTCATCTCACTTTTCAGCGTCCGCAGATTACTGTTGACCGCGGACAGCTGCTGCTTAAATTCCTTTTCAAACCGCCCCCGCTGCGCTGGGCTCGCAGCTGGCGGGCCGCCCTGCGGGCGGCTGTTTTTCGTTTCTGGCAGAAATATCGGGTTTGACCGCCCTTTGCAAATCAATATCATCCGAACTTATTTCCGATAGGAAATGGGTTCGGATGATTTGTTTTCTTCGAACGTTATAAGAAACTCTATTTTCCCAACGAGGTGAAATGGAGACCTGCCTCCAAGCCCAGAGGGCCACGGAAAAAGCAGGAACCCATATAAACGCAAAAAGGCGGGGAGCCATCATTTTTGAATCATGGCGCCTCGCCTTTTCACTATACACATTCGATAATTCCATCAGGAAGCATATCAGCGGCGGCGATGCGCTCCGCCATCGGCTGGCAGTCACCGCAGAATACACCTGTTGTTCGATTTGGGTTTGGACCTGAGAGGAACCCATACAAATATGGAAAAGATGCATTGAAAGCCATGATGCTTTGTAGTATGCTCTAATTAGAAGAATATCCCAACCAGTATTCTACCGTCCGTAAGCATTGGACAGGAACGCGAATGGGCAGGAAGGGAAGTGAAGCACCGTCTGTCCCAAGCGATCGGGCTGAATGAAAGGAGACAGGTATGAAGAGGAACTTACGAATGCGGTTGTTGACCATGGTATGTACGCTTGGAATGCTGGCGTCGCTCGTACCGGTTGCCTCAGCAAGCGGAACTGCACCTGTGGTATCCAACAACAAAAACGATCAGGACTATACCAGATGGTCTAGTACCGTCAAGTCCTATCTCTACGAAAATGAGGACGGCGGCCTGACTCGCGTGGAGTATGTCGACGGAAAAATTGTTGTAGAGGATTACAACGATGCTTTTCAGCTCCATTCCAGCCGGACGATCCCCATGGAGCTATCCATCTGGGGCGGTTTCTACGCTGGGGAGGACTATAATTTTCTGATTTTCGGTCAGGAAAATCCAGGTGAGGACGACCAGCGGGAGGTTATCCGTGTAGTAAAGTACTCCAAGGACTGGAAGCGCCTGGGGCAGGCCAGTCTTCGAGGCGCCAATACCACCACGCCATTTGATGCAGGCTCGTTACGCTGCGATGAGTACGGCGACTATCTTTACATCCGCACATGCCATGAGATGTATACCAGCAGCGACGGGTTGAACCATCAGGCCAACCTCATGATGGCTGTGCGGCAAAGTGACCTCTCCATCACCGACTCCTATTACAACGTCTTCAACTCCAGCTACGGCTATGTCAGCCACTCCTTCAACCAGTTCCTGATGGTCGATCAGGATGGCTACCTCGTAGCTCTGGACCATGGTGACGCCTATCCCCGCGGCGTCGTGCATACCCGGTACTACAACAAAGCTTCGACAGGAAAATTCTCCGGCCAGACCTATGGTAAGTGGTGCAGCAGCGGAAGTATCCGAGATTTTGCCGGCCAAACCGGCGATAACACGACCGGCGCTTCTGTCGGCGGCCTGACAGAGACCTCCAAATACTACATCATGGCATACAACTATGACGGTGCAGGCGGGTACGGAGACCGATATCCGTTCTATCACTTTATGGATAAGGCCACCGGAAGAAGCTGGAGCGTCCAGTTGAGTCATACGCCAGGCGTCACGACCCCGATGCTGGTATCCACCGGAACAGACAGCGGCTATATGCTGTGGAACGGCAAGACCGGATCGACCGTGAACGACACCCTCTACTATGTCTCATACGGTGCCGACGGCAAGCCCGGAGACATCAGGACCGCGAAGGCCTCCTTGTCCGATTGTCAGCCCATCTTCTACCACGGAAAGGCAGTTTGGTACGTCACCAGCGGTTCCGGGCCTGTGTTCTATACACTGGATGCCTCTGGCGTCACAGCAGTCTCGCCAGCAGGCGGGACTCAGCAGGCCCCAGAACAGACGACACCCCCTTCAAAGCCTGTCGATCCGGACCGTCCCGGAACTTCGGTTCCCCCGCGGAATCCCTTCACCGACGTGCCGGCGGGTTCCTATTACCATGACGCAGTTTTGTGGGCCGTGGAAAATGGGATCACCACAGGGGTAACGGCAACTCATTTCCAGCCGACTGCCACCTGCACCCGCGGACAGGTCGTAACGTTCCTGTGGCGAGCCATGGGAAAGCCGGAGCCGAAGACCCGAGTCAATCCCTTTACCGATGTCTATCCCAGCAGCCCCTTCTATAAGGCCATTTTGTGGGCCTATGAGGAAGGGATCACCACCGGCCAGACCAAGACCACCTTTGTTCCCGGCGGAACATGTACGAGCGCCCACGTGGTGACGTTCCTGTGGCGGGCCAGTGGGAAGCCGTCTGCCAGCGGGCACAGTGCCTTGGCCAGCCGCTATCCAGGTGCTTACTACACGAACGCTGTGGCCTGGGCCGATACCAACGGATTGCTGAGCAACGTCGGAGCCGCCTTTGTCCCAGGGCAGAATTCCCCCAGAGCCAATATCGTGACCTATCTGTACCGTTATCTGGGCGAAGATATGTCCACGTCTCCCGGCGGCTCCACCTCGCCCCAGAAGCCTCAGGAGCAGCAGCCTCAGCAGCCGGAGGAGCAAAAGCCCCAGACCCCCCAGCAGCCTCAGGAGCAAAAGCCTTTAGAACCAGAAGAGCAAAAGCCCTTAAAGCCAGAAGAGCAAAAGCCTCAGCAGCCGCAAGAACAAAAGCCCCAGAAGCCTCAGTCATCAGGCGAGGCGCTGTACCGGCCGAATCCGGAGTGCGGCACCTACCTCGGGGTGAATGCCGAAGGCGTCCACGAATTTGAAATCGAGATCCTGGATGACGGGAAGACCCAGCCTACGCCGCTGATGCCAGATCATTATTATGTCCGGGCGGAGAGCAGCAACACCAACCGGGTAGGCATCCGTGCCCAATATTTTTACGGGAGGGTGCCCGGTACAGCAGACGTTCTTTATTACGTCAGTGAGACGTCGACCGGTTCTTATGAGCTGAAGGCCATCGTCCATGTCACCGTGGTGTCGCAGCAAACCGGGTCTTCGGAACTGTTCCTGCCGAATCCGGAGTGCGGCACCTATCTTGGGAAAAACGCCGACGGAGCGTATGAGTTTGAGATCACGATTCCAGCGGACGGGAATAATCAGCCATCCCCGCTGATCCACGGTCCCTTCTATACGCGCCATGAGATCTCCAATCCCGAGGTCCTTGGCTCCCGCGCTCAATATTTTTACGGGAGAGCCCCCGGCGAGTCGGACATCCGCTACTACGGCAGTGAGACCTATGACGGCGACTATAAGTTGGTAGCTGTCGTCCATGTCACTGTGGTAGCATAGAAGTCGATGCGAGTTCCGCCACCGGCACCACGTCGGAGCAAAGTCCGCTTTGCTCCGACGTCTTTTTATGCCTGCGGCAAGAAAGACGTCATCCGCCCGCTCCCTTGCTCCTCCTTTCCAACTGCGACCCGCTGTGCTGGGCTCGCAGTTGGCGGGCCGCCCTGCGGGCGGCTATTTTTCGTTTCTGACAGAAATATCGGTTTTGACCTCCCTTTATAGGTCAGAGCAAAGTCCGCTTTGCTCCGACGTCTTTTTATGCCTGCGGCAAGAAAGGCGTCATCCGCCCGCTCCCTTGCTTCTCCTTTCCAACTGCGACCCGCTGCGCTGGGCTCGCAGTTGGCGGGCCGCCCCTTTGCGGCGTGTTTTGTGGATCGCGCAGAACGTTTGCACGGTCCTTTGCAGCCCGCCGCAAACGTCGATCCCCGGGGCAGGTCCGCCGGCCGGAAGCTCCCCTGTGATGGCGGAGCTCCGCACCAGAAAAGCCCCTGTGCCAGATCGGCACAGGGGCTTTCAGCAATCAAAGAACTTCTTTTGCAAGGCGTCGCCTGCGGTGGCAATACAACAGGCACCGCCTTTTCTAAGGGCAGCCGCGGCTCCTATCCGGCAGTCTCACGCCCGCCAGACAGCGGGACATCTGAATCACTCTTGAATGCCGTAGGCCGCAAACCGGCTCAAAAGGCCCTGGACCGTCAGCTTCTGGGCCATCAGCTGGCGATAAGTGGCCCCCCGCTCCTTTCCCTCCGTCCGCAGGACGGCCATGCGGGCCAGGACCTAGTCCCGCTCCTTCAAAAGGTCCTGATACAGGCGGTCATAGGCCGCCAGCCGCTCCAGATCCGTCAGCTCACACATTGAAGCGGAAATAGATCATGTCGCCGTCCTGGACCACATACTCCTTGCCCTCGCTGCGGAGCAGACCCTTTTCCTTGGCGGCGTTGACGCTGCCGCACTGGATCATATCGTCATAGGCGATGACCTCTGCCCGGATAAAGCCCCGCTCGATATCGCTGTGGATCTTGCCGGCGGCCTTGAGGGCCTTGGTGCCCTTTTTGATGGTCCAGGCCCGGCATTCGTCCTTGCCGTAGGTCAGGAAGGAAATCAGGCCCAGCAGGGCATAGGAGCACTTGATCAGCCGGTCCAGACCGGACTCCTCCACGCCCAGCTCCTCCAGGAACATCAGCTTCTCCTCGCCCTCCAGCTCGGCGATGTCCTGCTCCATCTTGGCGCAGATGGGCAGCACCTGGCTGCCCTCGGCGGCGGCGATCTCACACACCTGCTGATAATACTGGTTGTGCTCCAGATCGGTAAAGCCCGCCTCGTCCGTGTTGGCGGCGTAGATCACCGGCTTGAGGGTCAGCAGATCCGAGGTCCGCAGCAGCGCGGCGTCCTCCTCGTCGCAGGGGAAGGTCCGGGCCAGCTCGCCGCCGTCCAGGTGCTTCTGGAGGGCGGTGAAGAGGTCCACCTCATGCTGGAATTTCTTGTCGCCCTTGAGAGCCTTGGTGGCCTTTTCCACCCGGCGCTGGACCATCTCCAGATCCGCCATGACCAGCTCCATGTTGATGATGGCGATGTCCCGGGCCGGATCGGTGCTGCCCTCCACGTGGATCACGTTCTCGTCGTCAAAGCAGCGCACCACGTGCACCAGGGCGTCCGTCTCCCGGATGTTGGCCAGGAACTTATTGCCCAGGCCCTCGCCCTTGCTGGCGCCCTTTACCAGGCCGGCGATGTCCACGAACTCGATGACCGCCGGGGTCTTCTTATCCGGCTCATACATCTCCGCCAGCTTGTCCAGCCGCTCGTCAGGCACGGCCACCATGCCCACGTTGGGGTCGATGGTGCAGAAGGGGTAGTTGGCGCTCTCCGCGCCGGCATTGGTGATGGCGTTGAACAGGGTCGATTTGCCCACATTGGGCAGGCCCAGAATTCCTAATTTCATACTTCTCTTCGATCTCCTTTGCTTTCAATCATTTCGAACATGGATCACACCGCCTGCCGCTCCGCTTTTCCTGAGCCTGCTTCGAGCGCGGGGACGGCCCAATCCATGATGGTCTTTATACTCCATCATCATGTGCACTGGACGTCTCATCCATGGCACACTTGAAATTATATGGACATTGCTGATCTCCCAGGGCTATCCTAACACAAGATCCGCTGTTTCTCAAGGCAAAAGTTCAAAGGAACCGGCATGATCGCGAGATTGTGCCGCGAATCCGGCAGAGAACTCCGCAAAATCATCCCATCCAGAGGCTCCCAGGCGGAGCGGCCGTGCAGTCCCGCAAAGCCGTCCGGCGGGGCTGAAAGGCCCCCGCCCGCCAGTCCATCACGCTCCGGGCAGACGGCCCTCTTCGGACCGGAGATACCGGCGCAGCACCACCACAAACCAGGCGAAGACCACCAGGCCCTTGGCAATGCTGGAGATGCTGATGCTCCACCACACGCCGTCCAGGCCCAGGGCCGTGGCGCTGAGCAGCAGCGCCATGGGGATCCGGGCCGCATTGCCGATGATCCCGGCCAGGGTGGGGGGCATGGGCCGGCCCAGGCCCTGGAACGCGCCGGAGGCGGTGATCTCCAGGCACATCAAAATCTGAGAGTAGCCCATGATCCGCAGATAGCTCACCCCGGTCTGGAGCACGTCCTCCTCCTGGATGAAGATCCGAAACAGCGGCTCCGGGAAGACCACCAGCATGACGGTGGTAAAGCAGCTCCAGACGGTGATCATGCCGATGGCCGTCCAATAGCCCCTGCGGATCCGCTCCGGCTTGCCCGCTCCGAAGTTCTGTGCCACAAAGGCGTTGACCGCCGTGGCAAAGCCCTCCGCTGTGGTATAGGAGATGGACTCGATCTGCGTCCCCACCTTCTGGGCCGCAATGGCCGCGTCCCCCCAGCCCGCCACGATCCGGGCCAGGAACATGGAGAGACTGGAGAAAAACATGCTCTGGACAGACACCGGCAGTCCGATCTTCAAGATCTCGCCCCAGGCCTGTTTTTCACTGGGGGCAAACAGCCGGATCTGGGGAAACAGGATGGTATCCCGGCGGGCCGCCAGCCAGAACATCCCCGTCACGATCCCCTGGGCCAGCACCGTGGCCAGCGCTGCGCCCGCCACCCCCATCCGGGGAAAGGGCCCCACGCCGAAGATCATCAGCGGGTCCAGCACGATGTTCCCCACCAGGCCCACAGCCGTGGACCGCAGGACCACCACGCTGCCGCCCATGGCGGTGAACAAGCCGGTAAAGATCTGGTTGAAAAAGGAGAAGACGAACCCCGCCGCCACAATCACCAGGTAGATCCGGGCGTCGGCGATCACGTCAGGGCTGTTCAGCTTGAAAAAGGCGATCAGCGGCCGATTCAGGGCGATGGCCAGCACCGTGCTCCCCGCCACCAGCACCGCCCCCAGGTGGAGGGACGCCTGGCCGTAAACCGCCGCCCGCCGAGGATTCCGGGCGCCCAGCTCATGGGCCACCTTCACCTGTCCCCCCAGCCGGGGGATCATGGCCAGGCCGTTGGCCAGCCACAAATACATGCCTGCCGCGCCCACCGCCGCCACGGCGTTGGCCGAGACCCGGCCGATCCAGATCATATCCGTCATATTGTAGGCCATCTGGATCAGGGCCGTGGCCATGATGGGAAGGGATAATTTTGTCAGGCTCCGGACAATGGAGCCCTCCAGCAAATCGACTCTCTGCATAAGGGAACCTACCAGTTCTGTCTGTAATTTCTTCCGGGAAGCTCCGCCGCCCGGAACGCGCAAGGCGTATTATACCATGGACTGCCGGGAAATGGTACCCCCTGCCGCCTCTCACTTTTTGAAAATCCTGTGCGCTTTTGCGGCAGCTGTGGTATACTGGGTCTGTCAAGATCCCCAGCCCCGGACGGAACGCCGCCGGAGGAGAAAGGAGTCCCATGAACTACGAACAAGAATACCGCCGGAAGCTCCGCACCCCGGAGGAGGCAGTCCAGGCCGTGAAAAGCGGCGACTGGGTGGACTATACCACAAATGTCTGCTTCCCCACGCTGCTGGACGCGGCCCTGGCCCGCCGCCGGGACCAGCTGACCGACGTGAAGATCCGGGGGAATCTGCTCTTCGGCCCCATCCAGACCGTGGAGTGCGACCCCAGCCGGGAGCACTTCTGCTATAACTCCTGGCACTGCTCCGCCTATGAGCGCAGGCTCTGTGACCGGGGCCTTTGCAGCTACATCCCCATGCTCTTTCGAAACGTGGTGCCCTACTACCGCCACTTCCTGACGGTGAACGTGGCCATGATGGCCGTCACGCCCATGGACCGCCACGGCTACTTCAACCTCTCCTGTGCCGCCGGCGTGGCCAAGGGCATCCTGGACAAGGCCGACATCGTGATCCTGGAGGTCAACGAGCACCTGCCCCGGATCTACGGCGGCTTTGACGAGTGCATCCACATCGACCAGGTGGACTTCATCGTGGAGGGCGCCCATCCCCCCCTGCCCCAGTTCCCCATTGCCCCGCCCACAGAGGAGGACCTGCGGATCGCCGACTGGATCGTGCCCCACATCCCCTCCGGGGCCACCCTCCAGCTGGGCATCGGCGCCATGCCCAATGTGATCGGCGCCCGCCTGGCAGAGTCAGACCTTCAGGATCTGGGCATGCACACGGAGCTGTGCGGCGACGCCTACTATGAGCTCTTCCGGGCCGGCAAGCTGACCAACGCCCGGAAGGCCATCCACAAAAACAAGGGCGTCACGGGCATCGTCTTCGGCTCCCAGGCCCTCTATGACTGGGTGGACGAGAACCCGGGCGTCATGGTCGCCCCGCTGGAATACGTCAACGCCCCGGAGACCATCGGCCAGCTGGACGACATGATCTCCATCAACAGCTGCATCTCCGCAGATCTCTACGGTCAGGTCTGCGCCGAGAGCGCCGGACTGCGGCAGATCAGCGGCACCGGCGGCCAGCTGGACTATCTGACCGGCGCTTCCATGTCCCGGGGCGGCAAGGCCTTCATCTGCATGTCCTCCTCCTTTACGGGCAAGGACGGCGTCCGCCGCTCCCGGATCGTCCCCCACTTCCAGGGGGACATCGTCACCGACCCCCGGAGCCAGGCCTACTACCTGGTCACAGAGTACGGCGGCGTGAATCTGGCAGGCCGGAGCACCTGGGAGCGGGCGGAGGGGCTGATCTCCATCGCCCACCCGGACTTCCGGGAGGAGCTGATCGCCGCGGCGGAGGCTCAAAAGATCTGGCGGCGCTCCAACCGGCGTTGACCGCCCAGCCAGCAAATCATGAAAGCGGCACGCCGTCGGCGTGCCGCTCTCTTTGTCTCCTATGATGGATATGTACTCAAAACGCTCTCCGCCGGAGATCGGTCCTCAGTGCCGGACCTCCGCCAGGTCCCGGAGAATGGCCACTGTCTCCTGGATCAGCGCGCCGATGCTCAGGTTGGAGACCCCCACAACTATATTGTCGCAGTGGTTAAAGGGGATCAGCACCCGCTTGGCGCTGCTCTGCCCCACGGCCACCGCCATGGCAGGCGTGATCTCCCCCAGCAGGGCGTCCGCAATGGTGATGCCCACAGGTCCCACGATGACATCCGTCCGGCGGCAGGCCACCACCACAGCGTTCTCTCCCGTGGCGGAAAAATCCGCCCCGGCCTTCCGCATGGCGGCGGTGGCCACGCTGTTGGTGCCAACGGCGGTGATCTCCGCCCCAGGCACCCCCTGGCGAATGGCGGCCACCAGCTGTTTTCCCATGCCGCCTCCCTGGGCGTCGATCACTAAAATTCTCATTCCCACACCTACTCTTCCCTCCGATTTTTCTCCATGATACCACAGCCGCCGCGCTTTTTCAAAGGGCGGCGCGGATCTTTTCCCATCTGCCCCAGCGAAATTCCACGCAATCTGTCCCCATCTAAAGAACGGCCTGCGCCGCCGCGAATCCCCTGCGCCAAGCCCGATACAAATCTATAACCCCTCGATATCGTGGGTCACCCACAAAAATCGGGCGGTCAGCAGCGCATCCGCCGCAAAGATCATCAAAAAGCCATAGGTCACCGCCGGCGGGATCTCCCGGACCAGCGCTTCTACCCAGGGCTGGACCCACCACACCGCCGCCGCGCTCAGCACGCCCCAGGCCAGGGTGAAGGGCAGACAGACCCGGCCATGGAGATTTCCCGGCACCTGGCTGTAATCCCAGAAGCGGACCCCCAGCAGCATCTCATAGGCCCAGTGGACTCCATATTCCACCGCCGTGGCGGCCAGCCCTCCGGCCGCGATCAGCCACGGTCCGTCATTCCATACCGGCGCCAGGGCCAGCACCGCCAGCATCCCCAGGCCGTACACCGGGCACAGGGGCAGCAGCAGAAAGCACCTGCGCCGCTGATGGGCCCCATGGGTCAGCGCCGCATAGGCCTTTTCCAGCAAGTACCCCAAAAAGCTGTAAACCCAAAAATACCAGAGCGCCACAGTCATCCCTCCTCATTCCCTCAGTATGCACTGGGAGACGGGGCGTCATTCACTCTTGTGCAGGCGGATCTTTCGTGGTATGATAAGCTCCGCAGGCAGGGCCCTTGGTCCCCTGCAAACCTGATCGACGAGAGGGGTGGCAGTGATGGCTGACAGCTGGGAGGCATTGGAGCAGGACTGCATGGCCTGCCGGGCCTGCGCCCTGGCAGAGACCCGGACCCACGTGGTATTCGGCGACGGCGCCAGAGACGCGGAGATCCTGCTCATCGGCGAGGGTCCCGGCCAGCACGAGGACGAGCAGGGCGTTCCCTTTGTGGGCGCCGGCGGCCAGCTGCTGGACGATATGCTGGAGATCATCCACCTGGACCGGACCAAGGTCTACATCGTAAATGTGGTCAAATGCCGCCCGCCCAAAAACCGGGACCCGCTGAATGTGGAGCAGTCCGCCTGCATCGGCTTTCTCCGGCGGCAGACGGCCCTGCTGCGGCCCCGGATCATCGTGTGCCTGGGGCGCATCGCCGCCAAGGCCATCATCAAGGAGGATTTCAAGATCACCGTGGAGCACGGCCAGTGGTTTGAGCGGGGCGGCGTCCAGATGACCGCCATCTACCACCCGGCGGCGCTGCTGCGGGACGTCTCCAAGCGCCCCGATACCTTTGAGGATCTGAAAGCCATCCAGGCCAAGATCCGGGAAATCTGCCAGCATACGGAGGTTTGAACGATGACACACCTGACCACTGCCCGCGCCCGTCTGCGGACCCGGGACATGACCTACATCGCGCTGTTCGCCGTATTGATGATCGTATGCGCCTGGATCTCCATCCCCATCACCACGATCTCCTTTACCTTGCAGACCTTCGCTGTCTTCGCCGCCCTGCTGACTCTGGGCGGCCGGCGGGGTACGTATGCGGTGGTGGTCTATCTGCTGCTGGGCGCTGTGGGACTGCCGGTGTTCTCCGGCTTCCGGGGCGGTCCCGCCGCTCTGCTGGGCGCCACCGGCGGCTATATCCTGGGCTTTCTGGCCTCTGCCCTGGTCTACTGGCTGCTCACCGCCCGGGGCCGGGATTCCCTGGCCCTGCGCATCTTCGCCTGTGTGGCGGGGCTGTTGGTGTGCTACGCCTTTGGGACCGCATGGTTTTTGCAGGTCTACACCGCCGGTCCCATGGATCTTGCCACGGCCCTGGCCATGTGCGTGACGCCCTTCCTCCTGCCGGATCTGGTGAAGATCGGCCTTGCGGTGACCCTGGCCCAGCGGATTCGGAAATACCTCAAATAAGCAGAAAACAAATTTGCGAATTGTCAAGTCAAGTGCAACAAAGAGCCAAAGAAGA
>CAUWNE010000037.1:0-22912 GCA_963560095.1 uncultured Dysosmobacter sp. | reverse complement strand
GCCCCCGGCAAGACCGGCGACAACCTGCTGATCACCGTGGAGCGCCGTCTGGACAACGTGGTGTATCGCATGGGCTTTGCCATGACCCGCCGTCAGGCCCGTCAGCTGGTGAGCCATGCCCACTTCACTGTCAACGGCAAGAAGGTCAACATCCCCTCCTACCTGGTGAAGGCCGGCGATGTGGTCGAGGTGGCTGAGTCCAGCCGCTCCTCCGAGGTCTTCAAGCGCCTGATGGGCCAGGACGCTCCCGTGTTCCTGCTGCCCGCCTGGCTGGAGCGTGAGAAGAATACACTGAAGGGCACGGTGACTCGTCTCCCCGCCCGTGAGGATATTGATGTGCCCGTTGAGGAGCACCTCATCGTTGAGTTGTATTCTAAGTAAGCGGAGGATACCCTCGAAGATGACACGAATTGCCTGCGGCGTGTGGTTCCGCTCCGCCGCAATGAGAAGATGAAGGAGGGTACTGCATGATCGAAATTGAAAAGCCCCAGATTGAGTGCATCGAGGCCCCCGGCGACGTCACTTACGGCAAGTATGTGGTAGAGCCCCTGGAGCGTGGATACGGTACCACCCTGGGCAACGCACTGCGCCGCATTATGCTCTCCTCTCTGCCTGGCACCGCGCCGACCACCATCAAGATTGCCGGCGTCCAGCATGAGTTTTCCACCATTCCCGGTGTGAAAGAGGATGTGACGGAGATCGTCCTGAACATCAAGGGCCTGCTGACCAAGCTCCACTGCGAGACCACCAAGACGGTTTATATCGAGGCGGTGGGTCCCTGCGTGGTCACCGCCGGCGATATCAAGGCCGACAGCGAGGTGGAGGTGCTCAATCCGGAGCTGCACATTGCCACTCTGGACAGCGGCGCCAGTCTCAACATGGAGATCACACTCTCCCATGGCCGGGGCTATGTGCCTGCTGACCGGAACAAGCCCCAGCAGAACGTGATCGGCACCATCGCCGTGGACTCCATTTACACCCCGGTGTATAAGGTGAACTACACGGTGGAGCCTACCCGTGTGGGCGCTTCCAGCGATTTCGACAAGCTGACGCTGGAGGTCTGGACAGACGGCACCATCTCCGCCCGGGACGCGGTGTCCCTGGGCGCCAAGATCCTCTGCGACCACTTTACCCTCTTCACCGATCTCTCTGAGAACGTGGGCAGCAAGCCCACCGTGGTGGAGAAGGCAGAGGCCCAGCGGGACAAGGTGCTGGAGATGACCATCGAAGAGCTGGATCTCTCCGTCCGCAGCTTCAACTGCCTCAAGCGCGCCAACATCAACACCGTCGAGGACTTGATCTCCAAGACCGAGGACGAGATGATGAAGGTCCGCAACCTGGGCCGGAAGTCTCTGGAAGAGGTTATCAATAAGCTCTCTATGATGGGACTGCACTTGGCTGACGAAGAGAACAATTAACGCCGGCACACCCGGCTGACCAAAATCCTAAGAAGGAGGAGACCGAAATGCCCGGAACTCGGAAACTTGGCAAGACCACGGACCAGCGCAAGGCTATGCTGCGCCAGCAGGTCACGGATTTCCTGGACAATGGAAAGATGGAGACCACCGTTACCCGTGCCAAGGAGATCAAGCCCCTGGCCGAGAAGATGATCACCCTCGGCAAGAAGAATGATCTGGCCGCCTATCGGCAGGCCATGAGCTTCATCACCCGCGAGGATGTGTGCAAGAAGCTGTTCAAGGAGATCGCTCCCAGCTATGCGGAGCGCAACGGCGGCTACACCCGCATCATCCGTACCGGCGTGCGCCGCGGCGACGCTGCGGAGACCGCCCTCATCGAGCTGGTGAAGTAAACATCCAATCCCTGCAATCGAAAAGCCCTTTGCAATGCGTACCTAGGCGCGTTGCAAAGGGCTTTTTGTACGTTTGCGGTTCAGCTCCGCAAAAAAGAGTATATATCCGACATCCTGGCTAATATATTGATCGTTGTGTTGAAAGAATGTCGACTTCAAAGGAGAGAAATGACCAGAGGCGACAATTTTTAACAGCGGTAATTTGGACCCGCCAGGGCAAGCTAAGGGGGACATCAAGGGGAGGGACGAGGCGGCATGAGAAGACGGGGATGGCAGGTCTTGGGAAGCTTGGGGATCATCTGTCTGGCATTGGGCTGGGCCGGAGGGCGGAGTGTCCCGGCAGCTGGTGAGGCAGAGCTGACAGAGGAACCCTCCTACGTGGCGCTGACCTTTGACGATGGCCCTCGCCGGGGGACCACAGACCGGCTGCTGGACGGCCTGCGGCAGCGGGGAGCCAGCGCGACCTTTTTCCTGATCGGCTCCGGGATCGCCGGGAAGGAGGACCTGGTGAAACGGATGGAGGCAGAGGGCCATCAGGTGGGGAACCACACCTGGAGCCATGTCCGATTACAGGGAGCGGACCCGGCAACCATCTCCAAGGAGCTCCAGGCCACAGACACGCTGCTGAAAGACCTGCTGGGGGAGGGCAGCTATTGGCTCCGCCCGCCCTACGGACTGATGACCCCGGGGACGGAACAGGCGATCCCGGTGCCTATGGTGAAGTGGTCCGTAGACCCCCGGGACTGGGAGAGCCGGAATACGGAACAGGTGGTCCGGTCGGTGCTCTCTTCCGTGAAGCCAAACAGCATCATCCTGCTCCATGACATCTATGAGACCTCTGTGGAAGCCGCCTTACAGATCGTAGACACCCTCCAACAGGAGGGATATCAGTTTGTCACCGTCCAGGAGCTGCTGGCCATCAACGGAGTGACACCGGAGCCAGGGGTGCTCTACTCCCGGGGAACGGCATAAAAAAGAGACGCCCGCAGGCGTCTCTTTTTCCAGTTATCCCAGGATCAGCAGGGCCAGGGTCAGCAGCAGGAACACGGCGCCGATCCACTTGGTGGCCCGGGCCAGCTTGGCGTCCATGGTCTTGGCCTTGTTCTTGGCCAGGAAGGAGTCGGCCACGCCGCCGATCGCGCCGGAGAGGCCGGCGCTCTTGCCGGACTGGAACAGAACGGCAAGAATGACGATCAGACCGCACAGCACCTGCAAAACGGTGATAAACATCTTCATAACGGATAACCTCCACACATTTACGCATATGCTTCCATATGCAGCTATTTCACGGAAGATAATCATACCATAGTTTTCACTCATTTTCAAGGGAAATTTCAAAAAAGACGCTGGAATTCCGGGCAATCTCTCGACGAATCCCGCCCCATGTGGTACACTGGGAACAGTCATTTGTAAGAGGAGGTCCATCTATGGGCGAACAGACGAAGAGAAGAATATGCACAGGTCTGCTGGCCCATGTGGATGCGGGAAAGACGACCCTCTCCGAGGCGCTGCTCTACCGCGGCGGCGCTCTGCGCCGGCTGGGCCGGGTGGACCACGGCGACGCCTTTCTGGACACAGATGTGATGGAGCGGGAGCGCGGCATCACGATCTTTTCCAAGCAGGCGGAGCTGTCGCTGCCGCAGATGGAAGTGACGCTGCTGGATACCCCCGGTCACGTGGACTTTTCCGCCGAGGCGGAGCGGACCCTCCGGGTGCTGGACTGTGCCATTTTGGTCATCAGCGGCACCGACGGCGTCCAGGCCCACACCCGGACGTTGTGGCAGCTGCTGGAGCGGTATCAGGTGCCGGTTTTCCTCTTTGTCAACAAGATGGATCTGGCCGGCGCGGACCGGGCCGCGCTGCTGGCCGATTTGCGGGCGCGGCTGGATAGCGGCTGCGCCGACTTCACGGCGCCGGAGTGGATGGAGGAGGCCGCTGTCTGTGATGAGACGGTGCTGGAGAAGTATCTGGAGACCGGCGAAGTGGCAGACGGCGATGTGGCCAGGATGGTCGGGCAGCGGCAGCTCTTTCCCTGTTTCTTTGGCTCCGCGCTGAAGCTGGAGGGTGTGGACGCCCTGCTGGAGGGGCTGGAGCGGTTCGCGCCGGTCTCCGCCTACCCGGCGGACTTCGGGGCCCGGGTCTTCAAAATTGCCCGGGACCCCCAGGGAAGCCGGCTGACCTATTTGAAAGTCACCGGCGGCGTTTTGCGGGTGAAAGATCTGGTGACCAACCGCCGCCCCGGCGTGCCGGAGGAGCGGGTCTGGTCCGAGAAGGCGGACCAGCTCCGGGTCTACTCCGGCGCCAAGTTCCGCCCGGTGGACCAGGCCCCTGCCGGCGCGGTGGTGGCGGTCACCGGATTGTCCCGGACCCGCCCTGGAGACGGACTGGGCTTTGAGACGGACTGGGAGGGTCCTGTGCTGGAGCCGGTTCTGACCTATCAGGTGGAGCTGGTGGACGGCACCGATCCCCATACGGCCCTGGGCCGTCTGCGGCAGCTGGAGGAAGAGGACCCTCAGTTACACATCCTCTGGAACGAGACTGCCCGGGAGATCCGTATTCAGCTGATGGGCGAGGTGCAGCTGGAGATCCTTCAGCGGCTGACCCGGGAGCGGTTCGGCATGGAGGTGGCCTTTGGCAGCGGGACCATCTGCTATCGGGAGACCATCGCCGCTCCGGTGGTGGGAGTGGGCCACTTTGAGCCCCTGCGGCACTATGCCGAGGTCCATCTGCTGCTGGAGCCGGGGGCCCGGGGCAGCGGGGTGCAGCTGGCTTCTGCCTGTTCCACGGACGTGCTGGACCTGAACTGGCAGCGGCTGGTGCTGACCCACCTGGCGGAAAAGGAGCATCTGGGCGTTTTGACCGGCTCTCCCATCACCGATGTGAAGATCACATTGTTGACGGGCCGGGCCCATGATAAGCACACCGAGGGCGGGGATTTCCGTCAGGCCACCTACCGGGCGGTGCGCCAGGGATTGATGCAGGCGGAGAGCATCCTGCTGGAGCCCTGGTACGATTTTCGGCTGGAGGTACCGGCGGATCAGGTGGGCCGGGCCATCAGCGACCTCCAGCGGATGGAGGGGGAGACCGCCCCGCCGGAGACGCTGGGAGAGCTGGCCGTCCTCACCGGTGCGGCCCCGGTGGCGGGGCTGCGGGGCTATGCCCGGGAGGTGGCGGCCTATACCCGGGGCCGCGGCCGGCTGAGCTGCCAGCCCGGCGGCTTTCGCCCCTGTGCCCGGACGGAGGAGATCGTGGAGGCCCTGGGCTATGACCCGGAGCGGGATGTGGAGAACACACCGGATTCCGTTTTCTGCGCCCATGGAGCCGGCTACACCGTGCCCTGGGACCAGGTCCCGGCCCAGGCCCATCTGGACAGCGGCTGGGCGCCGGAAGTGCCGGAGGAGACGGTACCGGAGAAGACCGCGGCCCGCCGCTCCGCCGCCTACGCCGGTACCATCGAGCAGGACCGGGAGCTGCAAGCCATCTTTGAGCGGACCTACGGCCCGGTGAAGCGGTCCGTCTTCCTCCCGCCCAAGGAGCCACGGCGTCCCACTGCGGAGGCCTCGGCCAGGGCCATCCGGGAGCAGGCCTCCGGACCGGAATATCTGCTGGTGGACGGCTATAACATCATCTTTGCCTGGGACGAGCTCAAGGCCATCGCCCGGGACAATCTGGACGCCGCCCGGAAGGCGCTGTGCGACCTTTTGTGCAACTACCGGGGCTATCAGAACTGCGAGGTGATCGCCGTCTTTGACGCCTACAAGGTCAAGGGCGGGCAGGGCAGCGTGGAGAAGTACCACAATATCCATGTGGTCTACACCAAGGAGGCGGAGACTGCCGACGCCTATATCGAGCGGGCCACCTATGAGATCGGGAAGAAGCACCGGGTGAAGGTGGCCACCTCCGACGGTCCGGAGCAGCTCATCATCCTGGGCCACGGCGCGCTGCGGATGTCTGCCTCCAATTTCCACGAGGAGATGGAGCGGGTCCAGGGGCAGATCACCGCCGCATTGACGGCCAACAACCGCCATCAGCGGACCGGAGCCCTCCGGGCAGCGATGGAAAAGGCCATGGACAAGGGGGAGTAAACGATGGTGACGATCCTGGTAGCATCAGGCGTCGCGGCGCTGTGCGCTCTGCTGCGGGCTTCGCTGCGGGACTGTCCCGCCGGCAGGCAAGGCGGCTGGGTGCGGTTTCGTCCCCTGTGGAATCGTGGGGCAGCCTTTGGCCTGCCGGTGGAGAAGCGCACATTGACGGCCCTTTCCGCCGGGACGCTGGCAGTGCTGTGGTCCTGGCGGCGGCGGAGCCCGGTGGGTGTGGGACTGGCGCTGGGGGGCGGAGTGAGCAACCTGTGGGAGCGGCTCCGGCATGGCCGGGTCTTCGACTACCTCCAGTTCCCAAAGGCCCCCGGCGCGCTGCGGCGCTATGTGTATAATCTGGCGGACCTGGCCATCCTGGCCGGGGCCGTGACGCTGCTTCTGCGCAAAAGGCGGTAGAGACCGCCGGGAAAGCCATAGATTGACCGTCTGAAAAGACCGCCTCAGGCGGTCTTTTTTTGAAATTTGCGGCCCGGGTGAAAAATCCATGGAGGCTGGATCGTGTTTGAGGTGAAGGGAGTGAGAAACATGGCCCCGTTTGCTAGCGATGAAGCCATCAGCCGCATGGTGGAGACGTACAGTTCCATGCTGCTGCGGCTGGCCTGCACCCGGCTGACAGACCCCGCCGACGCGGAGGACGCGGTGCAGGAGGTGTTCCTCCGTCTGGTTGACCGCCAGATCGTGTTTCGGGACGCCGGACATGAAAAGGCGTGGCTGATCCGGGCGACCCTCCATCGGGCCAGTGATATCCGAAGGGCCGCAGAGCGGCGGAACGTCCCCTTAGAGGAGGCGACGATCTCTGCCGCGCCTGCGGGGGATGGGGAGCTTTTGACCGCTGTCCGGGCCCTGCCGGAGAAGTATGGCGCGGTGCTCTACCTCTATTATTATGAGGGATATTCCATGAAAGAGATCGGAAAGCTGCTGGGCCTGCCCGCCCCCACGGTGGGGACCCGGCTGGCCCGTGGTCGGGAGCGGCTGCGGCAGCTGCTGAAGGAGGATGAAGCATGAACCGTGAGGAATACCGGGAGGCCTTTGACCGCATTCCCTTTTCCCCGGATTTCTGCCCACGTACCACAGCACTGCTGCGGGAACGGCTCCGGGAACAGGAGGAACAGAAGATGAGCTTTGGAAAAACGAAAAAACTGGCAGTGCTGGCTGCCGCCGCCATCTGCCTGCTGGCAGTATCCGTATCTGCAGTTGTTCTGTGGCTGAGCCCCGCCCAGGTGGCGGAGGAGATCGACGATCCGCTGCTGGCCCAGGCCTTTGCCGAAGAGGGCGCGCAGGTCCTGAATGAGACTGCCCAAGCGGGGGACTACACCGTCACCCTGGGCGGACTGGTCTCCGGCAGGGGGATTTCCAGCTGGTGTGCCGATGCGGCGGAGGAGCGCACGTATGCCGTGGTGTCTGTGGCACGGACCGATGGCACGCCCCTGACAAAGGAATCCTATGATGTGTCTGCCAGCGGCACGTTTACGATCACGCCGCTGGTGGCCGGGTATCCGCCTCATGAGGTGAATATCTTCTCCCTGGATGGGAGCTGTGTCTCCTTTTTGCAGGATGGAAGGGCGTATTACGTCATGGATACCCAGGATATTCAGATCTTTGCGGACCACACCGTGTATCTGGCGGTCTATCAGGGCTTTGTACCCTCCTATCAGCAATTCTCCGCCGCAGAGGACGGGACCCTTACCATGCGGGAGGATGTGACAGGCTGTATGTTCACCTTGCCCCTGGACCCGGCGCTGGCGGACCCGGAGGCGGTCCGGACCTTTGTGGAGGAGAACGATCTGTACACGGAGCTTTTGACCGACCAGGAGCTGGCGGACCGGCAGACGGAGCAGGAGATGGAACAGATCACCGCTCCGGGGACCTGCGCCGGTATAGAGATCATCGAGGTTCCGGGCCACGGCCTTGTTACCGCCTTGCAGGCCCAGGCTGCTGCCGAATACGAGGCCTTTATGGAGCGGGAGTCGAAACGTCTGGCCGCGGAAGTGGAGAACGGGACCCTTTCGGAGGCGGCCTATGAGGAGGCGGTTCGGGAGATGGAGGAGTCCCTGGCCGGGCTCTGGGACGGCACGCGGTCCCCGACCTGGCATGCCAACCCAGACGACACGGAGATTCTTCAAACGGAACCGAGCGGCGCGGCGCTGGCGGAGCAGGCGGGAGATGCAGATACAAACTGAGTAAGACGGGGAAAGGGGCGGAGGAGCTTCCTCCGCCCCTTTTTCTGCCCAGGTCTTGACAAGGACTTCTTGCTGTGTTATTGTACTAGATGCATAATACATCAATACAAAAACAAGGAGGCGCACCCCATGTCCCTGTTGGAAGTGCATCATCTGCAAAAGACGTATACCACCCGCTTTGGCGGCAGCCAGGTACGGGCCCTGGCGGACGTGACCTTTACCGTGGAGCCCGGAGAGTATGTGGCTATTATGGGGGAGTCTGGCTCCGGCAAGACGACCCTTTTGAACATCCTGGCGGCCCTGGACCGGCCCACAGAAGGGGAGGTGCTGCTCAGCGGCCAGCCCCTCTCCGCCATCCGGGACGGGGATCTGGCGGCCTTCCGCCGGTCCCATCTGGGCTTTGTGTTTCAGGAATTCAACCTGCTGGACACCTTCTCCCTCCGGGATAACATCCTGCTGCCCCTGGTGCTGGCGGGAGAGCGGCCCGGGGCTATGGAGCGCAGGATGACGCCGCTGGCGGCAGAGCTTGGCATCGGAGAGCTGCTGGACAAGTATCCCTATGAGGTCTCCGGCGGCCAGAAGCAGCGGGCGGCGGCAGCCCGGGCCCTGATCACGGCGCCGGAGCTGGTGCTGGCCGACGAGCCCACGGGGGCCCTGGATTCCCGGGCCTCGTCCAACCTGCTGGAGCTGTTTGAGGCGGTGAACCGGGCCGGACAGACCATTGTGATGGTCACCCACTCCGTGGAGGCCGCCAGCCATGCCGGCCGGGTGCTGTTTCTCCGGGACGGCCGGGTGTACCACCAGCTGTACCGGGGGGAGCTCAGCCGGGAGCGCCAGTACCGGCGGATCTCTGACGTGCTGACGGGCCTTGCCCAGGGAGGGGAGCAGGATGCGTAATCATGGGTTCTTTCTCCGGCTGGCTCTGGTGAATATTGTCCGGAACCGCCGGTTCTACGGCCCCTATCTCCTCTCCTGCGGCGGTACGGCGGCCATGTACTATATGCTCCGCTTTCTGGCAGGGACAGAGGCTCTGGCCACGGTCCGGGGGGCGGCCTATCTCCAGTCCATGATGGCCATCGGCTGTGGGGTGGCGGCCCTGTTTGCCGGGGTGATCCTGCTGTACGCCAACAGCTTCGTCATGAAGCGGCGGCAGCGGGAACTGGGGGTCTACCATGTGCTGGGCCTGGAAAAGCGCCACCTGGCCCGGGTGATGGGCTGGGAGACGCTGCTGTGTGCCGCTGGGGTCCTGGCACTGGGGCTGGCAGGCGGGATCCTCCTGTCCCGGCTGCTGCCGCCGCTGCTGCTGGGACTGGTCCATCTGCCGGTGGAGTTTCACTTTTTCATCAGCGGAAAAGCGGCCTGGGAGACGGGGACGCTGTTCCTGGCGCTGTTTGTCCTGACGCTGGCGGTGAATCTGCTGCACATGAGCCGGTCCCGGCCGGTGGAGCTGCTGCGCAGCGTCCAGACCGGGGAGCGGGAGCCCCGGACCAAATGGCTCCTGAGCCTGATCGGCGCGGCGGCCCTGGCCGGGGGCTATGGGCTGGCGGTGACCATTCAGGACCCGGTGGAGGCCATGATCTGGTTCTTTGGCGCGGTGGGACTGGTGATGCTGGGCACCTACTGCCTGTTTACCGCAGGGTCCATTGCGGTGTTGAAGGGGCTCCGGGCCAACCGGCGCTTTTATTATCAGACCCGGCACTTCACTGCCGTCTCCGGGCTGCTGTACCGGATGAAGCAGAATGCCGCGGGTCTTTCCAACATCTGCATCCTCTCCACCATGGTGCTGGTGACGGTGTCCACCACCGCCTGCCTCTATCTGGGGCTTCAGGAGATCGTGACGGCCCAGGCCGCCCGGCTCCAGACCGTGGAGCGGGAGGCCCTGACCCAGGAGTATTACGCCATGTACGGCGGCTTTCTCTTTTTGGGATTGGTGCTGGGGGGACTGTTTTTGCTGACCACAGCCCTGATCATCTACTATAAGCAGCTCTCCGAGGGCTATGAGGACCGGCGGCGCTATCAGATCCTGGAGCAGGTGGGCATGACCCCCGGCGAGGTGGGGGCCACCATCCGCAGCCAGATCCTGCTGGTGTTCTTCCTGCCTCTGGGGATGGCGGGCCTCCATCTGCTGGCGGCGTCCCCCATGCTCTGCCGGATGCTGGAGCTCTTCGGCCTGCGGGACGCCCCCCTGTTCGCCGCCTGCGCCGCCGGGACGCTGCTGGTCTTCTGCGCTGTGTACACCCTGGTCTTCGGCGCAACGGCCAGGACCTACCGGCGGGTGGTTTCTGAGCGGACGGTGTAACGATCTGCCGCCGGAGACGTCTTATGTAAGACTTCTTCACAAAACCTTCATGAAACCTTAAGCTGCTCTCCCTGGAAGCTTCATCAAAAAACTGCTATCCTTTCATTAACGAAATCTTGACAAGCTGTATTAACTGTACTATGATAACTCACACAGTGCGAAGAACATCCAGCGCACTTGAAGAAATTTGCCGTCTCCCGCCGTTATGAGAGACAGAATCGATAAAAGGAGCCCCCCTATGAAAATTTTGATCACAACTGATTGGTATCTCCCGGCGGTGAACGGCGTGGTCACCTCGGTGAAAAACCTCCGCCGGGGCCTGGAGGCCCGGGGCCATGAGGTCCGCATCCTGACGCTGTCTCAAAGCACCCAGTCCTGGGAAGAGGAGGGGGTGACGCGCCTGGGCTCGGTGCCGGTGGGACTGGTATATCCCGGCGCCCGGCTGCGGAGCACCCTGGTCCGCGGGTGGGTGAAGGAGCTGGCAGAGTGGAGACCGGACGTGATCCACTCCCAGTGTGAGTTCTCCACCTTTTTCCTGGCCCGGCGGCTGGCGGAGCACCTGGACGTGCCTTTGATCCACACCTACCACACGGTGTATGAGGACTATACCCACTACTTTTCCCCCAGTGTCCGCTTTGGGAAGAAGGCCGTTTCGGTCTTCTCCCGCTGGGTGGCCGCCCAGACGGACTGCCTCCTGGCCCCTACGGCCAAGGTCCGCCAGCTTCTGGTGGGCTACGGCGTGGACCGGCCGGTGTTTGTGGCCCCCTCCGGCATTGAGCTGGACCGCTTCGCCGTTTCACCGGACCCCATCCATCAGGCGGTGCTCCGCCGGAGTCTGGAGATCCCGGAGGAGAATCTGATCCTGGTGTGCGTGGGCCGGCTGGCGGCGGAGAAGAACCTGGACGAGCTGCTGGCGCTGCGGGCGTCCCTGGGGGACGCGCCGGTGACGCTGCTTTTGGTGGGCGACGGACCGGACCGGGCCCGGCTGGAGAACCTGTCCGCCGGACTGGGGCTGTCCGCCCCGGCGGTGGTGTTTGCCGGCATGGTGCCGCCGGCCCAGGTGCCGGACTGGTATCAGCTGGGAGATCTGTTCGTCAGCGCCTCCACCAGCGAGACCCAGGGCCTGACCTATATCGAGGCCCTGGCCGCCGGCGTGCCGGTTCTGTGTCGGGCGGACCCCTGCCTGGACGGCGTGGTCCGGGAGGGGGAGAACGGCTGGCAGTATCACTCCGCAGATGAGTTCCGGAGCCGCTTAGAGTGGTATCTGGCCCATCCGGACCGGTGGCAGGCCATGGCGGACCAGGCCCGGCAGTCGGCGGAGCCCTTTTCTCTCCAGCACTTTGCCGGACAGGTGGAAGCCATCTACCGCCAGCAGATCGCCCGCCGCCGGGGAAAGACCTGGGGGGTGCCGGCATGACCCGGGAGCGGCGGGCCCTCCAGATCTTCTCTCTGACGGGATTTGCCGTCAGCGTGGGATTGGCGGTCTGGGGGTGGCAGAGCGGAGTCCTGACCTCTCAGGAGCAGATGGAGGCATTGGTTCGCAGCTGCGGCGGGGCTGGCGTGCTGCTGTTCATCCTGTTCCAGGCGGTGCAGGTGGTGGTGCCGGTGCTGCCCGGCGGGCTGGGGTGTCTGGCCGGGGTGCTGCTGTTCGGGCCCTGGTGGGGCTTTGTATACA
This sequence comes from uncultured Dysosmobacter sp., assembly GCA_963560095.1. Classification (GTDB taxonomy): domain Bacteria; phylum Bacillota; class Clostridia; order Oscillospirales; family Oscillospiraceae; genus Oscillibacter. The sequence continues at coordinate 10,851 of CAUWNE010000037.1, read as the reverse complement.
ACTATGTGGGGATCTGCCTGGGGTCTATGGTCGTCTTCGCTGTGGCCAGGACCTGCGGCAAGCCGCTGCTGACCATGCTGTTTCCCGCCAAGCTGATCGACAAGTACAGCCGCTGGGCGGAGGAAAAGGACCGCTTTGCCCGGCTGTTTGCCCTGGCGATCTTTTTCCCGGTGGCGCCGGATGATTTCCTCTGCTATCTGGCGGGCACCACGGAGATGACCTGGCGGCGTTACGTGACCATTATCCTGCTGGGCAAGCCCTTTGCCATCGGGCTGTACAGTCTGGGGCTGACCATCCTCTGGCAGCAGGTCCTTCCGCTGCTGGGATAGAAAGTCTGTCAATCAACAGTCAATAGAGAACATGAAGAAAAAATAAGGCGCAAAAAAGTGCAGGCCCAAAGCGGCCGGCAGGTAAAGGAGGAAGCCATGGAGATCTATATCTATACAGGCGGAGAGCGGATCGTTGGAAAAAGCGGCGTGGGCCAGGCCATCCGCCACCAGCGGGACACGCTTCATCGCTGCGGCATCACCGTCAGCGACCACTGGACGGCGGACACCGCCGCCGTTCACATCAACACCGTGCTGCCGGACTCTGTTCTGAAAGCCCTGGGAGCCCGCCTGCGGGGAAAAAAGGTCATCTGGTATGGCCACTCCACCATGGAGGATTTCCGCCGTTCCTTCCGGGGCTCGGACCTGATGGCGCCGCTGTTTCGCCGGTGGATCACCTTCTGCTACGGCCTGGGGGACGTGGTCATCACCCCCACGGAGTACGCCGCGTCGCTCCTGCGGGGCTATGGCGTCCGCCGCCCGGTGTACAGCCTTTCCAACGGTGTGGACACCGCCTTTTTCCATCGGGACCCAGGACTGCGGCAGAGTTTTTGCCGGCGGTACGGCCTGGGGGAGGAGGAGCGGGTGGTGATCTCTGTGGGCCACACCATCGGCCGCAAGGGCATCACAGACTTTTTGGAGCTGGCCCGCCGGATGCCCAATGTCCGCTTCCTCTGGTTCGGGTGGACCGATCCCCGGCTGCTGCCCCGGGAGACCAGCGATGCCATTGCCCAGGCTCCGGCCAATGTGTCCTTCCCCGGCTATGTGGACCGGGAGCTGCTGCGGGAGGCCTACTGCGGCGCCGACGTCTTTGCCTTCCTCAGCCATGAGGAGACCGAGGGCATCGTGGTGCTGGAGGCCCTGGCCTGCGGGATCCCCACCGTTCTGCGAGACATTCCGGTGTATGAGGGCTGGCTGAAAGACGGGGAGACGGTATACAAAGCGTCGAATCTGGATGAATTTCAACGAGATGTAGCGGGAATCCTGGCTCATCTCCTGCCGGACTGCACAGCGGCTGGACGATCCGTGGCAGAGGCGCGGAGTCTGGAGACGGTGGGGGCGCGCCTGCGGGCCATTTACCAGAGAGAACGGATTCTTGGGCCCCAGCCGGTATCCCTGCCGGAGGGCGAAGGCGCTTCCGTCAGAAGAAAGCGCTGGGTCTACCCAGCCAAGCCGTGAGGTCGGCAGCGCAGCCGAGGATCAGAAAAAAAGAGCGCCATACGGCGCTCTTTTTTCGAAGGTAGGACGGCCTCAGCCGCCCAGATAGGCTTTTTTGATGGCGGGACTTTCCAGCAGCTCCGCACCGGTGCCGGTGGCTACCACGTTGCCGGTCTCCAGCACATAGGCCCGGTCCGCCACGCTGAGGGCGGCCTGGGCGTTCTGCTCCACCAGCAAAATGGTGGAGCCGGCCTTGTGGAGGTTCCGGATGATCTCAAAGATCTGCTCCACCAGGATGGGCGCCAGGCCCATGGAGGGCTCATCCAGCATCAAGAGCTTCGGGTGGCTCATCAGCGCCCGGCCCATGGCCAGCATCTGCTGCTCGCCGCCGGAGAGGGTGCCGGCCACCTGGCGGCGGCGCTCCTGAAGGCGGGGAAAGAGCTGATAGACCATGTCCAGGTCCTCGTTCACGCTGCCGGCGGACTGGGTGTAAGCTCCCATCTCCAGATTTTCCTGAACGGACATCTGGAGGAAGACCCGCCGGCCCTCCGGCACCAGGGCCAGGCCCCGGGAGACGATCTTGTGGGCGGGGATCTTGCTCAGAGGCTGGCCCAGGAAGGTGACGGAGCCGGTGCGGCTGTGGAGAAGCCCGGCGATGGTATTCAGCGTGGTGGACTTGCCCGCGCCGTTGGCGCCGATGAGGGTGACGATCTCCCCCTCATTCACCTGGAAGGAGACGCCCTTGATGGCGTGGATGCTGCCGTAATAGACGTGGATGTTATCCACAGTTAAGATCTCTGCCATGGCTCACGCCTCCTTTTTCTTGCCCAGATACGCCTCGATGACCGCCGGATCGGACTGGATGTCCGCCGGGGTGCCCTTGGCGATGATGCGGCCGAAGTTCAAAACGCCCACCATCTCACAGATGCCCATGACCAGATTCATGTCGTGCTCGATGAGCAAAATGGCGATCTGGAAAGTATCCCGGATCTTGCGGATGTTCTCCATCAGCTCCGCAGTCTCCGAGGGGTTCATGCCGGCGGCGGGCTCATCCAGCAGCAGCAGGGAGGGATTGGTGGCCAGGGCCCGGACGATCTCCAGGCGGCGCTGGGCGCCGTAGGGCAGGGAGCCGGCCTTTTTGTCGGCCAGGTTCTCCATGTGGAACAGGCTCAAAAGCTCCAGGGCCCGCTCGTGGGCCACCCGCTCCTCCTTCCAGAAGCCCGGCAGGCGGAAGATGCCGCTGACCATGCTGTACTTCATCTGGGCGTCCATGGCCACCTTGACGTTTTCTTCCACAGTCAGGTCGTTGAACAATCGGATGTTCTGGAAGGTCCGGGCAATGCCCGCCCGGTTCACCTGGGCGGTGGACATGCCGTGGGTGTCCTTGCCGTCCAGCAGGATGGTGCCCTTGGTGGGCTGGTAGACCTTGGTCAGCAGATTGAAGATGGTGGTCTTGCCGGCGCCGTTGGGGCCGATCAGACCGGAGATCTCCGTGCGGCCCACGGTGATGTTGAAGTTCTCCACCGCCGCCAGACCGCCGAAGTTGATGCCCAGATTGATGCACTCCAGAATGGGAGGCTTGTCGATGTCCCGGTCAGTGAGCATACTGCTGGAGGGGACGGGGATCAGTTTGGACAGCATTTATGCCGCCTCCTTTCCGGGGGCCCGGCCGCCTCTGCGCAGGCGGCTGAAAAAGGCCGTGAGGGTGGGATTGTTGGTGGCCAGCATCACCAGGATCAGCACGATGGCGTACACCAGCATCCGGTAGTTGGAGAAGGCCCGCAAAAGCTCCGGCAGCACCGTCAGCGCGGCGGCGGCGATCAGAGAGCCCCAGATGTTGCCAAGCCCGCCCAGCACCACGAAGACCAGGATCAGGATGGAGGTGTTGAAGTTGAACTTGGTGGCCTGGAGAGAGGAGAAGTTCAGGCCGTACAGCGCGCCGGCGGCGCCGGCCAGGGCGGCGGAGGTGACAAAGGCCATCATCTTGTATTTCGTGAGATTTAGTCCGATGCTCTCCGCGGCGATATCGTTGTCCCGCAGGGCCATGATGGCCCGGCCGGCCCGGCTGTGCTTGAGGTTGAGCACCACCACCAGGGTGAGCATCACCAGCAGGAAGCCGGCGGTGAAGGTGGAGATGGTATTGACGCCGGCGGTGCCCTGAGCGCCCTTGATGATGGCGATGCCGTCGGAGTCCAGCTGGAGGTCGGCAATGCTCTTGCTGCCGGTGAAGTTCATGGTGATGTGGAGACCCCGGGAGTCCCAGCCCACCAGCAGGCAGTTGACCAGTTCCTTGATGATCTCACCGAAGGCCAGGGTGACAATGGCCAGATAGTCGCCCCGGAGCCGGAGCACCGGCGTGCCCACGATCAATCCCGCCAGGGCCGCCACCACCGCGCCCACGGCCATGGCCACTGCCAGGCGGAGGGGATCGGAGGGGATGGCGGACTGGAGACCCATGCCGGCGATGACGCCGGAGAAGGCGCCCACGCTCATAAAGCCTGCGTGGCCCAGGCTCAGCTCGCCCAGGATGCCCACCGTCAGGTTCAGGGACACGGCCATGGACATATAGCAGCAGATGGGCACCAGCTGGCCGGTGAGAGAGCGGGTCAGAGAGCCGTTGGCACTGAGGACGCTCATGACCACGAAGGCCAGGATCACACCCAGATACGTCAGAAAGTCCGTGCGGGTGTGCTTTTGCAGATGCGGTTTTTTCATGGCGTTCACCTCACACTTTCTCAGGGACGTACTTGCCCAGCAGACCTGCGGGCCGCACCAGCAGCACCACGATCAGCACGGCGAAGACGATGGAGTTGGCCAGGTTCGTAGAGATATAGGCCTTGGCCAGGGACTCGATCACACCCAGCAGCAGTCCCCCCAGGAAGGCACCGGGAATGGACCCGATCCCGCCGAACACGGCGGCGGTGAAGGCCTTGATGCCGGGCATGGAGCCGGTGGTGGGGGAGAGGATGGAGTAGGAGGAGCACAGCAGGACGCCGGCCACCGCCGCCAGGGCAGAGCCGATGGCAAAGGTCATGGAGATGGTGGCGTTGACATTGACGCCCATGAGCTGGGCGGCGCCCTTATCCTCCGAGCAGGCCCGCATGGCCTTGCCCATCTTGCTCTTGTTGACAAAGGTGGTCAGAGCCGCCATGATCACAAGGCAGGTCACCACCGTCAGGATGGAGACATAGGAGATGGTCAGTTTCCCGTCAAACAGGGACAGACCGCCGGTGATCAGCGGAGGATAGGACTTGCTGGCCGCGCCCCAGAGGAGCATGGCGGCGTTCTGGAGAAAATAGCTCACGCCGATGGCGGTGATCAGGACCGCCAGAGACGGCGCGGCCCGGAGAGGCTTATAGGCCAGGGCCTCGATCACCATGCCCAGTGCCGTGCAAACGGCCATAGCCAGCAGGACGGAGACCCAGCCGGGCAGCCCCAGATAGCTGACCGTGCAGAAGGCCACATAGCCGCCCACCATGATGACGTCGCCGTGGGCGAAGTTCAGCATCTTGGAGATGCCGTATACCATGGTATAGCCCAGGGCGATCAGCGCGTACACGCTGCCCAGACTCACGCCGCTGATTAAATAAGAGAGAAATTCCATAGGAAACACCTCGTTTTCAGGTTCTATGGCAGAAATACCGACGGCAGCAGCATGGTCTGCCGCCCCTGTTTCTGCCATGGAAAGTCCGCGGCGGATGCCGGGAGAGATTCCCGGCATCCTGGTTCCGCGGTTTGGTTGGGGGTAGATTGTGGAGGGAGCTTACTGGGGCAGGACGTAGACGCCGTCCTTAATGACCACGGCCATGGGGGCCTTGGAAACGGTGCCGTCAGCGGCCCAGGTCATGCCCTGGCCGGTGAGGCCGTCATAGCTGAGGGTGGTCATCACGGAGACCATCGCCTCGCAGACGTCAGTGGCAGACATATCGGGGGTGCAGCCGGCGGCCTCCAGAGCGGCCTTGACGATGTACACGGCGTCATAGGCGTCGGCGGCGAACTGGTTGGGGGTCTCGCCGTACTTCTCCTCATAGGTCTTGACGAAGGTCTGGGTCCGCTCGTCCTCGGCATCGGCGGAGAAGGGGGTCAGCAGCATGACGCCCTCGGCCAGAGCAGTGTCAAAGTTTTCCAGAGTCAGGATGCCGTCCATACCGTCCACGCCGAAGAAGGTGGGGGCGTAGCCCATCTGGTCAGCCTGGTTGAGGACCACGGAGGCCTCCTGATAGTAGATGGGCAGGAACAGCAGGTCCGCACCGGCGGCCTGGGCAGCGGTGAGCTGGACGGAGAAATCGCTCTTAGTGTCGGCGGTGAAGGTGGCCTCATGGACGACCTCCAGGCCCTTGGCCGCAGCCTCGGCTACGAAGGTGTCCCGGATGCCCTGGGAGTAGGCGATGTCGTTCTGGTAGAGGACAGATACCTTGGCGTCGGGCATGTTCTCGGCGATGTAGTCAGCGGCGCCGGTGCCCTGGTTGGGGTCGGTGAAGCAGACCTGGAAGACGTTGTCCTTGCCGGCGTTAATGTCGGGGGCGGAGCCGGAGGGGGTCATCATGAAGGTCCGGTCCTCAAAGACCTTGGAGGCCACGGCGATGGAGGCGCCGGAGGTGGTGGGGCCCACCAGGACCTGCATCCCGTCATCCATCAGCTTGTTGTAGGCGTTGACGGAGGTTTCGCCGTCGCCCACGTCATCCTCGGACTGGAGCTGGAACTGGACCTCGCCGCCGGCGGCGTTGATCTCGTCCACAGCGATCTGGGCGCCGTGAGCCACGGCCTGGCCGTAGATGGCGTAGTCGCCGGTCAGGGGGCCGATGGTGCCCAGCTTAAAGACGGAGCCGGCAGGGGCGTCGGTGCTGGGTTCGGCGTCGCCGCTGTCGTCAGCGGGCTTGTCGCTGCCGCCGCAGGCGGCCAGGTTCAGGGCCATCAGCATGGCCATCGTGAGTGCAAAGAGCTTCTTTTTCATCGTTTCTTCTCCTTTTGGATTTGGATTTTTATACAAAAAAGCGGCTGCGCCCCAAGGCACAGCCGCTTTGCTGTATCGTGACGGATTCACTGCCGCCCCACCCTGGGTATCTTCAATTTTTTACCAATCAGCAGAATCGCCAGCAGAGTAATGGACAGAATGGACAGGCTAATCAGGCTGCAAATAGCCAGAATGGCGCAAATAATAATGGACGCCATAATCATGGCGTCCAGAATCACAGTGATATTGGCAGAATTTGCGCAGGAAGAGACGGCGTTCGCGCAGGACGCGGACGCAGAGCAGGACATCATCTGGTTGTTGTACATGGTGGTGTTGGTCATGGTGTCCAGCTCCTTTCGTGTGGTTTGGCGTGGGAAAGATTGTTTTTCATTTTAGCGGGTCAAAGTGAAAAAGTCAACGGGCAAAAGCAGGATATAGCATACAAAATCACCTGTAAGAACGAAAAATATTTGAACATTATGTACAAAAAGACTGGGGACCGGCAGTTCCGGCCCCCAGTTTCAGAGGGTTCTATTCAGGGCTTGCAGCCCTTGCCGCAGCGGGCACAGTCGCCGCCGCAGCCGCCCTTGCGGCGCTTGCAGGACCGCAGGGCCAGCCCCAGCCAGAGGGCCAGGACCGACACGATCAGAAGCTCCAGCATCCAAATGCCTCCTTATCCCAGCAGCAAAAGCAGACGGTACACCACCAACGCTGCCACCCAGGCGATCACACATTGGCTCAGGGCCACCCCGGCGGCCCGCCAGCCGGAGTTCAGCTCCCGCTTGACTGCGGAGATGGCCGCCACGCAGGGGGTATAAAGGAGAGTGAAGGTGAGGAAGCTGGCAGCGGAGACGGGAGTGAACAGCGTGCCAAGGGCTGCCGCCGTCACCGCGGTGCCGGAGCCGGTGAGGATGCCCAGGGTGGAGATGACCGACTCCTTGGCGATAAAGCCGGTGATCAGAGCGGTGGACACCCGCCAGTCTCCAAAGCCCAGCGGGACGAACAGCGGGGCGATCCAGGCGCCCACGGTAGCCAGTAGGCTCTGGGAGCTGTCATCCACCAGATTGAGACGGGTATCAAAGGTCTGGAGGAACCAGACGATGATGGTGGCCACAAAGATAATGGTAAAGGCCCGGGTCAGAAAATCCTTGGCCTTGTCCCAGCACAGCTGCCACACGCTCTTGGCGGAGGGGAAGCGGTAGTTGGGCAGCTCCATGACAAAGGGGACGGGGTTTCCCCGGAAGGCGGTAGCCCCCAGGATCTTGGCCGCCAGGATGCCCACCAGGATGCCGCCTAAGTACAGCCCGATCATCACCAGGGCGGCGTGATCCGGGAAAAAGGCGGCGGAGAAGACACCGTAAATGGGGATCTTGGCCGAGCAGCTCATAAAGGGCGTCAGCAGGATCGTCATGCGCCGGTCCCGCTCCGAGGCCAGGGTTCGGGCGGACATGATGGCCGGGACCGAGCAGCCAAAGCCGATGAGCATGGGCACGATGCTGCGGCCGGAGAGACCGATCTTTCGCAGGAGCTGGTCCATGAAGAAGGCCACCCGGGCCATGTAGCCGGTGTCCTCCAAAATCGAAAGGAAGAAGAAAAGGACCACGATAATGGGCAAAAAGCTCAATACACTGCCCACTCCGGCAAAGACGCCGTCGATCACCAGACTGTGAACGACCGGATTGAGCCCATAGGCGGTCAGGGCCGCATCCACTGTGGCTGTCAAAGCGTCGATGCCGGCGGCCAGCAGATCGGAGAGAAACGCGCCGATGACGTTGAACGTCAGATAGAAGATCAGCAGCATGATGCCGAAGAAGATGGGCAGGGCCAGGTACTTGTGGGTCACCAGCCGGTCGATGGCTTCGCTCCTGGCCCGCTCCCGGGACTGGCGGCATTTCACCACCGTGGTCCGGCAGACTCCTTCGATGAAGTCATAGCGCATATCGGCCAGGGCGGCGTTCCGGTCCATGCCGTGCTCCGCCTCCATCTCCTGAACGCTGTGCTCAATGAGCTCCAGCTCGTTTTGATCCAGCTCCAGGCGGCTGCGGATATCCTCGTCGTCCTCAATGAGCTTGGTGGCGGCAAAGCGGACCGGCAGGCCGGCTTTTTCCGCGTGGTCTTCGATCTGGTGAACCACCGCGTGGATGCACCGGTGGACCGGGCCGGGGGAGCAGAAGTCGTACACCGTGGGATAGACCCGGTTCTTCGCCGTGGCCACGGCGGTGCGGATCAGCTCCTCCACGCCCTGGTTTTTCACGGCGGAGATGGGCACCACCGGAATGCCCAGGGCCTTGGACATCCCCCGGACGTCGATGGTGCCGCCGTTGGCGGAGACCTCGTCCATCATATTCAGGGCCAGCACCATGGGAATGTGCATCTCCATGAGCTGGAGCGTCAGGTAGAGATTGCGCTCAATGTTGGTGGCGTCCACGATGTTGATGATGCCGTCAGGCTTTTGATTGAGGATGAAATCCCGGGTAACGATCTCCTCCGGCGTATAGGGGCGGATGGAGTAGATGCCGGGCAGATCCACCACCTGGCAGTCCTTCTGCCCCCGGACGTCGCCGGTCTTCTGGTCCACTGTGACGCCGGGAAAGTTGCCCACGTGCTGATTAGAGCCGGTGAGCTGGTTGAACAGGGTGGTTTTGCCGCAGTTTTGGTTTCCGGCCAGGGCGAAGATCATGCGTTCTTCACCTCCACCTGGATGTTCCGGGCGTCATCCTTCCGAAGAGACAGGGCATAGCCCCGAACCCGCAGCTCCATGGGATCTCCCAGCGGGGCCAGCTTCTCCACCCGGACGGTGGTTTTCGGGATCAGCCCCATGTCCAGCAGGCGGCAGCGCAGAGCGCCCTCTCCGCCCACGGCGGTGATCACAGCATCCTGGCCAAGGGGCAGCGTATCCAGTGTCATTCGTATATCCTCCTGAGGTTAGTATCTTCTAACTATCAAAAGTTTATCACGGGGACCTGCGGGAGTCAAATCTCATCTTGCCGAGATTTGTAGAATTTTTTTCGGCGGATTTGTGGAACTTGCGGGGCGGATATGGTATACTGCCGCCGAGGTGATCGTATATGCTGACATTCAACCATTTTAATTTCAACGTGGCGGATCTGGATGCCTCCCTGGCCTTTTATGAGAAGGCCTTGGGCCTTAGGCCGGTGGGAGAGCGGAAGGAGGCTGCCGACGGCAGCTTTATCATCGTCTACCTGGGAGATGGGAAGACGGACTTCCGTCTGGAGCTGACCTGGCTGCGGGACCACCTCCAGAAGTATGACCTGGGAGAGTGTGAATTCCACCTGGCTCTCCGGGCAGAGGACTACGCGGCGGAGCACGCCCGCCATGAGGCCATGGGCTGCATCTGCTATGAGAATCCGGCCATGGGGATCTATTTTATCTCCGATCCAGACGGCTACTGGATCGAGATCATTCCCACCCGATAAAGGGCCACGGCCCAAATTTGTTACCAAATTGTGATTGCTAGGAAAAATCCGGTATGGTATACTGAGCCCACGAAATCCCAGGGGGATTTAAAAGGACAGTTATAGGAGGGAATATCCATGAAGAGACTGCTTGTGTTGTTGACGGCGCTGGCGGTGACGCTGAGCCTGGCAGGCTGCGGAGCCGATACCAAGGAGGGCCGCACCGGTGATACGATGGCGACGTATTTCTTTGAGTTCACGGTGAACAGCGCCGCGCTGACAAACGATTACGAGGGGTATACGCCGGCAGAGGGAAATGCCCTGCTGGTGGCGGAGGTGACGGTCAAGAACACCTTCAAGGAGAGCATCGAGATGTATGACGCGGATTTCCAGCTGGGCTGGGGAGACGAGGACGATGCCTTTGCCTATCCCATTACCATCAACACCGAGACCATGGAGGAGCTGGAGCCGGTGGGAGAGAATCAGCTGCCTGGAACCTACACCCTGGCCGTGGACGAGGAGCGGACCGGCGATCTGGTCTTTGAGGTCCCCGTGGGACAGGCGGATTTCTCCATCGGTTATCTGGAGATGTTTGACGACGGCTCTGAAGAGGGCCAGAGCGGAGACACCCACTTTGTCTACTTTACCGCCAAGGAGATGGCGGAGTGAGCCTGCCGCGCTCGTCGCCGCAAAGTCCGCTCTGCTCCAGTTCCGCCTGACGGCGAAACCTCCGCCCGCTCCCTTGCGTCTCCTCTCCCCACGCAAACCGTTCCACTGGGTTTGCGCGGGGGCCCCCAGGTTTTGCCTGCCTGTGGCAGATAAATTCCACACTTGCAGAGCGAAAAGTATTTTCTGCCACACCGCAGCGTTCAAAAAATATGTCTTCGGCATATTTTTAGCGTAGGCCGCAGCGGCTGTGCCGCGAGGATGGCACTGGGGGCTGCGGCAGAAAATGATTTCACTCGATTCGCCGCCTGCGGGCGGCGAACTCTGCGAG
>CAUWNE010000036.1:0-22984 GCA_963560095.1 uncultured Dysosmobacter sp. | reverse complement strand
AGGCCATGGACAGCTCACAGCCGCCGCCCAGGGCAAAGCCGTTGACTGCGGCGATGACCACCTGGGGCATGGTCTCGATCCGGCGGAAGGTGGTCTTGCCCAGCAGGGACATGGCGCGCCCCTCAGCAGGAGAGAGCTTCGCCATTTCGGCGATGTCAGCACCGGCCACAAAGGCCTTGCTGCCCTCACCGGTCAGGATGACCACACGGATCTCCTTGTTGGCCTCGATAGAGGCCAGACAGTCGTTCAGCTCCGACATGGTGGCCATGTTCAGCGCGTTGAGAGATTTGGGGTTGTTGATTTTCAAGATGGCGATTTGACCCTGGGTTTCCAACAGCAGATGCTCGTACATATCGTTCATTTCCTTTCCGCTGGAGACGGGAAGCGGAGCCATTCGGCCCTTGGCTTCCCGCCGCCTGTGAGATTTATGTGCCGGGGCCCGGCGCCTTGGATGCAGGACGTGTGAAAAACTTCTCTCTGTATTTTACAATAGATACACCAGATTTACAAGGGCGTTTTGTAAAAGTGGCCCGGAAGATCCTCAGGATTTGGCGGCTTTTTTCCGGCGGCGTCTGCGCAGGCGGAGGACGATCAGCAGGACCAGGGCCAGGCCGGCGGCGATGAGGATCGGAAGGAGGGGATTTAAGGGGGCCTTGGTCAGGCACAGCACCGCGCTGGTTCCCTCCACTTCCACCCGGACATAGCTGCCTGCGGAGTCGGTGGGGAGCTGTTCCCAGGAGCCCTCCTCGGTCAAAAGCCAGACGGCTCCTCGCTTGATGTCCTCCGGCAGTTTCAGCCGCAGGGCGGTGAAGGACGCATCCTCGTCGCTGAGGGAGACGGTCCACTGGCCGTAGATCTCCCGATTCTGGGGCGGCGCGGCCTGGGAGGATCGCACCTCCAGCGTGGTTTCGGGGGAGAACTGGCCCTCGGCCAGGATGGCACCCTCTCCGCCGGAGAGGGTGGTGACCCAGGGGACATAGACGGCCTCAATGGTATCGTCCGCAGTCAGACGGGTGCAGTCAAAGTCCTCCCAGCTGCCGTAATAGCCCTCCCGGGCCGGCACCGCCGGAAGTTCCTCCTCTGCCAGGGCCTGGCCATAGGAGAAGGTCCGGGTGTCCACCACCTCGCCGCCGGCGGTGAAGGTGAGGGTGAAGGTGGAGAAGGCCTGGGGGATGCCCTCCATGGTCATGAGCGTCTCATAGGAGACGGGCTCTGCCTGCCCGGCATAGCTGATGCCGTCCACGCCGCCCAAAAGCTCGCTGACGAAGCGGTTGCCGCTAAGCTCGCCGTCGCTCTCACCAGCCACAGCGCCCAGATAGGCTGTGCCGTCCAGGATGCGGACCAGGCTGCCGCAGCCGCTGAGATCAGAGGCAAAGCCCGCGATGCCGCCGACGTGGCGGCCGCCGGTGAGGTCGCATTTGGCCCAGCTGGTGCGGATGGTGGAGTAGGAGGCGCCGGCGATGCCGCCGACAAATTCACCGCCGGTGCTCTCCACGGGGCCGTAGTTCTCGCAGCCCAGGATCACGCCCAGATCTGCCCGGCCCGTCACGCCGCCGGCACAGTCCTTGCGGGCGGTGACAGGGCCCAGGCTGACACAGTGGGTCAGGATGGCCTGGGTGAGATACTGAAAATTGGTGGAGGGCCGCCCCTCCTGAACGGTGTCATCCTCCGGGTCAAAGGAGAACTCGATGGCCATGGCCCCGGCCACGCCGCCCACGTTGATGTCGCCCTCTACCCGGGCGGTGTTGCGGCAGGCGTCCACCTTGCCCAATGTGGCGGCGGAGAGGGCCTCCTCGGAGATATCCACCAGAACCTCCCGATCCTCGCCGTCATCGGCGGCGGAGCGGAGGAGCTGATTGATGGCGGAGAACTGATTGGTGATCTGGCGCAGGTTTGCCGAGAGACTGCCGCCGCTTTGATCCATGGACTGATTCAGGGCTTCCATGACGTCGGTCAGCTTGCCCAGGGTATCGCTGAGACGGGCCTCGCTGTCATAGAAATCGCTGTCCACATTCGGAAGCTCCAGCTCCGGCAGACGGGACTGCTCCTCCAGAAGGCGGCCCAGTCCTTTCAACGCCCGCTTCAGAGCTTCGGCACTGTCTGAAAACTGGCCAAGAGCCGGCTTGGAGCCGCCCAGAGCGCCGGAGAGCGCGCCGCCGGCCTCCCGGAGATAGGGGAGGATCTGCTCCAGATGACGCAGGGCCGCGGCGGCCTGGTCCTTGGCCTGGCGGAGGGTTTGCAGAGCCTGAGTCAAAGCCTGCCCCAGGTCACCTCCGTTGATCAGGGCGTCCCGCAGCGGGTCCAGGGCGCTTTTCAGCGTCTCGGAGGCCTGCCGGGCTGCCTGGACTGCCTGCCGTGCCTCCTCCAGCGCGCCTGCCAGGTCGCCGTCCAGATGGTCGGCGCTGCCAAGGGCCCGCTCCAGCTGGCTGAATGCGTCGGCGAGAAGGGCTGCGCCCCGCTCCAGGTCCTCGGTGACGTCCACAGAGCCGTCCAGGACCTGGGCGATCCGGCCGCTGAGGTCGTTGACGGTGTCCACGGTGCCGTCCCAGAGACCGGCGGCGCTGTTCACCAGGTCGGAGATGCTGAGGCGGGCCTCGTCGGTAAGACCGGTGAGACTGGTGATGTGGCCGGCGATCTGGCTGCGGGAGTGATCCACAGAGTCCAGCGCGCCGTTGAGCAGGGTGTTGAGGATATCCAGCTGGTTGGCCAGCTTTTGCAAGGTATCCTCCTCATAGCGCAGCAGGGTATAGGGCTCCATCTGCCCCACGATGCCGCCCACCTCCTTGCGGCCCAGGATCACGGCCTGATTGGTGCAGCCCCGGATGTATCCGGCCTGCCTGCCGGCGATGCCGCCCACGTTGTACCCGGTGTGGGGATAGCCCACGTCGCCCCGGTTCACACAGTCCTGAATCGAGCCCTTGGAGTAGCCGGCGATGCCGCCGGTATCGGTGCAGGCCAGGACAGACTCTGTGGCGGCCACGTCCTCCCAGGTCACGTCGTCCAGCTCCGGAGAGGTGGACTCCTCCTGAGTGTTGATCTTGGCCTCGTTGGTGCATTGGAGGATGCCGCCGTAGTTGTCCCCGGCGATGCCGCCGGTGGAGTGGCTGCCGGAGACAGAGCCGCTGGCACGGCACAGGACGATCTGGCCGGTGGCCTCGTTGATGCCGGCGATGCCGCCCACGCTGCCGCCGCCCCGGACGACGCCCTGGAAGGCGCAGCCTGTCAGGGTGCCCCGGTTGACGCCGGCGATGCCGCCTGCGGCGTCCCAGGACCCGGCGGGGGTGACCCGGCCGGAAACGGTGAGCTCCCGGACAACGGCCCCCTCCTGGATGTAGCGGAACAGGCCCTGGTGGGCCCCTTCGTCATTGAGCAGCAGCCCCTGGATGGTATGACCGCCGCCCTCAAAGACGCCGCCGAAGGTGGGGATGCTCTGCGCGCCGGTCAGGTCCAGATCCTGGTCCAGGACGACGGTTTTCCCCTGGGACCAGGTGTCCAGGCGGCAGTGCTGCACCAGGGCGTCCCAGTCCTCCCGGCTTTGGATGTGGATCGTGTCGGATTCCGCCGCCGCGGCGGGCAGGACCAGCTGGCAGACCAGCAAAAGCGCCAGGCCCCAGGCGGCGGCTCTGTGCAGATTACGATTCATGATCTGCCTCCTTTCTCTCGTCCTCTCCGTCAGGGAGCTTGGGGATCTCTTCGATCTGTTCCATGCTGTTGGACTCCACCATGGCGGAGACGGTGCCCTGGATGACGCCATGGACCTCCGCGTCCACCACGCCGCTGATGAAGCCCCGGACCCGGCCGTGGATGCGGATGGTGCCGGTGGCCTTGCGGGTGGTGATGGGGGGCTTGAGGACGAAGGCGGTCTTCTCGATGATCGTATCGCCCAGCACCAGGATCTGAGGCAGGACGCCCATGACCAGCAGCATGGAGATCAGGGTGCCCCGGCCCAGGCATTCGCCGATGGCGGTGATGGCGGGCTGGGTGGTGAGGAAGTAGATCAAAATGCCGGCGGTGGACAGGATGGTGCCGGAGGTCACCACTGTGGGGAAGGCCAGGTTCAGCGCCTCTACGATGGCGTCCTTGCTGCTCATGCGCTGCTTGAGTTCCACGTAGCGGCTGGAGATCACAATGGCATAGTCGATATTGGCGCCCATCTGAATGGAGCTGACGATGAGGTAGCTGAGGAAGAAGAGGTTGCTCTTCATCAGATAGGGGAAGGAGAAGTTGAGCCAGATGCTGCCCTGGATCACCACGATCAGCAGCACCGGCAGTCCGGCAGAGCGGAAGGTGAACACCAGAACGATGATGACGAACAGGGCCGAGAGGACGCTGACCATCACGTTGTCCTTGGCGAAGGCGGTGGATAGGTCATAGTCGCTGGTGGAGTCGCCCACCAGATAGACCTGATCGTAATAGCGCAGGGCGGTCTGGCGCAGAACGTCCAGATAGTCAAAGGTCTCCTGGCTCTCCTCCGGCAGGTCCAGATAGACCAGCATCCGGCTGTAATTCTCGCCCTTGAGCTGGGCGGTGGCGTCTACCAGCTGGGCGTGCATATCGTCCAGATCGGCCTCCAGGCTGCTGTCCAGAGAGATGTAGCCGGCCTCCTTCTGATCGTAGATGAAGAAGACCATGTCAATGAGGGGAACGCTGAAATCGTCCAGCCCGCCGGCGATCTTGCCGTAATCGTCCCGATCGGCGGCGTAGGCGGCATAGAGCAGCTGCATGGCCTCATAGTCCATATCCAGCAGCTCGGAGAGCTGCCGGGGGGTCAGGGCGTCGGTGAGCATGTAGCCGTCCAGCGCCTCGGTGTTGGCAAGGCCCAGGGTGCTCTCCACATGCTCCAGCTCGCTCAGATCCCGCAGCAATGCCTGCTCCCGATCATAGTCCCCGGTGGGGACCAGCATGGCCATCAGGTTGGTGCTGCCGAAGGTGGAGTTGATGGTCTCCTCGGCGATCTGCTGGTCATTTTGACGGAAGGTATGGAGGGTGGATTCTCCATAGACATAGGGGCATTTGTTGGAGAAGAAAAATCCGGCGATGATCGCCAGGGCAAACAGCGGCGGGATCACATAGCGGGTCTTGACCGTCATGCGGCCCCAGGCGGAGATCTTGGGCACAAAGCTGCGGTGGTGGGTCTTGTCGATGCCCTTGGAAAAGAGCATCAAAAGCCCCGGCATCAGGGTGAAGACTGACAGCAGGCTTAGGAAGATGGCCTTGATCAGCACCACGCCCATGTCATAGCCCAGCCGGAACTGCATAAAGGTCATGGCCAGCAGGCCGGAGATGGTGGTTAGGCTGGACCCGGCGATCTCCGGGATGGACTTACTCAGGGCGGCGATGCAGGCCTCCCGGGCGTCCCGGTACTGCCGCTCCTCGGTGAAGCGGTGGCAGAGGATGATGGCGTAGTCGATGGCCAGGGCCAGCTGCAAGATCACCGCCACGGAGTTGGTGACAAAGGAGATCTCCCCCATCAGGAAGTTGGTGCCCATGTTCAAAAGGGCCGCCTCGCCGAAGGTCAGCAGCAGCACCGGGATCTCCAGATAGGTCTTGGAGGTGAACAGCAGCACCGTGATGATGATGACCACCGCCACCAGCATGACGATCTGGATCTCCTTGTCCAGCGTGTCCGCAAGGCCTGCGCCGACCTCGCTGCTGATGTAGAAGTCATAGCCCTCCAGCTCCTGGCGGATGCCGTCCATGGCCTCCTCGCTGATGGCGTCGGTCACCTCGCCGTCCAGGGTGACGGTGAACATGGCCGAGGCGTCCTGATAGGTATCGGAGAGGACGGCATCTTCGTCCTCCGGGTCATAAAACTCCACAGAGGTGACGCCCTTGACGGCCTCCAGCGTTTTTTGAAGCTCCAGAGCCTGGTCCAGCGTCACATTCTCCACCATGACCCGGGCGGTGGCATAGGTGATGAACTCCCGGTCCATAATGTCCAGGCCCTGGCGGGTCTCGGTGTCATCCGGCAGATAGGCGGTGATGTCGTCGTTGGTCACCACCCAGCCCGAGGAGATGACGCAGAAGATGCTGGCGGCGATGAAGAACAGGAAGAAAATATTCCTCTTGTCCACGATTAGCGTGGCCAGCTTATCCCAAAAGGTTTGCTTTTGCTCATTCATGGGCGAACTCCTTGCTTTCTTCCGCCTGAACTCCCGTCAGGCGCATCGTGCCCTTTCCAGTGTGGGCCATACAGTCGAACTGTCCGTTCCGGATCACCAGAGACGCCGTGAAATCAAAGGGACCGACGGCGGAATCCAGCTGCCCGGACAAATGATATTCCCCGGGATGGGGCTGCCGGGCCTCCACTTGATTCTGGCGGCGCAGCAGGGTGATGGCGGCCAGGGGCGGCTCCCCTGCGGCAGGCAGTTTCAAAAGCCCCGAACGGGGGCCCATCGGGCTGTGAAGCGTGATGTGATATACAAGAGACATAGGGGGACCTCCTTTCCTCCAAGCAAAACCCAGTATATGCGGCCTTGTATAGGAAGACCATAGACAAAGGAGACGGGTTTGTCGTGCCGACGTTCAAAATAGGCGATTTCAACAAAAGACTTCTGCTGAAAAATATGCTATACTGCAAGAGAGGTGATGGTATGGAGATCAACTCCCGCACAGAAGTGACCAAGCAGCTGATGGCTGACGCGCTGAAACGGCTGATGACCAAAAAGCCCCTGAACAAGATCACCATTCGGGAGATCACAGAGGACTGCGGCGTGAACCGACAGACCTTTTACTATCACTTTGAGGATATCTACGACCTGATGCGCTGGATGTTCCGGCAGGAGGCCCTGGCGCTGCTGGACCAGCGGGAGGGCGTGGTGATCTGGCAGGACGGGCTGCTGCAGCTCTTCCGCTATCTGGAGGAGAACCGGGAGGTCTGCCTGTGTGCCCTCCACTCTGTGGGCCATGAGCAGCTGCGCCGCTTCTTCCGGTCGGAGATCTATGACATCATCTATCGGACGGTGGACCTGGTGGCTGCCGACGATCATGAGGATTACAAGGCCCTGCTGACCAACTTCTATGTCTCCGCCCTGACGGGGATGATGGAGAGCTGGCTCCTGGGGGAGCTGTCCTCCACGCCGGAGGGACTGGTGACCACGGTGGAACGGGTCATCGCGGACCACTACGCCGGCGCCTGCCTGCGGCGGGAGAAGCGGGGAGAGAGCCCCTCTGCGCCGTGATCTGTCAATCTGGATCAAGGCATATATAATAATAAGAAAACGCGGGGACGCACAGTGATCTGTGCGTCCCCGCGTTTGATGCTTCGCTGGACCTGACTGCTCAGCGGCGGCGGGCCCGGGAGGAGCCGATGCCCAGCTCCAGCCGGTATTTGGCCACAGTCCGGCGGGCCACCGGCGCGCCGCTGCTGGAGAGCAGGTCGCTGAGGGCCTGGTCGCTGAGGGGATGGCTGGGGTCCTCATCCCGGACCAGGACCAGCAGCTTCTGCTTCACCGCCTGGCGGGAGGGGCCGCCGCCCACCGCCCGGTTGAAGAAGTACCGCAGGGGATAGGTGCCCTGGCGGCACTGGAGATACTTGCCGTGGAGAGCCCGGGAGACGGTGGAGGGATGGACCTCCAGGGCCTGGGCCAGGGAGGCGAGGTTCATGGGAGCCAGCTCCCGGGTCTGCCCGCTGAAAAAGGGGCGCTGGGCCTCCAGCAGGGCCTGGGCGCACCGGCGGAGGGTGCCGCCCCGCCGCTCCAGGCTGGTCAGGAGCCACTTGGCCTGCTGCATTTTCTGGCGGAGATAAACCTGGGTCTCCCGCTCGTCGGACTCCTGGAGCAGACGGGTATAGTAGCTGTTGAGGGAGATCCGGGGGAGGTAGTATTCGTTCAGGATGACTTGCAGTTCCCCATCCAGCTCTGCGATGAAGACGTCGGGGCGGACGTAGACCGGGGCCTCCGCCATCTGGAAGATCTGCCCCGGGTGGGGGGAGAGGGAGGCGATGAGCTGCTCTGCCTGATGGACCTGCTCCAGAGTCAGCCCCAGCTCCCGGCAGATGGGGCCATAGTGCTTCCGGCCCAGCTCCGGCAGGAAGCGGGCGGCAATATCCAGGGCGGCAGGGGTGGCGCTGCCCTGCCGGACCAGCTGGAGGATCAGACACTCGGACAGGTCCCGGGCGGCCACGCCGGCAGGCTCCAGGCTCTGGAGGGTGTCCAGGGCCTGCTGGATCAGGGGCTGGGGGATCTTGAGCTCCGCCAGACCGTCCAGGTCCTCCTGGGACAGGTAACCGTCCTCGTCCACCAGCTGGGCCATATAGGCGCAAAGAGCAAACAGGGGCTTTGGCAGGCGGAGCCGCTCCAGCTGGTCCCGGAGAAAGGCCTCCAGACTCTCTGTCTCCCGGTCCGGACGGCCCCGCTCCGGCGCAGCCTGGGGATCGTGGGCGAAGGTGGGGCCGTGGATGCCGGCGTCCAGCCAGCTGACCTTGCTGCGCAGCTCCTCATAGGCGCGGCGCAGCTCCGGGGCCTCCTCCTGCTCCAGAAGAGGATTTTCCTCGGCGGCCCGGTTGAGGTATTCCACCAGCTCCTGGCTGTTCATTTGCAGGATCTCCATGGATTGAAGCAGCTGGGGCGTGAGCTTGAGCTCCTGCCGCAGTTCGTTTTTCAGAGAGACCAGATCCATTGCGCCGCCTCCTGACAGGTGTTTTTTCCACTATACCACGGCCGGGATCAAATAGAAAGAGCGGGCCAAAGAAAACTGCCCCGGACGTACCACGTCCGGGGCAGTTTGAGGGCTAGAGGATCAGTGTCTGCGGGCCAGGGGCTTTTCCGGCATCTGGGAGATGATGGCACCGCCGATCACCAGGATCATGCCCAAGAACTGAAGGCGCTTGAGCTGCTCATGGTAGACCAGGAAGCCGGCCAGGCTGCCCACCACCACCTCCAGCGCCCCCAGGATGCTGGACTCTGAGGCGGTGATGTAGTCGCTGGACTTCACATAGGAGATGTTGGCCACCATGGTGCACAGTACGCTGAGCATCAAAATGGCACCCAGGAACTCCAGACGGCTGTCTGCGGTGAGCGCCGCGCCGATCTGGCCGAAGTCCACAAAGAAGCCCAGGACCAGAGCCGCGCCTAAAAAGCCGTAGACCAGCATGGTGTCCTTGCTGTACCGGTCCGCGAAGTACCGGGGGATCAGGATCTGGAGCGCCAGACCAAAGCCGTTGACGATGCCCATCAGGATGCCAAGGGGGTCCAGCCGGACCTGCCCCATGGAGAGGAGATCAGCGGAGAGGACCGCGCCGGCCAGACAGATCACAATGGCCAGGATGCCGTTTTTGCTGGGCTTGTCATGAAAGACGATGACGCTCAGCAGCGTCACCCACACAGGGCTGAGGTACATCAGGATGGTGGCCACCGCCACGGGGAGCCGGATCACGGCCAGGCTATACGTCGTAAAGCTGAGACTGTATGCCACGGCGCCGTATAAAATACAGACGAGCAGGCCCTTTCCGCTGACGCACAGGGCGGAGGGCTTTGTGACGGCCAGAAAGGCCAGAAATACCAGGCCGGTGATGATGCAGCGAAAAAAGGAGATCTCCAGAGGACCGATGCTGGCCCGGGCCACCCGGACGAAGATCCCCATGATGCCCCACAAAAAGGCCGCAAGGATGGCCAACGCGATGCCCTTGTACTTGTTTTTCATATGTACACCTTCTCTTTCAAGCCGCCGTTCCGGAATGGGGAGACCGGGACAAATTCCTGGAACATGGCGCAGGTTCCTCCGCCGCACACGGATGGGGGCAAAAGAAAACCCTTGAAACGGGTGTTTCAAGGGTTTTTGGTGGACGATACAGGACTCGAACCTGTGACCCCCTGCACGTCAAGCAGGTGCTCTAGCCAGCTGAGCTAATCGTCCGAAGCGAACAAATATAGGATACACGATGAACGGGGGTTTGTCAACACTTTTCTTGCGTTTTTTGAAAAAATTTGTTATACTGCCTCCAACACCAAGAGAGGGGATGGGGATCATGAGACGTGTGGCGCTGGTAACCGGGGCCTCCCGGGGCATCGGACGGGGGATCGCTCTGGAGCTGGCCCGGGAGGGCTGGGACCTGTGCATCAACTATCTGCAAGACCGGCAGGTGGCCGAGACGGCGGCGGAGGAGATCCGGTCCTTGGGACAAAATGCCGGGGTCTTTCAGGCGGATGTGGCGGACCGGGCCGCCGTGGAGGCGATGGTCCGGCGGGCAGAGACAGAGCTGGGGCCGGTCAGCTTGCTGGTGAACAACGCCGGCGTTTCCCATCAGGTCCAGTTTCAGGATGTCACCGACGCGCTGTGGGACCGGTGCCTGGCGGTGAACCTCACCGGCGCCCGGAACGCCGTCCAGGCGGTGCTGCCCCGGATGCTCTCGGAGAAGCGGGGCGTGATCGTCAACATTTCCTCCATGTGGGGATTGCGGGGAGCCAGCTGTGAGGTGCCCTATGCCTGCACCAAGGCGGCGCTGATCGGCCTGACCCGCTCTCTGGCTCTGGAGCTGGCGCCCTCCGGCATTCGGGTGAACTGTGTGGCGCCGGGCCCCATCGAGACGGACATGGTCCGGGCCCTGGGGGAGGAGACCCGCCGGATGCTGGCGGAGGAGACCCCTCTGGGCCGGCTGGGCACCCCGGCGGATGTGGCGGCCGCTGTGGCCTTCCTGGCCTCGGAGCGGGCGTCCTTCATCACCGGCCAGGTCCTGGGCACGGACGGCGGATTTATCGTGTGAGAGAAGAACAGGCGGCGCAGAATGCGCCGCCTGTTTTCCTTCCGCAGGGACACAGCGGAAGATCACGTTTGTTCCTCCTCGTCTACGAACTGAAACAGCTCCTCCACCGAGGTGTGAAAGACCTTGGCAATGTCCATGGCCAGCTTTAGTGACGGATTATAGCGCCCATTTTCCAGGTGGACGATGGTCTCCCGCCGGGCAGAGACCATCGCGGCCAGCTCTGCCTGTTTGAGACCTGCCCGCTCCCGGTACTCCCGGATTTTTGTTTTCAGCATGCCAGATCCAGCCCCCGTTTATCAATGATGGTGAACAGGATTGCCCGGACCACCGTCAGCACAAAAAGCCCCCAGACCACACAGTATCCGGCGACGATCCCGGAGAAGTCGGCAAAGACACAGGCCAGTGTGGCTGCGGCCATCAGGAGACAGGCAATCTTCAAACAAAGGGAGTCTGTCAGCTTGAGATTCTCCCGGGCAAACTCGTCAAACAGCTGCCGGCGCTTGGCATAGCAGATCTGGCCCCAGGCAAGGCCGATGGCCAGCACCAGCGTGACCGCGTGGAGATAGCGAAAGACCGGGGCGTATCCCTCCAGGGTACACATCCAGTAATACAGCAGAAGCAGCGCCGCGGGAATGGTTTTCAGGAACATCCACAGACATAGGTTGATGGGCTTGCGTTTCATGACAGGACCTCCGAGTGAAGTATTTGTAACTTGCTGTGTTATAAATATATCACTCTGGCTGGGGAGTGTCAAGGAGAAAGTGAATTATTTTTAACTTCGGCGGGGAAGGGACGGCAGACGGCGCAAAAACAGGCACGGAACCCAGAGGGGGCTCCGTGCCTGCTGCGTTTTCGGGGGATGATTTATAGACCGTAATGAATGAGAAAGCGATGGGTGGATGCGGCCTGCTCCAGCAGGGCCCGGAGAGGGAGCAGAGCCGTCGCATTGCCCAGGGCGGTCAGGATCGCCGGAATGGACTCCGGCGGGATCAGGGTGACGCCGCAATAGGCAAGTCCCTCTCCTGGCCGGTCCAGGGTGTGCCAGTAGACGGGCAGTTCCGTCAGCTTCTCCGCGAGAGGCTCCACCCATTCATCGTCCACCGCCACACAGTGGTATCGCTCCGGCTCATAGGCATCATACCGCTCTCCCGGCGCCGGGTCTCGGGGCAGGATTCCAAATTCATGCCTCGCCATTCCATCAGCCCTTTCCCGGCAGCGGCAGAGGGTGCATCATGACCCGGCCGAAGCACACCAGGCTCCGGCTGCCGCCGGGCATCAGCATCAGGTCCGCGTCTGCCCGGGCCCGGTTCAGGGAGAAGAGATACACGATCCCAGCTGGGTCCTTGTAATACTGCTTACAGAAGATATCCCCATCCACGCAGAAAATACCCACGTCCCCCGCCGCCAGCGGGTCCCGGTTCACGTAGACCACCGTGCCGTCGGGGATGTGGGGAGCCATGGAGTCCCCCTGGATGCGGACGGCGAATTCCGCCGCCTGGGGTACGTCGTCGGTGACAGGAATGGTGTCGTAATCCTCGCCAAAGACCGGGGCCGCATAGCCCGCCGCCGCGGGACTTTGATAGAGGGGGATCACCCGAGAGGACGGACCCTCTCCGCCGGCCTCCAGCTCATCCCGGTAAGCGCACAGCGCCTCCACCACCGAGCGCACCGTCTCCCGGCCCTTGGGAGAGAGCCCTCGGTACTGGTCCAGCAGGCCCCGCTCACTGCGGCTCAGCACGCTGCCGCCGGTCCGGAAGCTGTCCTGAAACAGCGTGTTGGGGTCGGTCTCCAGGCAGTCGAACAGCCGCAGAAGGAGCTCCTCCTTGGGAAAGCTGATGTCCGCCTCATAGTTGCCGATGGTGGACTGGGAGACCCCCAGACGCTTGGCCAGGGCTGTCTGAGAGAGCCCAAGGGTCTCCCGGCAGCGCTGGATCTGCTCTCCGAAACTCATAGCTGCGCCTCCTGTGCGTTTTTTTCAGCATACCGCAAAAAGGTGGTAATGTCAATTTTTTTAACAAGAAACTTGTTAAACCCACTTGACAGAATCGAACGGATGTGCTATATTCTGGATTGTAAACAAGAATCTTGTTATAAATAATAAATTAAACAAGAATCTTGTTTATAGGCAAGGGTAGACAGAACGCCGATTTTGGCAGGGCGATCTAGGCGAGAGCCAGACCGCAGGTTGGAGGGGGCAAGGGAAATGGGAGAAAAACAAAAAGATCACCACACCTTTCGGTGCGGTGATCTTGGTGGACTCTAACCCCTCAAATCCGAACCCCTTATCAGAGGAAGAGGGTATTCGGAAAGTCTTGTTTTTGCAGGAGGTTAGATTATATGCGGTGGTAATACGGAAGCCGTCAGGCTCGTCCCATACTGTGACCGAGTTTACCATGAGATCAATGATAATCCTCTTGAAGTTCTCGTCTTCAATGTTGCCGTCCTTGAATTTGGTAAGCCAATAGACAATCTGATCTCTGTCGATTTTACAGACATACTTCTCTTCTTCGGCTATCAACCGGAGAAGATTTTTCTTTTCTTTCTCCAATTCTACCAGACGGCTCATGAGAGCGTCAGAGGCAATGCCTTTCTCCACGGCCTTTGTGATATTGGCGATACCGCTCTCAGTTTCCTTCATCCTTTCGGACAGTTCAGGAATGCGAGTATTTTCCCGCAAGTCCTTTTCTGTTTGGGAGATTGCCATATCAGCCATTTCCTGAATAGCGTCATCGGTCAGCAGCTCCATAGCGTCCTGAGCCACGATCTGTTCAATCCACTCTTTCCTGAGAGGCTTCTTATCGCAAGAGTGTTGACGCTTCCTGGTGTAACAGGTGTAGTAGTTGTGGATGGCTCCGGTCTTGCTGGTGCCGCTTTCCCCGTTCATAGAGCCTCCACAATGGCCGCAGAAGAGCTTTCCCGCCAGGAGGTAATCTACCTTGGCCTTGCCCCTTGCCGGGGCTTCTGCGTTCTTAGAGAGCCTATGGCCAACCGTTTCAAACAGTTCCTTGTCAATGATAGCGGGAACCCCACCTTCAACCTCTATGTCCTTGTAGGTATATACCCCGATATACCGCTTATTGCGGAACATAGACTTGAAGCTGTTCCGGTTAAACTCTACGCCCTTGGCTGTACGGTAGCCCTTTGTGTTGAATATACGGCAAATGCCGGCCACGGTTTCCCCGTTGGCATAGAGTTCAAAAGCCTCTTGGACGATATGAGCGGTTGCCGGATTGATGACCAGTTTGTGATCTTCAATTTTATAACCGAGAGGGACATGACCCCCTATGCTGTGGCATTTCAAAGCGGACTCCCTCATGCCCCTGGTAATTTTCTGTGAGAGGTCAGCGGAATAAAATTCGGCCATGCCCTCTAACACAGCTTCAAGGATAATACCCTCTGGTTTCTCGGAAATGTTTTCGGTGGCAGAGATGACCTTTACGCCGTTCTTCCTGAGCCGGAACTTGAAGAGTGCGCTGTCTGTCCGGTTCCGGGCAAAGCGGTCGAGCTTCCACACCACCACATACTCCCAGGGCCGCTTCTCGCTGTCCCGTATCATCTCCTGGAAGTGAAGCCGCTTCTCTACATCTTTCCGGGCGGTGGTAGCTCGGTCTACATAGATGGCGGTGATACGGTACCGGTTCATTTTACAATAGGCTCGGCAGTCCCGAAGCTGACCTTCAATGGATTGTTCCCGTTGCCGTTCAGAGCTGAACCGGAGATATAAACATACATCGGTGTCCCCTTCAAAAAGTGTGGAAGGGTCTTGCCGGAACTGGTCTATCTCTTCTTCGGTCAGCATGGAGAGGTCAATGGGAAATTTCGTGATTTTCATAGCGTCTTTCTCCATTCAGATAGGTCGATGATCTTAGCCGATAGCAGAGTCTTTCGTTGGATTTGTTTTTTCTTTTTGTGTTCGGTCATATTCATTCATGGCTAATTGGATTATGCGCAGTTGACCAGGTGCATCACAGTTTTCAAAGAAGAATAAAAGAGTCTGACAAAATTCAGGAATATTGATGTTTTCACCATCAAGCGGCTTTTTCCGTAAGTCCGTAGCAATTTCCGGGAATAAACGCTCTTTCAAAGTTATGTCGGGGTCATCGGTTTCACCCTTTAGGTATGCTATTGATACATTGAAATACTCAGCAATCTTCAATAGGGTAGTATTGCGAGGTAAAGAATTTTCAGTCCATTTGCTATATGCACTGTTTGATAAACCAATAGCTTCACATACCGCTGCTGGGGAAATTTTGCGTTCATTACATAATTGCTCAAATCTCGTTTTGAACATACTGTGTTCCTCCGTAAAAGCCTCTTATATAAAATACGAAAACTACGAAATTGCCTATTGACAAAGTACGATAACTACGATATACTCATATCAACAACGAAAGTTACAAAACAGGCAACAACAATCCGAGGGGTCAAATCTCTTTCTTTGAAAAGAAATTCGGCTCCTGTGTCAAAAGGAAATCGCTAATGCTTATTGTAATGTGGCAAGTTCAGTATAGCATAAGAGATTTTCCCTTGCAAGGATTATTTATAACTTTAGTTGTAATTCAAAGAAAGGAGGTCGCATGATGGCGGGAACCCCCACACCTCGTCCGTACTGGACTCCCGATACTCCGGTTATCCGGCTGACTGAGCAGGAGCGCAAGAGCTTTCGGGAGCAGATCAGAGAGCTTGTCACCGGTGAGAGCCTGACATTCACCTGGCTCATTCGGCAGCTTTCCGATGAAGGGTTGATGACGGACAAGTACGAAATGTCCGCCACTCTCTCCGGTGTCCGTACCGGTGAAAAGGCAGACGAAATTCTGCGCCGCTCCCTCGACATTCTGCAAAAGTACCGGATGCGGATGGGGTCATGCGGAGAGCCGTGAGTGCTTTCGTACCGGAAGTACAAGCCCAGGCCAGAGCCGCAAGCCTGTTGCTGGTTCAGATTGTGCGGGAGTATTTCACTGACCCCGTACACAGGGCCGAGTTTGAGGACTGGTACCGAAAGAAGACCGGAGAAGAGTATGTGTGGAAGAAGGTAACAGAATGAAACGGGTATTCGGAACCCTGGCATTTCTCTCCTTTTTCTGGCTATTGGGGTTGGTTGGTGCCATTGAGCAGAACACGATGGCCCTCGGCACTGGAACGCTTTACATGGTCATTGCCCTGGCTCTCTTCTATGTCTTCTGCAAGCTGGCCGGAGCGTTTGACCCCTACATTCCCCAGAAAAAGAAAAGCCGCAGACGGGAGTGCAGTCCCATCCACGGCAAGCGTAAAAGCTCACTCTGATTATATCAGACATTTCGGAAAATGCAAAGGAGATTTTCACATGAAAGAGATCATCTCTCAGCTCTCCGCCGAGTTTGAGCGGATGGAGAAAGAGAATATCACCTTGAAGAAGGAGCTGGACGGCCTGAAAGCCAAGCAGCAGACGCACAATCTCTGGGCGGCTTCTCCCCTGAGTGTCATGCTCAACCACCGGTTGGAGGCGGCTTCCTTCTCCCTCATGGCCCGTAAGACCCCGGAAGACATGAGCTGGCGGCAGATCAAGGAAATCTGTGACAGCGGCCTCGCTCAGATGATGTTCCGGCTCGGTGACCAGAAGACCGTCAAGTTGAAGAACGGTGTGACCATCAAGGTTCAGATCATCGGTTTCTACCACGACCTCGACAAGCACGATGTTCCTGTGCCGATCACCTGGGAGCTGGTGGACTTCTGGCCTGACCGCCAGGTGATGAACCACAAGATGACCAACCTGACCTCCTGGAAGGACAGTTTCATGCGGAAGTGGCTTCACGGTGATGTGCGGAACCTGCTGCCTGACGATTTGGTGGAAGTCATCACTCCCGTGGTCAAGTACACCTGCGAGGGCGGCGACAACGAGAAGCCGAAGATGATCGAAACCGTTGATTCTCTCTTCCTTCTGTCCGAGCAGGAAATCTTTGGCCGGAAAATCTACTCCAACGGCGGGGAAGGTCACTGGTATGAGCTGTACCGGCAGGAGGACTTCTCCTATGCGAAAAAGTACCCTGACGGTGAGCGTGGATGGCGGTGGGAGCGGTCGCCTCGTTCCGGCAACACCAACATTTTCTGCGATGTGAGCAGTTCGGGCAGCGCCGCCTATGGCGCCGCCAACGCCAGTATTGGCGTGTCCTTCGGCTTCTGCGTTTGATCTGTAATCCAAAATAATCCCGCCCCGGAAGGGGCGGTGAAAGTGTGAAGGGACAACGACATGACCAATAATAACCGCAAGACAGGAACCTCCTTTGAGCAACAGCTTTGTATCAGCCTTTCCGGGTACGGGTTCTGGGCGCACAACCTCGCTCAGAAGAGCCAGGGCCAGCCCTTTGATGTGATTGCGGCCCGAAACGGCAAGAGCTATCCCATTGACTGCAAAGTGTGTGAGAAAGACATTTTCCGCTTGGAGAGGGTCGAGGAAAACCAGTATTCCGCAATGACCCTCTGGCGGCAGACCGGGAACGGCGAGGGCTGGTTCGCCCTGAGAATGACCACCGGTGAGGTGTGGTTCATTTCCTTTGAGAACATGGAGAGAGCCATGCTGACCCGGAGATCGCTGTACTGGCCGGAGATCAAGCAGTTCGGGATTACCCTGGAAGAGTGGGTGTCGAAATGCACATGACGGTTTCGAGCCAGCTCCGCATTGACGACCCCACTCCTGAGCTGCTGGCCTGGTGCAAGAAGAACCTGGTGCTGGCGAACCCGGACTACGCCAAGAAAGCCCGGATGAACTTCTACTTGGGGAATACCCCACAAAAGCTGTACCTCATGCAATGGGACGGCGATACCTTGGTGCTTCCCTATGGCTGTTTCAATGATGTTCTTCGGCTGGCTCCGTTCACCGATGTGTCCATGGCCTTTGCCCCGCAGCCTCGGGTTGATTACCGGTGCAACATTCCGCTCTATGATTACCAGGAGGCGGCGAAAGCGGCCTTGGCGGAGAGCGGGAGAGGGATATTGCAAAGTCCTGCCGGTTCCGGGAAAACCCAGATAGGTATTGCCCTGGCCTGTGAGATAGGCCAAAAAACCCTCTGGCTGACCCATACCCGGGACTTGCTTTTACAGAGCAAGAACCGAGCGGAACAATACATGAGTCCGGCCTTGACTGGAACCATCACGGAGGGAAAGGTGCAAATCGGCAAGGCGATCACCTTCGCCACGGTCCAGACCATGTGCAATATCGACCTTGACCGGTACCGGGACACCTGGGGGTGCATCATCGTAGACGAGTGCCACCGGGTCGCCGGGACACCCACCGCAGTCACGCAGTTTTCCAAGGTGCTGAGTTCTCTGGCAGCAAAGCACAAATACGGCCTCTCTGCCACGGTTCACCGGGCAGACGGTATGATTGCCGCTACCTATGCCCTCCTGGGTAAAATCGCCTATCAGGTGCCGGAAGAGGCGGTTGCGGACAAGATCATGACCGTCAGCGTTCTTCCCCGGCCTACCAGGGTTGGCCTGAGCAAAGATTTCCTGGACACGGACGGCACGATCATCTATGCCAAGCTGGTGAATTATCTGGCAGAGGACTTTTGCAGAAACGGTCAGATTGTGGGTGACCTGATGCTCAACTCCGGCCATTACAACCTCATTCTTTCCGACCGGCTGGCCCACCTGGAATATCTGATGGCCCATCTTCCGAAACACCTGAGAGATCAGGCCGTAATGGTGGACGGGAAAATGACTTCCAAGAAGGGCAAGGCGAAACGGGAGCAAGCCATTGAGGACATGAGGGCCGGGAAAAAGCACTATCTGTTTGCAACCTACGCTCTGGCGAAAGAGGGGCTGGACATTCCCCGGCTTGACCGGCTGTATCTGACCACTCCGCAAAAGGACTACGCCATTGTCACGCAGAGCGTGGGGCGCATTGCCAGAACCTTCGAGGGAAAAGGAGAGCCGATTGTCTACGATTATGTGGATGACGGCATCCAGTACCTCGTCCGCAGCTACAAAAAGCGGTGTACTTCGTACCGGAAAGCGGGGTGCAAGTTCATTGACGGAGAGAACTGATATAAAGGTTCTCGTTGCCTGCGAGGAAAGTCAAGCTGTCTGTATTGCGTTTCGGCGTTTGGGGTATGAAGCCTACTCCTGTGACATTCAGGAGTGTTCAGGTGGACACCCGGAATGGCACATTAAAGTGGACGCTCTACTGTTACTCGGACGGTATCTGGTTTTCAAAACCGAAGACGGAAAAGCTCATTATGTTGAGCGGTGGAATTTGATAATTGCTCACCCGCCTTGCACTTTCATGAGTAATGCTGGAGCGTGTCGAATGTATCCCTGTAAGGGTCAAATTGATAAAGCTCGATTCCAAAAGGCGATGGAAGCCAAAGCGTTTTTCCTTCGATTTCTAAATGCTGACTGTGATCGAGTGGCTATTGAGAACCCTCGCCCTCTCAAAATCGTTGAATTGCCAAAAGAAGATCAGCGAATACAGCCATATCAATTTGGCGACCCGTGGAGTAAACTCACCTATCTTTGGCTGAAAAATCTTCCGCCGTTGGTTTACACCAATGTTCTTACAGAATGGAAGCCCTTTGTTCCTGCCGGAACAGGCCGCAAGGCGGGGGGGGACAGCTACGGGGCGAGGATACCTCACAATTCCAAAGCCCGTTCAAAAACATTCCCCGGTATTGCGAACGCTATGGCGCAACAATGGGGCGCAGTATTAGGAGGTGATACCGCTGAACCTTGAACCTTTTATTTTCGACTGCGAGGTGTTTGCCTATGATTGGCTTTTTGTCTTCAAAAACAAGGTCACGGGGGAATACACCGAGATTTGGAATGACAATGAAGCGGTCGAACAATTCATGACCCAAGAACCCCTGTTGGCTGGGTTCAACAATAAGCACTATGACCAATTCATTCTGAAAGCGGTTCTCTCAGGTTTCACGCCGGAGGAAGTTAAAGCGGTCAACGATTTTATCATCGTTGGTGGTCACGAGGGCTGGGAGTACGCCCCTCTCCGTGACTGCGGGATTTTCTTCGATCAATATGACCTGATGAACGATTGCCAGATGGGTTTGTCCTTAAAAGCAATCGAAGCGCACCTCGGAATGGATATTCGTGAAACCACTGTTCCGTTCAATATCGACCGCCCCTTGACTGAGGACGAGAAGCGAGAAGTCGAGTTTTACTGCCGACACGATGTTGACGCAACCGACAGGTTGGACGATCTTCGTCAAGGCTACCTGTCCAGTAAGCTCACGTTGGGTCGTGAAAAGGGGCTGTATCCCGCAAAAGCCCTCTACATGACCAACGCCAAGCTGACCGCTGCTTACCTTGACGCAGAGCAGAAACCGCACTATGACGAGCGGGAATACCAGTATCCACCGAAGCTGCTTCGTCAGTACATTCCGCAGGAAGTGTTCGACTTCTTCGAACGGTTGAAGGACAAGAGTATTCCTGACGAAGTGGTGTTCAAGGAAAAGCTCGATCTGATGGTAGGCGGCTGTCCTTGCACCATCGCCTACGGTGGTATTCACGGGGCTATCCCATGTTACCGAGAGGAAGCCACGGAAACCCGCTCTATCCGCAACAAAGATGTTGCAAGCTACTACCCACACCAGATGACCTTGAACGGTTATTGTAGCCGAAATATTCCCTCCCCCGATGTGTATGCCGCCACCATTGAGCGGCGTGTTAAGGCAAAGAGGGCTGGTGATAAGGCTACGGCGAACGCTTTGAAGCTGGTACTGAACACCACCTACGGTGCTATGCTGAACCGCTACAACGACCTGTATGACCCGCTCATGGGGCGCTCGGTCTGTATCTCAGGCCAGTTGCAGTTGCTCGAAATGGCGGAACATCTTGTTCAGGATTGCCCCACTTTGAAGATCATTCAGCTCAACACCGATGGTATCATGGTCAGCCTTGATGACTGCGATGTTCCCGTGTATCAGGAGATCACGCAGGAGTGGCAGGACAGAACCGGCTTCGAGTTGGAGGAAGACCTTATCAAGATGATCTGTCAGAAAGATGTGAACAATTATGTCGAGGTTCCCTTCGAGGGCGACCCCAAAATCAAGGGTGCCGTTCTCGTTCGTGGGATTGCCCCGGCAGGAGCGTTCAACATCAACAACAACGCCTGCGTGGTTGCCAAGGCGGTCAAGGATTATCTGGCCTACGGTATCCCGGTCGAAGATACCATCATGAGCTGCGACCGCCTGCTGGACTTCCAGTTGGTCGCCAAGGCCGGGAGCAAGTATGGTGACGCTCTCCATGAGGTAGACGGTCAGATGGAGGTCGTGCAGAAGGTCAACCGGGTATATGCCACGGAAGACCATCGGTGCGGAACCCTCTACAAAATCCACCTCGGCACTGGCAATCCCGTCAAGATTGCCGGACTTCCCGCAAAATGTGTCGTAGACAACGACAATCATCTGACGATTGATGTGGTTGACCGTGACTGGTATATCCGGCTGGCACGGCGCTATGTCCGAGATTTTCTCGGTGAAAAGCCGCCCAAGCGGAACACCCGCAGAGTCAATTCCATCAAGAAAAAATTATTAGAAATGTTGGAGGTGAATTGATGAAAGATTGGACAGGTACGGGAACATCGACATTCAAAACTATCGGTGCGTCCAATCATACTGAAAAAGAGCGTGAAACCTATGATTTCTATGCAACCGAACCAAAAGCGGCGGAGCTGCTATGCGATATATTCCGCTTTTCACCTTACATTTGGGAGTGTGCTTGCGGAGAGGGGCATTTATCCGAAGTTTTTGAGAAGCACGGATACTTGGTCAAATCTACGGACTTGATTGATCGTGGTTACGGGGAAAGCGGTATTGATTTTCTCCAATGCAACGAACCATTTCCCGGAGATATTGTCACCAATCCTCCCTACAAGTATGCACAACAATTCGTTGAAAAAGCGCTCTCTCTTGTAAAAGAAGGAAATCATGTGGCGATGTTCTTGAAGCTCACTTTCATGGAAGGTCGAAAGCGTAAAGAACTCTTTATGAAATCTCCACCCAAAGTAATTTATGTATCCAGCTCCCGTCTCTTGTGTGCGAAAAACGGTGAGTTTCAAAAGATGATTGAGGGCGGCGGTTCCGCTGTTGCCTACGGCTGGTACATTTGGGAAAAAGGTTTCACGGGAAATACCACAATCAAGTGGTTCAATTAAAAGGAGGATTATTAACTATGGCTACTACCAAGAAAGCCGCTGAGACTGCGGCGGTGGATTATTCCACCATGAATGTATTTCAGAAGTTGCAGCTTGCCCGTGTGCGCTTCCTCGAAGCTGGCGTGGACAAGAGCGGCAAGCACATGAAGCTCGAATATAAGTATTTCGAGCTGGCGGACATTGTTCCCAAGGCCGAGCAGATTTTCCTTGAAATCGGTCTGATGATGGTTCCGTCCATGTACGGCGACAAGGCGACCGCTCGTGTCTACAATGTCAATGACCGTGAGGACTTCATTGATTTCGTTGCACCGTACACCCCCATCGCCCCCATCGTGTCCAATGCTGGCAATCAGGTCACAAACGAAATGCAGGCGACCGGCAGCTCCATCACCTACATTCGCCGCTACCTGTGGCAGCTCGTTCTTGACATTGTGGAACATGACAGTATCGACAGCGGCGAGTTTGACACGACTCCCGCCCCCGCTCCCGCTGTCACGAAGAAGCCCCCTGTGACCACTGAACAGCGTCAGGAAATCAAGAAGGAACTGACCGGCGCTCCTGCTGGTGCAGCTACCGAGGAACAGGTCGGTACGCTGAAAAGTCTGCTGAAAAAACTCATGGATATTGACGCAGAGCAGGAACAGTTCGTGCAGACCATCGCCATGAAGACGGAGGGCTTCTCCAAGATCGAAGCCGACAAGTGTGACGCTCTGATCGAGGGCGTGAACAATATGCTGGCTGGCTACGAAATGAAAACGGCAAAGGAGGGCTAAAGTATGGAATGGCTTGACGGTAACAAAATCCAGATTATCCCTCCCAAGCGTCCGAAGAAGCTGACCGGTACTCGCTTCGCCACTATTCTCGGTCTGAACCCGTGGTCTACACCGTTCGAGATTTGGTGTGAAGTGACCCGCACCTATCAGAAGCCGTTCGAGGACACGATCTACACAATCGCCGGTAAGATCATCGAACCTAAGCAGGCCGAGTACATGAAGCAGACCTACTTCATGAGCAATCTGGTCACACCGACCGACATTTGGGGCAAAGACTACTTCCATCAGACCTACGGTGACTTCTTCAAGGATACCACCTACTCTTTTGCTGGTGAAGGTACTCAGTATGAGTATTATGCCGCTGGA
>CAUWNE010000035.1:0-24887 GCA_963560095.1 uncultured Dysosmobacter sp. | reverse complement strand
ATCGCCGCAGTCAACGGCTTTGCCCTGGGCGGCGGCTGTGAGCTGTCCATGGCCTGTGATATCCGGGTCGCCGCGGAGAACGCGGTCTTCGCCCAGCCCGAGTGCGGCCTGGGCATCATTCCCGGCTTCGGCGGCACCCAGCGCCTGGCCCGTCTGGTGGGCAAGGGCCGGGCCAAGGAGCTGATCTTCACCTGCGACAAGATCGACGCCCAGGAGGCCTGGCGGATCGGGCTGGTCAACAAGGTGGTGCCTCAGGCCGACCTGATGGACACCTGCATGGCCATGGCCAACAAGATCCTCTCCAAGGGCAGCTACGCTGTGGCGCTTTCCAAGGCCTGCATCGAGACCGGTTCTGACACCGACCTGGACAGCGGCCTGGATCTGGAGGCCACCAGCATCGCCCTGTCCTTCTCCACCCATGATAAGGCCGAGGGCATGGCCGCCTTCCTGGAGAAGCGGCCCGCCGACCTCACCGATTTCTAAGCTTCCACAGCGGAAAATACCGGGGCAGATGCGAACGTGTCTGCCCCGGCTGTCTTTCGCGCTTTCCCTGCGGCCCAGGGGAAGCATCGCCCAGTTCCCATTCTAAGGAGGACCTGCTATGATCCGAGAGATCTGCAAAGACGAATCGTTCCTGGCCCAAAAGGCCGCCCCCGCCATGCCGGAGGATCTGCCCGTCGCCGCCGACCTGCGGGAGACCCTGGCCCATCATCAGGACCGCTGTGTGGGCATGGCCGCCAACATGATCGGCGTGAACAAGCGCATCATCATTTTTGACAACGAGGGGGAACCCATGGTCATGTTCAATCCGGAGATCCTCAGGAAGTCAGATCCCTATCAGACTGAGGAGGGCTGTCTCTCCCTCACCGGCGTCCGCCCGGTCAAACGCTGGAACTCCATCAAGGTCCGCTGGCAGAACGAGCAGTTCCAGGAGCGGCGGAAGACCTTTACCGGCTGGACCGCCCAGATCATTCAGCATGAGATCGACCACTGTGAGGGAATTTTGATATGAAGCGATGCAGGATCACCGTCATGCGCATCAGCCGGTACGAGGACCTGATGGCGCAATATGAAAATCCCATCTCCCATGCCTGTGACATGGAGGCGGGACAGGTCTTCCTGGCCAACGGCTGGGAAAAGCCGGAGGGCTTCTGCCAGAGCGCCTGGGACACCCTCTCCCCCTTTGTGCTGGCCCTGAGCCACGGCGCGGAGAATTTTTACGACGGCTGGATGAAAAATCCCCGGTCCGCCATGCTCTCCTGCAACGACGGCTTCCGGCCGGTGACCTTTCTGGTAGAGGCCCTGGACGAAACCACAGACGAAGGAGGTCCCCAGCATGTTCGGACCTGATCCCAATGCCGTCCACCCCAACGAGAAGATCTCCAGCGTCTGCTATATCAAAAATGTCATCACCCGTCCCAATATCCAGGTGGGAGCGTACACTTATTATGATGACGCTGCCACCGGCGGCGAGGACTTCGAAGCCCATGTGACCCACCACTATGAATTTCTGGGAGACAAGCTGATCATCGGGAAATTCTGCGCCATCGGCAAGGGGGTAGAGTTTGTGATGAACGGGGCCAACCACCGCATAGATTCTGTCACCACCTATCCCTTCAACATCTTCGCCCACGGCTGGGAGAAGTGCACCCCCAGCCTGGACCAGCTCCCCTTCAAGGGCGACACGGTGGTGGGCAATGACGTCTGGATCGGCCAGCATGTCACCATCCTGCCCGGCGTCCACATCGGGGACGGCGCCATTATCGGCGCAGGCTCCGTGGTGGCCAGCGACATTCCGCCCTACACCGTGGCGGCGGGAAACCCCTGCCGGGTGATCCGCCCCCGCTTCGACCGAGCGCTGACAGACTACCTGCTGGCGCTGCGGTGGTGGGACTGGGAAGCTGAGAAGATCTTTGCCAATCTGGAAGCCCTTTGCAGCGGGGATCTGAGCGCGATCCGCCGCATCCAGCCCTGAGGGAGGAACCCCCTATGAAACTTGCCATTCTCTCCGACACCCACGGCCTGCTGCGGCCCCAGGTGATCGAGCAGCTGAAAACCGCCGACGCCATTCTCCACGGCGGCGACATCAACCGCCCCGCCATCGTAGACCAGCTCCGGCAGTACGCCCCTCTTTATCTCGTCCGGGGCAACAACGACAAGGACTGGGCGGCGGAGATCCCCCACGATCTCACCCTGACCCTGGGCGGCGTGACCTTTTACATGGTCCACAACAAAAAGGAACTCCCGGCAGACCTCACCGGCGTGGACGCGGTGGTGTTCGGCCACTCCCACAAATATGTCCAGGAGGAACAGGATGGCCGTCTCTGGCTCAATCCCGGCTCCTGCGGCCCCCGCAGGTTCCATCAGGAGATCACCATGATGATGGCGGACATCACGGATGGGCAGCTCCAGGTGGAGAAGATCACCATCCCCCACGAGGGAACCTGATGGAGCTGGGTCTGACATTTCCGCTTCAGCGATTTCTGGGCATGAAGGCGCCATGCCGCGGCGCGGCGCCGGACCGGCAGTTTTGCTGGGATCTCCATGGGATCACGCTGAGGGGCCGGCAGTCCCTGCTGGCCGTCCACTGCTTGAGCCGGTATGCCTTTGTCTGCTATGACGTTCCGCCCGCTTTGTGGGCGGACATTCCGGAGCTGTTCCAGGCAGGACTGCGGGAGAGCCTCACCGCTGCCGGCTTCCCTGTGCACCAGATCGAGGGATATCTGCACGAGGCCGGCACCCCCATCCTCACCCGCACCCACGGCCGCCGGGAGGTGGCCTTTCTCAACCGGGCCTGGGAGGATGTGCTGGCTCTGGACGTCTGCCTGGACGCTGCCAGCCAGGCCCAGCCCCTGCTGGATCACGCCGTGAACACCCGCCCCAGCCGCTGCGTGGGCTTCGACGGTCTGGGAACCGGGCTTTGCCGGATGGCCGCCGTCCTGAGCGCACAAGAAAGGTGACCTTATGAGAGAAGAGCGATTTTACATCGGCGCCGTCCCCGCGATCTTATACGGAGCGCCCGCAGACCGGGGATATCTGTTTCTCCACGGCCAGATGGGCCGCAAAGAAGAGGCCCGGGCCTTTGCCCAGGTGGTCTGCCCCAGAGGCTTCCAGGTGCTCTCCATCGATCTGCCCGGCCATGGAGACCGGCAGGACCGGGGCGAGGAGCTGTTCCCCTGGACGGCGGCGCCGGACATCCGGGCGTCACTGGACTTTGCAAAGCATCGCTGGAACACCGTCTCCCTCCGGGCCACCAGCATCGGGGCCTATATTGCCCTGCTGGCCTTTGACGCGCCGGAGCGGGCCCTGCTGGTCTCACCGGTGCTGGACATGGAATCGCTGATCCAGACCATGATGGGCTGGGCCGGCGTGTCGGAGGAGCAGCTGCGGGAACAGGGAGAGATCGCCGCCCCGTCCGGCCAGACGCTTTCCTGGCGCTATCTGTGCTGGGTCCGAGAGCATCCCATCCGGAGTTGGAGCTGTCCCGTCCACATCCTGTATGGAAGCGAAGACGCCCTGATCTCCCGGCAGACGGTGGAAGCATACGCCCGCCAGCACAGCGCCACTCTCACCGTGATGGAGGGTGGGGAGCATTGGTTCCACCCCCCCGAGCAAACGGCCTTCCTGCACAAATGGGAGCAGCATCGCTCCCTGCCATAAGCTCAGCACATCGATAGGACTCTTCTGGTCCAGGCGAAAGCATACAGAAGTTCACCCCCTGATGCCGTATCGCATCAGGGGGTGTGTCTGTTGTATCTCAGCTCTGTTGGGGCGCCTCCACCGGCAGAGCCGATGGCCTTCCTGCCCAATGAATGGTATCTCCAAAGTAGGTGGCCCGAACGATGTCCTCCACATCCTCCAGCTTCCGGCTGCGCAGCGTTTGATAGAGCTGGTCATGAGCAGCCACCAGTTCCTCGCCCCGGCCGGTGTTGATCATGGTGGCCACCGTCTCATAGCGCACGGCGTGAGTCAGCGTCCGCACCACCCGGCTGATCTTGTCAGCCAGCGGATTCTTTCCCATCTGGGAGACCAAGTCATGGAATTCATTGTCCACCTGGAAGAACCGATCCACCTTGTCCTCGCCGCTGCGGATGATCTCCTTCATCTCCTCCAGCAGCGCCTCCAGGGCCTGGCCCTCCGATTCCTCGTATTTCATGCTGGCAAGACGCATGATCCCCGCCTCGGTCATCTCCCGCAGCTCCATCAGGTTCTCAAAGGAGTCCTGATTCAAAATGATGCCGTAGATCATGGGGTCGATCATGCTCTCCTGGAAGCCGCTGCACACAAACGTCCCCTCGGACCGCTTGCTCTCCAGCACGCCCAGGTAAGAAAGGATCTTGATCGCCTCCCGCACAGAGCTGCGGGCCACGCCCATGGACGCGGCCAGATCCGGCTCCGGCGGAATCCGGTCCCCCGGCTTGAGCTCCTTGTTCCACATGGCCTCCGTCAGGCAGTTGATGACGCTCTGCACTACGGATTCCTTTTTCAAATTCTTGACATATCCAGGTGTTTCACCCATAGCGTAATTTCTCCTCTCGCCTCCCGGGAATATTTATGATTTATGTATAACATAGTACAAAGTTGCCAGTTCGTCAAGGGGAAATCTATGCAAACAGGACAGCGGGCGGCAGGGAAAGATCTGCCGCCCGCTGTGATAGGATGAAACGGCGAGCGCCGTCGATCCGCAGGAAAGAGTCTGCCGCCTATGCGCGGCATCCGGCCAATGGGCCCGGACTGCAAGCAGCCGGTTACCGGCCCAGGTAGATAGACTGCTTGGCCAGGACCAGCTGGAGCAGCAGGTCGTTGCAGGGCGTGGGCACCTGGTGCTCCCGGCCCAGCCGGCACACCGCGCCGGTGATGATCCGGATCTCGGTCTCCCGGTGGTGGGTCACGTCCTGGACCATGGAGCTGATGGTCTCGTCGGTCATCCGGGACACCTCATAGGCGTGCTCCAGCTCCGCGTCGTGGTCCAGGGTGCAGCCGCAGGCGTTGGCCACCAGAATGGCCTCCTCCACCAGCATCCGGGCCGCCTCATGGGCGTACTGGTTGTCGTTGACAAAGCCGTTCTTGGTCTCCAGCAGCGCGCTCATGCCGTTGATGGCCACGTTGGCCACCAGCTTGTGCCAGATGGTGTTCATGACGTTCTCATGGACGGTCACTTCCAGGCCGGAGCTGCGCAGGCCCTCGGCGATCTGCTCCACCTTTTCCATGGGGGCCTTCAAAGAGCCCATGTTGGTGACGCCCACGCCCGTATGCTTGACATGGCCGGGGGCCACCGGCGTGGCGCCGAAGGCGGTGTTGCCGATGATGATCTGCTCCTCGGGGACCACCTTGGCGATCTCGTCATAGTTGCCAAGGCCGTTTTGCAGGCACAGGATCATGGTGTGGTCGTCGATCATGGGCAGGGCGTTCCGGACCGCCGCCTCCAGATACTGATAGTGCACGAAGACCACCAGCAAGTCCACCACGCCGATCTCCTTGGGATCGGTGGTGGCCATGGCGGGACGGACGGAGACCGTCTCCCCAGTGCCGACGCCGGGAACACAGTCGTCCACCAGAATGCCATTCTTACGGACAGCCTCGATCACCGGAACCGAGGTGTCCATCACGCAGACCTCATGGTTTTTAGTCAGATAGCTTGCATAGCAGCTGCCGATAGCGCCGCAGCCGACAAATCCGATTTTCACGGTAAAACCCTCCTGAATCGATTGGTTTTGTGATGTGTTTTTACAGGCTCTCGGCGATCTGAACGATGTTCTCCACCGTCACGCCGTTCATCGCCAGCAGACGCTCATAGGGGGCGGACTGGCCGAACTGGTCCTGAATGCCTACTCTCTTCACGATGCCCTTGCCCATTTCAGCGCTCACCTCGCACACAGCGGAACCCAGACCATTGAGGATGTTGTGGTCCTCCACGGTGATGATTTTGCCGATGTCGTTGACAGCGGCGGTCACGGCCTCCACATCCAGAGGCTTGATGGTGTGCATATCCAGGACCCGGGCGGAGAGGCCCTTGGCGGCCAGGGCCTGGGCGGCTTCCACCGCCAGACGGACCGTGTCGCCGTTGGCAATGATGGCCACGTCTTTGCCGTCCTGGATCTGATGGGCCTTACCGATGGTGAACTCCACATCCTCGCCGTAAATCTGAGGCACAGCGTCCCGGGTAAAGCGGAGGTACATGGGGCCATAGGTCTTGGCCGCCTGACGGACCAGCTTCCGGGCCGCGTTGTAGTCGGCGGGCATGATGACCGTCATATTGGGGATCGTCCGCAGCACGCCCATATCCTCGATGGCCTGGTGGGAAGCGCCGTCGTTGGCGGGGGTGACGCCGCCGTGAGAGCAGGCGATCTTCACGTTCAGATTGGGATAGCAGATCTCCTGGCGGATCATCTCGCACATCCGCAGGGAGCCGAACACCGCGTAGGTCACCACAAAGGGGACCTTGCCGCAGGTGGCAAGGCCCGCGGCCACACCGGCGCCGTTCTGCTCGGCGATGCCCACGTTGATGTACTGATCGGGCAGCTCCTTGCGGAAGTCGCCGGTCTTGCAGCTCTTGCCGATATCGATATCCACCACCAGCAGGTTGGGATCCTCCCTGCCCAGCTCCACGATTTCCTTGCCGAAGCCGTCCCGGGTCGCGATCATTTTCTTCTCACTCATTGCTCTTCCCTCCTTGCTCAGCGGACCAGCTGGGCCTTCAGCTCAGCCATGGCCTGCTCATACTCCTGGTCGTTGGGGGCAACGCCGTGCCAGCCGCACTGGTTCTCCATGAAGGAGACGCCCTTGCCCTTGACGGTGTGTCCGTAGATGCACTTGGGCTTGCCGTTCTTGGAGGCGTAGCACTTGTCCAGTGCCGCCACGATCTCCTCCATGCTGTGGCCGTCGATCTCGATGGTCTCCCAGCCAAAGGCCTTGAACTTCTCTCCCAGGTCACCGTTGGGCATGACCTCGTCGCAGGTGCCGTCCAGCTGGAGGTTATTGTAGTCCACGAAGGCGATCAGGTTATCCAGGCCGTACTTATGGGCCGTGTTGGCAGCCTCCCAGATCTCGCCCTCCTGGGCCTCGCCGTCGCCCAGCACACAGAAGACCTTGTAGTCCTTCTTGTCCATCTTGCCGGCCATGGCCATGCCCACCGCGCAGGCCAGCCCCTGACCCAGGGAGCCGGTGGAGATGTCGATGCCGGGGCACTTATTCATGGAGGGATGGCCCTGGAGCATGGAGCCCTCCTTGCGCAGGGTGTCCAGCTCAGACTCCGGGAAGAAGCCCACAGAGGCCAGGCACGCATACTGGATGGGGCACACATGGCCCTTGGAGAGCACCATCCGGTCCCGGTCCTCCCAGCGGGGGTTCTTGGGGTCCAAATTCATGTACTTGAAGTAGCAGGCCGTGACGAAGTCCGCCGCGGAAAGGGAGCCGCCCGGATGACCGGACTGGGCCTTGTAGATCATATCAATGACCTTCATGCGCATCTGTACGGCGGTGTTTTTCAGTTCCTGGATGGAAATGTCTTTCACAAAAATCACCTCATAGTTCAGTTTAGAATCAGCGCTCGCTTTGTTTTATGTCGGACAAATGACAATTACAGTATAGCTCTTTGTCATACAAAGTCAAGAGACTTTTTCAGATTTTCCCTTTTAGCAAAAAACCGTTCAGATTTTTAGTGATATTGACCGCAAAAAGCTCCGGACAGGGGATTCCCTGTCCGGAGCTTGATTGGATGGATCATCCCACAAACATGGTGGAGATCCCAGGAACATACGTAACCAGCAGCAAAACCGCCAGTTCGGCAATCAAACAGGGAACGATTCCCTTGGTGATCTCCTCGATCTTGATATCGCCGATGCCGCAGGCCACGTACAGGTTCACGCCAACAGGGGGCGTAAAGAGACCAATCGCCAGATTGACGATCATGACCACGCCCAGATGGATGGGGCTGATACCCAGCTGCATTGCCACGGGAGCAAACAGCGGTGTGAAGATATAGAGGGCCGAGGTGGAGTCCAGGAAGCAGCCCGCAATGAGCAGCACAACGTTGACAATGAGGAAGAAGATGATCCAGTTGCCGCCGGTCACGCTGAGCATGAACTCCTCAATGGCCAGATCCAGTCTGGCCCGGGTCAGCACATAGCCAAACAGCGTCGCGCCCATAGTGATGAACATGACGGTCGCCGTAGTGCTGCAAGAATCGATCAGGATGTCCACCATTTTTTTCAGGTTGATCTCCCGATAGACAAAGACGCCCACGATCAAGCCATAGAACACAGAAACAGCCGCCGCCTCGGTGGGGGTGAAGATGCTGCCGTAGATGCCGCCGAGAATGATGACCGGCATCAGCAAGCCCCAAAACGCATCCTTGAATGCCTTCAGCCGCTCCTGGGCAGAGGCCTTGGGCCGCACCTTCAGATCCATCTTCCGGCCCAGCACCAGCGCCGCCACGATCAAGCCCACGCCCATCAAAAGGCCGGGGATCAGACCGGAGATGAAGAGGTCGGTGATGGATGCGTCCGCAATGGAGCCATAGACCACAAAGGTGATGGACGGCGGGATCACCACGCCGATGGCGCCGCCGGCGGCCATCAGCGCGCAGGAAAACGCCGCCGGGTAGCCAGCCTTCACCAGGGCGGGGATCATGATCAGGCCCAGGGCCGCCACCGTGGCCGGACCGGAGCCGGAGATGGCCGCGAAGAAGCAGGACACCGCCACGCAGACCATGGCCATGCCGCCCCGGATATGGCCCAGGCACTTCTCAGCCAGATTGATGAGCCGGCCGGAGATGCCGGCCTTCTCCATCACGTTGCCGGAGAGAATGAAGAACGGGATGGCCAGCAGAACGAACTTGCTGCTGGCAGAGGAGCACAGCCGAGGAAGCACGCTCATGATTGCCTCCAGGGGCTTTCCAGCTCCCTGAACCAAAATGGCGCCCACGCTGGACATGCCAAGGCACACGGCGATGGGAGCGCCGAAGACCAGCAGCAGCACAAAAATTCCCAATAATACGATACCGACCATTTACTTCCCCTCCTTCGCGCGATATTCCTTGTACATATCCTTCATGCCGGCCAAAAATGCCAGGGCGGAAAACGCCGCGCCCACCGGGACAAAGGAGCCGTAGATCCACTCGGGCCACTGCATGGTGGCAGTCTCCTGGCCCATCTGATACTGGCTGATGACCATCTGCACGCCGAAAATCACGATCAGCAGGCAGAACAGCGCGGAGATCCCATACATCAGCATGCTGATGACCAGCCGGGCCTTGGGGCTGACATGGTCCGTGACGATGGACAGGCCCAGGTGGGCCTTCCGCCGGGCGGCGATGGCCGTGCCCATAAAGCTCATCAGGACAAAGAGATAGGTGGACATCTCATCAGAGACGGCCAGGGAGTGATTGAACACATACCGGGCGATCACGTTGGCAAACACCAGCACCGCCATCACGGAGACGCAGATGCAGGCAACTGCTTTTTCAATTTTCGCTAACATGTCCTACCTCCTCATTCGATTCCGAAGGCCGCGCAGGCCTCCTCGCCGTACTCCGCCTTCAGCTCGGCGGACACGTCGGCCACGGCCTCCTTAAAGGCCGCAAGCTGTTCCTCGGTCAAAATATCCACCTGAACACCGG
Source organism: uncultured Dysosmobacter sp. (assembly GCA_963560095.1). GTDB lineage: Bacteria > Bacillota > Clostridia > Oscillospirales > Oscillospiraceae > Oscillibacter. Next base: position 15,268 of record CAUWNE010000035.1, on the reverse strand, counting down.
CATCCTGGAAGCCCTGGATCAGCTGATCCTCCTCGGCCTCCAGACGGTCCCGGCCCCACTCGCAGGCCTCGGTGGCGCACTCTTGCAGCAGCTGGCGGGTGTTCTCCTCCAGGCTCTCCCAGATCTTCGTGTTGGCCACGAACAGGTCGCTCTCATAGCTGTAATTCCAGATGGTCATATAATCCTGGATCTCGTCCATCTTGGCGGACTTGGTCACAGAGCAGCCGTTCTCCTGGCCGTCGATGGTCCCCTGCTGGATGGCGGTAAACACCTCGCTCCAGCTCATGGCGGTGGGGCTGGCCCCCAGGGCCTTGAACACATTCATGTACACCGCGGAGCCAGGGACCCGGATCTTCAGATTTTTCAGATCCTCCGGCTTGGTCACGGGATGCTTGCTGTTGGTCAGCTGGCGGAAGCCGTTGTGGAAGGAGCCCAGATAGGTGATCCCCTTCTCCGCCAGAAGCTCGGCATAATACTCGCCGCCGGTGGTGTCGATGACCTCCCGGGCCTCCTGATAGGAGGTGAAGGACCAGGGCAGCGTCGCCACCGACATCTTGGGCTCCAGGTTGGCCAGCACGCAGGTGGCATAGGCCCCCAGATCAGAGCCGCCCACGGCAATGTACTCCACGCCCTTGGTGCTGTTGCCGCCGGCAAGCGTATCGTTGGGGAAGACGTCGATCACGATGTTCCCATCAGACCGCTCCGCCACCAGATCGGCGAAGTGGCGGGCAACCAGGGAGTCGATCTGCGTATCCGTTCCGTTGACTGCCATAGAGAGATTGATTTTCTGATATTCGCCCTCGCCTCTGTCAGAGGTCCCCGTGCTGCCGCAGCCAGAGAGACTGGCGGCAAGCAGTGCGGTCCCCAACAGTGCGGCCACAAGTTTTTTGCCACGCTTCATACAAAATTCCCCTCCAATGATTGTGATTTATTTGTCATTTGTCCTATGTCTGATAAAGCTAAGCTGATTATAGGATTCTCCCGGAACGATGTCAAGAGGCGGTTGTATTTCCAGCGTTTCCACCAGAATCTCCCTGTATTTTTATGTAGAAAGACCATAGGCATCCAGCCGGCGCCGCCTCATGCGCCGGTATCCCCTGTTCAGGCAGAACCCGGCCAGCAGACCCGCTTCGCCGGAGCAGGGCGCCTCCCCGCACATAGAATTTCTTTTCAGTATTCCTCCATGCGCCCCGATACTATATTTAATAGGAGGGATCTTCCCTCTGCGGTGAGGACGTTTTTTCTGCACAGATCCGGGGAAGACTAGCCTTTGAGAGCCTCAGCAGACAGGTGTTCTTCCATGGGAAACGAATAAGAATGCGAAAAAAGAGTTGACAACGCCTGGTTTTTTGCTAAAATTAAAGAATGTGTCAAGGTCTGCATAGCATCCAAAGCCCCTGTGGGCGGCGGAGTTCTGTGGGCCGAAACCAAATTTTTTAGGAGGTTTGCAATGAAGAAGTTACTCAGCCTGCTGCTGGCCCTCATGATGGTGTTCTCCCTGGCGGCCTGCGGCAACAGCAACAGCGACGCTCCGGCTGACGAGGATGCTCAGACCGAGGGCGAAGACGGCGAGACCGCCGCCGATTACCACATTGGCATCATCACCGGTTCCGTCTCTCAGTCCGAGGATGACCGCCGGGGCGCCGAGGCCTTCCAGGCCATGTACGGCGAGGATATGGTCAAGCTGGCCATCTACCCCGACAACTTCACCGAGGAGCTGGAGACCACCATCCAGACCATCGTGAACATGTCCGATGACCCCGACATGAAGGCCATCATCGTCAACCAGGGCGTGCCCGGCACCACCGAGGCCTTCCGCCAGATCAAGGAGCGTCGTCCCGACATCCTCTGCATCGCCGGCGAGGCGCACGAGGACCTGCCCGAGATCGGCTCTGCTGCCGACTTGGTCTGCAACAACGACTTCGTGGCCCGTGGCTACCTGATCATCCGCACCGCCAAGGAGCTGGGCGCCACCGATTTCGTCCACATCTCCTTCCCCCGCCACATGGCCTATGAGACCATGAGCCGCCGTGTGGCCGTCATGCAGGCCGCCTGCGAGGAGTTCGGGATCAACTTCCACCTGGAGACCGCTCCCGATCCCACCTCTGACGTTGGTATCGCCGGCGCCCAGGCCTACATCCTGGAGAAGGTTCCCGAGTGGGTCCAGAAGTATGGCGAGAGCGCTGCTTACTTCTGCACCAACGACGCCCACACCGAGCCCCTGCTCAAGCAGCTGTTCGAGTACGGCGGCTACTTCATTGAGGCTGACCTGCCCTCTCCCCTGCTGGGCTATCCCGGCGCTCTGGGTCTGGACCTGACCGAGGAGGCCGGCGACTTTGAGAAGATCCTGGCCAAGGTCGAGCAGGCCGTGGTCGAGGCCGGCGGCGCCAACAGATTCGGCACCTGGGCCTACTCCTATGGCTACACCACTTCCGCCGGTCTTGCCCAGCACGCTATGAACGTGCTCAACGGCGAGAGCGAGCTGGCCGATATCGACGATATCGCCAAGGCCTATGAGGTCTTCTCTCCCGGCGCTACCTGGAACGGCTCCAACTACACCAACGCCACCACCGGCGTGAAGGCCGACAACACCTTCCTGGTGTATCAGGATACCTACATCATGGGCGATCCCGGCCACTACATGGGCTCCACCGAGGTGGAGGTTCCCGAGAAGTACTTCACCACCACCTAATAGAAGAGTATTTCTCCAACAGGTAATTCCAAACAGCCGGGGGAGCTGCCTCCCCCGGCTGTTTCTAAGTAGGAGAAAGGTAAGGAAGAGCTATGGCAAATAACGGCGCTCCGCTGTTGGAAATGCGGAACATCAAAAAAGATTTCTTCGGCAACCAGGTGCTCACCGACATCAACTTCTCCCTGGAGGCCGGCCAGGTGCTGGGCCTTGTGGGCGAGAACGGCGCCGGCAAGAGCACCCTGATGAAGATCCTCTTCGGCATGGACGTCATCCGGGAGACCGGCGGGTACGACGGTGACGTTCTCATCAATGGAGAGAAGGTGCAGTTCTCCACGCCCTTTGACGCCCTGAAAGCGGGCATCGGCATGGTGCACCAGGAGTTCTCTCTGATCCCGGGCTTCACCGCTGCGGAGAACATCCTCCTCAACCGGGAGCCTACCAAGAAAAATCTGGCCGCCGAGGTTTTCGGAGAGCGGCTAAACACCCTGGACCGCAAGGAAATGGACCAGCGGGCCCAGGCAGCCATCGACAAGATGGGCGTTAAAATCGATCACAACATGGGCATCAACGATATGCCGGTGGGCCACAAGCAGTTCACCGAGATCGCCCGTGAGCTGAGTAAGGACCAGCTGAAGCTGCTGATCCTGGACGAACCCACCGCTGTTTTGACGGAGAAGGAGGCCGTGGCCCTGCTGGACTCCATCACCGCTATGGCGGAGCGGGGCATTTCTGTCATCTTCATCACCCACAGACTGCACGAGATCCTGTCCGTGTGCGACAAGGTCGTGATCATGCGGGACGGCTATGTGGTCAAGGACGCGCCGGCCAAGGAGCTGGACGTGCCGGAGATCACCCGCTGGATGGTGGGCCGGAACGTAGAGGCATCGGCCACCGCCGCAGACGTGCGCAGCCATGACGAGGCAAGGAACATCATGTCCATTCGCCGCCTCTGGGTGGATATGCCCGGCGAGACGGTGCGGGACGTGAGTCTGGATATTAAAGAGGGCGAGATCCTGGGCATCGGCGGCCTGGCCGGCCAGGGCAAGCTGGGCATCCCCAACGGGATCATGGGCCTCTATGAGGCCGGCGGCACCGTGGAGTTTGACGGCAAGCCCATTCCCCTCAACAGCCCCAGAAAGTGTCTGGATTCCTCCCTGGCCTTCGTGTCCGAGGACCGGCGCGGCGTGGGATTGCTGCTGGACGAGTCCCTGGAGTGGAACGTGGCCTTCTCCGCCATGCAGATCCAGGACAAGTTCCTGAAAAAGCTGGCGGGCGTGATCAAGTGGAGAGATGAAAAGGCCATCCACCAGGTCACTGAGAAGTATATCGAGGAGCTGAAGATCAAGTGCACCGGCTCCAAGCAGAAGGCCAGAGAGCTCTCCGGCGGAAACCAGCAGAAGGTCTGCCTGGCAAAGGCCTTTGCGCTGGAACCCAAGTTCCTCTTCGTTTCCGAGCCTACCCGGGGCATCGACGTGGGCGCCAAGGCCCTGGTGCTGGATGCCCTGCGGAAGTTCAACCGGGAGAGCGGCGTCACCGTGGTGGTGATCTCCTCCGAGCTGGAGGAGCTGCGCCAGACCTGTGACCGGATCGCCATTGTCTCCGGCGGCAAGATTGCCGGCATCCTGCCGGATACCGAGTCCTCCGAGGCCTTTGGTATGCTGATGGTCAGCCAGGTGAAATAAGGAGGGTCCTATGGGAAAGACATTAGAACAAAAGAGTTATTTCCGGGTGCTGTTGGACCGCTTCGGCCTTCCGAGACTGATCATCGCGGGCTTTTTGCTGATGCTGTTCATCATGGCGCCCATCGTGGGTGCGAGCCTGCCCATGCAGATCACCAACACCCTCAACCGCTTCAGCTGGAACGCCGTGCTGGTGCTGGCCATGGTCCCCATGATCCACTCCGGCTGCGGCTTGAACATGGGCCTCCCCCTGGGCATCATCGCAGGCCTGCTGGGCGGCACACTGTCCATCCAGTTCGGCTTTGACGGCGGATTGAGCTTCTTCATGGCCATTTTGATCGCAACGCCCTTCGCGGTGCTGCTGGGCGGCGGCTACGGCCTGCTACTCAACAAGCTCAAGGGCGGCGAGATGATGGTCGCCACCTATGTGGGCTTCTCCGCCGTGTCCTTCATGTGCATGATGTGGCTGCTGCTGCCCTATACCAGTCCCACCATGGTGTGGGGCCTGTCCGGCAAGGGCCTGCGTACCACCATCTCTCTCCAGGGCTTCTATGACAAGGTCCTAGCAAACTGGGCACAGATCAAGATCGGCGATCTGGTGATCCCCACCGGCAGCCTGCTGTTCTTCGCGGTGATGGCCTTCCTGGTGTGGGCGTTCTTCCACACCAAGACCGGCACCGCCATGACCGCTGTGGGCTCCAACCCCGCCTTTGCCCGGGCCTCCGGCATCAACGTGGATAAGATGCGGCTGCTGTCCGTCATCATGTCCACCTGGCTGGGCGCCATTGGCATCCTGGTCTATCAGCAGGGCTTCGGCTTCATCCAGCTCTATCTGGCGCCGAACAACCTGACGCTGCCCACCGTGTCCGCCATCCTCATCGGCGGCGCTACCATCAACAAGGCATCCATCCCCAACGTGATCATCGGAACGCTGCTGTTCCAGGGCATCGTGACCATGACGCCGACGGTGATGAACTCCATGATCCACATGGATATGAGCGAGGTCATCCGGATCGTTGTCTCCAACGGCATGATCCTCTACGCACTGACCAGAAAGACGGAGGGCTCCAGATCATGAAAAAACAACGTCAGAAGCTCACTGTGGGCCAGTTTATCCGCAACAACTCCGTGCCCATCATGTTCATCATCATCTGCGCGATCTGCTTCCCGCTGGCGGGCTTCTCCCCCAGCTATCTGATCAATGAGATGGTCACCCGCATAGGCCGGAACACCTTCCTGATCCTCTGCCTGCTGATCCCCATCATGGCGGGCATGGGACTGAACTTCGCCATGACCCTGGGCGCTATGGCGGCCCAGATCGCACTGATCTTCGTGGCTGACTGGCAGATCTGGGGCATCCCCGGCATCGTGCTGGCCATGATCCTCTCCATCCCCTTCTCCATCATCCTGGGCATCTTCTGCGGCACGCTGCTGAACAAGGCCAAGGGCAAGGAGATGATCACCAGCTATATCATCGCCTTCTTCATGAACGGCGTCTACCAGCTGGTGGTGCTGTATATGATGGGTCCTGTGATCCCCATCCAGCACGCCACCTTGAAGCTGCCCCGGGGCTACGGCATCCGGAACACGGTGAGCCTTTTGAACATGCGCCAGTCTCTGGATAACCTGCTGGCCATCAACATCGGCGGCGTGAAGATCCCCGTGCTGACCTTCCTGATCATCGGCCTTCTGTGCCTGTTCATCATCTGGTTCCGCAAGACCAAGCTGGGCCAGGACATGCGGGCCGTGGGCCAGGACATGGAGGTGGCCAAGGCCGCCGGCATCAATGTCAACCGCACCCGGATCATCGCCATCGTCATGTCCACGGTGGTCGCCGGCTTCGGCATGGTGATCTACTTGCAGAACATGGGCAACATCTCCACCTACGGCTCCCACTCTCAGATCGGCATGTTCTGCATCGCCGCGCTGCTGGTGGGCGGCGCCTCCGTGGAGAAGGCGTCCATCGGCAACGTGTTTGTCGGCGTGACGCTGTTCCACCTGATGTTCATCATGGCGCCCTCCGCCGGCGCCACCATCATGGGCGACTCCATGATCGGCGAGTATTTCCGTGTGTTCGCCTCTTACGGCGTCATCACCATCGCCCTGGTCATGTATGAGACCAAGAAGCGCAAGGCCAAGAGCCGCGCCGGCGCGGAGCTGGCCGCAGCACAGAAGGAGGGAGAGCAGGCATGAAATCGAAACGGACCCTTCTCTTCCGCATTCTGACCATTGCGATCCTGGCGGCCATCGCCGCGGTGATGATGGTGATCGGCCGGGGCCACACGGTGTACTTTGACACCAGCGCTCTGGAGTATGAGGGAAAGACCTATGAGGCCCCTTATAAGATCGTGGTCCTGGTGGACGGCGAGCAGGTAGCCAAGCTCTATGAGAAGGAGCGCGGCATGTCCACCTGCATCGGCCAGAAGCTGGACGTCACCTTTGAGATCACCGAGACCAAGGGCGGCGAGGAAACAACCGTTGATATGACCATCCCCGTCCCCTATAACATGGACGGCGTCATCATCAACCTGCCCGGCTATCTGGCACAGCTGCCGGAGGAGGCCTATCTCACGGAGTTCATTCCTGCGGTTCCCGAGGAGGACCCGGCGGATGAAGAGCTCCCCACCGACGAGTTCGGCGGCGATATGGCTCTGGGCGACATCTAAATCACAACCGTTCCAGCCCATGCTCCTCGGCATGGGCTGGATCAGTAGGAGGAAGCTATGGCTGTTTTATCAAATCTTGCACCAAAAGATGTATTTTCCTACTTTGAGAAGCTGTGTGCCGTACCCCACGGCAGCGGCAACACCGAGATCATCAGCGACCTGTGCGCCGGCTTTGCCCGGGAGCTGGGCCTGCGCCACCGTCAGGACGGCGCCAACAACCTGGTGATCTGGAAGGACGGCACCCCCGGCTATGAAAACGCCGCGCCGGTGATCCTCCAGGGCCATCTGGACATGGTCTGCGCCAAGACGGAGGACTGTTCCAAGGATATGACCAAGGAGGGCCTGGACCTGGCCACCGACGGCGAGTGGGTCTGGGCGGAGAAAACCACCCTGGGCGGTGACAACTGCATCGCCGTGGCCATGATCCTGGCGATCCTGGCGGACAACTCTCTGCCCCATCCCCCCATTGAGGCGGTCTTCACCACCGATGAGGAGGTGGGCATGGACGGCGCCTTTGCCCTGGACTGCTCGGACCTGAAGGGCCGGGAGCTGCTGAACCTGGACTCTGAGGAGGAGGGCGTGTTCACGGTCTCCTGCGCCGGCGGCGCCCGGCTGGACTGCGTGCTTCCCGGCGCTGCGGAGCGTCTGGATGGTGACGTGGGCTATGTGGTGACCCTCTCCGGGCTCAAGGGCGGCCACTCCGGCGGCGATATCCACCTGGGCCGGGCCTCTGCCAACCACCTGATGGGCCGGGTGCTGTACAACGCCATGGAGCACTGCCCCGGCCTGCGGCTGGCAGATCTGCGGGGCGGCCGGTTTGACAACGTGATCTGCTCCCGGAATAACGCGCTGGTGGCGGTGCCCCAGAGCGAGGCCCCCGCGCTGGAGGCCTTCCTGGAGGAGTTTGGAGCGGTGCTGAAAAATGAGTACGCCGGCTGCGATGAGGGCCTCACCCTCACCTGGGAGAGCCGCCCCCTCTCCGGCGCGCTGAATGTTGAGGTCACCCGTCACATCCTCCATGTTCTGCTGGCCCTGCCCCAGGGCGTGCAGGCCATGAGCGTGGATTTCCCCGGCGTGGTCCAGACCTCTTTGAACCTGGGCGTCATGTCTATGGAGAACGACGGTCTGCACTTCTCCTATTCCGTCCGTTCCTCCATCGCCTCTCAGAAGGCCATGCTGCTCCAGCGGGTCCGCTCCATTGTGGAGTATGCCGGCGGCACCGTCTCCGAGCGGAGCAACTACCCCGGCTGGCAGTATGTCCGCCAGTCCGCCATGCGGGAGCGGCTGCTGGGGGCCTATCAGGACCTCACCGGCAAGGAGGCTGTGATCGAGGCCACCCACGGCGGCCTGGAGTGCGGCTTGTTCATTGAGAAGATCCCCGGCCTGGACGCGGTGTCCCTGGGGCCGGAGCTGCGGGACGTCCACTCCCCCCGGGAGCGGCTGAGCGTGGGCTCCACCGAGCGGGTGTACCGTCTGGTGTGCGAGTTCCTCAAGCGCAGCAAGTGATCCCTTCCCTCTCATCTTTCATTTTAGGTGCGGACAGCTCTGGCTGTCCGCACCTTTTTTCGTCTCCGCCGGAACCTGTCTCAGCGGCCCCTGCAAGGACGAGGCCCGGGGCCCGAGCCCAACTACTTCCCTGTGCCTGGCTGACCCAGCGGCCGCCGGATCATCGGCGGATTCATGGTGCGGGAGGACTTCTTCGGAACTGGCTGCCTGGGCGGCCTACCCCGGCCACCGCATCCCTCTGCCCAAGGCACACCAGCCCCTGTTCTGGGCCTGCTTCCCCACTGCCCCTGGAAAGCAGCGCTGTGGCAATCTGGCACGGAAATACTTCGCCATGGAAACCGCCGAACAGATCCTTTAACTGGTGCGCTCAGGACGGGGCTGCGGAGGAAATCAGGCTGCTCTACCGCTGTTTCTGCCGCCGCTGCCGCCTGCCGCGCAGGAAGCGGAAGCAGGTCTGAGCCGGCCCGGAAGCGGGACCGTTCCTGCCGCGCCAAAATGTTTCCCCGGCAGTGGATTCCCCTTGATTTCCGACTCAGATTGGAGTATGATGCAAATATAAGGACAAAAATCGCATGCTTTGTCCTTATATGAAAGACATTTGTAGGAGCGCGCACAGAGAGGGGATGGCATCATGTTGACTTTGGAAATGATCCAGGAGGCGCAGGAGGCCCTGCGGGGCGTGGCCAGGAGAACGCCGCTGGACCCGGCGCCCATGCTGGGAAAGAACGTGTACATCAAAGCGGAAAATCTCCAGCTCACCGGCGCGTTCAAGCTCCGGGGCGCCTATAACAAGATCCGCTCTCTCACGCCGGAGGAGGCGGCCCACGGCGTCATTGCCTGCTCCGCCGGCAACCATGCCCAGGGCATCGCCATCTCCGCCACCAAGCTGGGCATCCGCTCCGTGATCTGCATGCCCGCAGGCGCCCCCATGAGCAAGGTGGAGGCCACCAAGGGCTACGGCGCAGAGGTGGTGCTGGTCCCCGGCGTATACGACGACGCGGCCCGGGAGGCGGAGCGCCTGACCCGGGAGCATGGCTATACCTTTGCCCACCCCTTTGACGACCCCTATGTGATCGCCGGACAGGGCACCATCGGCCTGGAGATCCTGGAGCAGCTGCCGGAGGTGGAGCAGGTGGTGGTCCCCATCGGCGGCGGCGGACTGATCAGCGGCATCGGCATGACGGTCAAGACCCTCAAGCCCTCCTGTCGGGTGGTAGGCGTCCAGGCGGCGGGGGCGGCTTCCATGTACACCTCCCAGCGCCAGGGGCGCTGTGTGGAGCTGAGCAGCGTGGCCACCATCGCCGACGGCATCGCGGTGAAAAAGCCGGGGGCGTTGACCTTTGAGCTGTGCAGCCGGTATGTGGACGAGATCGTGACGGTGAATGAGGACGAGATCGCCTCTGCCATGCTCCAGCTGATCGAGGGGCAAAAGACCGTGGCCGAGGGGGCCGGCGCCACACCGGTGGCGGCGGTGATGTTCGGCCGGGTGGATACGACCCACCGAAAGACCGTCTGTGTCGTCTCCGGCGGCAACGTGGACGTGACCACCCTCTCCCGGGTGATCACCAAGGGCCTCTCCAAGTCCGGCCGGATCGTAGAGATCTCCACCAAGATCACCGATAAGCCCGGCAATCTGATGCACCTGCTCCAAGTGATCGCCGATACCGGGGCCAACATCGTCAGCATCAACCATGCCCGGGAGGACCGCCACTCCGACGTGGGGGCCTGCATCGTCAATATGGTCCTGGAGACCCGGAACCAGGATCACATCCGTCAAATCGAGACAGAGCTGGCCAGCCGGGGCTATCACCTGATCCAGGATTGAGACGCCCCCCTGCCGGAGCTTTCAGCAAACAACGAAACGCGTCCCCCATATGACGATGGTCATATGGGGGACGCGTTTTGATATGCTGGATCAGCCTGCCGCCCGGCTCTGGAGGAGGGGCAGGGAGGCCTTGCGGTAAACCACATAGCCGATCAGGACCGTCAGGATCTCCGCGGCCACAAAGGACCACCAGATGCCGTCCATGGCCCAGATCCGGGAAAACAGCCACATCAGCGGCAAAAGCATCAACAGCTGGCGAAGCAGATTGATGAACAAACTCAGGCCGATCCGGCGGGTGGCCTGAAGGAGCGAGGCGATCATGCTGGAAATGCCCGCAAAGATGTAGCTCACACTCATGATCCGCAGGGCGGGAACGCCGAAGGAGAGCATATCCTCCGAGGCCTCAAAGAACCGCAGGATGCCCGCCGGGAAGGTCCACAGTACCACCACCGACACGCCGGTGAGCAGGACGCTGGCCAGCGTACCCCACCGGAAGGACTCCAGCAGCCGCCTGTCCAGCTTGGCGCCGAAGCAGTAGCTCATGATGGGGACGCAGCCCTGGATCAGGCCGTTCAAGGTCATGATGACCACCTGCTGGATCTTGAAATAAGCGCCGAAGAAGGCCACAGCCGTCATGGAATAGGCCACCAGGAAGAGATTGACGAAGAAGGTCATGAAAGCCCCCAGGGCGTTCATCACAAAGGAGGGGAAGCCCACCTCGAAGATGTTCCAGATGGTGCCGATCCGGAACCGGTAGCCCCGGGTCTGGATCTTCACCCGCTGCTTGCGGAAGATCAGCACGTAGAAGGCCAGCAGCATGGACAGGGTGTAGCCGCCCACGGTGGACACAGCCGCCCCCCGGATGCCCATGGCCGGGAAGCCAAAGTAGCCAAAGATCAAAATGGGGTCAAATACAAAGTTGAAGACCACGCCGGCGATCTGGAACCACATGGGGGCGATCATGTTGCCGGTGCCCTGAAGGATCTTCTGGATGCACAGGTGGACGCAGCAGGGGATCTCCATCCAAAGGCACACATCCATATATTCTATGGCGTAATTGTAGATCACAGGATCATCTGTAAAGGCCCCCACAAAGGGCCGGATGATGGCCATCACCAGCAGCGAGACCAGCAGTCCCACCGTGGCCGAGAGCAGCAGCCCGGAGGAGACCACATGGTTGGCAGTCTCCTGGTCCTTGCGGCCCAGATTCTGGGCCACCAGCACGTTCACGCCCACGCCCATCCAGATGGCAGTGGCCAGCATCAGCGTCACCACCGGGAACACCAGCGACACGCCGGAGAGGGCCTGCTCATTGATGTGGGCCACAAACATGCAGTCCACCATGTTGTAGGAGTACTGCATGAACATGGAGATCAGGGGCGGCACCGACATGGTGGCAATCAGCCGTGGGATCGGCATGGTCTCCATCTTGTTGACGCCTGCCAGATTTTCTTTCACAAATACTCACCCTTTCCAGGAGATCCCGCCGGAGACCGCACAGCCGCAGTTCCGGTTTTTTTCAGTATACCATAGCGGTTTCCGGAAATCCAGCATGGAGACCATTGTTTTTAGGACGGCGGCCATCCTGGCATACACCGCCCCTTGCAGGCATCCCCGCTCCGTGCGCCCGTTGATGCCGCGGGCAAGCAGGCGGTATGCTCCGGCGGTCCGTCTGGCCCTCGGGACGAAGTTTACAAAATGTGCATTGATTGTGCAGGAGATAAATTGCATCATGGATCTATTGCCGGTATGGAGTCCAGTCCCCCGGCTGCAAAAATCTGACTCAGACAGGAAGATCGATCATGCGTCAATGGTTTGGAAAATTTATCAGAGGAAAGTCCTTTGCCGTTCTCTTCTGCATGTTAGGGATCGGCCTGACGGTTTATCTGTCGTCCAGGCTGGGAACTCTGGTGGAGGCCTTTACCGCCTGGAATCCCCGGGTATGGATCTTCGCGGCATTGGCGGTATTCTCCGGCTATATGCTGGTATATGTGAACAGCTCCAAGGAAGTCAAGAAATCCTGGAAATTATTCGACCTGTGCGGAGCCCTGTTCTGTCTGTTTCCCAGCATGGCCATCTGCTTTCTCCTCTTTGACGCAGCACGTGTGCTTCTCCGCTTGCAGGATGGACGGCTCTACCTGATCCCCCTGCTTCTGGCGGCCGCCGTCACCGGATATGGCTTTGTCCACGCCCGGAAGCTCTGCGTCAAGGAATACCAGATCCCTCTGGCCGGAGGGGAGCTGCCGCGAACGATGACGGCGGTGCTCCTGAGTGATCTCCATGTGGGGAGCTATGTGGATTTGAAGCAGCTGCGCAAAATCGTAGCTGTCTCAAACCGGGCAAAGCCCGACATGGTCGTGCTGGCCGGGGACACCTTTGACCAGGATGCCTTTGACCGCTGTGACAAGGAGTCTGTCCGAAAAGAACTGCAAGCCCTGGAGCCCAAGGGCCAGGTCTATGCGGTCCTGGGCAATCACGACCCCAGCTCCGCCTGCCGGGAGATCCGGGCATTTTTTGAGGCGGCAGGAATCCACCTCCTGGTGGATGCGTGTATGGAAACAGATGCTTTTATGATCGCCGGACGGGATGATATTCTGGGCAATCCCAACCGCAAGCCCATCAGCGACCTGGTGGGAAAACAGCCCTGCCGCAAGCCGCTTCTGGTGATCGACCACAATCCGCTCGGCATTGAGGATGGGATCGCCCAGAATGCGGCGCTGGTATTGTGCGGCCACACCCATAAGGGGCAATTCTTCCCGGCAACACTGGTGACCAAACTGGCCTACGGGCCCCGGGGGTTCTATGGCCACTTCCAGACCGGTGAGACCCACAGCGTCGTTTCCGCCGGCGCCGGGTACTTCCAGCTCCCGGTCCGGATCGGAACCAACAGTGAAATCGTAGTCCTCCATATCGAGCTGAACGCGCTCCCAGGCAAGGGACCGGGGTCAGACGACACCGCAGCATCTGCTGAAAAGCCGCAATAGCCCCCACAGCATCCAAATGCGGCTGATCCAACGGGCGGAGGCCGGGAATCCTGCGGCAACCAGGCCCTCCCCCCAAGCATCGCCCCAGGACGACAGGGATCTGCCGCTGTTCGATTCCCGCCATGGCACCAGATCCCCGCTTTATGGATGCACAGCGGTCTTTTTCTCATATCTTAGCAGCGAGATCTCATCGGTCCATGAAACCAGCAGTTTCATGACAAGCGCCCTATCTTCTGCTATCATCAAAAACAGAAATCAACATGCAAGAGAGGAGCCCATATCATGAACCTGAAAGAGGCATTTCGATTCCAGAACAAGCTGCAATCCATGATGGACGAGGGCAGCGCCATTCTCAGCCAGGAGCAGAATATCACCCAGGTAAAGACCACCTATCTGCGCAAAAAAGTCATGGCCGGCGCGGAGGATGAAACCGTTATGGAGCAGCCCACCACGCCATACAGCGACCAGATCACCGAGATTGCAGTCTTCCTGATGGAACTTCTGCGGGAGCGGGAGAAGCTGAGCGCCGCAATCTGCCGGGCCAAAACCAGCCTGGAGCTCCCCGCCGGCTTCGACGGAGAGGTTGGACTCAATGGGATGCGTCAGGATCTGGCCGGCCTGTTCCGCCGCATGACGAACCTACGGGCCTCTGAGACCCTCATCGCCAACGGCGGCAGCGGCTACCGCTTTAATAACGAGGGCAATCAGGTCTCTTACCGCTGTGATATCAAGCGGGTGGTCACCATCAATTTTGACCGGAATCAGCTCCGCAGACTGTGCGCCGATCTGAGCAGACAGGCTGACGAGACCTCCCGGGCCCTGGACGCGGCACTGATCACCGCCCAGGTGGACTATGAGCCCCCCTTCGACGTCAACGACACCTTTGCCGATGCCTTCGAGCAGTTTCTCGCGTCCCAGCCGGCCAGCTGACCCCTCTCTCCCGGCGGAGCGATCAGCCATCGGAGATGCGGCGGAAGCGATGCGCGCAGCGGCCGGTTCAGGTGCAGACGAACCATAGTGCTGCACAATTTGAAAAACATGATCGAAGCCGGGGTTTCCCCAACAGTCTTGAAGGCTGTCTGATTTTGGCACCCCCCGTATCGCCCAACGTCACACGCTGGTCCGTTCTTCGTCATGCGATCTCCCCCACCGTCCCCGCTTCCCCAACACCTCTCCCTATATGCATAGGCCGCCGCTCTTGCGGCAGCGAACATTTTCCGGGCCTGCGCCCTGTGCGCAGTGTCCGCCCCGTTCCATCCGCATCCCTGCCGTCTGCCGGCAGCCGTCTGGTGAACGGGGCAAAATGGCCTAAGCGATCCTCGTTTCCCGCCGCATCTCCGATCGCTGATCCGTCCTCCGCCAAAAACGCGGTGAGCAGCAGGCTGTTTCTGCCTGCTGCTCACCATGGATCAGATTCAATTTTGGCCCTGCGGCCACCAGGATCTCATCCATGGATACCTCCAGCAGGGCGCTGAGCGCATACAGATTGTCCACCGTCGGCAGACTCTGGCCCCGCTGCCACTTGTAAACAGCCTGGGGCTCCTCAAAACCGAAATAGGCCTGGAGATCCCGAACCGTCAGGCCCCGTTCCTTCCGCAGCCGAACGATGTTCGCACCGGTGGCAACAGGATCAATGACCCGGAAAGGCTTGTTCATCATCGGAAACGCCTCCTCAAAAAGTTTCCCGCAAGGGGAGTCTTTCAGGATATCCGATCCAGAGATGAAAAGCAAGCCCTTCTGCGGCGTTGTCATCAAACTGTTACATTTCCCTCCCAGTATCCTATTTTATATGCGCTCTGCGCATGGGTGGAGACAGCGAGTTCGCCTTCTACAAAAAAACAGGACATCCGAATCGGATGTCCTCAGCCTGTAGAAAAACCTGCTCCGGCAATTAAGCCAGAGCAGGTTTTTTGCTT
>CAUWNE010000034.1:0-25886 GCA_963560095.1 uncultured Dysosmobacter sp. | reverse complement strand
GCGCTCGCAGGCGCGAAAGAGCTTCCATCGTTTTTCCCGGGGACATGCGCCTCGGGAAAAACACTTCTCGCGGAGCGAGCGTCGCACCGACCGCGCTCAGCGGCATATGGGGCCCCCACACAAACCCAGCGAAGCGGTTTGCGTGGGGAGAGGAGACGCAAGGGAGTGGGCGGAGATTTCGCCGTCAGGCGGAACTGGAGCAGAGCGGACTTTGCGGCGACGAGCACAGCGCATCCCCTTTCTCAAAAAAGTGCCTGCACTTTTTTGAAAATAAATCCCCCGGAGCGTGCTGCTCCGGGGGCGCTTTTTGGCGATATCAGTCGGCAAGCTGGGTGGGGTCCTTCTCGGTGGGGCTGGGGATGGGGTGCTCCTTGTGGGCCACCATGGTCTGGATCAGCTCCACCGTCCGCCCAAGGCCCAGATAGCTGGAGTCCAGGCAGAAGTGATAGCTGTCCACCGAGCCCCATTTCCGGGAGGAATAGTACTCATAGTAGGACGCCCGCCGCTTGTCGGTCTTGAGGATCACCTTCCGAGCCTCCTCCGGGGTGATCCGCTGGCGCTTGGCCACCCGGCGAATTCGGTCGTCCAGCGGCGCATTGATGAACAGGCTCAGCAGGTTGGGGTTCTCTGCCAGGGCATAGTCCGCGCAGCGGCCGATGATCACACAGGGGCCCTGGTCGGCGATGTGGCGGATGGTGTCAAAGGTGGCAAGATACACCTGCTGCTCCAGGGACTCCCCCGCGCCGGCCCCCGGCAGGGAGAACATGTAGGAGTCCATGGCGATGGAGTAGAGCAGGCTCTTGGGCCGCTCGTCAAAGCTCTCAAAGATCTTCTCGCACAGTCCGCTCTTTTTGGCCGCCTCCTGCAGCAGCTCCTTATCGTAAAACGGGATGCCCAGCTCCTTGGCCACGCGGATGCCGATCTCCTTGCCGCCGCTGCCAAACTGCCGGCCGATGGTGATGATGGTTTTCATAGAGATTCCTCCCCTCTTGGTTAAATCGATTATACCGCAAATTCCCGCCGCCGTCAAATTGCTCTTTTCATGTGGGGCAGCGGATGGTAGAATGGGGTCAAGGAGACGAAGCCGTGGGGCAAATAAGAATTTGAGGTAATCAAATGAGCAAAACAACGCAAAATTATTACGGAAATTTATGCACAGAAATGTATGAAATTTTACACAAAACAGCACCTCAAGATGAATTGGAGTTTTACCTTTCTTATGCAAAAAAAGGAGATCGCATTTTAGAACCCCTATGTGGCAGCGGAAGATTTCTTGTTCCATTTATGAAACGTGGCTTTCATATTTCCGGAATGGATTTATCTGCCGAAATGTTAAGCAAATTGAAGCAAAAAGCTCCTGACGCAGAGGTTATTCAAGCGGATATTTTAGAATATTCTTCTCAGGAGCAGTATGATTATATCTTCATTTCTTCCGGTTCGGTTTCGTTATTCACAGATCCAGCGTCGTGCAGGAAAGTTTTGGATAATATGAAGCGGATGTTGACACCACACGGGAAATTTGTTTTTGCGGTTGATACAATAACGAATAAATGTTTCAATGATCCTGACTATAAAATATCTGCGTCAGTGAAGACAAACGAAGGTTTTCAGTTGATATTGAAAAGCAAAAATTATTA
Source organism: uncultured Dysosmobacter sp. (assembly GCA_963560095.1). Lineage (GTDB taxonomy): Bacteria > Bacillota > Clostridia > Oscillospirales > Oscillospiraceae > Oscillibacter. The sequence continues at coordinate 24,249 of CAUWNE010000034.1, read as the reverse complement.
TGATGAGCAAAGCCAGACTCAGTTTTCCCCTGGAATCTATGAACTTTACAATGATGCGGGCGAATTATTGCAAAGCGAACACATGGATTTTCAAACGCATCTATATCAATTAGGGGAAATGGAACAATCTCTGAAAGAAATTGGTTTTACGAATGTAAAAACTTATTCATCATTCTCGAAAGAGGTTGCTTCTGGCGAAAAATGTGACATGTTTTTATTTGAATGTAGTATCGCTTAACGACACTACGTCCAGCCTGCCCCGGGAAGCTGCCTTTGCTTCCTGCCGGCGCCCCTTTCCCCTGCCAAAGCCATAAACTGCCCCAGATTGTGCTGTCCGCGCAATCTGGGGCAGTTCCACTGTGTGGGGCGTCTTGGTTACTCCTCCGGCAGGGGCTTGCCCAGGCGGCGGTACATGGTCTTCTTCACCGCCCGCAGGATGTTCTCATACCCGGTGCAGCGGCACAGGTGGCCGGAGAGCCGCCGGCGGATCTCCTCATCGCTGTACTCCTGTCCGCTCTCCAGCAGCTCCCAGGCGCTGAGGAGGAACCCTGGCGTGCAGAAGCCGCACTGGATGGCCGCCTCCTCGGCAAAGGCCTGCTGGATATCGCTGAGCTCCCCGTTGGGGCCCAGCAGGCCCTCCAGGGTCAATATCTCTTTCCCCTCAGCCCACACCGCCAGATAAATGCAGGAGTTGAAGGCCTCCCCGTCGATCAGGACGGTGCAGGCGCCGCACTCCCCCACCTCGCAGCCCTTTTTCACCGAGGTCATCCGAAAGTCGTTGCGGAGCAGATCGGTCAGGCTGGCACGGACGTCCACCGTCCGCTCCACGTCCCGGCCGTTGAGACGAAAGTGAATGGTCTGGTACTGACGATGTTCCATCACAGCGCACCTCCCGCCAGTCTCACAGCCTCCAAAAAGGCCCGCCGGGCGCTCTCCACGGCGATGTGCATCCGGAAATCCCTGGCCGCCCGCCAGGAGTCCCGGGGCTGGATATCCTCCCGCACCGCCTGGGCAAAGGTCTCCGCCAGCTCCGGGCACAGGGGCTGCCCTGCCGCCGCCAGCTCCGCCGTCTCCGCCCGCATGGGCACCGGCCCCGCCACGCCAAAGGCGATCCGGGCCCGCTCCACCGTCCGCTTGTCAGCAGAGAGGCGGACGTTCACCGAGGTCCCCAGGGTGGCGATATCCATGGCGTTTCGCATGGCGTATTTGATGTAGTGTCCATAGGTCTCCACATAGTCGTCCTGGCGGATCAGCAGAGCCGTCTGGATCTCTCCCGGCCGCAGATCCACCGCTCCCGCCCGGAGATAGAACTCCCGGATGGGCGTCAGCCGGACCCCGTCGGGGCCCGTCAGCTCCACCACGGCATTGTGGGCCAGCAGCGTGGCCGCCGTGTCGGCGGAGGTGACGCCGTTGCAGGTGTTGCCGCCGATGGTGCCGATATTTCGGATCTGGGGGCCGCCCACCTGGCCCGCCGCCTCCCCCAGCACCCGGAAGTGGCGCTGGATCAGAGGATCGTTCTCCAATCGGGTGAAGGTGGTCAGAGAGCCGATCCGCAGCGTGCCGTCAGGCTCCAGCTCCACCCCCCGGAGGGCCTCCAGGCCGTGGATGGAGATCAGCTCCACGCCGGCCAGCCGGCCCTCCCGCATCTGGATCAGCACGTCGGACCCGCCGGCGATCACCTTGGCCGCCGGATGGCGCAGCCGTAGCTCCACCGCCTGGGCTACCGTGTCCGCCTGGTACAGGGCTTTGATGTCATACATGGCGCTGCCTCCTCAGTCGGTGATCAGCCCCGCCTGCCGGAACGCCCGATAGAGGACGTGAGGCGTGATGGGGCACTGGCGGATGTACACGCCGGTGGCGTGAGCGATGGCGTTGCGGATGGCCGGCGCGCCGGAGCAGGCCGGCGGCTCTCCCAGAGCCTTGGTGCCAAAGGGGGAGGTGGGCTCCGGGTTTTCCACAAAGGCCGCCTGGAGGGTGGGGTGGTCCAGGAAGGTGGAAAGCTTATAGTCCAGCAGGTTCCCGTTCAGGGGCCGGCCGGTCTTCTCGTCAAATTTCAGCTCCTCGCTCAGGCCGTAGCCGATGGCCATGGACATGCCCCCGTGGACCTGGGCTTCCGCCAGGGCGGGGTTGATGAGCCGGCCGCAGTCGTGGACGTTGACCAGATTCACGAGCTTCACCCGGCACATGGGGATATCCACCTCCACCTCGGCAAAGGAGCAGCCAAAGGAATAGGCGTTGGACTTGATCTGGGCCGTGGTCTCCGCGGTGATGTGCTGGCTCTTTTCCAGGGAGTACAGGCTCTCCATGGCCAGATCCCCCAGGGATTTGAGCACCCGCCCGTCGGACCGGCGGACGATCTGGCCGTCCACCAGGTCCAGATTGCTCACCGGCATCCGGGTCTGGTCGTGGGCGATCTCCAAGATCCGCTCCCGGAGGGCCTTGGCCGTCTGGACGATGGCGAAGCCCCCCACATAGGTCTGCCGGGAGGCGTAGGCCCCGGTGCCAAAGGGAGATACGTCGGTATCCTGGGTGGACACGGCGTGGACCTGCTCCACCGGCACGCCCACCGCGTCCGCCACCATCTGGCAGTACACGGTGTCGCAGCCCTGGCCGATCTCCGTCTCCCCCGTCTGGAACTGGAGGGACCCATCCTGATTGACCACCAGCCGGCAGGAGGAGGACTCCAGGGAGATGGGCCACACGGCGGTGTTGTACCAAAAAGCCGCCAGCCCCACGCCCCGGCGGATGGGACCGGTCTGGTCCCGCCAGGCCTGCCGCTTCTCCGCATAGCCGATGGCGGCCATGCCCTGTTCCATGCACTGGCGGAAGGAGTCAAAGTAGTTCTCGTTTTTGGAAAAGCCGTCCACATACCCCACCGGCATCAGGTATTTCCGCCGGTACTCCAAGGGCTCCATATGGATGGCCGCGCAGATGTCGTCGATGTGGCTCTCCCCGGCGAACATGGCCTGGGGGATGCCGTAGCCCCGCATGGCGCCGGCGGCGGGCCGGTTGGTGAAGACCGACCAGGCGTCGCACTCCAGATGCTCGCAGGGATAGAGCTGGGGAAAGGCCCCCATGCCCTTGGCCACCACGCCGTGGCCATGGGAGGCATAGGCCCCCTGGTTGGAAAAGGCCTCGAATTTCCGGGCCGCCAGGGACCCGTCCGGCCGGACCCAGGAGATGATGTGGGTGCGGATGGCGTGGCGGACCCGGGTGGAGGTAAAGGTCTCCTCCCGGCTGCACTCCAGCTTCACCAGCCGTCCCCCCACCTGGGTGCAGCACCAGGCGCACAGGGGCTCGTACAGCGCATCCTGCTTGTTGCCAAAGCCGCCGCCGATGTAGGGCTTCACCACCCGGACCTTGCCCCAGGGGATGCCCAGGGCCTGCCCCACCACCCGGCGGACGATGTGGGGGATCTGGGTGGAGGTGACCACCACCACCCGCCCCGCCTCCATCCGGGCAAAGCAGACGGGATTTTCCAGATGACAGTGCTGGACGGTGGGGGTGTCGTACCACCCCTCCACTTTAATAAGCCCCGGCTCCCGGATGGCCGCCTCATAGTCTCCCCGGCGGATGCCGGTGTGCTTGAGGATGTTTCCGGGGAAGGCCTCGTGGAGCTGGGGAGCGTCCGGGGCCATGGCCTCCTGGGCGTCCAGCACAAAGGGCAGCTCCTCATACTCCACCCGCAGCGCCCGGACGGCCTGGGCCGCGGCCACCTCGTTCTCCGCCAGGACCACCGCCACCTCGTCGCCCCAGTAGCGCACATGGCGGTTCAGCAGTAGCCGGTCCGACACATCCTGGTGCTCCGGGTCCGTGGACCAGGGGTGACCCGCCGTGGGAAAGGGAATGTCGGGCACGTCGAAGCAGGTGAGGACCTTCACCACCCCGGGCACCGCCAGCGCAGCAGTGGTATCAATGGACCGGACGTAGCCGTGGGCCACGGCGGCGTGGCAGATCTGGGCCACCAGGGCCTCCCCGCCGCACAGGTCGTCGGTATACTGGGCCCGTCCGGCGGCCTTGTCATAGGCGTCCACCCGGATCAGGCTCTTTCCCACGCTCTTGCTCATCGCAGACCTCCTTTTTCCGCGCCTCCAAGAGGGAGACGCTCCTGATCGCTCCGGCGGACCCACTCTCCAAGGGCCGCCAGATCCTCTCTCGTATCCACGTCCCACAGCTCCTCTTCCTCCGCCTCCACCAGCACCAGCAGCTCCCGGTGGCGGCGGATCACCGCGCTGCCGCCCCGGTCTCCCGTCAAGGCCAGCAGCTCCGGAAAGAGGCGGGCGGGAAAGATGCAGGGACTGCCCCGAACGCCCCGGCAGCCCAGAGCCGCGATGGTCTCCGGGTCCCGGCGCCATCGCTGCGTCAGCGCAAGCACCGTCTCCCGCCGGACCAGGGGCTGGTCCCCCGGCCAGAACAGCGCCCCCTGACAATCCCCCAGGGCCTCCAGCCCCAGTCGGACGGTCCGGCTCAGCCCCAGCTCCGGCCGCTCGTTCTCCACCGGGAGAAAGCCCAGGGACGATGCCAGCTCCAGTACCGCTCCCCTGCCGGCCACCACCGCCGCGGCGGAGAACAGCTCCCGGGGCACGGCCTCCAACGTCCGCCGGATCAGGCTCCGGCCCTCCAGGTCGGCGGTCAGCTTCCCGCCCCCGAAGCGCCGGCCCTGACCGGCGGCCATCACCACACAGCCGATCCGCAGCTCTGCCATCTCAATCCCTGGTATAGGGCGTGTGCTCCAGCGGCAGGCTGGTGCGAAGCCTGCCGTCGTAGCGGTAATAGGCGTCGGCCACGGCAGGGGCGGTGGGAATGGCGGTGATCTCTCCGATACCGATGGCCCCCCGGGCCACGTTCAGCCCGGGCTTTTCCACAATGATGGGGGTGATCTTGGGGATCTGATTGGCCCGGAACAGCCCCAGCGTCCCGAAGCGGGCGGTGGGGCGGCAGTCCGTCAGGGGGTAGTGCTCCGTCAGGGCAAAGCCCAGGCTCATCACCACGCCCCCCTCGATCTGCCCCTCCACCGAGAGGGGGTTGACGGCCTTGCCCACGTCGTGAGCCGCCACGATCTCCTGGATGCGGCCGTCCTCGTCCAGGATGCACACCTGGGTGGCATAGCCGTAGGCGATGTGGCTGACGGGGTTTGGCACGTCGGCCCCCAGGGGGTCCGTTTTTCCCAGGTACTCCCCGTAAAATTCTTCTCCCTCAAGCTCTGACAAGGGCTTTTCCTTGAGTGCGTTTTTCAGATCCTGACAGGCCCGGCGGCAGGCCTCGCCGGTAAACAGGGTCTGCCGGGACCCGGAGGTAGTGCCGGAGTCCGGCGCCGCGTAGGTGTTGGCGGCCTCGTAGACCAGCTCCCCCGGTCCCAGGCCCGTCTCCTGGCAGATCATCTGGACCAGCACGGTGCCAAGGCCCTGGCCGATGCAGGACGCGCCTGCCCGGATGTGGACCTTTCCCCCCCGGACCGCCAGCCGGACCCGGCCCGTGTCCGGCAGGCCCACGCCCACGCCGGCGTTCTTCATGGCGCAGGCCAGGCCCACATAGCGGTTGGCGTCCACATAGGGCTTCACCGCCTCCAGCGTCTCGGCAAGGCCGGTGGAGGCGTCCACGATCTGGCCGTTGGGCAGCTCCTGGCCGGGGCGGATGGCGTTGCGCCAGCGGATCTCCCAGGGGGAGATGCCCACCAGGTCCGCCATCTGGTTGAGCAGCGTCTCGATGCAAAAGCACGTCTGGGTCACGCCAAAGCCCCGGAAGGCCCCGGCAGGGGGATTGTTGGTGTAATAGGCCCAGCCGTCGATCTCAAAATTCTGATAGTTGTAGGGTCCCGCCGCGTGGGTGCAGGCCCGCTCCAGCACCGGAGCGCCCAGAGAGGCGTAGGCCCCGGTGTCGGCGATGACCTCTGCCGCCACGCCCTGGATGATGCCGTTTTCATCGCACCCGATGGAAAATTCCATCTCCATGGGGTGGCGCTTGGGGTGGATCAGGATGCTCTCGGCCCGGGTGAGCTTCACCTTCACCGGCCGCTTGGTGAGATAGGCGATCAGGGCGGCATGGTGCTGAACGGTCACGTCCTCCTTGCCGCCAAAGCCCCCGCCCACCAGGCAGTTGCGCACCTTCACCAGTTCCGCCGGCAGGCCCAGCATCCCCATGGTCTCCTGGCGGGTGTCGTAGGTCCCCTGGTCGCTGGAGAGGATCATGACCCCCTCCCCGTCGGGATAGGCCACGGCGCACTCGGGCTCTAAAAAGGCGTGCTCCGTCCAGGGGGTGGAGAATCGCTGGGTCAGGACGTGGCGGGACTTGGCGATGGCCTCCGCCGGGTTGCCCCGCTGGATGTGCTTGTGGGCCAGAAGGTTGCCGTCCCGGTGGACCAGGGGGGCGTCGGGCAGCATGGCCTCCCGGGGGCTGCGGACCATGGGCAGCTCCTCATAGTCCACCTCCACCAGCTCCTTGGCCTTGGCCAGGATCTCCGGCGTCTCGGCGGCCACCAGGCAGATGGCGTCTCCTAAGTAATGGGTGATGTCCCCCACGGCGATCAGGGTGTCCCAGTCCTTTTTCAGGTGGCCCACCTTATTCTTGCCCGGAATGTCGGCGGCGGTGAGGACGCAGACCACCCCCGGCAGGGCCCGGGCCTTTTCCGTGCGGATGGCCAGCACCCGGGCCCTGGGGTAGCGGGAGCGGACGGCAGAGCCGTAGATCATCCCCTCCATCCGGATATCGTCGGCGTACAGCCCCGTTCCCGTCACCTTCTCCGCCGCGTCGATCCGGGGCACCCGCTGGCCAAGAGACCAGTCCGCCTGCTCCGGGGGCAGCTCCCCCGCCCGGAAATAGGACGCCGCCAGCAAAATGGCGTCGATGATCTTCACATAGCCGGTGCAGCGGCAGATGTTGTTGCGGATGGCATAGGCCGCCTCCTCCCGGCTGGGGCTGGGATTCTGGTCCAGCAGGGCCTTGGCGCACAGGACCATGCCCGGGATGCAGAACCCGCACTGGACCGCCCCCGCCATGCCGAAAGCCCTGGCGTAGACCGCCTGTTCCCAGTCCGTCAGCCCCTCCACCGTGAGCACGTGCTTGCCCTCCAGCCGGTCGGTCTGGGGCACGCAGGCCCGGGTGGCCTTGCCGTCGATGAGCACCGTGCAGGTGCCGCAGGCGCCCTCGCTGCATCCATCCTTGACGCTGGTCAGCCCCAGGTCCTCCCGCAGGAAGCGGATCAGCTTCTGGCTGCGCTCCGCGCAGACCTGACGGCCGTTGACAGTGAATGTGGCCATGGCTCCTCCCTTCCCGGCCCCGGCGGGACCGGCCTCTAAAAGGTCAACCTTTATTAGGACTTATTATACAATATCTTGCAGATAGCCGCAATCATTTCTTGTGGATATCGCTATTCTATCGTTGGGATAACGGCGGCAGCTCCCAGCCCACCGCCAGGGCGCCCCGGCGGACGGTGATGGTGGCCTCCGGCGCCACGATGTGGTTGCTGACCCCCAGGGGAAACTCCGGCGTCAGCACCGCGTCCCGCAGGGGGTACTGGAACCCCACCTCGTCGATCCCCTCGGCCCGGTCCCCCAGGCAGAAGGCGGAGAACAGCCCCCACTCCACCGTCCGGGGGATGGTCAATCTCTCGTTTTCGATGACGGTCCAGAGGAAGTCCTCGTCATGGAGCCAGCCCCTGGCCCCCCGGCGGCGGAGATAGAGCAGCGTCTGGAGGTTGGCCAGGGTGTGGTCCAGCCGCTTGCCGCCGGTGCCGCCGTAAATATGGATCTCGCCGCAGCCCTCCTCCAGGGCGGTCTTCACGGCCAGCATGGTGTCGGTGTCGTCCTTTTCCACCGGAGAGCGGCGGATGTTGGGAAAATCAGATGGCTGGTCCATGGAGTCAAAGTCCCCCAGCAGCAGATCCGGCACGATCCCCGCCTCCCGGCAGGCCCGATAGCCCGCGTCGGCGGCGATGACCAGGTCCCCGGGGGCCGGGGCCTGCCGCAGGCCGTAAAAGGTCCCGGCGGCAAAGATCAGGCAGCGTTTCATAGCGTCAGCTCCTTCAAAGATTTCTGCCCCCAGTGTATCACGATTCCCCCGCCGGGAAAAGGCCTTTTCCAGCGGGAAACTGCCGCCCCCGCTCGCGGCCGCGTTTTTTAAAGAAAAAGAGAGACCACACCAGCAGTCGTCAAAAAAGCCTCGCAGCGTTTACCCGCAAGGGGCACGCCGCATCCGTAAGACAGCAAAGCTGCCAACGGCTGCGCAGCGCCGCCCGTAGGCAGCGAAAGAGATAAAATCCGTTTTTGACTGCGGCGTGTACGTAGACAAAAACACTTCTCACCCTGCAAGTGTGGAATTGATCCGCTGCAAGCGGATCAATGATGCGCGCAGAAGGGTGCGGCCTCTTCGCAAAAGTGGCTGAGGCCACTTTTGCGAAAAGAGAGAGACCGCCCAGCGGTCTCCCCCTTCATTGGATGTGCTCCTCGCAGAAATCGTCCAGCACCCGGAACCCCATGTCCTCCGGAGAGGCCACGGGGAACCGGGCAATGCCCACCGGGTCGAAGATGGCGCACAGCCGCTTCTCCGGCTCCAGCCGCAGGCAGGGCCGGTCCCCGGGGATGCCGGAGCCGTTAGTTGTTTTCGGCATGGAATCACCCCACGGTCAGTGTGCGCCATTCCGGGCTGTCCTATGCGCCGCAAGCCCGCTCACCGCCACTTTTTCGAAAACAAGCGCCCGGACAGTCCGTCCGGGCGCTTTCATCGTGTTGAAAAAGCCTCGCAGAGTTCGCCGTCCGCAGGCGGCGAATCAAGTGAAATCATTTTCTGCCGCAGCATGTATGTGGCAGAAAATACTTCTCACCCTGCAAGTGTGGAATTTGTCCGCTGTAAGCGGATAAATTATGCGCGCGGCAGGGTGCAGTCTTTTCGAAAAAGTGGCCGCAGCCACTTTTTCGACAGTCTCAAGCGCCCGGACAATCCGTCCGGGCGCTTGGGTCGTTGGCCGATATTCGTTATTTCGCCAGGGCGGCCTTCAGGGCCTCCACCCGGTCGGTCTTCTCCCAGGACACGCCCAGGTCCTCCCGGCCCATGTGGCCGTAGGCCGCCAGCTTGCGGTAGATGGGCTTGCGCAGGTCCAGATCCCGGATGATGGCGGTGGGCCGCAGGTCGAAGACCGCCTTCACGGCCTCCTCCAGCTTGGCGTCATCCACCTTGCCGGTGCCAAAGGTCTCCACCAGCACGCTGACGGGCTGGGCCACGCCGATGGCATAGGCCAGCTGGACCTGGCACTTGGTGGCAAGGCCGGCGGCCACGATGTTCTTGGCCACCCAGCGGGCGGCGTAGGCGGCGGAGCGGTCCACCTTGGTGGGGTCCTTGCCGGAGAAGGCGCCGCCGCCGTGGGGGGCGGACCCGCCATAAGTGTCCACGATGATCTTCCGGCCGGTGAGGCCCGTGTCGCCCTGGGGGCCGCCGATGACGAAGCGGCCGGTGGGGTTGACATAGATCTTGGTGTTCTCGTCCAGCAGCTCTGCCGGAATGGTGGTGTGGATGACCATATCCACCATGTCCCGCCGGATCTGCTCCAGGGTGACCTCGGGGCTGTGCTGGGTGGAGAGGACCACGGTATCCACCCGGAGGGGACGGCCGTCCTCATACTCCACGGTGACCTGGGTCTTGCCGTCGGGCCGCAGGTAGTTCACCAGCCCCACCTTGCGCACCTCTGTCAGCCGCTTGGCCATCCGGTGGGCCAGGGAGATGGGCAGGGGCATCAGCTCCGGCGTCTCGTCGCAGGCGTAGCCGAACATCATGCCCTGGTCGCCGGCGCCGTTCTGGAGCTCGGCGTCCTCGCTCTCCTTGCTCTCCAGGGATTTGTCCACGCCCATGGCGATGTCCCCGGACTGCTCGTCGATGTTGGTGATGATGCCGCAGGTGTCGCAGTCAAAGCCGTACTTGGCCCGGTCGTAGCCGATATCCCGGATGACCTCCCGGGCCAGCTTGGCGATGTCCACATAGCAGCTGGTGGTGATCTCACCCATGATGTGGACCAGGCCCGTGGAGACGGCGGTCTCGCAGGCCACCCGGCCCTGGGGATCCTGGGCCAGGATCGCGTCCAGCACCGCGTCGGAGATCTGGTCGCAGATCTTGTCGGGATGTCCCTCCGTCACGGACTCAGAGGTAAACAGGTAACGTCTTGCCATATGTCTTCTTCCTTTCCGCCCCTATCACAGGTGAAAAAAACCGCGCGTTTCGACGACGAAACGCGCAGGGACTCTTGCTCTCGCTTCCTCATCTGTCGCTCACCGTCGGATTTGGCACCTTGTCATAAGCAGGTTGCCGTGGCTTCACTGGGCCGTTCCCTCCACCACTCTTGATAAGGGTATTTGATTTTTCAACTGCTATCTTAGCAGATTTTCCGGCTTTGTCAAGAGACACTTCCCGCAATTTGTCGTAAAATCCCGCCGTCTCTTCCATTGTTTACAAATTGTACGTGATTTTCCCTCTTCCACCGGGTATAATGATGTGTTGTCAACAATCACTTGGAGGGATCATCTTGAGAAAACTGAGCGCCGCGGTGGATCGCTTTGCCTACAACCATCCCCGCTTCGGCATTCCGAACCTGATGCTTTACATTGTGGGGGCCAACGCCCTGATCTATCTGCTCACCGTCTTTGCCGGGATCGGGCCGGTCAGCTTCCTGGCCTTTGACTGGGCGTCCATCAAGGCCGGCGAGCTGTGGCGGCTGGTGACGTTTTTGTTTATGCCCGGCTACTTCTCCTCCCGGGATCTCATTTGGCTGGTGCTGTTCCTCTACCTCTATTATATGATCGGCTCCACCCTGGAGCGGGAGTGGGGCACGGCGAAATTCAGCCTCTACTACCTCTCCGGCGCGGTTTTGACCATCCTCACCGGCGTGCTCATGGGCCTGATCACCGGAAACGCCGTGATGATGGGCGCGGACTATGTGAACCTGTCGCTGTTCTTCGCCTTTGCGGCGCTGTATCCGGAGACCCGGTTCGTCCTGTTCTTCATCATCCCCATCAAGGTCAAATGGCTGGCCATCGCCGACGGCGTCCTCTTTGCCGTCAGCGCCCTGGGCAATCTCCTCCATGGGGACATCCTGGGCGTGGTGACGCCCATCATCGCCCTTTTGAACTTCTTCGTCTTCTTCTGGGGGGCCCTAGCCGACGAGATCGAATACCGCCGGGGCCGGGTCCGGCACCAGACCAGCCACCAGACCATCCAGTTCAAGTCCGCCGTCCGCCAGCAGCGCAAAAAGGAGGCGGAGCGGGGCTACCGCCACAAGTGCGACGTTTGCGGCCGCACCGACACGGACCACCCCGAGCTGGAGTTCCGGTACTGCTCCCGCTGCGCCGGCTACCACTGCTTCTGCCAGGACCACATCTTCAACCACGAGCACTTCACCGAGTAACCATACAGGAGGGATTCCGATGATCCATCACACCCAAGATCCGGCCCACGGCGCCTGGGCCGCCATGCTGGCGGAGAGCTACGGCGAGGATCCCGGCGTTCGTCTCCAGTTTCAGGGCGTGGCAGACGGCCAGCACATCCTGGAGCTTCAGTGCCGCGGGATGCTGCGCGGCTTTGCCGCCGTGGACGGCGTCACCCTTCAGGGCGAGCTGGAGGGCGTGGCCCTGGGATATTTCACAGAGGACTGGGAGCCTTTGAGTCAGGCCCTGGCCACGGCTCAGGCCGATCTCTTCTCCGCCGTGCCGCCGGAGTCCCTGGCGCGCATCGGGCAAAACGCGGCGGCGCTGAACGAGATCGCCCAGCCGGACTGGTTCCGCCCCCTGCTGGGGCCGGGGAACGCCTATGTGCTGCAAGCCATCGCCGTCCGGCGGGACCGGCGGGGGACCGGCGTGTTCCGCCGCCTGCTCACCCCCATCCTGGCCCAGGCAGAGGCCCGAAAGGTCCCTGTGGTCCTGCAAACCTTTGACCTGGACAATCTCCGCAAATATGAGCACATGGGCTTCGTCCTGCAAAAGGAGCTCTCCTCACAGGCTCTGGGCCTGACCTGCTACCACATGCTCCACCCCGGGACCCACACATCCGCGGCTGTCATCTGACAGCCGCTTTTTTCTGCTTCCCTCCCGGGGAAAAAGGCGCTATACTGAAAGCAAGAACGCCGGCCCGGATCACGGCCGGATCACGGAGGTGCCTATGGAACATCTGGCCATCGCCCAAGCCCTGGAAGATCCCCATTTTCTCAGCCGTCTCTCCGCCCCGCCGCCGGAGCCCTCCGCCTGGGAGGCCGCCCTGGCCCCTCTGCTGCCCATCCGGGAGCGGCTGAGCTGTCAGCGGGTACTGGAGGCCCTCCGCCCCCAGCTCTCGTCCATGGCGCCGGAGCCGCCGGAGGGCTGGCTGGCGCTGACCTACCGCACGGCGGTGTCCCTGCTCTTCCCCCGGGAGGACCCCGGCGCGGTCCCCGCCCAGCGGGACGGGGCCCTGTGCGCCCTGGCCTGTCTCCAGGTCCTGCTGGACCGGGAGCGGCAGGTGCTGCCCTTTGATCCCTGGACCGACTTTGCCTTCTGCACGGAGGAGGAGCTCTCCGACAGCGGCGTGGCCCGGGAATACGGCCAGTTCCTCCGCTGGTGGCGGGAGGAGTTTCTCTACGAGCTGCTGCGGCTGAGCCGGGAGGCCACGCCCTTCCGGACCCTGGACCACATCGCCGGCGTCCACCACGTGGCCATGACCGTGGGCCGGGCCTTCCGCGCCGGCGGCGGCGTGATCGACCTGGGGCTCATGTCCGGTGCCGCCGCCGGACACGACATCGGCAAGTTCGGCTGCCGTCCCGGAGAGCGGGTGCCCTACCTCCACTATTACTATACCGACCAGTGGTTCTCCTGGCGGGGGCTGCCGGCCATCGGCCTCACTGCTGCCAACCACTCCGTGTGGGACCTGGAGATCGAAAACCTCTCCGCCGAGTCCCTGGTCCTGGTGTACGCCGACTTCCGGGTCAAGCAGGTCTACGACAGCCAGGGCCGGGAGACCCCGGCCCTGTTCTCCCTGGCGGAGGCCTTCAACGTGATCCTCAGCAAGCTGGACAACGTGGACGACGCCAAGCGCCGCCGCTACCAGTTTGTCTACGCCAAGCTCCGGGACTTTGAGGAGTACCTCACCTTCTTCGGCGTGGACACCACCCTGAAAACCCCCGGCGGCCCGCCGCCGCCCCGGAAAGACGCCGCCCTGATGACCTCCGGCGAGGTGGTCCACGCCCTGCGCCACACCGCCGTGGACCACAACATCCGCCTGATGCACCGGCTGAGCCGGGAGCGGCTGTTCGTGGGCACCCTGGAGGCCGCCCGGGGCGAAAAGGACCCGGACCGCATCCGGGCCTACCTCTCCGTCTTCCAGGAGTATTTCACCTACTGGAGCGTGGGCCAGAAGGAGCAGACCCTGGAGTTCCTCTATGAGCTGCTGCTGGTGCCTGACGGCGACATCCGCCGCCGCTCCGCCAGCCTGATGGGCCGCATCCTGGCCCGCTTTCTCTCCGGCTACCGCAAGGAGCTGCCCGCAGACGCGCCCCCCAACCCACAGCTCAACCGCCCCTTTGAGCTGTGGGCGGAGTATCTGGACCGGCTGCTCCACCCGGACGTCCGTCTCACGCCCCGGCAGATCAGCATGATCCGCTATCAGGCCAAGAATGCGGCGGACGCGCTGCTGTCCGCCTGCGCCCCCGCAGACGCCCCCCGGTTCGCCGAGCTGCTCTTCCGCCACTGCCAGGACCCCCGGGCCGCCGACAGCGAGGAGGCCTTTGCCCTGCTGGATACAGTCCTCAACGTGCCGCCGGAGCACATCCCCGATCCCGAGAGCGTGGCGGACTTTGCCCTGTGGTGGCTGCGCCAGGGAGACGCCCCCCAGAAGGCCGCTGCCCTGCGGCTGCTGCGGCGGCTGGTGTCCGCCCTGGCGGAGGACGCCGCGCCCCTCCGCCGCCGGATCTCCCAGGGCGTGGCGGAGATGGACTGCGGCGGCGACACCCGGCTGCTGTTCCTCCAGGCCCACCTGGGCTACCGCCTGGGGGTGGACGTGGGCCGCATCTTCCCCCTGCTGGACCGGGCGGAGACGGTCAGCGCCGTCTTCCTGGACAATCTGAAGACCGCCACCCCCTGGGTTTTGAAAGCCGTGGGCGTGGAGTACCTCCTCCACCAGGCCAACCACAATCCCCAGGCCAACCTCCTCCACATCGCCACCCACTTCTCTAACCTCCTGAAGGTCAGTGAGAACGTGGTGGTCCGCCGGATGGCCGGCGAATCCCTGCTGACCATCGCCCCCCTGCTGTCTCCGGACCGGCGCAACGAGATCGCCGTGGAGCTATCCAAGGCCCTGGAGTCCGGCCAGTCGGAGATCTCCCAGTATATTCCAGAGTACCTGGGACCCTTTGCCCTGTGGCTGTCCCCCCGGGAGCTGGACGAGCTGATGGAGCAGCTGCTCCACATGCTCTCCTCCGCCTCCTCCGGCGTAGTGGGGGCGTCCCTGGCCACGGTGGGGGCCCTGCTGGAGCACTACGGCGCCTACCGGGACCGCTTCCCCCAGGAGCCCCGATCCGCCTGGGACCTTAGGCGGCGGCAGCTGGCCTCTTTGCTGCTCAAGGGCCTCTCCTTCCGCCAGGAGGCGGTCCGGCAGGTGGCCCTGCGGGTCCTGGGCGAGAACCTCTTCGCCTCCTCCATCCTCTCCTGGGAAGATAAGACCGCCCTCTTCGCCCTGATGGCCAAGAAGATCCTCTTCCTCATCGGCGAGCAGCCCGAGGAGGAGCTGACCTTCTTCCACACCGCCGCGGCCCTGAGCCACATCTACCGCTTCATCGTCCGCCACCGGGTCCAGGACGGCCCCTTCCGCTTTGACGTGCCTGCCAAGGCGGCCTTCTTCCCCGGCACCTTCGACCCCTTCTCCCTCAGCCATAAGGGCATCGTCCGGGCCATCCGGGACCTGGGCTTCGAGGTCTATCTGGCGGTGGACGAGTTCTCCTGGTCCAAAAAGGCCCAGCCCTCCCTGGTCCGGCGGCAGATCGTCAGCATGTCCGTGGCGGACGCCTTCGATGTCTATCTCTTCCCCCACGACCTGCCGGTGAACCTGGCCTCTCCCAGCGACCTAGACCGCCTGCGGGAGGTCTTCGCCGGCCGGGAGCTGTATCTGGCCGTGGGGTCCGACGTGGTGGCCAACGCCTCTTCCTATCGCTCTCCGCCCGCTCCCGGCTCCGTCCACTTCCTCAACCACATCGTCTTCCGCCGCTCCAGCGACGCCGAGGGCCATGAGATCGACGCGGACCTCTCCTGCATCCGGGGGGACCTGATCCAGCTCCAGCTGCCCACCCATCTGGAGGATATCAGCTCCACCCGCATCCGGGAGAACATCGACCTGGGCCGGGATATCTCCAACCTCATCGACCCGGTGGTCCAGGACTACATCTTCCGGGGCGGCCTCTACCTGCGGGAGCCCCAGTACAAGCAGATCATCCGGGCCAGCACCCTGGACTTTGCCTTCCACGCCGCCCCGGACCAGGCGCTGTGGGATGCTCTCCGCGCCGCCCTGCCGGACCTTCCGGAGCGGCCCGACCCCCGGGACCAGGTCTGCGTCCTCCGGGACGACGGCCCCCAGCCCCACCTGCTGGGCGCGCTGACACTGCGGACCGTCAACTCCAGTTCTCTGTATGACGCCCTGGGGGACGAGGGATTGGCCAACGCCGTCCGGGTCCGGACTGCCGGGCGGATCACCCTGCTGACGGGGCTCTACGCCCTGCGGGGCGTGGGCCACGACCCCGGCCAGCTGCTGATGACCGAGGTCCTCTCCCGGGCCATGGCCCAGGACTGCGGCTACGCCGTGTGGTGGGGCCCGGCCCAGGGCCGGACGCTGGACCTCTTGGAGCGCCAGGGCTTCGTCCGGATCGAGCCGGACAGCCGCCAGCCGCTGCTGCTGGTGGACATGCGCTCCCCGGTGACGCTGATGCAGAACATCGCCACCACCTTGAAAGAGCCCTTCTCCTCGGATCAGCAGGTCCTCGCCGCCGCCGGGGAGGCCCACCGCCGCCTCCAGCAGGCCATCCGGGACCTGTACCCCGGCACCCTGGTCCTCTCCCTCAACGCCGAGGTCATCTACCACCGGCTGGTGCGCAAGATCACCCGTCTCAACGGCGTTCCCGCCGCTCCCACCCGGCCCCGGGTGCTGGGTCCTTTGATGTGCGTGCCCTTCGGCAAGATCCTCCGGGGCAACGCCGTGCCCAACACCGTCACCAAGACCATCCACACCGACAAGGTCTTTGCCCCGGACCTCAAGTCCTTCGGCATCGAGGCCTTCCCCGGCTACGCCCCGCTGGAGAGCCAGATCCGCACCGTCCGCTCCTTCCGCCGGCCGGTGGTGCTGGTGGATGACCTGCTCCACTCCGGCAACCGGATCAAGGTCCTGGACCCACTCTTCCGCCGGGAGGAGCTGGATATCCGGCAGATCCTGGTGGGGTTGATGTCCGGCCGGGGCCGGGATCTGGCCTCGGCAGCAGGCCGGGAGGCGGACTCGGTCTACTTCGTGCCGGACCTGCGGGCCTGGTTCGTGGAGTCCACCATGTATCCCTTCATCGGCGGCGACACCGTGGGCGGGGCGGAGAGCTCCGTGCCGGGCCTTTCTCCGTCGGTGAACCTGATCCTGCCCTACGCCTTCCCCCGGTTTTATAAGGAGTGCGGCCGCCAGGCGGTGTTCCGCTTTTCCCAGACCTGCCTGGAAAACAGCCGGGATATCCTGCTGGCCCTGGAGAACGCCTACCGGGACCGCTACGCCCGGAACCTGACCCTCTCCCGCCTCAGCGAGGCGGTGATCCTGCCCCTGGCCCCGGACAAGGGCGGCGCCCTGCGCTATGACCCCAACATGGCCGCCTCGGTATGCCTGGAAAACGATTTGAAAATGCTGCTGCGCATGAGGGAGCTGATGGAGTAAGCCGGGATGCCGGAAGCATTCCACCCCCCATTCTCTTTTTGGCGCCCCAAAAAGAGAACGGGCCGTGGACGGTCCAAGAGAAAAAACGCTTTCGCGATGGGGCAGCGTGCCTGATTCCAGGCAAATCCCTGCCCGCGCCGTGGTACAGGCGGGAGTTTGGAGGTTCCAGACTCCCGCCTCTTCTTGTTCCGCTGCCGCTGCCCCGGAGCGCCCAGGAAGCGCAAGCGGAAAGAGAACGGCAGGGTGTCCGGAAGATCCCACCCCCGCGCAATCCACGCCGCGGGCAGAGACTTTCCTAAAACCCAAAACGCTCTCTCATCGCGAAGCGTTCTTTTCTTTTGGACCGTGCACGGCCCGTTTTCTTTTCGGCAAGATCGAAAAGAAAATGGGGGGTGCATTCTGCCGGCAAAGCCGGCATTCCCCGCGCCGAAGCGGCGCGCCCCCCTGCCGGCGGCAGAGAATGGGGGGTGGAATGCCCTGTCCCATCGGACAGCCCCAAATCACAGCTCCTGCAAGTACTCCATGGCCGCCCGCATCTGGGGGGAGATCCACTTGTCCCGGTGGCACAGCAGCTGCTGCCAGATCTCGATCTCCAGCCCCTCCACTGCCAGCCGGACCAGCCGCCCTGCGGTCAGATCCTCCGCCACGGCATACTCCGGCAAAAAGGCGCACCCCGCCCCCTGGCGGGCCAGGGAGCGGATCAGCTCCACATTCCCCGTCTCCAGCACCGGCCGCAGCTCCAGAGACCGGGCCGCCAGCTGCTGATCCAGCAGCCGCCGGTAGCTCATGTTCTTCTCCGTGAGCAAAAAGGGCTGGGCGGGCAGCTCCTCCGGCCCCACCCGCTCCCGCCCCGCCAGGGGGCTGTTCGGCGCAGCCACAAAATAGGTCTCCACCTGCTTTTCGTGGATGATGACATACTCCGCGTCATAGATCCGGCTGTCCAGGGTCAGCACCAGATCGGCCTCGTTGTGGTTGAGCAGGCGGAACATCTCCTCCGTGCCCACGGCGGTGATCTGGAGACGGACGCCGGGGTGGCGCTCCCAAAAGTCCCGGAATCGCCGGCCCAGGGGGCCGCACAGGGAGTCCGCCATGGCCAGCCGGATCAGGCCCACCGCCCCCTTTTCCAGCCGCAAATCCCGGTCCAGCTCCTCGGTGAGCTGGGTCACCTGATAGGCATAGCGCAGCAGCTCCCGGCCCCCCTCGGTCAGATTCACCGTGTGGCGGATGCGCTCGAACAGCCGCACCTCCATCTCCTCCTCCAGCTGCCGGATCTGGGCCGACACCGTGGGCTGGGCAAAGCCCAGCTGCCGGGCCGCCTTGGTAAAGCTGCCCAGCTCCGCCACATAGATAAAGGTCCGCAGGTTTTTCAGATCCATGGTCCCGCCCTCCGCTGTTCATTATCATTTTCTATAACACAGATCAAAATTATCAATTTTACAAATGTTAGGTTCTATTATATACTCGGACTCAGCGGAAATACAACCATCATTTTGAGGCAGGGCCCCCGGTCCATCGCCTCGGCAAAGGAGACGGACCATGAACCTGATCACAAATACCATCTCAGCGGTGTATAACCTGCTCTGGGGCGACCTGTTTGCCATTCCCCTGCCCGGCGGCGGCTCCCTGGGCATCTCTCTGCTGGTGCTGATGCTCATCCCCACAGGCATCTACTTCACCATCCGCACCCGCTTCCTCCCCATCCGGATGTTCCCGGAGATGCTGCGGGTCACGGCGGAAAAGCACGTCAGCTCCCGCCAGGGCTCCATCTCCGGTCTCCAGGCCCTGGTGGTGTCCACGGCCACCCGGGTGGGCATGGGCAACCTGATCGGCGTGGTGGCGGCCATCTCCGCCGGCGGCGCCGGCGCGGTGTTCTGGATGTGGGTCTCCGCGCTGATCGGCTCCTCCACCGCCTTTATCGAGGCCACCCTGGCCCAGCTCTATCGGGAGAAGGACCCCCTTTACGGCGGCTACCGGGGCGGTCCCGCCTACTATATCCACCGCTTTGTGGAGCAGAAGCTGGGGGGCAAGACCCGGCGGTACTCCGTCATCGCGGTGCTCTTCGCCCTCTCCGGCCTGATCTGCTGGTGCGGCATCAGCCAGGTCATCAGCAACTCCGTCTCCTCCGCCTTCCAAAACGCCTTTGAGATCCCGCCTCTGTACACCACCCTCGTGCTGGTGGCGCTGTCGGCGGTCATCGTGCTGCGGAAAAACGCCACGGTGAAGGTGCTGGACGTTCTGGTGCCCATCATGGCGGTGTGCTACTTCGCCATGACCATCTTCCTGATCCTCAAGAACATCACCGTGCTGCCTTCCGTGTTCCATCGGATCTTTGAGGAGGCCTTCGGCATCCGCCAGGTGGTGGCCGGCGGCTTTGGCGCGGTGGTGATGAACGGCGTGAAGCGGGGCCTTTTCTCCAACGAGGCCGGCTCCGGCTCCGCCCCCTGCGCCGCCGCGGCCGGCGACACGGGCCATCCCGCCAAGACCGGTCTGCTCCAGGCTCTGGGCGTGTTTATCGACACCATTGTGATTTGCAGCTGCACCGCCTTCATCATGCTGGTCACCCCCCAGGACCAGGTGGCCGGGCTGGAGGGCATGGACCTGCTCCAGGCCTCTATGAACTACCATCTGGGCCGGTTCGGCGTGGTGTTCATCGCCCTGATGTTGGGCCTGTTCTGCTTCTCCACCTTCATCGGCATTTTGTTCTATGCCCGGTCCAACGTGGCCTATCTCTTTGGAGACAACTGGGCCTCTCAGACCGCCTATAAAGTGGTGGCCCTGGTGATGCTGTTCATCGGCGGCCTTGCGGCCTATACCTTTGTGTGGGACCTGGGCGACGTGGGCGTGGGACTGATGACCGTGTTCAACATCATCATGATCCTGCCCCTCTCCGGTCAGGCCCTGGCCTCCCTCCGGGACTATGAGGGCATCCTCAAAGCCGCCCGGGCGGAGAAAAAGAGAAAGAGCTGACTTCCCAAGACCCAAGAGCGCCGGCCTTTTGGCCGGCGCTCAGTCATTTCAAAAAGGCTACCTCCCGTTCAAATAGACAGAGCCCGCTTCCTGGCAGGAAGCGGGCTCTATTTCATATTCCGATAGAACGGGCATCTGCCGGCCCTGTCTCAGGCCTTCCGCCAGAAGTCTTCCACCGCACGCCGCGAAAAATTCCGACAAGCATCCGGAGAAGCCCGGCGCCGCGCTCAGTCGATCGCTCTTCCCAGCTGGTATGCTCTTGTCAGCGCGGGATGCCCGCTGATCGCCCCAACGCCTTCCACACCGCCGGCGAATACCGTGTCAGCCAGTTCACAGCGGTCAAAGCAGTCGACCCAGCCCTGGACCGCTTTGACGGTCCCCTCGACGGTATGCGGCCCATCCTCCGCCGCCGTGGCCAGGAGATAGACCTTGGTGAAGGCGTAGTCAGAGTCATAGAGGGGATTGGCCCGGTCCAGCACGGTCTTGAGCTGTCCGCTGACGCAGTAGTAGTAAACAGGGGTCGCAAAGACCAGGATATCTGCATCGTGCATCTGGTCGGCGATCTCCACCGCGTCGTCCTGGATCACACAGCGTCCCCGCTCCGCACAGGCAAGGCAGCCCCTGCAAAATCCAAACTGCTTCTCCCGGAGATACACCGTTTCCACGCTGTGGCCCGCCTCCTTCGCGCCCTTTGCAAAGGCTGCGGCCAGCTCCTCGGAGTTGCCGCCCCTGCGGGGGCTGGAGGATATGATCAAAATATTTTTACTCATAAAGCTGCTCCTTTTTCTCTCTTGAATGGCGGGAATGCTTCCGGCCTCCTACTGATATTACACCTTTCCTGGCTGCGGTCAAGTGTTTTTTGAACATTGGGACAGGACGCCATGACTTCCGTTGGAGCGAGCGGATGACGTTCTTTTGTTCCGCAGGAATAAAAAAACGTCGGAGCAAACGATATGACGTTTGCTCCGACTTGGCGGAGATGGAGAGATTCGAACTCTCGCGCGCTGTTACACGCCTACCGCATTTCGAGTGCGGACCCTTCAACCACTTGGGTACATCTCCAGATCTTCTGCCCGGGCGGCCGGTTCTTGAGGTCTCTCCCCCGCCACCGCTTCTGCTCACCTATTATGCCACATTCTCCCCCGCCTTGCAACCCCCTTTCTCACCGCCCATAGGGCGCCGTCTCATCCGTCAGCCCCAGCAGATAGTCCACGCTGGTGCCGTAAAACCGGGCCAGGGCGATGAGGGCCCCGCTGGGGATATCCAGCGCACCGCTCTCATAGCGGGAGTAGGTGGTCTGAGAGACGTGAAGCACTGCCGCCACCGCTGTCTGGTTCAGGTCCCGGTCCTCCCGCAGATTCCGCAGCCGCTGGTACATGGCCGTCCCTCCCCTTTTCTGATGATCTCCATTTTAGGATATGCGAAAATCGCATCTTGATTTTTATGCAATAATCGCATAAAATAGAGAACATCAAGAAAGGAGGAGACCGCTGTGCCCCGACAGGACCCACCGCCCTGGCGCATCTGGGTGGACACCCAGCGCCGCATCGTCTCCTTCCACCCGAAGGAGGGCTTCGAGCTTCTGGAGTTCTATGATCAGGAGCTGTTTTTCCGCTGTGTGGATGACTACACCAGCCGCCAGTATCGCTATCAATAGGCGCCCCAGCCCTTGACAGACGGGAAGTTTTTGCATAAACTGAAACAAATTCTATTGACTGCGCCCCTCTTTGGCGCGGCGGTCCCCCCGCCGGAAAGGACCCCCATGAAGCTCTCCCACTTTCAATCTCTCCTGCTCAAGACCTCCCGCTGGATGGAGCAGATCATTGCCGCGATCATCCTCATCGCGGTGACGGTCGGTCTTGGCAGTCTGTGCTGGTCCACCCTGACCACCCTCCTCCGCGCCCCGGCCGACTTCTCCCCCGCCTCGTTTTTTGCCAGCGCCCTCATGCTGGTCATGGGGATCGAGTTTGTCAAGCTCCTGGCCCTCCACACCGCCGGGGCGGTGCTCCATGTGCTGCTGTTCACTCTGGTCCGCCAGATGATCGTCAACCATGCCGGCGCCCTGGAGACCCTCCTTGGCATCGCCTCCATCGCCGGCGTCTTTGCGATCCAGCGTTTTCTGGCTCTCAAGGACGATGATCTGGACGCTCCCGCCCGGTGAGCCGGTCCCTCTCGCCTCCGCCAGACCGCTCCCCTTGGCTCCCCATACGCTTTGCCGCCGATCCTGACCGGACCGGCGGCTTTTTTCCGCGAAAAAAATCCTCCGGTTTTTCTTTACAAATGACAGCCAATAGCATATACTCTTCTCAATAGATATTAACGTATTTGATATCTTTTATAAGATTTGCTAATGTCTAAATTTCTGTCAGAAGGAGTGGTTCTATGCCCGAGACCTACGCCGGCAAGATCAATCGAAAGCTTTTGAAAAAGCGCCGCATCATCGACGCCGCCGCCGGCCGGGAACCGGCGGAGCTGGTGCTGAAAAACGCCACCTATGTAAATGTATTCTCCAACGAGCTTTGCACCGCGGACATCGCCGTGACCGAAGGGCTCATTGTGGGCATGGGCGACTACACCGGCCTGACTGAGGTGGACTGCTCCGGCCGGATCGTCCTGCCCGGCTTTCTGGACGCCCACATCCATCTGGAGAGCTCTCTGGTGAGCCCCCGGGAATTTGTCCGGGCGGTTCTGCCCCACGGCACCACCACCGTCATCACCGACCCCCACGAGATCGCCAACGTCATGGGCACCGACGGCATCGAGTACATGCTCCAGGCCACCGAGGACCTGCCGGTGGACGTACGGTTCATGCTCCCCTCCTGCGTGCCGGCCACGCCCCTGGATGAGTCCGGGGCGGTGCTGGACTACCGGTGTCTGGACAGCTTCTACGACCACCCCCGGGTCCAGGGGCTGGCGGAGATGATGAACTTTGTGGGCACTATCGCCGGGGACGACCAGTGCGTAGAGAAGATCGTGGCGGCCCAGGCCCACCACAAGAAGATCGACGGTCACGCCCCGGATCTGCTGGGAAACGATCTCAACGCCTACATCGCCGCCGGCGTCTACTCCGACCACGAGTGCCACGACCTGGCCGACGCCATCGCCAAGCTCCAGCGGGGCCAGTTCATCATGATCCGGGAGGGCACCGCCGCCCGGAATTTGGAGGCTCTGGCGCCTCTCCTGTGCGATCAATACGCCGACCGGTGCATGTTCTGCACCGATGACAAGCACCCCAGCGACCTTTTGGAAAAGGGGCACATTGACTATATCGTAAAGAAGGCCATCGGCCTGGGCGTGGACCCCATCACCGCGGTGAAGGTGGCCTGCCACAACGCGGCCCGGTATTTCCTGCTGAACAACCGGGGCGCCATCGCTCCGGGGTATCTGGGGGACTTTGTGATCATTGACAACTTCCAGGACTTCCGCATCCGACAGGTCTACAAAAAGGGCCGCCTGATGGTGGAGGACGGCATCCTGCGGGACTTCCCTGCCCCGGCCATCGAGCCCTATCTGGTGGAGCGGGCCCACCGGACCTTCCACCTGGGCCGTCTGACGGCGGAGGATTTTGCCGAGCGGCGGCCCCGGGGCATCCTGGGCATCGTGCCTGGGGAGATCACCACGGTGGATGCCGGCTACTCAGACCGGATCGACGTGGAATACGACGTTTTGAAGCTGGCTGTGGCGGAGCGGCACAAGAACACCCATCACATCGGCATTGGCTTCCTCCAGGGCTATGGTCTCAAGGCCGGCGCGGTGGCCACCTCCATCTCTCACGACTCCCATAACATCATTGTGGTGGGGACCAACGAAGCCGACATGGCCGCCGCCGTCAATCGGGTGGCGGAGCTCCACGGCGGCATTGTGGTCCTGCGGGACGGCGTCTCCCTGGCGGAGGTCCCTCTGGCCATTGCCGGCATCATGAGCGACGAGCCGTTGGCGGTGGTCAACGAGAAGCTGGAGAGTGCCAAGGCCCGGGCCCATGAGCTGGGCGTCAGCCGGGACATCGATCCCTTCATGACTCTCAGCTTCATGGCTCTGCCGGTGATCCCCACCCTCCGGGTCACCACCCGCGGCGTCTTCGACGTCACCACCCAAAGCTACGTGTGATCCTTTTCTTGAAAGAAAAGGACCAAAAGAACTTTCGCGCGTTACCGGGTCCGGTGGTAGGCTTGGCCTGGTGCTCGGCAACCCAGCTCGGTGGGTGTCGGGGCTGATTATGGGCCTTTTCCTGCGGAAAAGAGCCGGGAGGGCTTTCGCGCGGTACTGGGGCCGGTGGTAGACCAGGCTTGGTGCGCGGCAACCCAGCTCGGTGGGCGTCGGGGGCTGATTACGGGCCTTTTCCTGCGGAAAAGAGCCGGGAGGGCTTTCGCGCGGTACTGGGGCCGG
>CAUWNE010000033.1:0-25944 GCA_963560095.1 uncultured Dysosmobacter sp. | reverse complement strand
ACCTGAAACCCTCTATTAACCAACGAGGGAAAACCAATATGACCCACGGAAAAGGAAAAAGAAAACGTAAATAGGCAAAAAATAGGCTGGAGACGGTTGAAATCAACCATGTCCAGCCTATTTCATTTACCCAATCCCGTCTGACAGATGATATACTCCTCACAAGAAGCGGAAGCATCGTCTTTTTTTGAAAGCCTTGACAAATTTCGTTTAAACGAATATAATATATTATGGTTTATTGTATTTGTGAGGTGCCGAATGGAAAACTATATGACAGTGAAAGAAACTGCCGCCAAATGGAAAATCACCGAACGGCAAGTTCAAATTCTTTGCAAAACAAATCGTATTCAAGGGGCAATACAAGTAAGCCGAATTTGGTTGATCCCATCGAATGCATTAAAACCAACAAGACAATAATTCTGTTTGTAGAGAGGTGGTGTTTTGAGTGGACAATGCTAATTCAATATTGCTTAACCGGTTCTTTACTCGAAACACCTTTAAGCAAGTAATTGATGATGGGGAAAGTCCTGCATATATAGCAGCGATTCGCAGATATATCGTTGATCCTGCTGAGAAGACCAACGGAGAATGTATTAGCGAAATTTACCAATACCTAAAAAAAGAATACCAAAATGAATATTTTTATAAAAACACTCTACTGAACAAACTATTACTCGGCATCCATAGTCCACGCACGACAACCGCATTAACAGAAGTTCCGGTTGGAAATTCCAAAGCCGACTTCATTTTAATAAACGGAAAAGCTGTTGTATACGAGATAAAAACGGCATTGGATAATTTTGATCGTCTCGACGGTCAAATTGAAGATTATTATAAAGCTTTTTCAAGAGTAGTTGTTGTTACATCAGAAAAGAATTTTGATAGTGTACAACAAAAGCTACAAAATTCTCCAACAGGAATCTGTTTATTGACAAAAAAAGGAACATTAAGTGTACGCAAGGAACCGATTGAATATGGCGATATGCTTTCAAAAACAATTATGTTTAAGATCTTGCGCAAAAATGAGTATGAACAAATCTTACTTAAGCATTTCGGTCTGTTGCCAGATGTGTCGCAATTTGAGTATTATAGAGAGTGTCAAGCAATGTTTGAGTCATTGCCAACAGATATAGCCTATCAAATGTTTGTCCAAGCCTTAAAATCACGAGCAAAAATTGATGTTGTCGAATACTCAAAAATACCGTATGAATTGAAGTTTTTAATTTATTTTTCAAATTACAAGAAAAGTGACTACGCAAAATTATGTCGCTTTTTAAGTACATAGGAGGATATTATGTATTTCCCAATTTTGCGAGGTCGTCAATTTGAGCTTTTGGCTCTCCGTGAGTGTGTTAACAAAAGCCTTCTTAGCAACAAAATAATCCCTATTGTAGAACCAGTAAAAGTATCATCGACATACACAAAAACCGTGGATTCTTTCATAAAAGCCGGAAAACCCATTGCTGTCATTCGTAATCCGCAAGTAGGCTCTTGGATTAAGGATTTGAAAAAGGAAAGTAATGCTAAAATTCGGGAGCAAGCCAGTGAGCAACTTAAAGATGCCAATGTCATTTCTTCTTTCTATGTAACATCAAAGTTGGATGCGCACATCAAAAATGCAGCAAAAAATGGTATTCCCATTGATTCGTTGCTTTTACTTTGCAATAACCCGGAATATTTGGGCAATTACGAAGAAGTAATTGGTGATAGAATTCCCCTATATAATGTGATACCCGACAAAGGTGATTTCAGAAGAAGAATTCGCCCCAATCGTGTTATGTGTGAAGACCATTTTCCTAAGCAAACACGCAATATTGATTACTCAGATATAGAAACAGAATTCTTTTCTTCTGATCATCTGTATTATGCAGACGATGGATACAAAGGTTTTGCTGATTATTCTGTTGTTGGTGAGGAATATAGCGAAACGGGATTTGCTCCATACGCTGTAGCAATTCACATTGTATACTTTGATAGAAAAAATATTTTGCGAATTGCACACTTTGTTTCTGATTCTAACGATGATATTTCTGACCCGGCAAGAAAATTTGCAGAAGCAGTTAAAAAACTGGTCGAGTGGAATAAAACCATGAAATTAGATACTGTCGGAATACGGGAATTTGAAGCAGCTTACCGCAACAAGACCTACCCTGGATTAGGTGTCGTAAAGAAGTATTCAATTATGCACCATCTTGAACTGATGAGCAAGTATTTGGATGGGGTAGCAATATGATTTTTTGTGAGCATTGCTTTAATGACAGGGAAATAGCATCAATTATTTGCTCTGTATCGGCATCGAATGTAGGAGAATGTCCCGTGTGTCATCACAGAGAGGTACACTTATATGATACAAGCACACAAAGCGAATTGACTCCTTATTTTGAAGAGTTGTTGAGCATTTACACTCCTTCTACAATGCTTCCAGATACCTATCCCAAAGCCGAAACCAGATCTTTGATTGATGATCTGAAAGAACGATGGAATATTTTTTCAGGGATTCCAAGAATCCAGATTTATGAGATATTAAAGTCGGTTTGTCATGAATTATATGTAAATGTCCCGGAAATTTTGGATGGAACTGTTGGTATTCCAGAGTTGTATGATAATGTATATCTACAGAGTCATGCTTTATTAAAAAACAATGATTGGGATGCCTTTGTAACTGAAATCAAGACAAAGAACCGATATCATTCAAAGCTAATAAATTTTGATATTCTGGAAAAATATTGCTCGTTTATTCGTAAAACTTACAAGACTGGGGATTTATTTTATCGTGCAAGAATTTCTGAACAAACCGGATATCCAATAAATGAAATGTCAGCACCCCCTGCTGGTAAAAGTTCGGAAGGTAGGGCTAACGCAAGAGGAATCACTTGCCTTTATGTGGCAAGTGATGTTGATACTACTTTGCATGAAGTGCGTGCTGGTGTGTTCGATTTTGTAAGTGTCGGCACATTTCGATTAAAGCAAGATATTACGGTGGTGGATCTTCGTGCTATAACGGAGATTAGCCCGTTTGTTGATGGTCTTGAATACCTTGACCACGCAATAAACAAGCAATATCTTGAAAAGTTAAATTCTGAAATGAGCAAATCTTTGCGTAGAAGCGACAGTACATTGGACTATGTCCCCACGCAATACATTGTTGATTTTATCAAAAGTATCGAACATAACGGAGCGCAAGAATATGATGGGATTGAATACAACAGCACAACTAATCCAGGCGGATATAACCTTGCAATTTTTAATCCCGACCTATTTGAGTGTGTATCAGTAAGCGTATATGACATAGAAAAATTGCAATATACATCCAAAAAGGTATTATGAAAGCAGGGGAATCATTCTGAAAAAGAATGATTCCCCTGCTTTTTTCCAATCCCGTCTGACAGATGTCGTAAGTGTAATTTTGAGTGAATTACTTTCTTACGAGCACCCGCCAAATGGGCGGGGAACTTTGTATCCATGTATGGGGTCAGTTTCGCAGCTCCAGGAGCTTTTGCTTCAGCTCGCCCTCGATCCGGCCCAGCTCCGCCTCGGCGGCCCGGCGCTTTTCCGCGCCCTGGCGCTGGATGGTCAGGACCTCATCCAGCGTGGCGATGAGCTGCTGGTTGGTGTGCTGGAGGGTCTCCACATCCACGATGCTCCGCTCGGCCTCCCGGGCGGTCTCCACGGTGCCCAGCTTGAGCATCTCGGCGTTTTTCTTCAAAAGCTCGTTGGTCATCTCGGTCACCGCGCTCTGGGCGGCGGTGGCCTGGCGGCTGTGCTCCAGCCCCAGGGCCAGCACCATCTGGCTCTTCCACAACGGGATGGTATTGACCAGAGAGGACTGGATCTTCTCCACCATCAGCGTGTCGTTGCTTTGCAGCAGCCGGGTCTGGGGGCCCATCTGGATGGAGATCACCCGCGTCAGCTCCAGATCGTGGAGCTTCTTTTCAAACCGCTCGCACATCTGGGCGAGGTCGTTATAGGCCTGGGCGTCCTCCTGGGCGCCGCTGGCCTCGGCCTTGGCCCGCAGGGCGGGCAGCTCCCGGGCCCGGATGTCCTCCAGCCGCCGCTTGCCCGCCAGGATATACATGGTCAGCTCCTTGTAGTATTTCAGGTTCAGCTCGTACATCTGGTCCAGCATGGCCACGTCCTTCAAAAGGGTCAGCTGATGCTGCTCCAGCTGCTGGACGATCTTGTCCACATTGCTCTCCACCTTGGCATACTGGGCCTTCATGGTCTCCAGCTTGCTGCCGGCCTTTTTGAACAGGCCGAACAGGCCCCTTTTCTCCTCCTCCTGGCCAAAGCCCTTGAGCTCCACCACCAGCTGGGACAATGCCTCGCCCACCTCGCCCAGGTCCTTGGAGCGGATGGATTCCAGGGCGTTTTCCGAAAAGCCCGCCACATTCTTCTGAGCGGCGGCGCCGTATTGGAGCACCAGCTGAGAGTCCATCACGTCGATCTTGGCGGCAAACTCCTCCACCATGCGCTTCTCCGCCTCGCTGAGCATGCTGTCATCCAGCTTTGCAGGGGGGATCTCCGGCTTTTCTGCGGGAGTGGCCGGCGTCGGGGCGGCCGGGTCCAGGGTCAGCTGGGGCGGCTGGGCCGCGTCTTGAGGGTCCAGGGTCAGCTGGGGCTGCAAGGTCTGATCGTCCATATTCCGTTCCTCCCTTTTACTCTTTGGGGTCTTTCAGCTTCTTTTTGTCCTTCCGGGGCCGGCGGATCATCTGGATGCACCAGACCAGAGCCACCATGGCCCAGATCGCGCCGATGGTCACATAAAACCAGTCCACACCCTGGCCCCAGAACAGTCCCCGGTACAGCCAGAGTCCCGCGCACACCGCATTGCAAAACACACACAGCCCAACGATCACCCAGTTGGTCGGGCGCTTTTCACCCATGTTCGGGCCTCCTTACTTCTTTTCTATTACGGCATATTATACCCGTTCCCGCCCCTGCGGTCAAGAACGCAATCCCGCAGGCGCGCCGACCGGCAGGCAAAACAGGGCCGCCCCTTGCGGAGCGGCCCCAGTTATCCATCAGGCAGCGTTGTCTGCCCGGTTATATTCAAATGCCGAACCGGCCGGTCACCGGGGCCTGCCACAGCGCCAGGGGCCCCGGGTGGAAGGTGCACCAGACGAAGCAGAACGCCAGCGCCCACAAAACCAGCAGCCCCAGCAGCTGCTGCCAGGGCTGGGACAGCCGTCCCCGCCGCAGCAGCCACCCGTCCAGCAGGAAGGCACCGCCGTCCGCGGCGAAGAAGATGGCGATGTTGACCCAGTTCACCGTCCGGCCCAGCACGCCGGCATAGGTATAAAACAGCGTCGGGATCAGCGTCAGCCCCGCCAGGGTGCTCACCGTCCGGACCGCCAGAAAGTTGGGGTAATTCCGGCCCAGAAAGCACACCTGGACCACGGAGAATAAAAACAGGGGCACAAACAGCAGCTTCATATGCTCCCAGGTGGATTCGTTCACCGCGGAGAAGGCCGCCGCAAAGACGCTGCCCCCGCTCCACTCATAGAAAAAGTGGAGGGTCGTGCCCGCCGCTGCGACCAGCACAAAGCCTGCCAGCTCCCAGAAAAACAGCCGTTTCGCCATGTCCGCATCCGCTCCTTTCCGCTGCGGTCTCTGCCGCCGTCTCAGTTTATGCGGAAAGGGGGCCCGTTATGCAAAAATTCCCTGGACCAGCACCATATACAGCGCCGTGCCCCCGGCGATGGACACCAGCACGTTGCCCCAGCGCCAGTGGAGCAGCGCCACCGCGGCGATCCCCAGCACCTCCGGTGCGCCGTGGGGCGCTGCCAGCCAGGCGACGTTTTTCAGGCAGTAGACCACCAGCAGCCCCATGCAGGCCGGCGGCAGCACCCGCCCCAGATCGGCCACCACCCGGGGCGGCTCCTTGTTCTCCGGAAACAGCCAGAAGGGCAGCCAGCGGGTCAGCTGGGTGCCTGCCGCCACCGCCAGGATCATGACCAGGGTCTCCCAGGACGTCAGGCGCATAGATGTCTCCTCCCTCCCAGCAGCGCCGCCAGGATCAAAATCATGGCGGGAATCACCAGATTTTCTGGGCCGAACACCGCCAGGCTCAAGGCGGCGCAGCCCACGCCGATCAGCCCGGCGGGCCGGTTCTCCCGCTTTTTCCACTGCTCCAGAAACAGCACCACAAACAGGGCCGTCAGGGCAAAGTCCAGCCCAGTGGTGTCCAGGGTCAGGATGCCCCCCAGCAGCCCGCCCAGGGCCGTGGCGATCACCCAGTACAGGTAGTCCAGCAGGGAGATCCAGAGGTAGAAATCCCGCCGGGCCACGCCCTCCGGCGGCTCCAGGGTGGAGACCAGGGAGAAGGTCTCGTCGCAGAGCACATAGATGAGAAAGCCCCGCCCCCGGCCCAGACCCCGGTATTTTTCCAGCAGGCTCAGGCCGTAAAAAACATGGCGGGCGTTGACCATGACGGACAGCAAAAAGGCCTGGATGGGGTCAAACACGGCCGTCAGCAGGGTGATGGCCACAAACTGCATGCTGCCGCCAAAGGCCACGGCGCTCATCAGCGTGGACCAGAGGGGGCCGTAGCCCTTGGACGCCATCAGGACGCCGTAGGCCAGGCCCAGGCAGAAAAAGCCGGTCATCACCGGGACCGTTGCCGGGAAGGCGGCCCGGAGGGCCTGCCGCCATGTGCCGCTGGGATGTGCGCTCTTCATTGTATTCACTCCTTTGTCTCCTTGTGGATCTCCCGGCTTCACCGGGCAAAAAACCGCGGCGGGGATCGCCCCCGCCGCAGTTATGCCTGCATTCCCTGTGGGATCACTTCTCCAGCAGGTCGGCCTCCTCCGGATGGTTCTCGAACCAGGTCACCGCGTAGGAGCAGGTGGGCTGGGCCTTCATGCCGTCGGCCCGGATCTGATCCACCGCCGCCCGGACCAGCTTGCCTGCGATGCCCTGGCCCCGGAGGGAGTCGTCCACAAAGGTGCGGTCGATATGGGCCACGCCGTCCTGGGCGGGGAAGATCACTTCCGCCAGCAGCTTTTCGCCCTCCACGGCGAAGATCCGGCCCTCTTCCTTCTGAAATTCCATCGAGTTTCCTCCTGTATCTGATCTGTTTTTCAGGGTCTCACATTTTCTCCGGCGCATCCACGCCGATCAGCGCCAGACCGTTTTTCAGCACGATCCGGGTGTCGTCCGCCAGCTTCAGCCGGGCCGCCTGGACCGCCGGCGCCTCGCCCTTGATCCGGCAGGCGTTGTAGAAGCGGTGGAAGCAGCCCGCCAGGTCCTGGAGGCAGCGGTTGATGTGGCTGGGGTCATAGTCCCGGGCCGCCAGCCGGATCTCCTCGCAGAACTGAGCGATCTGCTTGATGAGGGCCTTTTCCGGCTCGCCGCTCAGCAGGGACATCTCCACGTCGGCCTGGGCGGGAACGGACACGCCCTCCTCCGCCAGGGCCCGCAGCAGCGAGCAGATCCGGGCGTGGGCATACTCCACATAGTAGATGGGGTTCTCGCTGTCCTCCCGGACGGCCAGGCCCAGGTCAAATTCCATCTGGGTGTCGGGCTTGGCGTTGAAGTACCACCGGGCGGCGTCCACGCTGACCTCGTCCAGCAGGTCCGAGAGGCTGATGGCCTTGCCGGTCCGCTTGCTCATCCGGACGGCCTCGCCGTCCCGCAGGAGCTTCACCAGCTGCATCAGCACGATGTCCAGCTTCTCAGAGCCGTTCAGGCCCAGGGCGTCCAGAGCGCCCTTCAGCCGGGCCACGTGGCCGTGGTGGTCCGCGCCCCAGATGTTGATGACTTTGTCAAAGCCCCGGACGGCAAACTTGTTGCGGTGGTAGGCGATGTCGGCGGCGAAGTAGGTGTAAAAGCCGTTGGCCCGGCGGAGGACGTCGTCCTTCAGATCCAGCTTCTCGATGTCCTTTTCCTTCTTGCCGGCCTTGCGCAGGTTTTCCCGCATGATGTCGGCGGTGCGCAGCCACAGCGCGCCGTCCTTTTCATAGGTCCAGCCCCGCTCCGTCAGCATGTCCACGGTCTCGGCCACATAGCCGCTTTCATGGAGGGTGGACTCATAGAACCAGTTGTCATACTCGATCTTATAGCGCCGCAGGTCGGACTTCATCTTGGGCAGGTTCACGCTCAGGCCGAACTGGGCCAGGGTCTCCTGGCGCTGGGCCTCGGAGACGCTCACCAGCTTGTCCCCGTTCTGGTCATAGTAGGCCTGGGCCAGCTCCCGGATGTCCGCGCCCTGGTAGCCGTCCTCGGGGAAGGGCACGTTCTCCTCGCCCTGGATGATCTGGAGATACCGGGCCTCGATGGAGTGGGCGAACTTGTCGATCTGGTGGCCGGCGTCGTTGACATAGAACTCTCTCGTCACGTCGGCGCCGCAGGCGGAGAGCACCGCCGCCAGGGTGTCTCCCAGAACGCCGCCCCGGGCGTTGCCCATGTGCATGGGGCCGGTGGGGTTGGCGGAGACGAACTCCACCATGATCTTCTGGCCCTTGAGATCGTCGCAGGTGCCGTAGGCCGCCCCCTCGCTCTCCACCGCCTGGCACACGCCATCATACCAGCTGTCCTGGAGGCGGAAGTTCAAAAAGCCGGGGCCGGCGATCTCCGCGGAGGCAAAGTAGCTGCCCTCCAGGTCCATGTGGTCCAGCAGGGCCTGGGCGATGTTCCGGGGGGGCTGGCGCAGCGCCTTGGAGGCCGCCAGGGCAAAGGTGGTGGTGAAGTCGCCGTTGGCCGTGTCCTTGGGGATCTCCACAGGGGCGGTCTTCACCTCTGCCTCAGGCAGGGTGCCGTCGGCTACGGCGGCGCGGTAGGCGGTCATGGCCAGGGCCGCCGCCTGGTCTTTCGCGTTCTGGATCATATTGATCATGTCTGAAACCTCTTTCGTGATTCGTTATCATTCTTGTAGAAGCGGTTTTCCGGGAGAGCCGGGCGTTTCCTGCCCGGCGGGCCGGAGCGGGCGCTTACTGTTTCCGCTTCACCCGGATCTTGAAGCAGTTCTGGCCGGTCACCGTGTGCTCCACGGCGATGGAGTAGCGGATCTCCATCACGCCGCCCCGCTCGCTGAGGTTGTGGCGCAGGCGGCTGGTCTGAATGTCCACCGTCAGCTCGCCGAAGGGCGTCTCATACAGTGAGGTGTGCTGGCGGCCCTCCTCAAAGATCATCTGGGAGTTCACCTTTCCCGTCCGGGTCAGGATCACCCGGGGGCCCCGGATCTCAAAGGCGGTGCTGGTGCCCTCCATGCCGGTCAGGGCCGTCTCCTGATAGCTCAGGCGCAGCCCGTCCTCCCGCACCTCTAAAGTGCCCTCGGTCATCAGCTCGGTCTCATCCGGGTCGATGTCGTCAAAATACTGCTCTCCCCGGATAGACAGCAGCACCGGCAGCTTCTCCTGCTGCGGCTCAATACTGGTCAATGTCAACCCTCCGTGCGGCGTGGTGCAGCTGCTCTTGCAAAAACACCGACGCGATCTGCTCAAAGTCCTCTGTCCGGTCGCTGACGTAGAAGGACGCCTGGCCCTGGTGGGTCTCCGGGGCCCGCTGGCCGGCGGCCTTCAGCGCCCGTTTGAGCTCAAAGGCCGACTCCTCTCCGGCGTCTACCAGCGTCACCGCCGGCCCCATGATGGCGGCGATGACCTCCACCAGCAGGGGATAGTGGGTGCAGCCCAGGATCAAGGTGTCCAGGCCGGTGTCCCGCAGGGGCTCCAGGTATTCCCGGGCCACGGTCTCGATGACCGGGTCTCCCGGCCGGAACCGGCCGTTTTCCACCAGGGGCACAAACAGGGGGCAGGGCTTGGCGACCACCTCCACCGCCGGGTCCAGCCGCCGCAGGGTGGCCTCATACACCCCGGAGCGGATCGACGCCAGGGTGGCGATCACCCCCACCTTTCGGGCCCTGCTCACCGCCAGGGCCCGGCGGCAGGTGGGCTCCACCACGCCCACAATGGGCAGGTCGTTCTCCGCCCGGAGCGTATCCAGCGAGGTGGTGGACACGGTGCCGCAGGCGATCAGGATGGCCTTGAGATCGAAGGACCGGAGAAAGCGCACATCCTGCCGGGCATATTTCAAAATGGTCTCCCGGGCCCGGCCGCCGTAGGGCACCCGGGCGGTGTCTCCAAAGTAAATGAGGTCCTCCTCCGGCAAGATCCGCCGCAGGGCCCGCACCGCCGTCAGGCCTCCCAGGCCCGAGTCGAACACGCCGATGGGCCGGCTGTCCATAGGCCGTTCGCCTCCTTTCAGCATTCTGGCATTATGACTTTCTATTATACTATGCTCCCCCGCCCCTTGGCAAGACCAAACTCCCGGCATTTTCCCTTGTTTTTCCCGGTTCCCCGGGGGTTTTTGTTGGCGTTTGGCCAGACGGGGCCCATCCAAAGCGCCCGGACGCCCTCCGGCAGATTTTAGGCTTTTTGCCCTGTTTTTTTGGTGGAATTCTCCGCCGCCGTCTGCTATAATGGGAAAAACAGTTCGGGGCTGCCCGGAGGAGGTGTTTTCCCCATGAATATTGAACTGACTGAGCAGCAGTACCGCTATCTGCTGGACCTGGTGTACATCGGAAACTGGGTGATCAATTCCACCCGGGAGAACGACCGCATCCGGGAGTACGACCAGGTGGAGAGCCTGGTGTTCTCCCACTGCCTGCACCATAAGATGCGGCGGCTGGTGGAGCTTTATCACGGAGAGCTGATCCCCTCCAGGGCCTTTGCCGACGGCGGCATCCACGAGGCCATTGAGAACTATGAGGACGTGGTGTTTTATGAGATCCTGGCGGAGGAGCTGGCCCTGCGGGACATGGACGGCGAGCCTCTGACCCGGGAGAATTACAGCGCGCTGATGAACCGGATCGACGCCTATCTCTCGGAATTTGACCGCCACGGCACGGACAACATCAACGTGGATCTGGATGAATGAGGGCTGCCCCGCCCAGGAGCTTGAAAAGAGGAGAGAACGACATGGCTGAAAAAGCAAAGGTTTACTTCGCGGATTTCCGCTGCCCCAGCTGGCGGGAGAATCTGACCCAGAAGCTGGCCCGCCTGATGATGACTGCGGGCTTTGGCGATATCGACATGGAGGGCAAGTACGTCGCCATCAAGATGCACTTCGGCGAGCCGGGGAACCTGGCCTTCCTGCGGCCCAACTGGGCCCGGACCGTGGCCGATCTGGTGAAGAGCCAGGGGGGCAAGCCCTTCCTGACGGACTGCAACACGCTGTATGTGGGCGGCCGGAAGAACGGCCTGGATCACCTGGAATCCGCCTATCAAAACGGCTTCACCCCCTATACCACCGGCTGCCACATCCTCATCGGCGACGGCCTCAAGGGCAACGACGAGGTGGAGGTCCCTGTTCAGGGCGGCCAGTATGTGAAGGAGGCCAAGATCGGCCGGGCCGTGATGGACGCGGATGTCTTCGTCTCCCTGACCCACTTCAAGGGCCATGAGATGACCGGCATGGGCGGGTGTTTGAAAAACATCGGCATGGGCTGCGGCTCCCGGGCCGGCAAGATGGAGCAGCACAACGCCGGCAAGCCCTCTGTCAAGCAGAAGGCCTGCATCGGCTGCGGCAACTGCGCCAAGATCTGCGCCCACGGCGCCCCCAAGATCACCGACGGCAAGTGCGCCATCGACCATGCCCTCTGCGTGGGCTGCGGCCGGTGTCTGGCCCTGTGCCCTACCGACGCCATCCAGGCCGACAACGACGAGTCCCTGGATATCCTCAACTGCAAGATCGCCGAGTATACCAAGGCGGTGGTGGACGGCCGGCCCTGCTTCCATGTGTCTTTGGTGATGGATATCTCCCCCAACTGCGACTGCCACGCTGAAAATGACGCCCCCATCGCCGCCAACGTGGGCATGTTTGCCTCCTTTGACCCGGTGGCGCTGGACCAGGCCTGCGCCGATTCGGTGGTGGCCCAGCCCCCCATGCCCGGCTCCGTCCTCTTTGACAAGGGCTACGACTGCTCCTGCGGCGATCTGTTCCAGGCCTCCCACCCGGACACCCGGTGGCAGGTCTGCCTGGAGCACGCGGAGAAGCTGGGCCTTGGCACCCGGGATTACGAGCTGATCAAGATCTGATCGGCCTGTCCGGCTGAAAGACGAATTCCAAAACGATGAAAGACCCGCGCCGCTGAGGATTCAGCGGCGCGGGTCTTATATTTGCGGGTTCTCAGGCAAACAGGGCGTTGAAGGAGGTCACCACACTGTCAGCGCCCTCATTCAGGGCCACCAGCATCACATAGTTGCCGTTAGAGACAATGCGGTTGCCGTTCTTCCAGCCCTCGATGGTGTCAGGATAGCAGGCGCCGCCGGGATTGGTCTCGTCGCCCACCTGGTAGTTCACCCGGGCCTGGAAGATGTCCTTCACCTTCTGGACGTCATCGGCGTTCTGGACCTCCACCAGGGCGATCTCACCCACCGCCGCGGAGATCATGGCGGTGTGGACCTCACACTGGTTGGTGGCGATCTCGGAAAGGCCGGGGTAGTAGCTGTCCAGCACCTCGCCCTCAGCCTTCATCAGTGCGGGCCACGCATCGCTCTTGGACAGCGAGGCCACAAAGGCGGCCAGATCCACAGAAGCGGGCTTGTTTTCCGGCTTGGCGGCAGGCTGCTCCGCAGGCTTCTGGGCGGGAGCCTGGGGCTTTTCCGCGGGCTTCTGGGCAGGCTGCTGGGGCTTGGGGTCGGCGGGTTTCTCGGCGGGCTTTTCCGTCTCCGGCTTCTCCTCTTCCGGCTGGGCCGTCTCCTCATCTGCCTGGGGGGCCTCGGGGGTCTGCTCCTCCTCGCCCTCCTCCTGATCGGCGGTCTCCTGGCCGTCAGCGTTTTCCTGCTCCGGCAGCTGCTCCTCCACGGAGTT
This sequence comes from uncultured Dysosmobacter sp., assembly GCA_963560095.1. Lineage (GTDB taxonomy): Bacteria > Bacillota > Clostridia > Oscillospirales > Oscillospiraceae > Oscillibacter. The sequence goes on along the minus strand of CAUWNE010000033.1, from coordinate 13,137 downwards.
GTCGTTGTTCTCCTCCGGCGTTTCCTTGCCGCCGCAGGCGGTCAGGGCCGCGGTCATGGTCAGGGCCAGCAGCAGGGCCAGCAGTCGTCTCTTCATCATATGATTCATTCTCCTCATGTTCCGGCGCGGGGCGCCTGGTTCTTCTCCGGCGCTGTGCGTCCGGCTCTCTGCTTTAGACGGCGGCAAAGGAAAAAGGTTCCCGCCCAGGAGAAAATTTTTGGCGCGGACCCCGGGATTCTTTTATAATTGAGGGCCCGGCGGTCCTGCCCGAAAAAAGCGCCCGCCGGAGGCGGCTGCCTCCGGCGGGCGTGATTCACTTGGCTTACGCGCTCAGCAGGACATCCTTGTGATCCAGGACCTTTTGCAGGTCCGCGTCGTTATTCACCAGGTTGTCGGCTGCCTTGGACTTATTCTGCAAGGCGTGCTCGATCTCCGCCAGCATGACGGCGGCCTCCTCCTGGCCGGGCAGACCCTGCTCTGCCGCCGCCACATATGCCTCGCAGGCTTTCAGCAGGGCCTGATTGGGCGTGCCGGAGGGACAGCCGCAGAAAAAGTAGGCGTCTAATTTGAATTTCTCATTGGAGATGATCTCCTTGATCTTGGCGATCATCTGCTCCTTCACCGGTGCTTCGTGGGTCATGACTGGGATGCTCCTTTTCACAAATGCTCCCGGAAAGCCGGGGCGGGGTCTCTTATGGTGTGCATGGTATCATCGAATACCGACCCTGTCAAGAGAATGCCGGGTTTTCTCTGGCAGATCGTCCCGCTGCCGGCCGGGCCGCCCGGTTCTCGGGGTCTCTCCTCCGGACTGTCCTCCACTGGCGGACAGTCTGCCGCTTTGTTTTCAGGGCTGCACCGGGTCCCGCTCCGTCCCTGAAAGACAGGTAAGGAGGGTCCCTTTCGCCATTGTCACAAAAGTAACACAATATTCCGCCGAGTTCATATTCCTTTTTGCACAATATTTTCTAAAAAACCTTGTTCAAAAGGGCCATTGATTTTCCCTTTGGAGTGGGGTATAAAAAATATAGACAAGTTCATATCGCCCGAGTGAAGACAATCTGAAACGTTCCGGATTCTATTTCCGGAAGACCGACGCAGAAAGGTGGGGCATCTAGCGAGTGCCTCACAGAAACTGACAGGTAAAGAAGAAGGTTGTTGGAGGGAACTTTGGAAAGACCACAACTGTGGCGCCAATGAGGCTATAACCAACTGGCAAAAAGACAGAGGAAATTACGCAAGTAGTTTTCCCCTGTCTTTTTTTTACATATTTTTGGCCGTTTTTCCCGATTTTTTCCAGCGTATCCCCCGTAATAAGCTCCGGTTTGATCCCGGACTTTTGAGATAGATCTTGTTTGTGTTATTGAGAGAATGAGGAGGTAGGATATGAACGAAAAGAGTTCAGAGGCGCTTAAGAAAACAAAAATGTCAACCGTTGGTGTGGTTGCGTTGATCTTTTCTTTTGTCGCCGCCGGCGCTTTTGGTATTGAAGAGGCGATTTCCGCCAGCGGCCCGGGTCTGACGCTGATCATGCTGCTGATCTTCCCCTTTGTCTGGGCGTTCCCCCTTTGCGAGATGGTCGGCGAGCTGGGAGCCCTGGTTCCCACCGAGGGCGGCATCTATTCCTGGGGCCGTGAATCCTTCGGTGAATTCTGGGGCTGGCAGATCGGACTTTGGTCCGCACTGACCACCTGGATGTGCCAGGCTCAGTACTGCGCCCTGGTGGTTGGCTACGCTGCCAAATTCATCGATATGTCTCCCACCGCCGAGTATATTGCCAAGATCGTGATGGTCGTGATCTTCACTGTCGTCAATATCATCGGCTTGGACTGGCTGGAAAAGCTGGAGACCGTCTTTATTGGCCTGGTCCTGGTTGCCTTCGGCGCCGTGACTGTGGTGGGCTTCATGAACTGGAACTTCAACCCCATGGAGCCTCTGTTCAACCCCGAGGAGGGCCTGTTCCACTCCATCGGCGGCGGCATCGCCATCATCATCTGGATGTACATGGGCTATGAGTGCATGTCCAATATGGCGGGAGAAATGGAAAACCCGCAGATCATTCCCAAAGCCATGCGGATCTCCCAGCCCGTGATCGCGTTCTCCTATATTCTGCCTACCCTGGCGGCCCTGGCTGCCATCGGCAGCTGGAGCTCCTGGTCCACGGAGTCCGGCGGCGGCGCTGTCGGCTATGCGGACGTGCTGATCCAGTATGTGGGTAATTGGGCCGGCATCGCCTTTGTGTTTGTCGCCATCATTTCCAACTGCTCGATCTTCTGCTCTTACATCGCCCATGGTTCCCGGGCATTCTTCGTCATGGCTGACGATCACATGTTCCCGCCCATCATGAAGAAGGTGGATAAGCGCGGCGTGCCCACCCTCTCCATCATCCTGCTGGCAATCTTCACCATCATCACCTGCCAGTTCGACTTCACCACCCTGGTCATGGCCACCACCCCCATTCAGCTCTATATGTATCTGGCGATGATCCTCTGCGTGGTGCGGCTGCGGAAATACTATCCCGTGGCAGAGCGGAAAAAGCTGGGCCTGGCTGTCATGCCTGGCGGCAAGGTGGGACTTGTGGTATTGTCCCTGTGCGTCTTCCTCATCTGCATGTTCGCCATCTATGCCAACGGCACGGACTACTTCATCACCGGCTTCCTGGTGCTGTTGCTGGGCCTGATCGGCTATGTGGTGTGCAAGTGGGCCTATAAGGGCCGCGTTCTGGACAACGCCGAGGTCTATCCCCTCAACCCCAAGACCAAGCTGGGCCTGGGCGATCTGATCGATATCGGCATGTATACCATCCTCTCCGGCGCGATGGCGCTGGGCGGCGCAGTGTTCCTCTACTTCTATGAGGGCAGCTACGGCGAGGAGTATTACCTGGAGGAATACGGCACCGGCTTCTTCAGCGATTTCCACGGCATGATCAGCGCCTGCCTGTGGCTGGGCGTGGCCCTGGTGGTCATCGGCGGTGTGGTTTGGTTCATCGGCAAGAAGACCGAGGGCGCCAAGCTCAAGAGCCTGGAGGCCGCCCGGCGCGAGGAGCTGGACAACATGATCCGGGAGATCCACGGGTCTGTCCCCGGCGAGACGCCTGCCGCGCAGGATTGATCTTCTCTGATTTACGCGTTCTTCGAAATTGATTCGATTCTAAATTTACAAAATCATTCAAAGGAGGAAATTTTGACATGAAAAAGGTAATGGTATGTGGTTGTGGCGCCCAGGGTTCCACCATCTGCAGAAGACTGGACGAGGAGCCCAACATCGAAGAGGTTGTCTGCGCGGACTATAACCTGGCCGCCGCAGAGGCTGTCTGCAAGCTGATGAAGAAGGGCACCCCCAAGCAGGTGAACGCCGCTCATGTGGACGAGATCGCCAAGGCTGCCGAGGGCTGCGAGCTGATCGTTAACGTCATGCCCCTGGAGTTCGGCGTCAACGTGATGCAGGCTGCTCTTCAGATCAAGGCCTGCTATCAGGACCTGTCTGCCTGCGAGAACGTGGTCGAGGGCTTCCCCGAGTACGACACCTGGCTGGAAGGCATCAAGTACATGTACACCGAGTACGGCAAGAAGTTCGCTGAGAATGGCACCACCGCCATCATCGGCACCGGCTCTGCCCCCGGCGTGATGTGCGTCATGGCCCGTAAGGCTGTTAACGAGCTGGACGAGTGCGACACCATCGCCTGCATGGTGTACGAGGGCACCCGCACCAAGCGGTTCATCCCCTTCTTCTGGTCTCCCGAGGTCGCTCTGTGCGACATGGAGGAGGACGCCTATGCCTTCGAGAACTGCCAGCAGATCCGTACCAAGCCCTTCAGCCGTCCCATCAAGCGGAATTGGCCTGAGTGCGGCCGCGAGGTGACCCTGGTCGAGCACGCTCACGACGAGCCCGTTTACATCGGCTTCAACCGCGAGAAGTACTTCAAGGGCTGCAAGAACGCTTACTTCAAGTACGGCGGAACCGGCATCGAGTTCTCCGAGGGCCTGTACAAGGCTGGCCTGCTGCACCACACTCCCGAGGAGTTCGACGGCCACGAGATCGTTCCCTTTGACTGGGTCCTCAAGCACATCCCCATGCCTCCGAAGGATCCCGAGGTCATCAAGTCCATCATCGACGAGGGTATCGTTGAGGATAACGGCGCGTTCGTCTGCGAGGCTTACGGCAAGAAGGACGGCAAGGACATCATGGTCGACCTGCACGTGTCCTCTCCCGGCCTGGAGGAGGCCTATGAGCGTGCCAAGATGACCGGCGAGATGTATCTGACTGGCCAGGGCGCTTTCCTGTACACCAAGCTGCTGGTCAACGACATGGTTCCTCAGAAGGGCCTGATCTCCTCCGACATGCTGGACGACCAGCAGGTGGAGCAGTACATCGCCTGGGCCAACGATCTGGGCATCACCTACACCATCGACATCAAGGAAGGCTGCAAGTTTGACGGCTGATCCCTTGCATCTGCATACTATTTAAATAAGGAGAACTGCAATCATGACCATTCAGGAATATGTGGAGCGCGGCCGCGCGGCCGTGGAAGCCATTAAGGATTACGATCAGGCTCAGACCGACAAGCTGGTCTATGAGGCTGCGAAGATCATCTATCAGCACGCTGAGGAGCTGGCCCGCGAGGCCGTGGACGAGACCGGCCTGGGCTACTACGAGGACAAGATCGGCAAGAACACCGATACTCCCGCTGCTTTCTGGGCTTACCTGAGAGACAAGAAGTCCGTGGGCATCATCAGCGAGAACAAGGAGACCGGCATCATCGAGGTGGCGCACCCCGTGGGCGTCATTGCCTGCATCACCCCCGCCACCAACCCCAACGTCACGCCTCTTGGCAACTTCATGGACGCTGTGAAGGGTAAGAACGCCATCATCGTCTCCCCCGCTCCCCGTGCTGCCAAGTCCACCACCCACACGGTCAACCTGATCCGTGAGGCCATGGAGAAGTGCGGCGCTCCCGCCGACCTGATCCAGGTCCTGACCGAGGTGACCATCGAGAACTCCCAGGCCCTGATGGAGGCCTGCGACCTGATCATCGCCACCGGCGGCAGCGCCATGGTGAAGGCCGCTTACTCCTCCGGCACCCCCGCCTACGGCGTTGGCCCCGGCAACCCGCCCGTGGTTCTGGACCGTGGCTACGACCTGACCGAGGCCGCCAAGATGAGCGTTGTGGCTGTTGGCAGCGACAACGGCATCCTGTGCGACGGCGACAACCTGCTGCTCTATCCCCAGGAGGCCGAGAAGGACTTCTTCGACGCTCTGAAGGCTGAGGGCGTGGTGCTCTTCGAGAACAAGGCCGACGTTGAGGAGTTCGGCAAGGTGCTGTTCCACGACGGCCACACCAACCCCGAGCTGGTGGGCAAGGACGCTCCCGTCATCGCCAAGGCTGCTGGCTTCGACATCCCCGCTGACACCAAGGTTGTCGGCCTGAAGATCGACGCCGTGGGCAAGGCCAACGTGCTGAACAAGGAGATCATGGGGCCCATCGTGGTGCTCAAGAGCTACGAGACCTTCGAGGAGGCCGTGGCTATGGCCATCCAGAACATGGAAGAGGCCGGCGGCATCGGCCACACTGCCGGTATCTTCTCCAACGACCGTGCTCACGTGGAGTACTATGCCGAGCGCATCCCCGTGGCCCGTGTGCTGGTGAACCAGCCCACTCCCGACGCCTGGGGCCCCTCCACCAACGGCCTGAGCCCTGCCGTGTCTGAGAGCTGCGGCACCTGGGGCAACAACATCCTCTGCGAGAACGTTGACTATCGTCACCTGATCAACATCTCCAAGATCGCCCTCCCGCTGGACGTGGAAGTCCCCAGCGCCGAGGAGCTCTTCAAGGACTAAGTCTTCCCTATCCCCTGCCGGGGGCGAGAGCTGAAAAGCTCACGCCCCCGGCCTCTCTCTTTATACGTATATATTATATAAGGTATCGCAGACGGCCTCAGAGCGGGCGCTTTTCACTAAGCGCACAAGAGGAGCCGTGCCCTGAAAGCGATCGTACACGGCGCTTCGGCCTGCGCCGGCGGGGCCTTCCCCCCTGTCTGCACGGAAAAAAGCCTCCCTGCGGCATTGACAAAAGTGACAGGATTCAGTACAATAAACTGGTAACAATCTGGCAAAAGTGCGGGCGATGCCCTATTTTCAGAGCATCTGCCGTCCGATTTTCTGAAAAGGAGCACAATATGAGAATTTACAAGTGCGCGGATTATTCCGCCATGAGCCGCCAGGCCGCTCACATCATTGCCGCACAGGTCCTGCTCAAGCCGGACTGCGTTTTGGGCCTGGCCACCGGTTCTACCCCCATCGGCGCCTATGAGCAGCTGGTGGCGTGGCACCGCCAGGGAGAGCTCTCCTTTGCTCAGGTCAAGAGCGTGAACCTGGACGAGTATTACGGCCTGGCTCCGGAGCACGACCAGAGCTACCGCTATTTCATGCAGAACCACCTCTTTGACCATGTGGACATCCTGCGGGAGAACACCAACGTGCCTGACGGACTGGCCCAGGACCCCGCCGCTGAGTGCGCCCGGTACGACCGGGTCATCGACAGCCTGGGCGGGATCGACTTGCAGCTGCTGGGCATCGGTCACAACGGCCATATCGGCTTTAACGAGCCCTGCGACGAGGTGCCTCTGGGCACCCACCTGGTGGATCTGACCGCCAGCACCATCGACGCCAACAAGCGGTTCTTTGCCTCTGAGGCCGATGTGCCCCGGCAGGCCCTGACCATGGGAATCCGCAGCATCATGCAGGCCAAGCAGGTCCTGATCGTCGCCAACGGCGAGGGAAAGGCGGAGATCGTCCGCCGGGCCTTCTTCGGCCCCGTCACGCCCCAGGTCCCCGCCTCTCTCCTCCAGCTCCATCCGGACGTGATCCTGGTGGGTGACGAGGCCGCTTTGAGCCTGATCCCCAGCGAGAACTGAGGGGCCCCATGGGGCCGCCTGGTGCCAGGGGCTGGCACTGCGGGCGGTCTATTCCACGATGATGTGGTCTCCGGCGCGAGCCGGTTCCGCATATAAAATCCATGACCCGGCTCTACTCCATTCCCATAGGGACCGGGATCAAACTGAAGGAGGAAACAACAGCCGCCGGCCGGCGGTGCGGCAGTGTGGAGACCTGCCGTAATCCCACGGGGGACGCTCCCTCGGCGGGGAGGCCTCAGCGCGGAGGCGCGGGGGTCACGGTCAAATGCCATGTCAACTGTCAGTCTGAAAAACATCAAGAAGGTCTACGACAACGCGGTTACAGCAGTCCACAGCTTCAATCTGGACATCGCAGACAAGGAATTCATCGTTCTGGTGGGTCCCTCCGGCTGCGGCAAGTCCACCACGCTGCGGATGGTGGCCGGGCTGGAGGAGATCAGCGAGGGCGAGCTGTACATCGACGGCAAGCTGGTCAACGACGTGGAGCCCAAGGACCGGGACATCGCCATGGTGTTCCAGAGCTACGCGCTGTACCCCCACATGACAGTGCGGGAAAACATGGAGTTTCCCCTAAAGCTGAAAAAGATGCCCAAGGATGAGATCGCCCAGCGGGTGAATGAGGCGGCGGAGATCCTGGGCATCACCGAGTATCTGGACCGCAAGCCCAAGGCTCTGTCCGGCGGCCAGCGCCAGCGGGTGGCCATTGGCCGGGCCATCGTCCGGGAGCCCAAGGTGCTGCTGATGGACGAGCCGTTGTCCAACCTGGATGCCAAGCTCCGCAACCAGATGCGGGCGGAGATCATCAAGCTCCGCCAGCGGATCAACACCACCTTCCTCTATGTCACCCATGACCAGACCGAGGCCATGACCCTGGGCGACCGGATCGTGATCATGAAGGATGGTTACATCCAGCAGATCGGCACGCCCCAGGAGGTCTTCGATCACCCGGTGAACATGTTTGTGGCCGGCTTCATCGGCACGCCCCAGATGAACTTCTTCACCGCCCAGCTGGTGCAGGAGGGCGAGGGCGCCTATCACGCCCAGGTCGGCAATGTCAGCATTCCTCTGGATGCCAGCCTGCAAAAGGCCCTCCACGGCCCCTCTCAGGAGGTCGTTTTGGGCATCCGTCCGGAGCACATCCGCTTTGCCGCCGCCGGCACGCCCGGCGCGCTGACCGGCACGGTGGAGGTCTCGGAGATGATGGGCAGTGAGTACCACCTCCATGTGACCTGCAACGGCCAGGATGTGGTGCTGCGGGTGCCCACCATGGACCTGCCGGAGGAGCTGCGCGGCGGGATCACCTACGGCGCGGAGATGAGCTTCACCTTCCGTCCCGACGCGATCCACCTGTTTGACCCCGCCTCGGAAAAGAACCTGCTTTTGAACTAACAAACGCGCAAAGCCGCGGCCCCAACAGGGGCCGCGGCTTTTCATTTCGCAAGAAGTGCCGCGCCCCGCCACGGCGTTTAGAGGATCTGCCTGCGGCCACAGGTGATTCTGCGTTCCCATGGAAAGCCCCCCGGCCGGATCTCCATGGAAGCATCCCCGTGACTGCTGTCGCTCCAACGCCAGAGCGATCCATCTGATCAAAGAGCCCGCGCAGGCGATATGGTGCTGCGAGGGATTCTCACAGAAATGCTTTATGGATGGGATCGCCTTGGGACAGGCCTGTACCTCATCAAAGACGATAAAAAATTTCTTAGGGCTGTAAGATTCCGGCGGAAAAGCGTAGTATCAGGGTAAGGAAGGAGTGAGAGGCACCGATGGAGGATACAAGGATCATTCAGCTGTTCCGGGACCGTTCGGAACAGGCCATCGTGGAGCTGGCGGAGAAATACGGCCGGCTCTGCTGCAAGGTAGCCCGCAATATCCTGCGGGATGTGCTGGATGCGGAGGAGTGCGTTAACGACGCATATCTGGGGGTGTGGAATTCTGTGCCGCCCCAGGAGCCCAACCCCTTAGGAACCTATGTGTGCGGCATTACCCGGAATCTGGCGCTGAAAAAGTACCATGCCAACACCGCCCAAAAGCGCAACAGCTGCTACGATGCAGCCCTGGAGGAGCTGGAATCCTGCCTGGCCGGACCGGACACCGTGGAGGAGGCTTTCTCCGCCCAGGAGCTGACGGAGCTGCTGAACCAATTTTTGGCGTCGCTGGACCAGGAAAGCCGGGTCCTCTTCGTCCGGCGGTACTGGTACGCAGATTCCATTTCTGCCGTGGCGGCCCGGCTGGGGATGCGGGATAACCAGGTGTCCGTCCGGCTGCACCGGCTCCGCAGCCGGCTCCGGAGCTATTTGATGAAGGAGGGAGTATCAGTATGAGGCGTGAAGAGATCTCAGAGGCCGTAAGCAGCATTGACACGCGGTTTCTTCTGGAGGCGGAGACCTATACGCCCCGCTCCAGGCGTCCTGTCTGGATCATCCGGGGCGTGGCGGCAGTGGCGGCCGTCCTGGCACTGGCCCTGCTGATCCATACCCTGCCGGGCCGGCTGGCGGACAATGTCTTCACGGTGAAGAGCTGCGCGCTGGATCTGGATGAAAATGGCAGCGTGGTACTGCGGGAGACGGACCTTGTGGAGAGCTCCGACTATTGGGGCGGCTACTGTGACGGGGAGAACTACTATGTCAACATGGGCTTCCGCTATGAGGGGACCAACCTCAAGCAGGTGACTTTCACCACGGAGGAGGGCTTTTTTGCCCGCCAGCAGATCACACCAGGGCTGACAGAGGACCAGGTGTCCACCATCCGGGTGGGGCCGGAGGACCGGCTGATCGTCTTCGGAAGGGACTTTGATCTCTGCGGCAGCTCTGTCACCCTGGAGGGGGCGGAGATGGAGGAGGGGCTGCTCCTGTTCTGGGGCGTCCAGGCTGCCAGCACAGACGATATCCCCAGGGACCCTGCCATCACTGCCCAGGCAGTCTTTGAAAACGGCGATACCCAGACCGTTCAGGTGAAGCTGGACCTCTCCGGCATGGCGGTGTTTGGGGGCGACATCCCCCAGGACCCCCGGGACGGCCGCCCGGTGGCCTATCATCAGTCCATGTACTACCAAACCCTCCCTTTGGAGGACTGCGAGCTGGTGGATGAGCAGATGGTGACGGAGACCTACACCTGTGCCGTGGGGGATTACCCCCTCATTCGGACCGTGCCTGAGCGGAAGGCCTTTGACGAGGACGGTTTCTGCCGGGAGCGGCGGGTCCGGATCGGCGGCGCGTTTTACCTGCCCGTGTTCCACCTGGAAAACGGCGGGTGCATGGCGCGGCTCTACCGGGTGCCGGAGTCCCTGGAGTATTCTCCGGAGAACGAGGCCCGTCTGTCTCAGGCGCAGGAGAGCACCCAGGCGGAATCGCCGGACACGCCGGAGCCCGAAGACCCGGCCGCAGCCGCTCAGCCCTCAGTGCCTGCCAATCAGCCGCCTTTGGTCCCGGCGGAACCGCCGGCGGCTGAGAAGCCCGCAGTCTCCGGCCAACCCACCGCGCCCAAGCTGGAGGCCAACCCAGACAGCGGCTTCACAGCCTCTGCCGGTAAGGTTGATCCAGAAGTAATCCAAAAAGCGCAAGATGAAAAAACGTATTATTACGAAGTCCTTTCGCTATCAGATTGTGAATTACTGGAAGAAAAGGTTGTAACAGACAAATTTACTTATACAATCGGCCCGGGCACCCACGTTTATACCGTTTCTGAACGGACTCCCTTTCATGATAAAGGCTATTGTATCGTTGGCATCGATACCAACGCAGACGGCGTTTTCCTTGGGGTCCTTCATCGTGATTCCAGTGGGAAGCTGTTGGGACGGGTCTATCGTGTCCCGGACGATTTGGCCTTTGAAAATCCTTATCGTGAAAGCTGATTCAACACATTGGCAGAGAATATGGCCTGCCGGACTTCCCTCCGGCTGAATCAAAGCCCTCTCTTAGCGCCCTGAGCGGATGATCTGCGTGGGCTGTCACGCTCCAGCCGCGCCGGGTGGACAGGGAACAAGCCGTTTCCCAGCATTTTGAAATCACCGGTAGCTTTTTCCTTTGGGATATGATATGATAAAGGTCCATCTATCTATGGCGGACTGTCCGGCACAAAACCGGCGGAAACGACATAGACTGTTGGGAAAATCAACTTATTTTGAAGGGAGAGGACCCCCATGCTGCCCATTCTGGCCCCCCTGCGGGAACTGACCATTGTCTCCATCGTGTTTCGATTTCTGCTGGCCACAGCCTGCGGCGCGGTGATCGGATACGAGCGGGGCAAAAAGCGCCACGCCGCCGGTCTGCGGACCCATATCGTCGTCTGTATCGGCGCGGCGTCGGTGATGATACTCAGCCAGTATCTGGCGGTCCTTACCGGCTCCAACGGGGACCCGGCCCGGCTGGGCGCCCAGGTCATCAGCGGCATTGGTTTTCTGGGCGCAGGCACCATCGTCATCACCGGCCACCAGCGGGGCCAGCATGTCCGGGGCCTGACGACCGCTGCCGGATTGTGGGCCTCTGCCTGCATGGGCCTGGGGATCGGAAGCGGCTTTTACGAGGCCTCTGTCATCATGTGCGTGTTTTTGTTCAGCGTCATCGCCGTGCTCAACCAGCTGGACGAAAAGTATCTCAAGGATTCCACCGTGGTGCGCTTTTATGTGGAGTACACCCCGGAGACCCCCTTTTCCACGATCCTGGCCGTCCTGCGGAAGAATCAGTGGCATCTGACCCACCTGGAGTATCCCGGCGGAAACGGGGTACCCCTCACCCTCAACAGCGCCATCATCGACGTCCAGCGCACTGGCCAGGACTCAGACCGGAAGGCTTTGCTGCGGGAGCTGCGGAGCACCCATGGCGTGCTGTTCGTGGAGGACGCCTGAGACAGCCGCCCGCGCGATATCGAAATGATCCAGCGGGGAGCCTGCGGGCTCCCCGATCTTGCTTTCCGGGGACAAACTCCCGGGCGTGGCTCTACATAGGAATTGTGGATTCAGGTAAAATAAATGGCGCCCCCGGATGCGGGGGCGCCATTTGACTGTGGGGAGATCGACTATGGAGAGCTATCATTTGACCTCCGAACATCTGGAGGCCTTCCGCCGCCATCTGCTGGAGGAGGAGCGGGCGCCGGGAACGGTGGCGAAGTATCTGCGGGATCTGGAGGCCTTCTGCCGCTGGCTGGGGGACCGTCCGGTGACCCGGGAGACCGCGGCGGCCTGGAAAACCTATCTTCTGGACGGCGGACGGGCCCCAGTGACGGTAAATTCCATGGTGGCGGCGCTGAACGGGCTCTTTGCCTTTTTGGGCTGGGACTGCCGGGTTCGCTTTCTGCGGATCCAGCGGCGGGTGTTTCGGGACCAGGCCCGGGAGCTGAACCGGGAGGAGTACGGCCGTCTGGTCCAGACGGCCCGGGACCGGGGGCGGGACCGGCTGGCGTTGCTGATGGAGACGGTGTGCAGCACGGGAATCCGGGTAGGAGAAGTGCCCTATATCACCGTAGAGGCGGCCCGCCAGGGCCGGGCAGAGATCGCCTTGAAGGGAAAGATCCGGGTGATCCTGCTGCCGGGAAAGCTGTGCCGGAAGCTGTTGAAGCACGCCGCCCAGAAAAAAATCGCCTCTGGTGAGATCTTTATCACCAGAAGCGGACGGAGCCTGTCCCGCAAGCAGATCTGGGCGGAGATGAAGACGCTGTGCGGCCTGGCCGGCGTGGGGGCGGAGAAGGTCTTTCCCCACAATCTGCGGCACCTGTTTGCCCGGACCTTCTATCGGACCTGCCGGGATGTGGTCCGGCTGGCCGACGTGCTGGGGCACAGCTCCATCGAGACCACCCGGATCTACCTGCTGACCACCGGCACAGAGTACTGCCGCCAGCTGGAAAAGCTGGCCCTGATCTTATAGGACAAAATGATTAGTTTGACGCAGACCTTGTGACGGCAAATAACCATAGAATACATATTTTAGCAGATTATAGCATCTTTCAGGACAAAATACAAGAGACGCGCCCGGTTTCGGGCGCAGGAAGCCAGAGCCGAAAAGCAGCTGTTTTCCGGCTCTGGTCGTGATGCCCGGGTTCTCCAGAATGTGGAGGAGCCGGGCTGTTTTTATATCAGGAAGAATGTCTTTCCTTCGTGGCCCAGCGGATTCCACCAGGCAAAATAATCATTTTATCCAAAACGCACTTGTGACGGCGGCAAGGAGGCGGACATGCGGATAGCAACACCCTGACCCGTGGTGCTGCTGCCAAGATCATCTGCAACCTGATCCTT
>CAUWNE010000032.1:0-26296 GCA_963560095.1 uncultured Dysosmobacter sp. | reverse complement strand
GCCGGCGTCGTCCCCCGTCCCGCGCCCGTGGCGCGAAAAAAACGCCCCCGCGCCGCGTCGGCGCGAAAACCCCTGCGCCTTTGAGGCGCAAATCCCCCGCGCCGGTTCGGCGCCCCCCCCTTGGCCGGAGGACGGCCACATCCTTTTCCCCCTGGGAGGACTCTATGGAACCTTTGAAAAAAGATCAGATCTATACCGGCACGGTGGAGGGCTACTCCAGCGAGGGCCTGGGCATCGTCCGCCTGGACGGGGCCGTGGTGTTTGTGCCCCGGGCCATCCGGGGCGAGCAGGTGGATCTGAAAATTACAAAAGTGATGAAAACCGCGGCGGCGGGGGAGATCGTGAAGATCAAAACCCCCTCCCCGGAGCGGACAAAGCCGGAGTGCCCCTATTTTGGGCAGTGCGGCGGCTGTGACTTTCAGCATATGACCTATACCGAGGAGCTCTGGGCCAAGCGCCGCCACGTGCAGGACGCCCTGACCCGGCTGGGGGGGACTGACCTCCAGGTGGAGGGGATCTTGGGCGCGAAAGACCCCACTCATTATCGGAACAAGAGCCAGTACCCAGTGGGACCTGACGGCGCCATCGGTTTTTATCAGGCCCGGAGCCACAAGGTGGTGCCGATCCGCACGTGTCTGATCCAGTCGGAACTTTCCGACCGGACGGCTCAGGCGGTGGGGGAGTGGATGAAACGCTATCATATCTCGGCCTACGACGAGACCACTGGGAAGGGCATGATCCGCCATATCTATGTCCGGGTGAACCGGAGGGGCGAGAGCCTTTGCTGTGTGGTGGCCAATGCCCGCCAGCTGCCCCGGGAGCCGGAGCTGGCGGCGCTGGTCTGCGCGGCCGCGCCCAAAACAGTGGGCGTGGTGCTCAACACCAACACCAAGAAGGGAAATGTGATCCTGGGGGACCGGTACCGGACCCTGTGGGGACGGGATTTCCTGATGGACACCCTCTGCGGCCTGGAATTCAAGCTGTCGGTGCCCTCGTTCTATCAGGTGAACCGGGATCAGGCGGAGGTCCTCTACGGCAAGGCCCTGGAGTTTGCCGGCCTAACCGGGCAGGAGACGGTGTTGGACCTCTACTGCGGCACCGGCACCATCACGCTGTGTCTGGCCAAACAGGCCGGACGGGTCATCGGCGCGGAGATCGTGCCGCCGGCCATTGAGGACGCCCGGGAGAACGCCCGGCGCAACGGGATCGAAAACGCGGAGTTTTTCTGCGGCGACGCGTTGGAGGTGGCCGCCAGACTGGAGAGAGAGGGCCTGCGGCCCGATGTGATCACCGTGGACCCGCCCCGGAAAGGGCTGGCCCCTGCCGTGATCGCCTCCATCGCCGGGATGGCTCCGGACCGGGTGGTTTATGTCTCCTGCGATCCCGCCACCCTGGGGCGGGACGTCAAGATCTTCGAGGGCTTTGGCTATCACGCCGTCCGGGCGGCGGCGGTGGATATGTTCCCGGCAACCAGGCATGTAGAGTCGGTGGTGCTTCTCTCCTACATGAAATAAGGATTTTTGCTGCTTTCAGGCTACAAAGAAGGCCGATTTGCCACCCTAAATTTGAAAAACTGCTGTTGAACAGAAAAACAGGGCTGAACCCGTTGGACTTTCGGCGCTTCAGTCCTGTTTTTTGTGCTTTATGAAGATTTCCGCCCCGCCACCTGTTCAAAGAGTTCAACAGAGCGTTGCTTCATGGCTTCTGTATCATGCACATAGGTTTGCAAGGTGGTTTGAATATTGCTATGGCCCAGCCGGGTTTGTACATTCTTCACATCAGCCCCGGATTCAATCAAAAGGGTTGTGTGGGTATGCCTTAAAGAATGGTAGTCAAAGGCAAGTTTCAATTCATTGTGGATGATCCGGGAACAATACTTGAATAAAAGCACGTGACTGCATGGAAGTAACGTATAAGCTCCCCCGGAAAGCAAATCGCTTTCCGGGGGAGCGTTTATTTACTGGACAGGATGCGCTTCTTAGAGCCGACGAGCCCTGTTCCGATCAGAGCGCCGCCGATGATCAGAACGGCCCCCAGTATTTGCAAAGGGAGCATCGTTTCGTGAAGAATGATGACGGAGAACAGCACAGCGGATAATGGCTCCGCATAGCCGCAGATCGCAACAGTTTGCGCGGGTAGTCGCCCGATCGACGAAAAATAGAAATAACATCCGGCTCCTGTGTTCACCAGTCCGAGCCATAGGATCGGAAACCAGTCACCAGCGGCGATTTCTATGGAAATGCCCTGCTTGATCCAAACAAAAACAGCCACGGTCATCAGTGCAAATAAAAGTTGCAGCGTGGCATTTTCCAGTCCCTGAACGTGACTTGCCTTTTTATTGCAGATCACCATTGACGCATAGGAAATTGCAGATAGGATGGCACAAGCCACCCCCCAACCAGAATGGCTCCCTGCGGTCTGTCCGCTGATGAGGAAAACACCTGTTAAGGCAGCCGCCAATGAGACCCATTTGCTTCTCGTCAGGCGTTCTTTGAACAATAACGGCGAGAGTGCGACTACGATGGCGGGGCCGAAGTAATTGATGATCATTCCCATACTGACGCCGATCTGGGCGTAAGCCTCGAACAGAAACAGCCAATCGGCTGCCATAGAAATCCCGGATAGTGCAATAAAGAGCAGGTCTCGTTTATGTTGCAGAGCGGTCATCCGATGGCCAGTCAGGAAATAGAGGGCGAGCAGCGATCCGCCTCCGAGCATAGAGCGCAGGTAGACGATCTCATAACTGTTCAGATGAATATAGCTCGCGATGACGCCGTTTGAGCCAAAAAGCAGAAGGGCGAGAAAATAGGATGAATAAGCCCGGTTCATAATTGATCCTTCCTAATAAATGGCGTTTCGATCCATGCTCCATCTATCAGAGCGTATGTTGATATATGTTCGTGTCTATACCTCGATCACAGTCCATGTACGTTTGGTGTAAGGAAGAAACTGATGGATGATCTGCTCCGTTTTGACCTTCATGTATCCGGTAGTCGTACCATCGCTGCACCCATACCACACTTCCTCAACAACGTCTTTGTCAAAGATAATTTGGACATCCCGGGCGGTTTCCAGCAGGGCGCTGAATACCGTGGCTGCGCCGATTTTCGTCCCCAACATGGTCTCCATCAGCTCTGCGGGTGCAAAGGAGACACGGGCCACCCCCAGCGCGTTACTGAAATCTTTGGAGTGGAATGGCTTATCGCCAGCCGTGACAAAGAGATAGAAAGCAGTCTGCTGCCGGTTGCACAAGAACAGGGTCTTCACCATCTTCATCTGGAGTTTCGCATTGATCTGCACACAGTCCTCCATAGTAATGGCCTCATCTGTTTCTACACGCTGATAGGGAATCTTTAATGCGGC
Organism: uncultured Dysosmobacter sp.; assembly: GCA_963560095.1. Lineage (GTDB taxonomy): Bacteria > Bacillota > Clostridia > Oscillospirales > Oscillospiraceae > Oscillibacter. The sequence continues at coordinate 22,933 of CAUWNE010000032.1, read as the reverse complement.
TAACGCCTGATAGGTCTTCTCCTGTAAGGGCGTTTGGTAGGAAGCGGGCGTGGTTGTATAAATATCGCTGACAAAAAACATGATGTTTGATCCTCTTTTCCTTGAAATCTCCGCGCAAAGAGTGTAGCATAAATTTATAAATTACAAAAGCGTATCTTTATCATGTTTAAAAGCACAAAATCGAATGAAAAGAGTTGGCGCTATGGATATGAACATTCTAAAATATATGGCTTTTATCCACACTGTGGAATATGGAAGCTTTACAAAAGCGGCAGAACTGCTGAACTATTCTCAATCTGGGATCAGCCGTATGATCCATGATTTAGAGCAGGAATGGAAGGTCATATTGTTGGAACGAAGCCGCGCCGGGGTTCACTTGACCTCAGACGGGACCAAGCTGCTTCCTTATGCAAAAAGCCTCTGTCATGAATATCAAAAACTACAAATGCAGGTGGATGAATTAAATGGTCTGCAATCGGGCCTGATCCGGATCGGAACTTTTTCCAGTGTGGCGACCCATTGGCTGCCCAATATTATCCGCGAATTCCAAAAAGACTACCCAAACATCGAGTATGAGCTTCTGCTGGGTGATTACACGGAAATTGAAGATTGGATCGCAGAGGGTCGTGTGGACTGCGGATTTCTTCGTTTGCCAACCCGGCCGGACTTTGAAACGATTTTTTTGGAACAGGACCAGCTCATGGTCATTTTGCCGGAAGATCATCCGCTGGCAGATTGTGAGAGATTCCCAGTTTCTGCGCTGTGCAATGATCCGTTTATGCTTTTAGAAAAAGGCGCAAAAGCGGAGGTTTCTGAGATTTTTGAGCGATGCGGACTGACTCCTCAAATACACTTTACCACCTGGGATGACTATGCGATCATGTCGATGGTGGAAAGCGGTCTGGGGATCAGTATCTTGCCCCAGTTGATCTTAAAACGAATCCCATATAAAATCGTTGCAAAAGAATTGGATATTCCGGCGTATCGCAAGATCGGGATTGCGCTCCGGGATAGAGGCGCTGCATCTTTGGCGGTAAATCGCTTTTTGGAGTATCTAAGTTATAGATGATGTAAAAATCATTTGAATGTGTCACCCAGATTTGGGCTTAAAAACCTGCCGTATCGCATTTCAGAAAGAAGAAAAAGTGTTCCCCCGGAAAGCAGCCCGCTTTCCGGGGGAACCTTGCGTATGTCGACCGCGGCAAGGATAGAAAAACTCGTCTGCATGAGTTGAAAATTGGGTATTGACCGAACTGTTACTGTACGGTTTAGAATGGGGGAGAAATGAGGCGGCAGCCTAGTTAGTGAAAGGAAATGAAGGAGAAGAGATGAAACGATTTGGTATCATAGTATTGTGCGCGGCGCTTGTGCTGGGGGCCCTGTGGCTCTGCCTGGGAGAGAAAATATCGATCCTCTACACATCCCTGAACAGCTTCAAGGATGAAAATCTGGCCCACACCTTTCAGCATACGCCGGAGATCCAGCCCACAGTGACCATCCACCGGGGAGAGGAGACCTCCCAATTTTTGAAGGAGGACAACGTGACCTTGGCGGATGGCTTCCGCTACGGCGATGTTTTTTATCCGACCCGGGAATTTCTGGAGACTACAAAGGCGACGGCTCTGCTGGTGGTCCAGGATGACACCATCAAATACGAGGAATATTTTTCCGGCGGGGATGAACATACGGTGTTTTCCTCCAACTCCATGGGGAAATCTTTCGTGTCGGCGCTGATGGGGATTGCCGTGGCAGAGGGAGCTGTGGAGAGCATCGATGATCCCCTGGGCAAATATATACCGGAATTTGTGGGGACGGAGCTGGAGAAGATTCCGATCAAGGCGTGCTTGCAGATGGCATCCGGCATTGATTTCAATGAGGATACCGACATGAGCGGTTTTTCCATGCGCACGTTGATGGGGAAGCCGGCCATGAAGGTGATCGCCGGCTATGGCGTGCAGGAGGAGCCCTTTACTTACCGCAGGTATTTGAGCATCAACACGGAGATTCTGGGACAGGTGATCAAGAACGCCACCGGCCGCGGTCTGGGGGAATACATGGAGGAAAAGCTCTGGAAGAAGATCGGCGCGGATCACGATGCCTACTGGACGCTGAGCAATGGTACGGAGCTTGCAATGGGCGGGCTCAGCGTTTCGATCCGGGATTACGCCCGCTTTGCGAAGCTGTATTTGGACGGCGGCAAGGCCTGCGGAGAGCAGATCCTTCCGGAGGAGTGGGTGCGGGACAGCATGGATGTCAGTGCGGCCTATTCCAAGCCTGGAGCAAATTACGATGCCTATAATGCCATTGGATATGGTTACCAGTGGTGGGTGCCGGAGGGGACCCAGGGGGAGTTTATGGCGATTGGCGTCTATGGCCAGTGGATCTACGTCAATCCCACCCATCGGGTGATCATCGTCAAGACCAGTGCAGATCCGGATTTCATGTCGGAAAACTATGAGCTCAAGCATGTGGAGTTTTTTCGGGCCATCACGGAGGAAATTTCCAAGGCTGCCGGATGAGCTGAGGGACCATAGAGACTTCCGCCGTGCATCCTGTCTGCGGGCGCAGGCGGCGGGAACGCTCCATGGGCCCGGATTTCCCTGTACATAGAGAGACCCCCTGATGCAGGCGTTTTATGATCCTGCATCAGGGGGTCCTTTGCTGACGTTTGCGGGCTTTGCTCACCTGTCTAGGTGCTCCGGGCCGAAGCTGTGGGGCAGGAGCTCTTCCAGGGAGAAGCTCTGCTCCTCTCCCGCGCCGTTCAGGCAGATGATCTCCAGCCGGGGGGCGAACTCCCGCATCACCTGGCGGCAGATGCCGCAGGGCACACAGAAATCCGCGCCCCTGCCCGCCACCACCAGGCGGACAAAGTCCCTCTGTCCCTCTGCCACGGCGTGAAAGATGGCGTTGCGCTCCGCGCAGATCCCGGCGGGATAGGCGGCATTTTCCACGTTGCAGCCGGTGAACACCGTCCCATCGGCGCACTCCAGCGCCGCCCCCACCGGGAAGTGGGAGTAGGGCACATAGGCCCGGTCCAGCATGGCCACGGCGGCCGCTTTCAGTTCCTCTCGGGTCATATGGCGCACTCCTCTCTCGTCCTCAGGCCTTGGGCGTCCAGCGGACCTCCCGCTGGGGCCGGACCTCCAGATCGATGATGTCCCGGGCGTCATAGAACTGGCTGTACCAGCCCAGAACCTTGTCGCTGCCCCGGAGGGTGGTCCCGTCGGGGTGGAGCCGGTCGCAGATCACGGCGCTGATGTCCTTTTTGATGTAGCTGAAGCTGTTGATGCCCACAGAGGCGAAGATCCGGAAGCCCTGGCTCTGGAGATACCGGAAGACCGGACCGGTCTCCTGCCAGTCATTCCCGTCCGGCCGCTCCCCGTGGGGGTAGAAGATCACATTGGTGGGGCCCACCAGACTGCCCACCTCGTCGGCCCAGCGCCGGGTGTCGGCCTGAATGGCCTCCAGGCTCTTGCTCCCCAGACGGATGTGGCCCCAGGTGTGGCTGCCGAAGGTCCAGCCCGTCCGCTTGAGCTCGTCGATGATGGGCTTTACCGCCTCCCGCTCCTTCTGCCGGGCTGCCTCCTGGGCCTCGGTCCAGCTCTTGGTATCCGTCTGGGTCCGATAGCCCAAAATGCCCTCATAGCCGGTGAGGCTCAGACAGCCCTTGGCGCCGAAGGGAGAGAAATCCGGATGCTCCCGGACGAACTTATCCAGGATGGGAATGGCGTCCAGGTCCTGAGAGACCACCTCCTGCCCCTGGGGGTCCTTGCCCCAGGACCAAATCAGGCCGTCCTCCCCGATGATCAGCTTGTAGGCAAAGCCGTTTTCCAGCATATAGGGATAGTAGTTGGTGTCATCATAGGAGAGGATCAGGGGCTTTTTCCCCTCCGGGAGATACAGGGTGTTCCGGACCATCTTCGGCTGGCCGTCCTCCCCGGCGGCCTCGCTCCAGACGTCGGCGATGTCCACCAGCACATAGCCCCGGTCATAGACGCTCTGGAGGATCTTGAGATATTCGTCCACGGTCACCATGAAGTCATCCAGACCGTTGGCTTGGTCGTCCCCGTCAAAGGCCAGCTCCGGATAGGCGATGACCGGATGGAAGAACAGGTGCTCCACGATGCCGTCGTAGGGGACATAGGTCACGCCGTCCCGGATGCCGCCCTCAGGCTGGACTGTGGGATCTAAGATCTCATAGGGCTCCACCGTCGGCTGTTCCGGCTCCTCCGGCACTTCCTGGGCGGGGGGCTCCGCCTCGTCGCCCTCCGGAGCAGCTGGGGTGCCGCAGGCGGTCACAGACAGCAAAAGCAGCAGGGATAGAAACAGGCAAATCAAGCGGCGCATGGCACTCATCCTCTCTGTCGAAACTTGTCGGTATGGTCAGTATAGCAGGTTCCGGCAAAAAGGGAAGAACAAATTGATGACAAAAGCGGCGGAGGGACCCTCCGCCGCCTGCGCGCTATCGCTTGTCCCCTGGCTTAAACAGGGCGGCTGTCACGACACCGGCCACCACTGCCGCCGTGATGCCGCCGGAGGCGGCAGTTAGGCCCCCGGTGAGGACCCCCAGCCAGCCCTGCTCCGCCACCGCCTTTTCCACGCCCTTGGCCAGGGCATGGCCAAAGCCGGTGAGGGGCACCGTGGCTCCCGCGCCGCCCCAGTCCGCGATAGGCTGATAGAGCCCCAGGGCGCTGAGCGCCACACCGGCCACCACATAGCCGGTCAAGATCCTGGCCGGAGTCAGCCGGGTCTTGTCGATCAGGATCTGTCCGATGGCGCAGAGCACGCCGCCGCAGAGAAATGCGTTCAGATACTCCATTTCTGGTTCCTCCCCTTACTTGTTCACCGTCAGGTGTACCACATGGCAGATCCCGGGAATGGACTCCCCCTGGAAGCTGGAGGTGGGGGAGAGCAACGCCCCGGTGGGGGCAAAGAGGATGCTCTTCCAGGTCCCCCGGCGCAGCTCGCTGAGGAGATAGCCGTTGAGCACCGCGGCGGAGCAGCCGCAGCCGGAGGCCCCGGCGTGCATATCCTGCCGCTGCCGGTCATAGAGCAGCATTCCGCAGTCCTGGAAATTCTCCCCCAGCTCCACGCCGTCTCCGGCAAAGAGGTCCCGGACAATGGCGTGGCCCAGCTCGCCCAGATCCCCTGTGATGATCAAATCGTAGTCCCGGGGCGTGGTCCCGGTGTCCCGCAGGAACGCCGCCAGGGCCTCATAGGCCGCCGGGGCCATAGCCGCGCCCATGTTGTTGGCGTCGCTCATCCCCCAGTCCACGATCTTCCCGCAGGTGATGTGGCTGATATAAGGGCCGGGGCCGTCATCGGCCAGGAGGGTGCAGCCTGCGGCCGTGGCGGTCCACTGGGCGGTGGGCGGCCGCTGGCTGCCGTAGGGCACCGGCATCCGATACTGCCGCTCGGCGGTGCAGAAGTGGGAGCTGGTCATGGCGGCGCACCGGCGGGCAAAGCCCCCGTCGATCAGCATGGCCGCCAGGGACAGGGATTCCCCCATGGTGGAGCAGGCCCCGTACAGGCCGTAAAAGGGAACGCCGAAGTCCCGCAGGCCGAAGGAGGAGCCGATGCACTGGTTCAGCAGATCTCCGGCCAGCACATAGTCCAGGTCCTTGGGCTTCCAGCCCGCCTGGTCCAGGGCCCGCTGGAGGACCCGCTTCTGCATGGCCGACTCTGCCTTTTCCCAGGTCTTCTCCCCGAAGAAGGAGTCCCGGCTGGTCTCGTCAAACCAGGCGGCCAGAGGTCCCTCGCTCTCAAACCGCCCGCCGATGTTGGAAAAAGAGACCACAGAGGGGGGATGGGCCAGGGCCACGGTCCGTTTGCCCACGCGTTTTTCATTCATGGAATGCTACCTCGTCCCGATGGATTTTCCATAGCTTGCCCCCGGCGGCCAAAAAGATACACGGCGGAGCCCCTGCTCCGCCGTGTTCGGTCATTCGTCTTCATATTGAAAGGGCGTTCCGCAGAAGTAGCACAGGTCCCGGTCCCCCCGCTGGCGCTTGCCGCAGACAGGACAGGCAACGCTCTCCTCCGTCCGGGAGGGAAAGACGGCCTGAGCCGGTTTTTCCCCGGCTGCTGCCTTAGCCTGCGCCACCTTCTCCGGCGGCGGGGCTGGGGGTGTGAGGAGCGATTCCAGCTGGGCGACCCGGGCTTTCAGCTGGGCGATCTCCTGGACTTGGGCATCCCGCCGCCATTTCGCCTCCGCCGCCCCTGCTCCCGGTCTGGCAGCAGAAGCAGGATCGCCGCCGCGATCACATGGCCGAAGAACCCGGCAACGGCGGACCACAACGCGGAGTACCCCTTGGAGATGCCGATACAAAAGCAGACCAGCGCCATCAAGGCGCCAAACAACAGCGGCATCAGAGTCCCTTCCATATCAGTCGCCCCCTTTATCGCAGCAAGCATCATGCGTATCAAAAGATCGCCTGCTCTCATGATAACCAATCAACTTGGAAAAGGCAATCGCTTTGTAAGAGAATGGGGCCGGAAAGCCGCAGTTTTGGCCCGGAATGTGGGAAATATCAGATCGGATTCCTTTTCGATGGACTTGGGGCTGATCATGCCCAAATTGTGCACGCACCAGCCATTCCCTGTGCTCCGGGAAGAGCGCGGACTGCGCTGGTCCCAAATCATCATCCCCCGGAGAGGAAGCTCCTCTCCGGGGGATGGGGGCGTTGAAGCTGACAGGCCGGCCTTACAGCACCAGGGAAGGTGCGGTGTAGACCCGGGAGAGCAGCTCGCTGTTGAGCATATACAGGCCCTTGGCGTCATCGCCGTAGAGCTTCATCTTGGTAATCTGGTCACTGGAGTTCTTTTCCTCCTCGCCCTGCTCCTTGATGAACCAGTCCAGGAACTGGGTGGTCCGGAAATCGTTGACTTTCTGGGCGGCGGCGTAGATGGCGTTGATCAGGGAGGTGACATACTTCTCGTGCTCCAGGGCCACCTCCAGCGGGAGCATCAGACCGGAAAAGGTCTTGTCCGGCTTGGCGATGGGCTCCAGCGTCACGGCCTCATCATTGTTGTGCAGGTAGTGATAGATCAGCATGGCGTGATCCATCTCCTCCTTGGCCTGGATCTCATACCAGTTTGCAAAGCCGTCCAGGCCCTTGGCGTCATAATAGTTGGCAATATCCAGGTACAAATACGCGGAATAGAACTCTTTGTTGATTTGCTCGTTGAGCAGCTTGGAAACAGTCTGGTCCATATCAGTGCCCTCCTGCTGTGTAATGATTGGGATTTTCTGCAAAAAGTATAACATTTTTGAGAAGAATGTCAAGCGCCGCAGGGGGGATTTTTCCATCTGGGGGGCGATCCTGCCGGGCAGATAAAAAATTTTTGTCAGGGTCTTGACAAAGGCCCCCACATCCTGTAAAATTTGGCTGTCAAAGGGGTTAGTAAAGACTAACTCCTGATTTCGAGACAAGGGTTAGTTGAGACTAATCCCTAGGGAAGGAGCGCGCATGGTACCGTTGACAATGGTAAGGGCGGGAGAGACGGGAACGATCCGCAGGATCACCGGAAAAGACGAGCTCCGCCAGCACCTGGCCGAGCTGGGATTTGTGGTAGACGGCGCGGTAACGGTGGTTTCAGAGCTGGGAGGCAACCGGATCTTACAGGTGAAGGACAGCCGGGTGGCTCTGGACCGGACTCTGGCGGGCCGGATCATGATCGAATTGGAGGAAACACGATGAAGACATTGAAGGATGTGCGGGTAGGGGAGACGGCCACGGTGGCCAGGCTCCACGGCGAGGGTCCGGTGAAGCGCCGGATCATGGACATGGGGATCACCAAAGGCGTGGAGATCCTGGTGCGCAAGGTGGCGCCCCTGGGAGATCCCATGGAGCTGAACGTGCGGGGCTATGAGCTGTCTGTGCGCAAGGCGGACGCGGAGATGGTCGAGGTCCTGTGAGACCTGGACATGCAAGAGCCATGAAGGCGGCGGAGGCCGCCTGCGATTTGACATAGAGGTTAGCCAAGACTAACATCTGGAAGGAGAAGATTCATGGAACTAAAGATCGCCCTGGCGGGCAACCCGAACTGCGGAAAGACCACACTATTCAACGCCCTGACCGGGGCCAACCAATACGTGGGCAACTGGCCCGGCGTGACCGTGGAAAAGAAGGAGGGGCGGCTAAAGGGTCACAAGGATGTGATCATTCAGGACCTGCCCGGCATTTACTCCCTCTCGCCCTATACGCTGGAAGAGGTGGTGGCCCGGAACTATCTGGTGCATGAACAGCCGGACGCCATTTTGAATATCGTGGACGGCACCAACATCGAGCGGAACCTGTATCTCACCACCCAGCTCATCGAACTGGGGATTCCTGTGGTGGTGGCGGTGAACATGATCGACCTGGTCCGGAAAAACGGCGATACCATCGACCTTGCCGGACTTGGCCGGGCCCTGGGGTGCCTGGTGGTGGAGATGTCCGCGCTGAAAGGCGAGGGCGGCATGGCCGCTGCGGAGCAGGCGGTGGCGCTGGCCCGGGAGCACCCGGCAGCGGAGCTGCCCCATGTGTTCACCGGCAGCGTGGAGCACGCCCTGGCCCATATCGAGGAGTCTTTGGAGGGCCGCGTTGAGGAGCGCGCTCTGCGCTGGTACGCCATCAAGGTCTTTGAGAGGGACGCAAAGGTGCTGGAGGACTTAAAGCTGGATGAGACGCTGGCGGAGCATCTGGAGGCCCACATCACCGATTGCGAACGGGAGCTGGACGACGATGCCGAGAGCATCATCACCAATCAACGTTACGCCTACATCAGCATGGTGACCGGCAAGGCGGTGAAAAAGAAGGCGGCCCGGGGCAGTCTCTCCCTCTCTGACCGGATCGACCGGATCGTGACCAACCGCATTCTGGCGCTGCCGATCTTCGCAGGCGTCATGTTTTTGATGTATGCCATCGCCATGGGGACTTCGGTGGCCGACGGCGGCATCGGCATCGGCACCTTCGGCACAGACTGGGCCAACGACGTGCTCTTCGGCGAGATCGTTCCAGGGTTCTTTGACAGCATCCTGACCACCCTGGGGGTCTCCGGCTGGCTGTACGGCCTGATCATGGACGGCATTGTGGCCGGCGTGGGCGCGGTGCTGGGCTTTGTGCCCCAGATCCTGGTGCTGTTCTTCCTGCTGGCGATTCTGGAGGATGTGGGCTACATGGCCCGGGTGGCCTTTATCATGGACCGGATCTTCCGCCGCTTCGGTCTCTCGGGCAAGAGCTTCATCCCCATGCTGGTGGCCACCGGCTGCGGCGTCCCCGGCATCATGGCCTCCCGGACCATCGAGCAGGACCGGGACCGGAAGATGACCATCATGACCACCGGCTTCATCCCCTGCGGAGCTAAAATGCCCATCATCGGCCTGTTTGCCGGCGCGGTGTTCGGCGGCTCCGCCCTGATCGCGGTCTCCGCCTTCTTCATCGGCATCGCCGCCGTGGTGGTCTCCGGCATCATGCTGAAAAAGTTCAAGTTCTTTGCCGGGGAGCCGGCGCCCTTTGTCATGGAGCTGCCCCCCTATCACGGCCCCTCCATGGGCAACGTCCTCCGGGCCACCTGGGAGCGGGGCTGGTCCTTCATCAAGCGGGCCGGCACGGTGATCCTGCTCTCCACCATTATTTTGTGGTTCCTGATGAATTACGGTGTGGTCAACGGGGTGTTCCAGGCGGTGGAGGATCAGAACGACTCTCTGCTGGCCGCTGTGGGCAGCGCCGTGGCCTGGATCTTCTATCCCCTGGGCTGGGTGGGCGAGCACGCCTGGAAGCTGACCTGCGCCACCATCACCGGCCTGATCGCCAAGGAGGAGGTAGTGAACTTCTTCGGCATTGCATTCCAGTATGCCGGTGAGGCAGACCTGATGGAGGACGCCTCCGGGCTCTATCCCGCCATCGCCGCCGCATTCACAGGGCTGAACGCATACAGCTTCATGATCTTCAACCTGCTGTGCGCACCCTGCTTTGCGGCCATGGGCGCCATCAAGCGGGAGATGAACAACTGGAAATGGACCCTGGGTGCCATCGGCTATATGTGCGGCTTTGCCTATGTGGTCTCGATGATCGTCTATCAGCTGGGCGGCCTCCTTACCGGTGAGGTGACCTTTGGCCTTTGGACCGTGGTCGCTGCCGCCGCTCTGGCGGTACTCCTCTGCCTGCTGCTGCGCAAGGGGTATCAGGGTGAGGAGGAACCCCACAATCTGTCGGCGGTGGCTGCCGCCGCGATCAAGTAAAGGAGGAAGTTTGATGAGCAGCTTGATCGGAAATATCCTGGTCCTGACGATTTTAGCGGTGGCTGTGGCATTGGCGGTCCGCTCCATGTGGCGAACCCACAAGTCCGGGGGCCATTGCGGCGGCGACTGCGGCAGCTGTGGTGGCTGCGGCGGTTGTCAGAATCGATGAATCCCCTCATGTTTGTCGGGCCTGGCTTTGAAAAAATGATTGGCAGGGCTTGACAGAAAGCAGAGGATGTGGTAAAGTAAGTACAGAGTTAGTTATGACTAACGCAAAGGAAACCTCTCTCCAAAAGACCGGGCACCGGTACAAAAGGCGGGACCAAACAGGTCCCGGCGGCGCGGGCAGGCGCATGAGACCGGTGGGGGCAGGCACCTCCAAAACGCAGGCTCCGACAGGGGCGCTCTTCCAAGAGCATCCCCGCCATCCCGGTCCTTCGCAGACCTCTCTTCATCTCCTTTTTTCCCCTCAAATGCCCCGCACGGCTGTGCCGTGCGGGGCAACTCCTTTTCCGGGCAGAAAGAAGAGTCCCGGTCTTCTTTAAGAAGACCGGGACTTTCATAGGACCATCCGGCCGCAGAAATTCGCGGGGCGTCGAAGCGGTGAACTCCGGCTGCAAGCGGGGCTTGTGCGGTGGGAGTTACAGCAGGGAGAAGCGGTAGACCGTCTTGTGCCGGTAGACCTGGCCGGGGCGGAGGACCGGGGAGGGGAAGGCTGCTTGGTTCACCGCGTCGGGGAAGTGCTGGGTCTCCAGGCACACCGCGTGGCGGGGACCGTAGACCGCGCCGCCCTTGCCCCGGCGCTGGGACAGAAAGCCGGCCGTGTAGACCTGCATACCCTCCAGAGAGGTCTCCACCTCCATGGAAATGCCGGTGCGGGGGCAGGCCAGAGAGGCGGCGGGACCGCCGTTTTGGCGCAGCACATAGTTGTGGTCAAAGCCGCGGCTGCCTTGCAGCATGGGATCGTCCAGCCGCTCTCCCAGAGGGGCGCCGCTGCGCAGATCCAGAGCGGCGCCTGCCACCGGGGCCAGGACGCCGGTGGGGATGTTGCCCTCTCCCGCAGGCGTGTAGCTGTCCGCGTTCAGGGTAAGCACGTGGTCGCTGACCGGGCCGCCGTCGTGGCCGGCCAGATTGAAATAGGCGTGGTTGGTGAGATTCACCACCGTGGGCTGGTCGCAGACGGCCTGATAGTCGATGACCAGGGCCGTATCTTCCAGCCGATAGGTGACCTCTGCATGGAGATTGCCGGGGAAGCCCTCCTCCCCGTCGGGAGAGTCCAGCAGGAAGGTAACACTGTGCTCGCCGCAGCGGAACTGCCACAGCTTTTGGTGGAAGCCCACCTGGCCGCCGTGGAGCTGGTTTTCTCCCTCGTTGGCGGTGAGGCGGTATTCCCGGCCATCCAGGGTGAAGCGGGCGCCGCCGATGCGGTTGGCGCACCGACCGATGGTGCCGCCGAGACAGGCATCCAGCGTGCGGTAGCTCTCCAGATCATCATAGCCCAGGCACACGTCGGTGACGCCGCCGGACCGGTCAGGGACCCGCAGGGCCCGCAGCGTGGCGCCAAAGGGGATCAGATCCGCGGAGAGACGGCCGTTGGACAAGGTGAGACAGGGGAGATCTTGGCCTTGCAGCTGGCCGAAGGGAGTCTGTTCAACCATAGCGCCCTCCTTACTGGACCTGGTCCACAAACCGCAGGAAGGCCGCCTTGCCCTCGGCCGTCCGCTTATAGACGCCGGCGTGCTCCAGCACCTGGGCGAAGACCAGGCCGGTCTCCTTCTGGACGATATCCAGGGCGTTGTCCGGCGTGAAGGTATACTGATCCCGGAAGCTCTCGGCCCAGTCGGCGTGCTTTTCCGTCAGCTCGCTGGCGCGGAGATCGGCGCCGGAGACCAGCGCCTCCGCCACGGCGGCCAGCTCCGCTTTCAGCCGGGCGGGCAGGACTGCCAGACCCATGACCTCGATCAGGCCGATGTTCTCCTTTTTGATGTGGTGGAGCTCCTGGTGGGGGTGGTACAGGCCCAGAGGGTATTCCGGCGTGGTCAGGTTGTTCCGCAGGACCAGATCCAGCTCAAACTTCCCATCCCGCATCCGGGCGATGGGGGTGATGGTGTTGTGGGGCTCGCCGTCGGTCTCGGCGTAGATCATGGCCGCTTCATCGGTATAGCCCCGCCAGGCGGTGAGGACCCGGTCCGCCAGGTCCACCAGCCGCTGGGAATCGGCACAGCGGATGCGGAGGACGGACATGGGCCATTTGACGATGCCGGCCTCTACGTCCTCATAGCCCCGGAAGGAGACCGGCGTTTCCACCGGCGCCTTCTCCATGGCAAAGGTATACCGGCCGCCCTGGAAGTGGTCGTGAGCCAGGATGGAGCCGCCTACGATGGGAAGGTCCGCGTTGGAGCCCACGAAGTAGTGGGGGAACTGGCGGACGAAGTCCAGGAGCTTGCCAAAGCACGCCCGGTCGATCTTCATGGGCACGTGCTGGCTGTTGAGGCAGATGCAGTGCTCGTTATAGTAGACATAGGGGGAGTATTGGAGGAACCAGGGGGAGTCGTTGATGGTGATGGGGACGATCCGGTGGTTCTGACGGGCAGGGTGGTTCACCCGGCCGGCGTAGCCCTCGTTCTCCGCGCACAGCTGGCAGCGGGGATAGTTGGAGGCGGGCAGGTCCCGGGCGGCAGCGATGGCCTTGGGGTCCTTTTCTGGCTTGGAGAGATTGATGGTGATATCGATCTCGCCGTACTCCGTGTCGGCTTTCCACTGCATGTCCTTGGCGATCCGGTCCCGGCGGATGTAGTTGGTGTCCTGGCTGAATTGATAGTACCAGTCGGTGGCCTTTTTCGGGTCCTCCCGATACAGGGCCTGGAAGGTGTCGATCACCTGGGCGGGACGGGGGGTCAGCCGGCCCATCAGCTCGGTGTCAAAGAGGTCCCGGTAAACCACGGAGTTCTCCGCCAGCACGCCCCGGCTGTGGGCGTCGTCCAGCAGCTCGTCCAGCACGGCGGCAAGGTCGATCTCGCCCCACTCCTGGCCGGGGTCGGTCCAGCTGTCCAGCTTCAAAACGTCCAGAATGGTGTTGACGGCCCAGAGATACTCGCTCTCGGCGATCAGGCCGGTGCGCAGGGCATATACAGCCAGCTTGGAAACGGCTTCGTTGATCATATCGGTTCCTCCTTATACCAGACGGGTCCCGCCCACCGGGCGGATGGTCACCACGTGGCAGCTGCCGCTGCCCAGCACGGCCTCGGTCCGGGTCTTGAACTCCGAGAGCAGATCCAGGGGGACAAAGGCCTGAGCGGTGCCGCCGAAGCCGCCGCCGTGGACCCGCACGGCGCCCCGGCCGGAGAGGATGGCATCGCACAGGGCGATGGTCAGCATCAGCTCCTGCTGGGCGGTCTGTCCGGTGGGCACCACGTTTTGCAGATACATGGCAGAGGAGCGGCCGGACTCCCGCACCAGCGCCAGGAAGCGGTCAAAGTCCCCGTCAGCCAGGGCCTGGGCCTCCTGCCCGGCCCGCAGGTTCTCACCGTAGAAGTGGAGCGCCCGCAGTGCGGCCCGGTCGCCGGCAGCGGCCCGGACCTGGGGCAGCCGGGCGAGGAACTCCTCCTGGGGGATCTCCCGGAGGACCTCCTTGCCAAAGCAGCGGCAGACGGCCTTGAGCTCGTCGGTGATGGCGGCGTACTCGCCGGTCAGATCCGCGTGGCCAGCGCCGGAATCCAGGATGCACAGGCCATAGCCCGCCGCGGTCAGATCCAGGGAGATCTGCTCCACCACCGGATGGGCGGTGTCGGCAAAGTCGATGGCCACCACGCCGCCCACAGAGGAGGCGGTTTGATCCATCAGTCCGCAGGGCTTGCCGAAGAAGACGTTCTCCGCGTACTGGCCGATCTGAGCGATCTCCACCGGGGTGTGCTTTCCGCCGGCGAAGAGGTCATTGAGTATGGTGCCCATCAGCACCTCAAAGGCGGCGGAGGAGCTCAGCCCGCTGCCGCCGGGAACGGTGGAGGTCATGCACACATCCAGGCCCCGGCCCTCCAGAGAGCAGCCCTGCTCGACCATCCGGGCGGCCACGCCGCGGATCAGCGCGGCGGAGGTGTTGACTTCTTCCGGACGGGGCGTCAGCTCCCGCAGGTCCACGACGATGGGGGCGTAGCCCTGGGACTGGACGTGGATCACGCCGGTGTCGTTGGACGCGGCGGCGGCCAGGATGTCCAGATCCACGGCGGCAGCCAGGACCCGGCCATGCTGATGGTCCGTGTGGTTGCCGCCCACTTCTGTGCGGCCAGGGGCGCTGAACAGGGCGGTGGCCTCTGTGCCGAAGGCCTGGGAGAACTCCTCCAGCAGCTGAGCACAGCGGCTCCGAGCGGATTCCAGGGCGGTTTGGCCGTACAGCCGGGTCAGGGTCTCGTCCAGGTTGCCCTGTGTGAGCAGAGATTTGGGATAGGTCATGATGGTCCCTCCTATGTGTTGTTGGCATCGCCCAGGAAGTCTTTCAGATTTTCCCGGGTGACTGTCGTATAATCCAGCCAGACGTACGTGCCGTCTGTCAGTTCCAGGGTTTGTGCCGGGTCCCGGCCCTGGGTCAGGGCTGAGATCAGGTTGAGAATTCCGGCGGCCTGGCCCACGGCGTCGTTTTGCACGGTGCCGGCCAGGGTGCCGCTCTCCAGCGCCTCCAGCGCAGGCGGGGTGGCGTCCACCCCCACGATGAACGGAAGCTCCTCCGGGGGAATTCCGAATTCCAGGCAGGCGTCGATTGCGCCCAGGGCCATGTCGTCGTTGTTGGCAAAGACCGCCTCAATGGCGCCGCTGCCAAACTCCCCCAGCCACTGGCCCATCCGGATGCTGGCCTGGCCCCGCTGCCAGTCGGCGGTGTCGTTGGCCAGCTTTTCCGTGGGCACACCGGCGTCTGTCAGGGTCCGGACGCTGTATTCGGTACGCAGCAGGGCGTCCTGGTGGCCGGTCTCCCCCTCCAGCATGACATATTGGAGGGTGCCATCGCCGTTTCGGTCCAGCCGCCCCTGCTGCCAGGCGTCCAGGACGATGCCGCCCTGGAGCCAGCCTGCCTGATCGGCGGGAGAGCCTACGTAGTAGGCGTGCTTCCATCGCTCCAGGTCCTCGGCCACCGGCTCCCGGTTGAAGAAGATCACCGGCACGCCGGCGGACTGGGCCTTATCGATGATGACGGCAGCCGCCGTCCGGTCCACGATGTTGACGCACAGCACGTCATAGTCCTGATCCAGAAACCGGTCTACCTGCTCGTTCTGCATCGGCTGGCTGCTGCGGCCGTCCACCATGTTCAAATTGATCTTCACATGGCGGGCCTCCTCCTCTGCCAGCGCCAGCTGCTGGAGATTCTGGACCACGGTGGAGATAAAGGTATCGTCCTGCTGGTACAGGGCCACGCCCACCCGGATGGTAGGGGGGACGGGGTCCCCGCCGCCGCAGGCACAGGCAGCCAGCAGCAGCGCCAGGGCGCACAGCAGGGAGAAACGTCGCTTCATAGGGCCTCCTTCTGCGCCGGTCAGGTCACCGGGAACAGCAGCTTTTGATTTTCCGGCAGGTACATGGTCTCCTGCCGCAGCAGGGTGAAGGGCATCGGCTCCAGATGGTCGGGAGACTGATGGCGGGCCAGCTCTGCGGCGCTCTGGACAGCCAGATAGCCGGCGGTGAACTCATTTTGGGCCAGAATGGCAGTGACGGCGTTCTGTTCCAGCCCGGCGGCGATCAGCGGGGTAGACCCGGCTCCGTAGAGCAGGGGAAAGGTCTCGCTGCTCCAGGCCAGCTCCACCGCAGTTTCCAGGGCGGAGGGCTCAAAGGCCACCACTGCATCGGCGGCCGCCTGGGCCAGAGCGGATTGGAGATCGGCGGAGAGGGCGTCCGTCCGGCGGCAGACCCGGACCTCCCGCCCCTCCGTTTTCAGCACTGCGGCGGCGGCCTCCAGCCGTTCCCGGATGCCGTTGTCACCGGGGGCGCTGTCGATCAGCAAAACGGCGCCTCCCCGGGGAACGCCGTTGAGGGCGGCCTGCCCCAGGGCCTGGCCCAGGGCGGCGTTGTCTACGCCGATGTGCCGTTGGGCGTCCTCCATCTCGGTCTCCAGGGTCACCAGAGATGCCTTTCCGGCGTCTGCCGCGGCGGGAGAGAGAAGCTCCCGGTCTGCGGGGATGAGGACGATGGCAGAGGCGCCGGCCTCCACCTCTCGGGTGAGGAGCTGGAGCTGCTCCTGGGCGTTGTTATCCGAGGAGGGGCTCAGGAACCGCAGTTCCACATTCAGGTCCACCGCCGCCTGCTCCATGCCCTGGCGGGCGATGGAAATATGGGAGCTGTCTACCTCCCGGAGGATCACAGACATCTCCAAAAGTGCCGGTTCCCGCTGGGAGCGGCCCGGCGCGAAGGCCAGCAGGGAGAACAGCAGGACCAGACCCAGCAGGGGCAGCACCAGCTGCAACAGGATCTTTCGCTTCACAGCGGACCCTCCCTTCCGTAGGTATAGGCGGCGGCCGTCGTCTTGTCCAGCGCCGGCAGGCGGATGCGGACGGTGGTGCCGTTGTCCGGCTCACTGAGGATGGTCAGCCCGTAGTCCGGGCCGAAGGTCAGCTGGATGCGCTGATGGACGTTGCGAAAGCCGATGCCGGAGCCCTTGGCGCCGGAGACTGCCGGGCCATTGGGGGAGAGGAGCTGCTCCACCAGCTCCTCGGGCATGCCGGGACCGTTGTCTGTCACTTCGATGAGGACGTCCTCCCCCTCCCGGAAGGCATGGATCTGGATCTCGCCGTCGCCGTCGGCATAGGCCATGCCGTGATAGATGGCGTTTTCCAGGATGGGCTGGATGATGAGCTTGATGGTGTAAAGGGACTCCACGCCGTCCTCCGCGGAGATCTGGGCGGAGAACTTGTTTTTGTAGCGCATTTTCTGGATGGTCAGATAGTGGCGGGCGTGCTCCAGCTCGTCGGCCAGGGGAATGATATTGCTGCCCCGGCTCAGGGAGATCCGGAAGAACCGGGCCAGGGCGGTGAGCATCACCACCGCGTCCTCCGTCCGGCCGTTCTCCGTCATCCACACCACGCTGTCCAGGGTGTTGTAGAGAAAATGGGGGTTGATCTGGGATTGGAGCACGTCCAGCTCGCTGCGGCGCTTCTGGGCTTCCTGCTCCATGATATCGTCCATCAGGTGGCGCAGGGTGGAGACCATGGATTGGATGGACCGGCTGAGGTGCTCCACCTCGTAGGGGCCGTCCACCGTGAAATCCACCTGTTCCCGCCCGGACTCCAGCTCCTTGACCGCCCGATCCAGCTGCTTCATGGGGGCAGTGATCCACTCGGAGAGCCGCAGGTTGGCGAAGACCAGAAGAAAAATGGAGAAGAACACCACAAAGAGGAAGAACAGCATCAGCTGGCCGTAGTTATCCAGCATGTTGGCCCGGGGCACCACGCCCACCAGCTTCCAGCCGGTGTAGCCCACGGTCTTGACCGTGACAGACCGGCGCTGGCCCTGGAAGGTCTCCGTATGGGTGCCGTCGGCATAGTTCGCGGCGGAGAGATTGTTCTCCTCCAGGAGCCCTGCGTAAATGAGCTGCTGGCGGGGGTGATAGATCAGCTCGCCGCTGCCGTCGATCAGGTACAGATAGCCCTGGCTGTATGGCAGGGTCACGTCCTTGCAAATCTGCTCGATGCCGCTGAAATTCATGTCCACCAGCAAAACGCCGCTCTCGATGGAGCCCTTTCGGGTCAGCTCCACCTGCCGGCTGAGAGACACCACCCACCGGTAGCGGTGGTCCGGGTCCTCGAAGAGGTTTTGGACGTGGGGCGTGGAGAAGTGGAGGTTTTCGATCTGGTCCATGGCGGTGGTGAACCAGGTCTCCCGGTGGGGAAAGACGCTGGCCTTCAGTCCTGCCAGGGGGGCGGCGGCGATCAGCTGCCCCTCCTGGGAGAAGACGGCGATGGACACCAGAGAATCCCGGTTGTTCTCATACAGCAGATCCAGGGAGGATTCCAGATCCTCCTCCGTGGCCAGATCCAG
This sequence comes from uncultured Dysosmobacter sp., assembly GCA_963560095.1. Taxonomy (GTDB): domain Bacteria; phylum Bacillota; class Clostridia; order Oscillospirales; family Oscillospiraceae; genus Oscillibacter. The sequence continues at coordinate 4,692 of CAUWNE010000032.1, read as the reverse complement.
ATCCTTGATGACCTGGTAGTAGACGGTGTTGGATACCCGCATCATGGCCCGGAGGTAGTTGTCCATGTTCCGGTTCACCTGGGCCAGCACCTGCTGGCTGCTCTCCTCCGCCTGGGCATTGGAGGAGGCGGAGAAGCGCAGAAACAGCGCCAGTCCCATCAGGGCCATGCCCACCACCGCCACAGCAGTGAAGGACAGAGACAGGATGTACTGGATGCTGGAGCGATGGTACAATGCCCGCCACCGCTGGCGCCAGGAACCCTTCATGGGCAGCCTCCTCTCCGGTCATTGGTCATCTATCCGGCGCGGAACTTGGTGGGCGTCACGCCGAAGTGCTTTTTGAATACATAGCTGAAATAGTTGGGGTCCTCATACCCGCAGCGGCGGGCGATCAGATAGGTCTTTTCCTCAGTGCCCCGCAGGGCCTCGGCAGCGGCCTCCATCCGGACCACCGTGACATAGGCGGTAAAGCTCATGCCGGTCTCCCGCTTGAACAGGGTGGAGAAGTAGGCCGGGCTCAGGTGGAGATATCTGCACAGGCTCTCCACCGACAGCTCGCTGTCCCCGTAGTGCTGCTGGATAAAGTCCTTGGCCTGGTCCACGGTGCGGCCGGCGGTGTCGGTCCGCTGGCGGTGGATCAGAGACTGGATGCGGAGACACCGCTCCCGGCACCAGTCGGCCATGGCCTCCAGCGAGGGAAAGTCCGTGGCCTGGAGAGCGCCGGTGAAGCCCTGGCCGAACACATCGTCCAGATCCAGGTCCGCCCGGCGGACCAGCTTCAAAAGACAGGTCAAAAGCTCCAGGAAAAAGAGGTTGTACTGGCTGGGGGAGGGGGTGGCCGTCCGGATCTTCTCCGTCAGGTGCTCCACTGCGGTCTGGACCTCCGCCGCGTCGCCCAGCTTCACGGCGGCAGTCAGCTCCCGCTCGTCGGCCTCGTCAAAGGAGAGGCGCACCCGGTTGTCCGGCTCCACGTCTCCGATATAGATGGCCCGGCCCCGGCCCAGAAAGGCCCGGTAATCCAGGGCTGCCCGGGCGCCGGACGCGGACTGGGCCAGGCCGCCCAGGTCCCCGCAGGGAGACCCCACGCCGATGGTCACGGTCAGACCCAGGTAGGATTCCGCCAGGGTGCAGACCCGGTTTAGGGCCTGGATCAGGTCATAGACGGTGAAATCCTCCCGGAGCTGGGCGATCAGCGCAGCGGCGTCGTTATAGAGAAAGACCTTGCAGCCCAAAGGGGCCAGGTTTTCCTCCAGCAGCTGCTGGACGGAGAGGGGGGCCATGGTATTTTTTACCCCGGCGGCGCCCAGGTGGGCCAGGGCGGCGGCCCAAAGGCCGGTCTGGGGCAGATCGATATCCAGCCGCCGGGCATGGGCGGCCTCCTGACCGGCGGCGATCCGTCCCTCCAGAAGCCGGGCATAAAACAGCTCCCGCAGCAGGGGCAGGCTCTCGGCATACTCCAGGCGCAGCGTCTCCAGATTCTGCCGTTCAGTCCGCTCCCGGTCCAGCTGCTCCTTGAGCTTTTGCAGCACGGCGGAGAGCTCCGAGGCGTTGATGGGCTTGAGGATATACTCGGATACATTCATCTGGATCGCCTGCTTGGCGTATTCAAAATCGTCAAAGCCGGAGAAGACCACGAACTTGGAAGCCGGCAGCTGCTCCGTCAAGATCCGGCACAGCTCCAGCCCGTCCAGGAAGGGCATTTTGATATCAGTGAGGACGACGTCCGGCAGCAGGGTCTCGGCCAGCTCCAGGGCGTCCTGGCCGTTGGCGGCTTCGCCGACCAGGGTGAAGCCCAGGCCGGCCCAGTCCATCTTCTGACTGATGCCGACCCGGATATCCTCCTCGTCGTCCGCCAGCAGTACTTTATAGGGCTCCATGGAACGCTCCTTTCACACACATAGGATACCATCCCCCGCCGGAAATTTCCAGCGCCGCAGGGGATTTTTTCACAGGGAGAGCATAGAGGAAAAAGGGGCACGCGGATGCGTGCCCCTTTTGGAAAGCGATTACTTCTTGACCAGGTACTTCCGCATATCCAGGGCGCAGGCGAACAGGATGATGCCGCCCTTGACCAGATAGATCAGGTCCTGAGGCACGCTGGCCATGTTCAGGCCAACGAAGATCAGGCGCAGCAGCAGCACGCCGATGATGATACCGCGGATCTTGCCGATACCGCCGACGAAGCTGACGCCGCCGATGACGCAGGCCGCGATGGCGTCCAGTTCGTAGTTGAAGCCGGTGTTGGCGGTGTTGGAGCCGATCCGGGCGCCCTCCACAAAGCCGGTCCAGCCGTACATGGCGCCGGCCAGAGCGAAGACCATGATGGTGGTGGCGAAGACGTTGACGCCGGAGACCCGGGCGGCCTCCTCGTTGGAGCCCAGAGCGAACATGTTCTTGCCGAAGGTGGTCTTGTTCCAGATGAACCACATCAGGGCAGTCAGGGCCAGGGCGAACCACACATAGTTGGGGATGGGAGCGCTGGTGCCGTTGCCGGTGGGCACGCTGATGAAGGAGCCCTTGATGAAGTCGGTGTAGCTGGAGTCCAGGCTGGAGATGGCCATGCCGCCGTTGTTGCCCATCTGGACATAGAGCAGCAGGCAGGTGTACAGGATCAGCTGGGTGCCCAGGGTGACGATGAAGGGATGCAGCTTAAACTTGGCCACAAAGAAGCCGTTGAACGCGCCGATCAGAGCGCCCAGGGCCAGGGCGATCAGGATGACCACGAAGATGTTCATGGTGCCGATCTCCGGCCACATCTTGGTGGCGCTGTCAGCCTTTTGCAGCAGGGAGGCGGAGATGCAGGCGGTCAGGCCCACAGCACGGCCGGCAGACAGGTCCGTGCCGGTGAGCACGATACAGCCGGCGATGCCCAGTGCCGCGGGGAGATAGGCCGCCGTCTGGGACAGGATGTTCACCAGGGAGGCAGGACCCAGGAAACGGGGGTTGTTGATCTGGATGACGATGACCGCGATGATCATCAGGATGTACAGGGCGCTGTTCATCAGCGTGTCGGCGATCTTCTTGCCGCTCAGCCGCTGGGCCTTCGCGGCCAGCTCTTTGGATTCGTTGCTCATAGGTTGATTCCTCCCTTTACACATACTTGGCCGCCAGAGTGAGGATCTCCTCCTGGCTGGTATTTTTGGCGTCTACCTCGCCGGCCACCTGGCCGCCGGACATGACGATGATACGGTCGCACACGCCCAGCAGCTCCGGCATTTCCGAGGAGACCATGATCACGCCCTTGCCTTCGTTGGCCAGGTCGATGATCAGCTGATAGATCTCATACTTGGCGCCCACGTCGATGCCGCGGGTGGGCTCGTCCAGCAGCAGCACCTCCGGCTTGGTCAAAAGCCAGCGGCCGATGATGACCTTTTGCTGGTTGCCGCCGGAGAGGGAGCGGATCTGAGTCTTCTGGCTGGGCGTCTTGATGTGCATGGCCTGGATGGCCCAGTCGGTCTTCTCGGCCATCTTCTTGTCGCTCAGGCAGATGCCGCCGCTGAGATAGTCCTTCAAGCTGGAGATCACGGTGTTCTCCCGGATGTCCCGGATGCCGAAGATGCCGGTGGCCCGACGCTCCTCTGTGAGCAGGGCGAAGCCGTTTTTGATGGATTCCTTGGGATTGCGGTTCTGGATCTCCTTGCCGTGGAGAGTGATGGTGCCGCCCTCCCGGGTCATGGCGCCGAAGAGGTTTTCCAGCACCTCGGTCCGGCCGGAGCCGTCCAGACCGGCGATGCCCAGGACCTCGCCCTTCCGCAGCTGGAAGGTGGCGTCCTTCAAACGGGTATATTTGCCGGCGATGTGCTGGACGTCCAGGATGACGTCGCCAGGCTGGTTGGTCTTGGGGGGGAAGCGGTTGGTCAGCTCCCGGCCGACCATCAGCTTGATGATCTCCTCCATGGTCAGCTCCTTGGCCGGACGGGTGGCCACCCACTGGCCGTCCCGCATGATGGTGACGTCGTCGCTGATGCGGAGGATCTCGTCCATCTTATGGCTGATGTAGATGATGCCGCAGCCCTTTTTCTTGAGCATGTCGATGATGCGGAACAGGTGCTCCACCTCGGCCTCCGTCAGAGAGGAGGTGGGCTCGTCAAAGACGATGATCTTGGAGTCGTAGCTGACGGCCTTGGCGATCTCCACCATCTGCCGCTGGGAGACGGGCAGGGTGGACATGACGGCCTTGGGGTTGACAGAGACCTCCAGGGTGTCGAAGATCTCTTTGGTGCGCTGGTCCATGATCCGTTCACTGACCACGAAACCGGCGGTCTTGGGGTAGCGGCCAAGCCAGAGGTTGTCCTTCACCGTGCGGGTGAGGGCCTGGTTGAGCTCTTGGTGCACCATGGCCACGCCGTTTTCCAGCGCCTCCTTGGAGCTTTTGAAGTTCACGGGCTTGCCATCCAGGGTGATGTCGCCGGCATCCTTGCTGTAAATGCCGAAGAGACACTTCATCAGGGTGGACTTTCCGGCGCCGTTCTCACCCATCAGGGCGTGGACCGTGCCGGCGCGGACGGATAGGTTGACGTTGTCCAGAGCCTTCACGCCGGGGAATTCCTTGCAGATGCCTTTCATTTCCAGCAGCACAGGCTGATCCATAAATTTCCTCCTCTCTCTTGGTGAAACCACCGCTTCACACGCGGCCCGTCAGGGCCGTATCTCAAGCAGTGGCTTCACTTGCGGGAAGCGGGGCTGCCAGTT
>CAUWNE010000031.1:0-26681 GCA_963560095.1 uncultured Dysosmobacter sp. | reverse complement strand
ATGCGCGCGGCAGGGTGCAGCCTTTTCGAAAAAGTGGCCGCAGCCACTTTTTCGATAGTCAAAGGCGCGCCCCCATGGGGGCGCGCCTTTTCTGGTTCTCGTTCAAGTCCGGTCTGCCTGGCCGCTCTGGTCGATCCGGGCGGCCAAGGCCGAGAGCTCCGTGCCGGTCTGGTCCAGCGCCCGGGGCAGCTGGGTCAGGTTGACCTCCACCTTCCGCAGCTCGCCGTTGACATGGGCGGCGGCGGTCTCAAAGGTCTCCATCAAATCCTGATACTGCTCCTGGAAGATCCGGACCGTCTTGCGCAGCTGGGCCGCAGTGGCCGCCTCCAGATCTGCCGCCCGCTCCCGGGCCTCGCACTCAATGGCTCCGATCCGCTCCCGGAACTGGGCATAGGCCTGGGCGTCAGGCCGCAGCCGCTCCACTTCCTCCTCCAGAGGCAGCAGCCGTTCCAGCTCCTGCCGCCGGGCAGTCTCCCGCTCCAGCGCCTCCTGGCAGGCAGTGTGCTCCGCCGTCAGCCGCTCCAGCTGGGCGCTCAGGCTCTCCGCCTTTTCCGCCAGCTCCGTCTCCCGCATCCGGAGGGCCTCGTTCTCCTCCTGAAGGGTTTTCTGCTCCTGGGCAGTCCGCTCGATATATTTGATCACGTCCTGCTTGTCAAAGCCGCCGAACGTCACGCTTTTGATGGCATAATTCTCCATAAGCCCACCGCTTTCCCTGTTCTTTTCGCCCCTTACTATACCACAGGAACGTCTTTTTTACAAGAGGTTTCGCCGTCCCCCGGAAAGTCCCCGCTCCAAAAGTGCCCGGACAGAGCATCCCCCGCCGCAGGCAGGCCTGCGGCGGGGGATGGAGCTCCGGCAGACGCCGGGGCATGTTCTCAGGTCTTTTCGTAAACCAGCTCACCGTCCAGGAAGGTGGCGCGGACGGCTACCTGCTGGACGTCCTCCGGCGGATAGGTCAGCAGGTCCTCGGTGAGGATCACCACATCCGCCAGCTTTCCCGGCTCCAGGCTGCCCTTGAGCTTCTCTTCAAAGCTGGCATAGGCGCCGTTGTAGGTCATCATCCGAACGATCTGAAGGACCTCCACCTTCTGGTTCTCTCCCACATCGTCCCCGGTCTTGCGGTCCTTGCGGTTCAGCGCGCCGTAGAGACTGTTCATGGGATCGGGATGGGTCACAGGGGAGTCAGAGCCGATGGCAGTGATCACTCCGGCGTCCAGATAGCTCTTCAAGGGGAACATGTAGCGCACCCTGTCCCCATAATAGCGGTTGTAGTCCGTGCCGTTGATGGTGATGAAGGAGGGGTTGGAGATCGGCACGATCCCCAGCTTTGCGATCCGGGCGATCAATTCCGGATTGGTCAGGCCGCAGTGCTCGATCCGGTGGCGGCAGTCCGCCCGGGGGAACTGGGCCAGGGCCTTTTCAATGGCGTTGACGATGATGGTCACGGCCTTGTCGCCCACGGCGTGGGCCGTCACCTGGAAACCGGCCCGGTGGGCCTCCAGAATGATCTCGTCGGCCTCCTCCTGGGTCCAGACCTGGATGCCGTGGTTGTCAGGATCGTGGCTGTACCCCTCGATCACGGCGCTGGAGGGGCCGCTGGAGCTGCCGTCCAGCATGATCTTCACCGGCCCGATCTTATAGTGCTCTCCGCCGCAGCCAGTGAACACACCGGCGCGGATGAAGTCCCGGATATAGTCCTTGCCGGACTCCTTGCCGAACATATCGAAGACCATCATGTTGATCCGGACCTTCGCCTCCCCGGAGAGGCAGGCATCCTGCATCGCCCGGGTAGAGATGGTCCCCCAGGCGCCGGCGTCGTGGGCGGTGGTCACGCCCAGGGCAAGGAGGATCTTGCTGGCATTGGCATAGCCCTCCACCAGCTCCTGGTGAGAGAACTCCACCTTGGTGGAGGTGCTCATATGGGCCGTCTCCTTCAAAAGGCCGTGAAGGGTGCCGTCGGGATTGAGCACCACCTCGCCCGGCGCGAACTGGTCCGCCCGCTCCACACCGGCCATTTTCAGCGCCAGGGTGTTATAGACGCCCATGTGGGCACAGCACCGGGTCAGCTGCACCGGATGATTCGGCGCGGCCTCGTCCAGCTCCTCCTTGGTGGGGTGGCGCTTCTCGGCCAGCTTGTTGTGGTCATAGCCGTTGAGCTTGATCCACTCACCGGGCTTCTTTTTGGCGGCATCCTCCCGGATCAGCTGCTGGATATCCGCGATGGAATGTACCTTGGGATAGACCACATTGATGATGCCGTGGTCCAGCAGGCCGTACATCCCAGCATGGATATGGGTATCGATAAAGCCGGGCATCACCGTCTTGCCGCCGGCGTCGATGACCTTGGTATGCTCATCCACATAGGCCGCCATCTCGGCGGCGGAGCCCACGTCCAGAATGTACTTTCCCCGGATCGCCACAGCCTCCGCCACGGTATCCTGGGCGTCCACAGTCAGGACGCGGCCATTGGTGATCACAGTATCTGCTGTCAGGTAGTGTCTCTCCATCTTACAGTTCCTTTCTGCTCATGCGAGCTGCTCTTTGCCGGGCTCCGCTGTGGAGCCCGGCGCTGGGACAAAAGCGGGGCGCTCAGACCTCCCCGTAAGCCTTGGCCAAGAGCTCGGGCTCAAAGAACCGATCCAGGGTCTCCCGCTTGGCGGGCTTGGTGACAAGGCTCACCAGGATGCTGATGGGCAGGTTGAACATCAATCCCCAGATGCCGGCGTGGATGCCCAGAGGATGGACCCACACAAAGGTGAAGAGGATCGTAATGGCCAGGCCCACAGCAAGACCGCTGCAAACGCCGACCTTGGTGCTTCTGGGCCATGCGAACACGCCCAGGATCAGCGGGAAGATCTGGCCCAGGAAGCCATAGCCCACGTTCAGGATGTTCACCAGGTTGGAGGGGTTGATGATGGCCAGGGGCAGGATGACGGCGAACATGATCGGCACCAGCATCCAACGCTGGACCTTGCCCTTGTTCTCGTCCTTCACCAGGCCGTAGGGCACGAAGACGTCGTTGGTCCAGGAGAACGCCAGGCACTGGAACAGCGGCGCGCAGGAGGACTGGGCGGCAGCTAGGGTGCCCGCGCCCATCAGGCCCACCAGGGGCCAGGGCATGGAGTCCAGCGCCAGGGCCAGGCCCACCTTATCCATGGGGCCGTCATAGCCCTGCATGGCGAACACGCATACAAAGCCAACCACCATCATGGGGATCATCACCAGCTGGTACAGAGGCACCAGGGTGGTGGCGCGGCGGGCGTCATCCTCGGTCTTGCCGCCGGTGGCAGCCATCCAGAAGTTGGGCCACACCGAGGCGGTGGTGATCAGGATGGAGGTGCTCCAGAAGGCCGGCGGGAAGCCGCCGTTGGCGCCGGGCAGAGTCAGATGCTGGGGAGAGACCTCGGCGATCTTCTCAAAGGTGGCAAACCAGGTCCAGTCCCCGGTGAACTTGTAGCACAGGAAGCAGGCGGCGACGATGGCGATGACAAACATCAAAACGCCCTGGAGAATGGATACCCAGCCCACAGAGGCCAGACCGCTGGAGTAAACATAGCTGAACACACAGATCAGGATGATGACCTCTGCCAGCCACATGGGGATGTGTCCGCCGCTCATCACGTTGACGATGTAGCCGCAGCCCACCACCTGCACCACGGCATAGCACACCATGGTCAGCGATCCGGCGAAGGTGGCAAAGGCCCGGACGAACTTGCTCTCATAGCGGACGCCGAAGGCCTCGGACTGGGTGAGGATGTTGCTCCGCTTGGCCAGCCGGATGATCCGGGGATTGATGAGGTAGCCGATGAGCTGCATCAGCGCCAGATACACGCTGACATACAGGATGCCCACACCGTTGGACCAGGCGGTGCCGGGCGCGCCCATGAACGTATAGGCGCTGATCTGGGAACCGCCCAGCATGAAAAAGAGCATCAGCGGTCCCATGCTTCCGCCGGCCACGCCCCAGTTCTTGTGCTGGGTCATGTCCATTTTCCTGCCGGGCAGGATGCCGATGTAGATGGTAAACGCGGTATAGATCACAGTGATCGCAAACGGCAGAATCCAATTTTCCATTTACTTTACCCCCCAGTGCAGCGCAAGGCGCAGAACGATCACAACGGCCAGGACGATCCCGATGGACCACAGCATGATCAGCGGCATTCCCAGGACCAGGACGGGCTTGTTGACCATACTGATAATGGGCACGATGCTGCACAAAATCACGATCAGGAACAGCACCGCCGTGATTTTTCCCTTCGTCGTGGTTGGATGGACAAATACGAATGGCTTCAGCTGAGGCTCCTTCTTGGTCTTTTCTTCGCTCATAGATCATTCTCCTTTTCCCGTATTACAAACAGATGTCTATGCGGGAACCCCGAAAAATATGGGCAGGTTTCACAAATCTCCGGCGGTTCCTCTCTGTTTGCACGCCCAAATATATAGCAATAAATATGCCAATTTTGTCGATGCCGTTACTTTTTCAAAAAATTTTGTTCCCCCTCCAAAAAACTCCGGCAGAATGTCTAAATTTTCACGTGAATTTTTTGACAGATTTCTGAATCACTTTTTACAGAACTGCTAATCGTTTTTCCCGGACCCTACCACCGGTTATCGTGACAAAACGGGGGAACTGATGCAAATTTGCATCAGTTCCCCCGTTAAAATCCTGCAACTTCCTGCCGCTCTTTCTGTCCCCGGTTTGCAATGTTCTCGTGCATTGAAAATGCGATTTTGCATTATCAGCTGATCCCATACTTTTTCAGCTTTCTTGATATGGAGGATTGGTTCATTTTGAGCTGCTCCGCAATCTTATAGCTGGTTTTGAACTTCTTTTTATACTCGGTGAGAATATATTTCTCATAGGAGGCCAGCATCTCTTCCAGGGATCGGTTCCCAAATTCCACCGGCGTCTCATAGGCGGCCTGCCTTGCGCCGCAATCGTAAAAGGCGTCCACCACCGTCTCGGTCAAAAGGTCCTCTTCCGACAGCAGTACCAGCCGCTCGATGAAATTCCGCAGCTGGCGCACGTTGCCCGGAAAGGGCAGACTGGTGATGCGCTCCATCCCCCCTGTGGAGAAGGACTTGTTCAGACTGTATTTCTGATTGAATCGCTCGATAAAATACTCCACCAGCATGGAGATATCATCCTTCCGCTCCCGCAGGGCCGGAATATAGATGGGGATGATATGGAGCCGGTAATACAGATCCGCCCGGAAGGTGCCCTTTTGAACCATATCCTCCAGGTCCGCATTGGTGGCCGCTACAAATCGAATGTCGATCTTCACCGGCTGATAGCCGCCCAGGCGCGTGTACTCCCGCTCCTGGAGCACCCGCAGCAGCTTGGATTGGAGGGAGAGGGGCATCGTTCCCACCTCATCCAGAAACATGGTCCCTCCCTGGGCGTACTCCATCAGGCCCTTCTTGCCCTTGGAGCTGCCGCCGGTAAAGGTTCCGGCCTCGTAGCCAAAGAGCTCGGATTCCAACAGCGCCTCAGGGATCGCGCTGCAATTGATTTTGATAAAGGGGCCGTCCCGGCGGGGGCTCTCGTCGTGAAGGCGCTTTGCAAACAGTTCCTTTCCCACGCCGGATTCTCCCCGGAAAAAAACGGTGACGTCCGACCGGGCCACCCGGTTGATCTGCTCGATCACCTGCCGCATCGCCCGGCTGCGGTAGACCAGCTTTTCATCCCGGGTCCCCATCTGGTCCGTAACCCGGACATAGTCCTCATACAGAGTCTTCTTCTCCTGGCGGGTCTGGAGCATCCGCTGCTCATACCGGTGCAGCGCAGACAGATCCAGCAGATGGCAGATGACATAAACAACTTCTCCCGCCGCGTCAAAGCAGGGGACGCCTCGCACCAAAAATACCCGGTCACTGTAACTTTGTGACTGGATCAGCAGAACCTCCCGTTTCTGTTCCAGGACCAGGTCCACTGTGGAGATCTTCTCCCGGCTCAAATTTTGTCCCACGATCTGGCTGTCCAGCGTGCGGATCACCTGGTCTGATAATCCCACGACCTCTTCATACTGCTGATTGGCAAAGAGATATTTTCCATGCCGGTCAGCAATCAAGGTACCGGCCCAGGACGTGTCAAAGGCCATCTCCACCAACTGCTTGTACGCCTGCTCATCCTGCAATCCCCGAAATAGCTCCTGCTCCAAGGGTCTCTCTCCTTCCATTGAATCTTCGCTCCACGCTTTTTGAGTCATCGTAATCAATATTATAAATTCCACCGCTTAAAAGTCAACCGACAGAACCATTCTATCCCCTGCGGGCCTCTCAAAAATAAATAAAGTTTTTTTGAAAAAACACTTGCATTTCAAAAATAAGTGTGCTATTATAATAAAGCTGTCTGACAGGACACGCGCCCTTAGCTCAGCTGGATAGAGCGTCTGGCTACGGACCAGAAGGCCGGGGGTTCGAATCCCTCAGGGCGTACCAAGTCCCGGAGATCCAATGGATCTCCGGGACTTTGCTTTACCCGAAAGGCGGGCCGGGAAGAACTTCTTCCCGGCCCGCTTCATCGTGTCAAAAAAGCCGCGCAAAGGCCCTCCGCCAGGCGGAGCCTGCGGCCAGCAGACTGCCCAGCGACGGGCATCCCCTCTTTTCAACAGTCCCCCTTGGTATTCAGTATTGCTTCCGAAGACGGCGGTAAAAGACCCGTCCCAGGACCACCTGAAGGAGCAGATAGCCCCCCAGGTAGAGCACCATCAGCCGCCCGCAGGGGATCACCTCCAGCACAGTCAGCAGAGAGACGACCACGATGGCCAGCGCCGTTACCCCCAGGCCTGCCAGATAGGCGTATCGGCCGGCGCGGTCGTTGAGCTTCTGGTTCAGCTCATCCCGCAGCTCGATCCGCTCCGCCTCCAGCCGCTCCTGGTACCGGGCCTGACGCTCCGGCCGGGTCCAGTACCAATACCGCCCCATCATCACCACGCCCGGCCCGATGCCGGCAAAGCCAAAGCCGAACAGCAGCGCCCCCAGCCGGTTTTCTGTCAGGGCGGCGGCCGCCAGCAGCAGCACCCCCGCCGCCACATAGAGGACCCCTGTGATCAGATAGCTCCGTTTCATACCGTATCTCCTTTCCGGTGAAGAAAAATCTCCTCAATAGGCTGACCGAAAAAATCCGAAATGGCAAAGGCCAAATCCAGCGAAGGGTTGTACTTCCCTGTCTCAATGGCGCTCACCGTCTGCCGGGATACGCCCAGCGCCCTGGCAAAGGCCTCCTGGTTCAGTCCCCGCAGGCGGCGCAGCTCCTCCACCCGGTTCTCCATGTCCTCCCTCCTTTTGTAAAGGTTCCTTGACATCCTAAGCATAGCACAGGCCCCCGCCTTTGTCAAGGTTCCTTTACAAAGCAAGGTAAAAAAGACCGGCGCACAGCGCCGGTCTTCTCTCATTGCAGGTCTTGCTTTTCCGCCGGAGGGGTTTCCGTCAGAGTGCTCTCTGCCGGGGCGGCAGGTTCTGCTGGCGTCTCCCCGCCGTCCATGGGGCCGAAATCCTCCTCCACGGTGGCAGTGTTCCAGCGGAGCATGGACTCCATCACCCGGATGTCGCTGTCCACATCCAACGCGTCGGACTGGTAGAGCTCGTCCAGCTGATGCTCAAAGCCCCGGACGATGGTATCCATGGTGGTCTCGATCCGCTGCTTGGCCTGGCGCAGATTCTCCCCCTCCACACCGGCCGCCTCAAACTCCGCGTAGGAGTCCAGCAGCTTCTGGGTGGTGGGCAGATAGTAATTGAGGAAGGTATCGATCCGGCTTCGCTTTTTGGGGTCTGCCTCCACCGCCTGAAAGATCCGGGCGGTGATGGACTCCAGCCGGTCGATCTTGGCGGAGAGGACCGGATCGGCGATGAGGTCGTTGGCCCGGCGAATGCTCCGCAGGATGCCGGAATAGCCCTTCTCCGCCTCCTCCGGCGTCTTGGCCGCTGCCTGCTGGCGGCGGAACTGGGCGTCCGCCTCACCGCTGCGGAACAGGTAGCCCAGCTCCACATTCAAATAGGCCTTGCCGCCAAAGTACCCCTTATCGATCATCTTTTGGAGATCCCGCTCCGTCCGGCGCTCAGAATAGCCCAGGGTCCGGGCCAGATCCCCTACGGGCATGGCCTCCCGGTCTCCCATCACCGCCAGGTACTTGCCATAGCGTTTCAGGCTGTGGTCCATGGACACGCCGCTGCACACCATGGCCCCGCCGCCCACGGCAATGGCCAAGGCCGTGAGCAGATCCTCCACATAATAGCTCTCGATCTCCCCCAGCCAGATCATCATGTCGATGGGGTCCACACAGGCGAACACGCCCACCGCCACCAAAATCCCGCCGATGATCTTCAGCCACTTGGCGTTGGACTTCTTGGGAAGGGGCGTCCGGGTCATCCGCCGGGCCGCCGCCTTGGCCCGGCCGGGCTGGACCTCCTCGCTGTCTCCGGGCAGGGCCTTTTTCTTTCCGTCTCCGCCAAAGAGCTTCACCAGCAGGAGGATCAAGCCGATGGGCCAGATCCCAAACAGGAATAACACGGCGATCAGTCCCCAGGAGAGCCAGTCGCCCTCCCCCTTTTTCTTAGCCGTCGCCATACTCACTCCCCCTTTTTCTTCAGCTTGTGCTTGCGGCCCTGCTCGTCCACCACATAGGTGCGGTCCAGCTGGCCCTTCAGGTTGCCCAGCACCGAGTCGATGTACTCCCGCCGCAGGGCGGCCCGCTCCATCTCCTCCCACTCGGTCAGCCCCTCGGGGGTCTTGGCCTTCCGGGCCAGCTCATTGATCCGGTCGATCTGCTTTTGTTCCATGGTTTCTCCCTCCTGTCAGGTCTCCGGGCGCTCTCGCTCAAAGACCAGGTCCATCGTCTCGATAAATCCGCCGCCTCTCTGGCGTTTGGGGATAAATCCCGCGTAGCGCCAGCCCTCGGCGGCCCGCCGGCAGATGATCTCCTGATGGCTGACCGTCTCGATCCCAAAGCCGCCGAAGAGGCTGTATCCGCCGCCCTCGTCGCAGTCCACATGCTCAAACTCGTATTCCAACATGGCTCTCGCCCCTCTCACACATAGCGCTTTACCACGATGGCGGTGCGTCCCTTTTTCGTCACGCCCCCCACCTGGGAGAGCTGAAATTTTCCAAAGCCCCGGGCGGAGACGGTGTCCCCCTCCGCCAAGAGCTTGTCCGGCTTCGTGCATACCCGCCAGTTCAGCTGGACCCGGCCGGAGGTGATCAGATCCGCGGCCTTGCCCCGGGCCATCCGAAAGCCCGTGGAGGCCACCGCGTCCAGCCGCAGAGAGGAGACAGTGTCCCGAACCTCCTCGCAGCGGACCTCCGGGATGTGGAGATGGCTTGGATCGATCTCCGTCACCGTCAGCTTTCCCCGGCCTGCGGAAGTCCAGTTGGTGCGCAGGAACTCCGCCACCGTGTCCAGCACCAGCAGGTCCGCGCTGTCCGGTCCCACCAGGATGTCTCCCACCTTCTCCCGGACGATCCCCAATCCTATGAGGCTGCCCAGGAAATCCCGGTGGCTCAGCCCATCCTCCGGCCGGAAGGCCGCCCGCAGGCAGCGGACCGGGCTGTACCCTGCGGCGTCCTCTGTATCCAGCCAGTCCGGCAGAAAGAGGTACAGCGCACGCTCCGCGCCGTCATAGCCGCCCAGGCGGACATAGCCGGTCTCCGGCACGCCGGCCAGACGCAGCAGGTCCTCTGTCAGCATCTGCTGCTGGGGACTCAGGAAATCCGTGGCGGCGGGGCTGCCCCGGTCCAGGGCCTGCCGGGCCCGGTCCAGGACCTTGGCCAGCAAAAGCCGGTCCTCTCCCACCGCGCCGATCCGGTCTAAAAGCGTCGTCTTATCCATGGCGCAGCTCCTGAGTCCGGACCAGGGCGGCATAGGCGCCGTCCCGGGCCATCAGCTCCTCATGGCTGCCCAGCTCCACGATCCGGCCCCCCTCCACCACGGCGATGCGGTCGGCGTTGCGGACTGTGGAGAGCCGGTGGGCGATGATGATGGTGGTGCGGCCCTGGGAGAGCTTTTCAAAGGTGGCCTGGAGCCGGGCCTCCGTCACACTGTCCAGGGCAGAGGTGGCCTCGTCCAGGATCAGCACCGGCGGGTCCTTCAAAAAGATCCGGGCAATGGAGATCCGCTGCTTCTGCCCGCCGGAGAGCAGCGTTCCCCGCTCTCCCACATAGGTGTCAAAGCCGTCAGGCATGGCGCAGATGTCGTCGTAGATCTCCGCCAGCTTCGCCGCCCGGATCACCTCTTCCTCTGTGGCGCCGGGGCGGCCGTAGCGGATGTTATCGAGAATGCTGGCGGCAAAGAGGAACACGTCCTGCTGGACCACGCCCACGTTCTGCCGCAGGGATTCCTGGGTCACCTGGCGCACATCGGCGCCGTCGATGCGGACCGCGCCGCCGGTGACGTCGTAAAACCGGGGGATCAGCTGGCAGAGGGTGGACTTTCCTCCGCCGGAGGGGCCCACCACCGCCACCGTCTCGCCGGGGCGGATATGGAGGTCCACATCGTGGAGCACCGCCAGATCGTCCTGATAGGCAAAGCTCACATGGTCCACATCCACCTGACCCCGGACCTTTCCCAGCACCTGGGCGTCCGGGGCGTCCTGGAGGTTGGGCTCCGTCCGCATCAGCTCGATGAACCGGCCCAGACCGGCGGTGCCGTTGGCAAAGAGCTCGGCAAAGTTGGAGAGCTTGCGGATGGGGTTTACAAACGTGGTGATATACAGGCTGAAGGTGATGAGGTCCACGGCGTCCATCTTCCCCTTCATGATCAAAAGGCCGCCGGCGGCGATGACCACCACAGAGAGGATGCACAGGAAAAATTCCATAGAGGCATTGAACCGGCCCATGGCCCGGTGAAAGGCCCGCTTGGAGGTCTTGAAGCTGTCGTTGGCGGTTTGGAACTTTTTCAGCTCCTCCCCCTCGTTGGCAAAGGCCTTGGCAGTGCGGATGCCGGAGAGGCCGGATTCGATGTCCGTGTTGATAACGGCGGTCTTCTGCTTGACCTGGCGGGAGGCCTCCTGCATATCCTTGCGGCAGTGCCAGACCACCAGGAAGAACACCGGCAGGATCACGGCGATCACCAGCGCCAGCTGCCACTGGATGGTGAACATCACGATCAGCGCGCCCGCAATGGTGACGCCGGAGATGAAAATATCCTCCGGACCGTGGTGGGCCAGCTCCGTGATGTCGAACAGATCCGCCGTCAGCCGGCTCATGAGCTGGCCGGTGCGGTTGTGGTCAAAGTAGTCAAAGCTCAGCTCCTGCATGTGGCGGAACAGGTCCTGGCGGATATCCGCCTCCACCAGGATGCCGAAGGTATGGCCCCAGTAACAGATCACATAGGTCAGCAATGCCCGGAGCAAAAAGGCGGCAAACACCACCCCCATCACCGCGAAGAACGTGGTGTAGGCGCTCTCAGGCAGCAGCTCGTACATGCACCACCGGGAGACGTAGGGGAAGGCCAGATCGATGGCTGAGATCAGCAGCGCGCAGCTCAGATCCATCAAAAAAAGCTTCCGGTGGGGCCGGAAATAGGACAAAAAGATCTTCAGAGGCGAGGCCTCCTGAAATTCTCGGGTGGTCATGGTACCGCTCCTTGTCTTGATCTCGATCAGCGCCAGACCCCAGGGGGAGCTTGGCAGTTCCTATCATACCATGAATTTTCCCCCTGTGCAACGAAATATCCCCGGCCCTGCATAGGGCCGGGGATATGGGGGGTTACTTGTTCGCCAGGAACTCGCCCTTCATGTAGCCGGTGGTGTCGGCTCCGCCGCTGCCGGAGAAGGTGATCTTGTACCAGCCGCCGCCGGCGCTCTCCACGATCCGGACGCTGGCGCCGTTGGGAATGGTTGCCAGGGCCTCATGATCCGTGCCGGGGCCGGAGCGGACGAACACGCCGTTGCCGCCGTTGACCACCACGGCGTCTCCGGCCTTCAATCCGGAGGTCGTCCCAGTGGAGGGCTTGGACGTGGTGCCGGAATCGGAGGGCGCACTCTGACCTGCGGGCACGTTGCACCGGACGATGCACACGCCCTTCTTGGTGCCGTCGGACACCACCACGTTCACCGTGCCCTTGGACACGGCGGTGACCTTGCCGCTCTGGTCCACGGTAGCCACGCTCTCATCCTCGCTGGCCCAGGTGAAGGTGCCGCTGCCGCTAACCTTGATAGTAGCACTCTCCCCCGCAGAGCGCAGGGTGAAGTCCGTGGTGCTCAGCGTCAGGCCGTCGGGCAGCGCCGCGATCTTCTCATACGCTCCGGTCTTGGCCGGCTTGTCCGCAGGCTTGTCGGCGGGCGTGTCAGACTGATCCGGCATGTCGCCGTCCTCCGGGTCCTGGGTCTGGTCCGGGTCCTCCGTGGCGTCTGTCTCACCGTCAGAGGGATCTTCCTCTCCATCCTCGCCGCCGGGAATGGCAGGCTGATCGTCCCCCTGGGGCGTCACGTCCTGGGTCTGCTGGCCCTGGTCGCCCTGGTCTCCGCCGAAGCGGTCCATCAGCTTGCTGCCGTAGAGCAGGTAGATCAAAAGGGCCGCCATCACAATGATCAAAATGATCAGCGTGGGCGTGATCAGGCTGAACTGCCGGCTGCGGGCGGCGCGCTTGCCTCCCCGGATGCCCCGGCGGATATCGTCTCCATCCTGCAGGGCGGCCTCCTCCTCGCAGAAGGGGCAGGTCTTATAGGTCTCGGAGTATTTTTCCCCGCAGATCGGGCATTGCTTCATGGCCATGACGGTTCCTCCAGAAAAATCGTTTTACGCTTTACATAATACCGCCCTTTCCCACCGCCGTCAAGTCTCGACTGTCGTTTTTTTGAAAAAACAGCCGTCTTTTGGGGACTGCTCTGAAATCCCCCGTCTTCTCTCCCCGAAAAAAGCCGCGGCGGCCAGCGCATCGCGCCCGGCCGCCACGGAAAAAATTGCTCACACACCGCCGAAGTGGAACACCACGCCCACCACCGCAGAGATCAAGATGAAGACGATGGGGTGCCAGTTCTTCACCGGCTTGACCCAGTTGGTCAGCACCAGCAAAACCGCCGCTAACACCAGCGCCCCCGGGTTCACCAGCGGCCCCGCCGTCCGCTCAAAGACGTTTACAATCCCGCTCTCAGGGCCGGCCACCCGGATGCAGGTCAAAACCTCCAGCACCACCGCCACGCCGGCGCCGCCGATCAGACCGGTCGAGGCCGGCCGCAGGCCGTAAAAGGCGCTGTTCACATACCGGTTATCCCGGAAGCTCTTCAAAATCGCCGCCACGATCAAGATCACGATGATGGAGGGGGTGATCTCTCCCAGAGTGGCGATCACCGCCCCTGGGACGCCGCCCACGGTATAGCCCACATAGGTCGCCATGTTGATGCCGATGGGGCCGGGGGTGGACTCAGACACCGCCAGCATGTTCATCAGATCCCCGTAGGTATACCAGCCGGTGGCCTCCCCGATCTCCTTCAAAAAGGGCAGTGTGGCCATACCGCCGCCCACAGCGAAGAGACCGGTCTTGAAAAATTCCAGATACAGCCGCAGATAGATCGCCATCATGCCTTCCTCACCTCCCGGTTTTTCAGCACGATCCCCGCCAGGGCGGAGACCAGCACAAACCACACCGGCGACAGGTCCAGCAGCACGCTGCCCACCAGCACCGCCAGGAATATGGCGGCGGTGGCCCCGTCCACCACGGACTTTTTCAGCAGCTTCACTGTGCCGTTGAGGATCAGCACACACACGCACACCTGAATCCCGGCAAAGGCGTTTTCCACCCAGGCAAGATGGGAGACATTCGTGATGACCCCCGCCAGAATAGAAATGATGATCAGGCTGGGGAACACCAGCCCCAATGTGGCGAAAATGCCCCCGGCGATCCCTCTTTGCTTTTGCCCCACAAAGGTGGCGGTGTTCACGGCGATGATGCCCGGCGTACACTGGCCGATGGCAAAGTAATCCGTCAGCTCCTCCTCCGTGGCCCAGCCCCGGTTCTCCACCACCTCCCGCTGGAGAATGGGCAGCATGGCATAGCCCCCGCCAAAGGTGATGGCACCCATCTTCGCAAAGGTCCAAAACAGTGTCCAAAGCTCTTTCACTTGGTTCGTCTCCTCTCACTTGAGAAATTCAATGGAACGTTTCCCGTCTGTCGGCCTCTCAGGGCACATAGCCGTACATCCCCCGGACAGACACCTCGCCGGAGCGGACGGTCCGCACCGCGCCGTCGGCATCCCGGACCACCAGGCCAAACAGCTCGTCGATCCCGACGGCGGTGACGGTCTCCCGGCCATCCCGCCCCAGAAGCTGGACCTGCTTGTTCAAATTCACGCAGTCCCGGCGGTAGGCCGCAAGATACGATTCCATCTCCCCTGCCCGCAGGGCGCTGTACATCCGGTCCAGGGCGGCGATCAGCGCCGCCGCCAGGGCCGCCCGGGACACTGGCCGGCCCAGCTCCTGTTCCAGGGAGGTGGCCAGGGCCGCCACCTCCAGAGAAAAGTCCGCCGCCGTCTGGGAGACGTTGACGCCGATGCCCAGCACCAGTTCCCCATTCCCGGTCAGCTCCGTCAGGATGCCGCAGAGCTTTTTCCCATGAAGCACCGGGTCGTTGGGCCATTTCAGCCCCGGGCGAAGGCCGCAGGTCTCCTCCACCGCCTGGCACACCGCCACACCGGCCAGGGCCGTGGTCACCATCAGCCGCTCCGGCGGAAGATTTGGCCGCAGCAGCGCGGTGAGATACAGCCCCCTGCCCTTGGGAGACTGGAAGGATCTCTCTCTCCGGCCCCGTCCGGCAGTTTGTCCGTCGGCGATCACCACCGTGCCGTCCTCCGCCCCGCTCTGGGCCAGGGTCTTGGCATAGGTATTGGTAGAGTCTACTTCCTCCAGCCAGATCAAGTTCCGCCCCACCACCGCGGTGGGGGGCAGCAGACGCCGCAGCTCTTCTTCCATGGCGCTCCCTCCTTTGAGTGCTTTAGTGTAACATAGTTTCGTCAAAATGTAAACCGGTTACCGGAGCCGCGCAAGCCCTCGATCCCGTCCCTAAAAGCCCTTTTTCCCATCCTGCCCAGCAGCGCAGGCGTTTGGCTCCGGCATGCAGAAGCCGCCCGCTTCCGGAGAAGCGGGCGGCTGAGACTGTCAAAAAAGTGGCTGCGGCCACTTTTTCGAAGAGGCTGCACCCAGCGGCGCTCGTCACCGCAAAGTCCGCTCCACTTCGGTTCCGCCTGATGGCGAAACCTCCATCCGCTCCCTTGCGTCTCCTCTCCCCACGCAAACCGCTTCGCTTACGTTTGCGCGGGGGCCCCGGCTTTATCCGCTTGCAGCGGACAAATTCCACACTTGCAGTGCGAGAAGTATTTTCTGCCACGCCGCAGCGTTTCAAAAATATGCCTGTGGCATATTTTTAGCGTAGGCCGCAGCGGCTGTGCCGCGAGGATGGCACTGGGAGCCGCGGCAGAAAACAGATTTCATAACTTTCGCGCCTACGGGCGCAACTGCGCAGACGTTGGCAGCTTTGCTGCCTTATGGATGCGGCGTACCCCTTGCGGGTAAACTCTGCGAGGCTTTTGTGTACGCAGAAGCCGCCCGCTTCCGGAGAAGCGGGCGGCTGTTTCCATGCTCTTACGCGGTCTTGATATGGAGTCTCTTGATGACAGTCAGGGTGATGAGCATCAGCACAATGCCGATGGGCAGGCCCAGCAGGCCGGGAGCGCCCATCTGAATGAGGACGCCGGCGATCAGATAAGTCACGCCCGCCACCGCCGCGCAGGTGATGGCATAGGGCAGCTGTGTGGAAACATGGTTCACATGGTCGCACTGGGCGCCGGCGGAAGCCATGATGGTGGTGTCGGAGATGGGGGAGCAGTGGTCGCCGCAGACCGCGCCGGCCATGCAGGCGGAGATGCAGACGATGGCCATGGGATCATCCATGGAGAAGACATTCTGCACAATGGGGATCAGGATGCCGAAGGTGCCCCAGCTGGTGCCGGTGGCAAAGGCCAGCAGGCAGCCGATCAGGAACACGATCACCGGCAGCAGCACCTGGACGCCGGTGGCGGAGGTGCGGACGAAGTCCCGGACGAAATACTTGGCGCCCAGGGAGTCGGTCATGGCCTTCAGCGTCCATGCAAAGGTCAGGATCATGATGGCGGGGACCATGGCCTTGAAGCCCTCGGGGATGCAGCCCATGATCTCCTTGAAGCTCATGGAGCGGCGGACCAGGTAGTAGATGATGGCCACCACCAGGGCGAAGGCAGAGCCCAGCATCAGACCCACGGAGGCGTCGGAGTTGGAGAAGGCCTCAACAAAGCCCGCGCCGGAGAAGAAGCCGCCGGAGTAGACCATGCCGATGACGCAGAAAACCACCAGCACCAGCACGGGGAAGACCAGATCCAGCACGGAGCCCTTGTTCCCCAGGTCCTCATCCTGGGCGCTGGCATAGGGGTTGGAGCCGGAGAAGAGGTCGCCTTTTTCCAGGGCATTCTTCTCATAGCGGGACATGGGGCCATAGTCCACCTTCATCAGCACCAGGCCCAGCATCATCACGATGGTCAAAAGTGCGTAGTAGTTATAGGGGATGGCCCGGAGGAAGAGGTTAAAGCCCTGGCCGTCCTCGGCAAAGGCGGCCACGGCGGCGGCCCAGGAGCTGACGGGGGCGATGATGCAGATGGGGGCGGCGGTGGCGTCGATGATGTAGGCCAGCTTCACCCGGGAGATGTTGTGCTTGTCCGTGATGGGGCGCATGACGCTGCCCACGGTCAGGCAGTTGAAGTAGTCGTCGATAAAGATCAGGCAGCCCAGGACGATGGAGGCCAGCTGAGCGCCGGTGCGGCTCTTGATGTGGTCCTTGGCCCAGCGGCCGAAGGCAGCGGAGCCGCCGGCCTTGTTCATCAGGCTCACCATGGAGCCCAGGATCACCAGGAAGATCAAAATGCCCATGTTGTAGCTGTCTGTCAGGGAGGCCACGATGCCGTCGCTGAACACATGGAGCACGGTCCCCTCAAAGGCAAAGTTGGAATACAGCAGTCCGCCCACCAAAATGCCCAGGAACAGCGAGCTGTACACCTCTTTGGTGATCAGCGCCAGGGCGATGGCGATGATGGGGGGCAGCAGGGACCAGAAGCTGTTGAAAAAGCGGCTGGGAGACTCCACATATCCGCTTCCGCCGCAGCTCTCACAGGTGGCGGCAGTCCCCTCGTCGGTCAGCGTCACGCCCAGCGTGCCGCAGTCGGGGCACTCGATCATTTTCGTGCCGGTCTCCTCGGTGGGGTCCGCGGCAAAGGCGGTGACCGTCATGGCGCTGCACAGCACCAGGACCAGCGCCAGCAATGGCAGGATCCGTCGTCTCAGTTGTCTCATACGTTCTCTCTCCTAAAAAAATGAAGTCATGACAGCAGTCATGACTTCATACGGCACCCACTCACGTATGGACCCACGACAGCGCTCCGTCCCCGAGGGGACGACAGTCCGCGGGATCTTCTCCCACGGCCCGGCTCCGGCGCCCCAGGCTGAGCGGTCCGAAACCTCGGCGGCTGCCCCTTTCCCCCTTCCCCGGTCCTGTCCGTGCTGGGAAGACGTACTCTTGACGTCCGCGCCTCTATCATGCTAACGACCCCATTATATCGGAATCCCCGGAAATGTCAATTCCCATTCTGCCGGAATTCGAGGGAATCTTTCAAAAATTTCTCCTCCGCTGGACGGCGGAGGAGGCCTGTGGTATAATTGCCCCATCCTTGATCCCGGGAGGAACGCTATGGTTCCCATGCAGCAGGCCCCTCAGGCCCGTCCCTATGTGCTGATGTGCGAGCGCATCTGGGTCTATCACACACTCACCGCCGTGGCAGGCTTTTTCGGCGCCTTCACCTATCTGCTGCGGGGGAACATCTTCTGCAACGCCCAGACCGGCAACGTGGTGCTGATGGGCCTGGCCCTGGGCTCCGGCCAGTGGGGCCACGCCCTCTACTATCTGATCCCCATCTGCGCCTACATCGGCGGGGCCTTTCTCTCTGAGCTCCTGCCCATCCCGGTCAAGCGCCACCTGCCCCTGCGGTGGGAGACGCTGCTGATCGCCGTGGAGATGGGCATGGTCCTCTTTCTGGGGCTTCTGCCGGACACGGCCCCGGTCCAGATCTCCCAGGTGGCCATCAATTTCATCGCCTCCATGCAGTATAACACCTTCCGTCAGTCCCAGGGGCTGAACCTGGCCACCACCTTTGCCACCAATCACATCCGCCAGATCGGCGTGGGGCTTGCCTATGAGCTCCGGCGGCGGGGCTCGGATGACAAGAGCCACCGGAAAAAGCTCTGCGGCCACTTTGCCATGCTGGTCTATTTCTTCCTGGGCGTGGTGGGTGGCACCGTGGCCTGCAATCTCCTGGGCGGAACGGCCATTTGGGTGACGCTGATCCCTCTGGGGGTGATCCTGGCCGCGCTGGTGCGGGCGGATCTGACCACCGAGCGGGACCTGCTGAGCAAAAAGCCCGCTGGCCACTGAGCAAAAAAGCGGAGCGCCGCAGTGCGGCGCTCCGGATCTTTGGGAAAGGGGCATAGCCCCTTTCCCGAAAAGGCTGCACCCCGCTGTGCGCATAATTTGTCCGCTTACAGCGCACAAATTCCACACTTGCAGGGCGAAACGTATTTTCTGCCAGGTACACGCCCCGGCAGAACATGATTTCACTTGATTCGCCGCCTGCGGGCGGCGAACTCTGCGAGGCTATTTCAACACGCTGAGGAGCGCCGCGGTGCGGCGCTCTGGTTCATTTCAGCAGCTCTTCGAGTTGGGATTCGCCGTACACGGCGATCCCGTGGGCGGTCAGCAGCTCTGCCGTGACGCCGTCTCCGGGGACTCTGGTCCCGGTGAAGGTCCCATCGTAGATCTCCCCACGGCCGCAGGAGGGGCTGCGCTCTTTCAGCACCGCCGCCTGGCACCCCAAAAGACGGCACAGCGCCAGGGCCGCCTCCGCGCCCCGGCGGTAGTGTTCCGTCACATCCCGGCCTTCTTTGGTCACTACCCGGCCATCCCGCCGCTCTGCGGGAGGACGGGGCGTAGGCAGTCCCCCCAGCTGCTCGGGGCACACCGGCACCAGGTGGTGACGCTCTGCCAGCGCCGCCGCCAGGGGGTGGGGCTTGGAAGCGCCGTCATACCGGCAGGGCACCCCCAGCAGGCACGCCGAGATCAAGATCCGCATCGAGCTTCCCTCCTCAGGACCCCTGCATGGCCTGGCGCTCCCGCTGGAGCTCCCGATAGAGCTTCACCGGGTCCCAGGTCCGGTTGTGGGCCGTCAGCACCGCCTTGAGGCACTCCGGCCCCGCTCCCGCCCGGTTCAGCGCCGGCAGCAAGTCGTCCAGCCGGTCCTCCAGATTGCAAAGCACCAGCATCCGCCCGCCCAGGGGAAGGCCGGTATAGGGCGTCACCGGGCCGGCCTCGTCCAGGCCCGCCAGCACCGCCAGGGGCTTGTTGTAATCGCTGCGCCCCACCGGCACCAGTTCCGCCACAAAGGGCTCCATGGCCGATTCCAGGGCCAGAATATTCAACAACGACTCAAATCCAAACAGCAGCAGCTTGCCGCTCATAGACATTCCTCCTCACAGCCGCGCAGGCGCGGCGCGTCCACGATCCACTCTCCGTTCAGCACCGCCAGAACCAGCTTCTCCCCCTCGTACCGGAGTTTCAGGGAGAAGAAGGGTACGTCCCGGTCCAGCAGGTCCAGGAAGATCTTGTCCCCCTCCCACAGCGGCAGGGCCCGCAGCTCGGACTTTTTGATCCAGGCCAGTTCCCCCTCGTCGCAGGGGTGGGGGGTGCCTGTCCAGCCGTCGGCGGTGAAGAGGTGCATATACTCTGTGGGCCACTGGTCGGAGACAAAGGTCACCAGTCCCCGGTAGAGGTAGTGCGTCAGGGTCAGACCCGTCTCCTCCCAGGTCTCCCGCACCAGGCAGTCCTCCGGGCTCTCGCCGTCCTGGAACTTGCCGCCCACGCCGATCCACTTGTCGTGGTTGAGATCGTTCTCCTTTTTGGTCCGGTGGAGCATCAGATACTCCTCGTCCCGCTCCAGATAGCACAAGGTGGTGTTGATCATGGCGCATCGCTCCTTTTCCTCAATTATAGCCGCTCTGACGGAAAAAGAAAAGCCTTTTCTTTCGCAGGCCCTGCGCCCACTGCCTCCGGCAGGCGGACAGGACCGGATCTGCCGCCCCAAAAATTTTTTTAAAAACCCTATTGACCTTGACGGTCCGTCATGGTCTACACTGGTCACTGTCAGGAGGGATCACCATGGAATACACCGTCAAAGCACTGGCCGATCTGTCCGGCGTCACCCCCCGCACGATCCGCTGGTACGACCGGGAGGGACTGCTCAAGCCCCTGCGCGTCACCGAGGCGGGATACCGCATCTACGGTCCGCCCCAGGTGGACCGGCTCCAGATGATCTTGTTTTACCGGGCCCTGGGGCTGGAGCTCTCTGCCATCCGGTCCATTCTGGACGACCCGGCCTTTGACCGCCTGGCGGCGCTGCAGAGCCACCTGGCAGAGCTGGAGAGCCGGCGGAGCCACCTGGATGATCTGATCCTGACGGTCCAAAAAACCATTTCGGAAGCAAAAGGAGGAACCATCATGTCCGATCATGAAAAATTTGAGGCTTTTAAGAAGCGGGCCGTGGAGGCTAACGAACGCTCCCACGGCCGGGAGATCCGGGAGACCTACGGCGACGAGGCCATGGACCGGGCCAACGCCCGCCTTCTGGCCCTCACCCAGGAGGAATACACCCGGTGGAAGGCCCTGGGTGACGAGATCCTGATGGCCCTGACCGCCGCTGTCCGGGCGGGAGAGACCCCCGTCGGCGCAGAGGGGCAGCGGATCGCGGCCCTGCACCGCCAGTGGCTGGCCTACTCCTGGGAGACCTATACGCCCAAGGCCCACGCGGGGCTGGGAATGCTCTATGGCGAGGACCCCCGGTTCACCGCCTACTATGACCGGGAGGAGCCCGGCTGCGCCGTCTTTCTCCGGGACGCCATCCTGGCCTATACCGACGCCCTCTTGTAAGCGGGCGCCCGGCGCTGTATCATAAGGGCAGCAGCCTGGATGCAAGGGGGAATGAGGATGGACACTATCTGGGATCTGATCTTATCTGCCGCCGGAGAGGCCCGCCGCCAAAAGGTGGGGACGCCATGAGCGGGCCGGTGTTTGACGCCTTTTTGGCCATCGTCCGCCAGGTCCCGCCAGGAAGCGTGGCCACCTATGGCCAGATCGCCCGTCTGGCGGGGATGCCCCGGTGCGCCCGGACTGTGGGCTACGCCCTGGCGGCCTGCGGGGACATCGAGGTTCCCTGCCACCGAGTGGTGGACCGCCTGGGCCGCACCAAAACGGCCTTTGACACCTTTGCCCCCGGCACCCAGCGCGCTTTGCTGGAGGCAGAGGGCGTCCCCTTCCGCCCTGACGGCACCGTAGATCTGGAACAGTGCCTCTGGCGGCCATAGGGCATCTCCGGGCCATCTATCAAAAGCTCCTCCGCAGACCAAGGTCTACGGAGGAGCTTCTTGCTGTCATCAAAGCGCCCGGCTGGGCTCATGGGATCTCCATGTGGACGGATTCGTGGAACACCGGCTCCACCAGGCCGGGGATGGACACCGCGTCGGTAAAGCGGACGTCTCCCACGCACTCTTGCAGCAGCTGGACGATATAGGGGTGGGGCCGCTCGTCGGGCCGCCCCGCCGCCACGGAGACCACCGCCGTCCGGGGGCGGAGGAGATGGAGGAGCTTGCGAGTGGTGGAGGAGAGGGATGCGTGGTGGGGGACCTTTAAGATATCGCAGGGCGTGGCGGTGGCGGTCTCCCACATGTGGGCATAGGCGTCGCCCCCCAGGACGATCTCTGTGCCGTGGTAATAGAGCCGCTGGCGCAGGCTGGCCACATTCATGGACTTGGCCCAGTGGATCAGGTCATAGCCGTTCCGCTCTCCCCGATAGGCGCTGTCAAACACCGCCCGCTGGCGGGGATAGAGGGCCGGCTCGCCAAAGAGGATCTCCATGGTCAGATCCTCCGTCAGATGGATCGTCTCCATGTGCGCTCCGGAGAGCTCCACCCGCTCCCGCACCCGGTCTCCATAGGCTGCCAGGGGCAGGGCATACAGGTCCATGCACCGCAGCAGGTTCCGGGCGGCCTTGGGAAGTCCGTTGTCCCCGTCGGGGTCCAGAGAGACGGCCCCCGCAGGCGGGAGATAGGGCGTCAGCAGCCGCTCCACCGTCACCTGTCTTAAGAGCCGGCCCAGCCCGCCTATGTGGTCCCGGTGGAAATGGGTCAGCAGCAGGACGTCCAGATGGTCCACGCCCTGGGCCCGCAGGAAATCTCCGGCATAGATCCGGCGGGAGCGGGGGTCCAGGGGTTCGGTGTGATCGTCCCGCACCAGGCTGTCATGGCCGCAGTCCACCAGCATGGCAAACCGCCGGCAGCCCTGCTCCACCTCCCGCACCAGGATGGCGTCGCCGTTGCCCACGTTGATAAAGTCCAATACCAGCATGGCCCTTCCCCCTTTTGAATTTTCTTTTACGATACCATAGTTCCAAAGCCGCGGCAACGGAAATTCGCCGCTCCAGCCGCCAAAATTTTCCGGCTGTTTTTGCGCGATCGCACAAAACCACCCCACGCTTTCCCCCGGCGCAGGGCAGAAAAACGCCCCTGTTCGGAATCCTCCGAACAGGGGCATCTCATCACAGCTTCCGCAGGGCGTCCACCAGGGCGGTCTTGCCCTCGGTCTTCTCATCCTTCATTTTGATGATTCGGGCAGGGCTGCCGGCCACCACGGCGTTGGCGGGCACGTCCTCAATGACCACCGCCCCGGCGGCCACCACGGCGCCAGCACCGATATGGACTCCCTCGATGACCACGGCGTTGGCCCCGACGAGGACGCCGTCCTCCACAATGACGGGCGTGGCGGAGGCAGGCTCCACCACACCGGCCAGCACGGCCCCCGCGCCGATGTGGCACCGCGCCCCCACGGTGGCCCGTCCGCCCAGGACCGCTCCCATGTCGATCATGGTGCCCGGTCCCACCACGGCGCCGATGTTGATAACGGCTCCCATCATGATGACGGCCCCCTGGCCGATCTCCACCTTCTCCCGGATGATGGCGCCGGGCTCGATCCGGGCCTGGACCCCTTTCAGATCCAGCAGAGGCACGCCGGAGTTCCGGCGGTC
This sequence comes from uncultured Dysosmobacter sp., assembly GCA_963560095.1. Taxonomy (GTDB): domain Bacteria; phylum Bacillota; class Clostridia; order Oscillospirales; family Oscillospiraceae; genus Oscillibacter. The sequence goes on along the minus strand of CAUWNE010000031.1, from coordinate 3,542 downwards.
ATGTTCCACCACGCAGTCGGTGATGTGCCCGGCGTTGGCCTCCAGAATGGGGCCCAGCTCCGACCAGTCGCCGAAGACCGTGAAGCTGCCGCCGCTGCCAAAGACTGTGGCAGAGCCGAAGTCCACCGGCGCGGTGGTGTTGACATAGACCTTGACAGGGGTCTTCTTCTCAGAGTTTGCGATATAATCAATGATCTCCTGGGCGTTCATAGTCACTCTCCAAATAAGATTTTTTGCAGGTCATAGACCCCATTGGGCTTTCCCGGCAGCAGCCGGGCCATGTGCAGCGCCCCATTGACGAAGATCTGGCGGCTGGCCGCCCGATGGGTGAACTCCAGCTCCTCGTCAGGGCCGAAAAAGTGGACGGTATGGGTCCCGGCCACCGTGCCGCCCCGGAGGGCGTGGATGCCGATCTCCTCCCGGCTCCGCCGTCCGGTGCTGCCCTGGCGGCCATAGACCGGCGTCAGCTTGTGCTGCGGGTCGATGGCCTCCACCAGCAGCTTGGCGGTGCCGCTGGGAGCGTCGGCCTTTTGGTTGTGGTGGGTCTCGGTGAGCTCCACATCAAAATCCGGCTTGAGCACGTCGGACACCTGCCGCAGCGCCCGGTAAAGCACCGCCACCCCCAGGGAGTAGTTGGCGCTCCACAGCACCGGAGCCGCCTCCCCCAGCCCCCGGAGCCGGGCCAGCTGATCCGGGGTATATCCGGTCGTGCCGGAGAGCAGGGGCGTCCCCGTCCGGCGGACATAGGCACAGATCTCCGCCAGGGCCTCCGGCCGGGAGAAGTCGATGACCACGTCGGCCACCCGCCCCAGCTTCCCCAGCTGTTCCAGGTCGTCCCGGCCCAGCATGGCCTCCACCTGATCGCCGGCGGCCTCCGCCGTCTCCCGGATCAGCCGGCCCATCTTTCCCCGTCCGATCACCAGCAGCTTCACAGCAGTCCCACCTCTCTCATCGTCTCCCGCAAAACCGCGGCGTTGGTCTCGCTCATCTCGCAAAGGGGCAGCCGCATGGGGCCCACATTCAATCCCAGCATGTTCATGGCGGCCTTGACGGGAATGGGATTCACCTCGATGAAGAGATCGTTCATCAGCTTCAGATACCGCAGATGGGTCTCCAGCGCCCGGGTCTGGTTCCCGCCCAGATAGTCCGCCACGATCTGATGGCACACGGCAGGCATCACATTGGCAAAGACCGAGATCACGCCGCTGCCGCCGACGCTCATCAGGGGGAGCGTCAGGTCGTCGTTACCGGAGTACAGGGCGAAGTCCGGCCCGACGCAGTGGGCGATCTTCATGGCGTAGGACATATCGCCGCTGGCCTCCTTGATGCCGGCGATGTTGGGGTGGCGGCTGAGCCGCTCCACCACGGAGACGGGGATGGAGCAGCCGGTGCGGCCGGGGACATTGTAGAGGATGCAGGGGATGTGGACCTGGTCCGCCGTCTCCGCGAAGTGGCGGTACATCCCCTCGGGGTTGGCCTTGTTGTAGTAGGGGGGGGGGATCAGCAGCAGGGCGTCGGCCCCCATGTCCTGGTAGAGGATGCTCTTTTCCACCTGGGTGGCGGTGCAGTTGGAGCCGCTGCCCACCATCACCGGCACCCGGCCGTTCACCACCCGGATGGTATGCTCCACCACGGAGGCGTCCTCCTCATGGGTCATGGTGGGATACTCTCCAGTGGTGCCCAGGGTCAAAATGGCGTCGGTGCCGGCATCGATCTGCCGCTCCAGCAGCTCGGTGAGCACCTGGAAATTGACGCTGCCATCCTCCTGGAACGGCGTGACCATGGCGACGATGGACCCTCTGATGTTTTCAAATTTCATATGTGTGTCCTCCATTTTTTATCATAAAAAAACGGTAGAGACACGCCCCTACCGACAGTCTGTGCATCCTGCACGCCCTGTAAGCGGATAGCGCACCCGGGGCTTTCGCTCCGGACAGTCCCGCGGGTATTCCCCGAGGGCCCACCCCCCCGCCGCGCCCGACGGAGAGATTCGGCGGACTTGCCCTCCCCACGCTCTCCGCCTGCCGGCTCCTGTGGGTCCATCGCATCCGCGCCTCTATCTCATTTTTTTGCAATCATACCACCATTCCACGCCCTTTGCAAGAAAAATTTTCATCGCCCTCTATGCGCTTGCCGCCGGGCATGGTAAAATGTCCCCATCTTTGATGATTCCGAGGAGGGATTTCCCATGCTCCCATCCGCCGTTGTCCACCGCCGGGCCCTGCACCAGATCCCGGAGCTCTCTGACCAGCTTCCGGAAACGGTGGCCTATGTTCTCTCCGTTCTCTCCCCCCTTTCCTGCACGCTCTCCCAGCCCATCCCCGGCGCGGTCTGCGCCTTCTTCGACGCCGGAAAACCGGAGACCGTGGCCTTCCGGGCGGATATGGATGCCCTGCCGGTGGAGGAGGCCACCGGCCTTGCCTGGTCCTCGGTCCACCCAGGCGTCATGCACGCCTGCGGCCACGACGGCCACACCGCCATGGCCCTGGCCCTGGCAGAGCACGTCTCCGCCCACCTGGCGGAGCTGCCCCGAAACGTCCTTTTCCTCTTTCAGCCGGCGGAGGAGACCTTCGGCGGGGCCGCGCCCCTCTGCGCCGCCGGTCTTCTGGAACAGCACCATGTGGTCCGGATCTTCGGTCTCCACCTGTGGCCGGGGCTGGAAGCGGGCCGCGTCTTTACCCGGCCCGGGCCGCTGATGTCCCAGTCCAACGAGGTCGATGTGGAGATCACCGGCCACAGCGTCCACATCTCCCGGGCCCACGAGGGCCGGGATGCCCTGAAAGCCGGGATCGACTACCTCCAGCGGTCTCAGGCCCTGGTAGCGGCCCTGCCGCCGCCCCACGTCCTGGGCTTTGGCCATCTGGTCTCCGGCACCGTCCGCAACTCCGTCAGCGGCCACGCCCTGCTGGAGGGGACCCTGCGGACCTATCACGAGGAGACCTTCCACGACGCCCGGGAAGGCCTGGTCCAGCTGGCCCGGGAGATCGAGGCGGAGAGCGGCTGTCAGGTAGAGGTCCGTCTCAGCCAGGGCTATCCGGCGGTCTGGAACCACGAGGCGCTGTATGAGACCGTCTGCCGCGCGCTGGGGCCCGACGCCCCGGCCCTGCTGGAGCGGCCGGTACTGGCGTCCGAGGATTTCTCCTTCTATCAGCGCCGGTGTCCCGGGGTGTTCTTCTTCCTAGGCGTGGGGGAGACTGCGGAGCTCCACGCCCCGGAGTTCTGCTTTGATGACGCGGCAGTGCTCCCCCTGGGGGTGGCGTTCTTGAAAAAGCTGGCCTGGATGGCCTGACCGCATCGCCCCCAGCAGAGCAAAACAAAGCCGCTGTGCCAACAGGCACAGCGGCTTATACGGTCAAAAAAGTGCAAGCACTTTTTTGATTTGGGGATAGCACTTCGCTCTGTGCCTCGGTTGTCCGCCTTTGGCGGACAATTCGACACTCACTCCGTGAGAAGTATTTTCTGCCACGTACACGCCGCGGCAGAAAATGATTTGCGAATTGTCAAGTCAAGTGCAACAAAGAGCCAAAGAAGATTTCAAAGGG
>CAUWNE010000030.1:0-26907 GCA_963560095.1 uncultured Dysosmobacter sp. | reverse complement strand
GCAGGAGGTCACTGGTTCGAGTCCAGTAGTCTCCACCAAAAAGTTCCTGATTTCGTAAGAGATCAGGAACTTTTATTTTGTTGGCAAATTGTACGATCAAGTGCAACACTTCAGGAAAATAAAAGAAGTTCATACAGATCTCTGGTAGGAGGAGACCTGTATGAACTACCGCCATTTTAGTTATAGAAGAACGCAGCTGTATACGGAAATATTGCGTGGATGGGTTGAGTTATCGGGAGATCGCCCGGCTGATTGGGAGAAATGTCAGTACCATATCGAGGGAGATCCGGCGGAACCGTACCCACATGTACGACATCCCAACCTACTACCCGCACACAGCACAGAAAAAGTACCTGCTGCGTCGTTCCTGCTGCCACCGTGGAATGTTCCATTCCCAGGAGGTGATCGACTACATAGAGGAAAAGCTGTGGACGACATGGTCACCAGAGCAGATCACCTGTACCCCTTGCGAGCTAAAGGTGCCCAGCTGGCGCATGATCTACCGCTGGATCTATGAGAAGTATCTGGTAAACGGCGATCTGAAAGTGCTGCGCCGCAAAGAGAAAAAGCCACGGGAGCAGGGAAGCCCAGGGCAAGAGCAAGGCCTGCTTTGCCACGTTGGTAGAACGCAAGACCCGGTTTTACATAGCAGTCAAGATGCCTGACTGAAGCGCCGCAATCATGGAGAACGCCATCGTTTCAGTGCTGTCCGCTTTTCCGTCTCAGCTGGTCAAAAGCATTACCTGTGAGCGGGGCACAGAATTTGCAAACTAGCGCCAGATCAAGGAACGGCTGCACTGTGACTTGTATTTTACCGATCCCTATTGTGCCTGGCAGAAGGGGACAAACGAGAATTTGAATGGCCTGCTTCAGGAGTTTTATCCCAAAGGCAGAGAGCTTTCCCGCATCGCTCCTGCCACACTAAAACAACGAAGCCTGGCGCTCATAAACGCCAGGCCTCGTAAGGTTCTGAACTTCCGTTCTGCCCAGGAGTTGTGGGACTTTGAGCACATTTCCTGTTGCACTTCGTTTGACAATTCACCTGCTCGAAACCATCTTGCAGGGTCGCGGCCTCCGGCGCCATCCTCGCGGCACAGCCGCCGCGGCCTACGCCGAAAATATGCCACAGGCATATTTTCCAAACGCTGCGGCGTGACTGAAACAACCTCTCGCCCTGCAAGGGTGGAATTTGGCTGCTGGTAGCAGGCAAATTTTGCGCGCAACAGGATGCAGGCCTTTCAAAAAAACTCCCCGACCACGGTCGGGGAGTTTTTTGCGTTTTCAGCTATTTGCTCTGGGCCTGGAGCACCTCTGCCATGCGCTGGGCGAAGAGGCGGCCTGCCAGGGCGGCCTCCTCCGGGGAATTGCCGGCGGCTCCGGCTTCAACAAGCAGTGAGCCGGTGGTGGCGTGCTGGTTATAGCGGGAGTTTCGCAGCAGGATGGGCCGCATCAGCGTGGGATAGCAGGCCAAAGTGTCCTGCTGGATGGCCACCGCCAGCCGGAGATTCTCCTTCCAGTGGGGGTGGGTCAGGCCGCTGCCGTCGCTGCCCACTACCAACGTCAGCTGGGCGGCGGTCCCCTCCCCCTCAACGGCGGAGACCACCTTGTACTGCTTCCCCTGGCCGTCCTCAATGGCGTCCCGGTGGACATCCAGGATAAAGCGGATGGTGGGGTACTGGGCCAGATAGCTCTGAATGGCGGCCAGAGAGCGGTCATAGGCGCCGCTGTAAGAGGGATAGTCGTAAAGGGTCCGGTCATGGATCACCGAGATCCCCGCCTCGCCCAGGACCTCCGCCATGGCGTCTCCCACAGCTACCACGTTATACCGGGAATCGGTGGTGCGGTGGTTGCCGGACCAGACCACCTCCGTGCCGGGAGCAGGGGTATAGGCCTCGCTGCCGTGGGTGTGAAGGATCAGGACCTGGGGCTCCTCCGGGGTGAGCTGGGCAGCAAAGGGCTCCAGCAGCTCCGGCGGCGAGAGCGGGTAGTCCGTGGAGTTGGTGATATAAGCCCGGCCCGCCACCGTATAGCCGCTGGGGCCGGTGGGGACCAGCGTCCTGGCGGGCACGCCGTTGTCAGCGGCCTGGGGGACCTCCAGGGGAGTTTCCTCCACGGGGACGGTGGTCACTTCTTCCTCCTGGATGTCTCCGGGAGCAGCCTCCTCCTGGCGGCGGAGCTCCGCCACGGCGGGACGGGCGGCCAGCAGCAGGGGCGACTCCCCCAGAGTCATGGCGGCGGCAGGAGAGAGCCGGTCGCCGCTCCTCAGGTCCCCCAGCTCCCACCGGAGGGCCTGGAGAGGCAAAGCCTCCCGGAGGGCCCGGGCGGCGGAGGCTGCGGTATCGCTGCCGGCAGTGACACACACCGCCCACAGCGTGCCGGCGGCCAATGCAGCGGCTTGAAGCCGCCGCCAAAGAGTTGGAAATCTGCGCATGGGATCACCTCCGGGACAACCTATGCGATCCCGCTGCGGAATATGCTCAGAAAATCCATTGGCGTCCTCCAAACCCGGTTTGAAAGGTACCCCCTGCATCCCTCCGGCTGGGAAGACACAGCGGGTTTTGACGGAACACCCGCAGCGCCGTGGCCAGTGGGGCCCCAGACGCCGGGACACAAGATCTGCCGGGAAATCTGCGAAAAAGAATTGACAAACCCGGGGACCAGGGTATATAGTTGGGAAAAACGGGGGAGCTTGTGTGGCAGGCTGAGAGGAAGTTCTCAAACTTCGACCCTTGAACCTGATGCGGGTAATGCCGCCGTAGGAAGTCAAGGAATGATTTTTTTCGGAGGCACCATCAGGTGCCTCCGTTTTTTGTTGTGCAGATGCACAAACGCACAAGCAGACGGGAGAGAGGATGTGAGCGCCGTTCCGCGCAGGGCGCGGCGGGCTGGGGGGAGCGCCCTGGGTCCGATGAGAGCGATGGGAAGCCGTGTTCCGGCGTGAGAGGAGGCCAGTGAGCCTCGACCGCTTCCGGCAAAGTCCGGGAGAAGTGCCCCATACAGTAAGGAAGTCTGTGAGACAGGCTGGGTGTGCAGCCCGGCCGGACGGGATCAGCCGTCCGGCCAGGATCGGTGTGCCCGGGCTTCGTTTCGCCCGGACTTTCGCAATCGGAACAAGGAGGAATCCCGTTATGAACGCAAGCATTGCCATTCAAGTCCTGCCCAAGGTGGCCGATACGGAGGAGACGATCCGGATCGTGGACGCCGCCATCGACTTCATCCGCTCCTTTGGTCTTCCCATGGAGGTGGGCCCCTTTGAGACCACGGTGGAGGGAGACTACGACACCCTGATGGAGATCGTCAAGGGCTGCTCCCAGGTCTGCGCCCAGGCAGGCGCGCCGGGCGTGATGACCTATGTGAAGATCAATTACGTCCCCGACGGCGTGCTGACCATGGAGGAGAAGACCGCCAAGCACCGGAAGGAGGGAGCGCAGTGAAGTCCCGCGCCACCCGGAAGCTGGTGCTCACCGCCATGCTGGCCTGTCTGGCCTTTGTGCTGAACACCTTTGTTTACTTTCCCTCCATGGCCCCCTTCCAGCACTTTGTGGATGTGGTGGCCGCCGTGCTGCTGGGCCCCTGGTACGCCTGCGCCGCCGCCTTTTTGTGCGGCGTGATGCGGATGCTCAGCGGACGGACCATCCAGGCGGTGGTGGGGGCAGTCTTCGGCCCCATCCTGGGCGGACTGCTGTACCGCAGGACCCACAGTCTCTGGCTCACCGCCCTGGGTGAGATCGTGGGCACCGGCATCCTGGGGGCTCTGGCCGCCTATCCCCTGATGCGGATCTTCTACGGCCTGGACGCCCAGGCGTGGTACTATTACGTGCCCTTCTACACCCCCTCTGCCGTGGTGGGGGCGGCCATGGGCGTTGCCGTGCTGCTTGTTTTGCGCCGGGGCGGCGTGCTGGGGCGGATGCAGCACCAGCTGGGACAGTGAGGGCGCGCTATGGAACTGAGTGCCTATCTGCGCCGGGTCCGGGACAGTCACCCCCTGGTCCAGTGCATCACCAACTTTGTCACGGTCAACGACTGCGCCAATTTGCTGCTGGCGGCGGGGGCGTCCCCCACCATGGCCCAGGATCTCCGGGAGGTAGAGGAGGCCGTGGCCGGCGTTCAGGCCCTGGTGTGCAACCTGGGGGCCATTGAGCGGACGGACGCCATGATCCTGGCGGGCCGCCGGGCCAACGCCCTGGGCATCCCTGTGGTCCTGGACCCAGTAGCTGCCGGGGGGACGAGCCTGCGGCGGACGCTGTCGGCCCAGCTCTTGCGGGAGGTCCGCTTCACCGCCATCCGGGGCAACGCCTCGGAGATCCGATCCCTGGCCCGGCAGGGCCGCGGCGGCAGCGGTGTGGATGTGAGCCGGGGGGACGCTGTCACCGAGGAAAACCTGGAAGAGGCGGTCCGCCTCGTCCAGGCCCTGGCCCGGGAGACGGGGGCTGTCATAGCGGTGTCCGGGGCGCTGGATCTGATCTGCGATGGAGCGCGGACCGCCGTGGTGCGAAACGGCTGTCCCACCATGGCCCGGATCACCGGCAGCGGCTGTATGCTCACCACCCTGATCGGCGCTTTTTGCGGCGCGTCGCCGGGGGCGCCCTTTGAGGCGGTCTGCGCCGCCATGGGGGCCATGGGTGTGTGCGGAGAGCTGGCGGAGGAGCGGCGGCTGGCCAACGGCACCGGAAACGCCACCTTCCGCACGGACCTGATCGACGCGCTGTTCAATCTGACGGAATGCTGCTTGAAGGAGAGAGTACGATATGAGCTTTACCAGAGATGAGATCCGAGAGGCCATGCTTCTCTACGCCGTCACGGACCGGAGCTGGCTCCGGCCGGGCCAGACGCTGCCCCAGGTGGTGGAGCGTGTTTTGGACCATGGGGCCACCTTCCTCCAGATCCGGGAAAAGGACCTGGACCCGGAGACCTTTGAGGCCGAGGCCGCAGTGCTGAAGACCCTCTGCCGGGCCCGCCGGGTCCCCTTTGTAGTCAATGACAGCGTGGAGATCGCCCTGGCCTGCGGCGCGGACGGCGTCCATGTGGGCCAGAGCGACCTCCAGGGCCGGGATATCCGGGCCATGATCGGACCGGACCGGGTCCTGGGGATCTCCGCCGGCACGGTGGAGGAGGCCAGAGCGGCAGAGCGGGCCGGGGCGGATTACATCGGCGTGGGGGCGGTCTTCGGCACCAGCACCAAGCAAAACGCCCGGACCATGAACCCCGCGCGGCTGCGGGAGATCGCCGGGAGCGTATCCATCCCGGTGGTGGCCATCGGCGGCATCCACGCCGGCAACATCCGCCAGCTGGCCGGCTGCGGCGCGGACGGCGTGGCGGTGGTCTCCGCCATCTTCGGCGCGGAGGACCCAGGCGCGGCTACGGCGGAGCTGCTGACGCTGGCCCGGCAGATGGTGGCCAGCCGTGGATAAGGTCTTCGCCATCTTTGACATGGACGGGACCCTGGTGGACTCCATGGGGTTCTGGCGGCGGCTGGGCCGGGAGTATCTGGCCTCCAAGGGCGTCACGGAGCACGTGGACGCTGTGCTGGAGCGGATCAAGCCCATGACCATGTCCGAGTCCGCCGCGCTGTTCATTGAGGTCTTCGGCCTGGCGGGCACGCCTGCGTCGGTGGCGGCGGAGATGAACGGCATGATGGAGGCCCACTACCGCCAGGACATTCCCCTCAAGCCTGGCGCAGATGCCTATCTCCGGCGCTTAAAACGGGCCGGAGTCCGGATGTGCGTGGCCTCGGCCACGGCGGCGGAGCTGATGGAGGCGTGCCTGACGCGGCTGGGCGTGGCGGACTGCTTTGCGTTTCTCCTCTCCTGCGAGGAAGTGGGAAGCGGCAAGGACCGACCCGACGTCTATCTGGAGGCGGCCCGCCGGCTGGGTGCGCCGCCGGAGGAGATCGCGGTCTACGAGGACGCGGGCTACGCCCTGGACACCGCCCGCAGGGCGGGCTTTTACACCGTGGCCGTGCGGGACGGCGGCCGGGAGGGCTGGGAGGCCCTGGCTGCCCGGGCCCATGAGGCCGTCGCGGGCTGGAACACGGCGGAGCTTTGAGAGACGGGGGAGCGATGCTCCCCGGCGGCACATTGGGGGCACCACCTTGTGTCGCTTGAGAAAACTGTGCTGTCAAATCAGAAAGGAGATCATTATGAAAACAGCATTGACCATTGCAGGAAGCGATTGCAGCGGAGGCGCCGGGATTCAGGCAGACATCAAGACCATGACGGCCAACGGCGTATACGCCATGAGCGCGGTCACGGCCCTGACGGCCCAGAATACCACCGGCGTCAAGAGCGTACTGGAATCCACCCCGGAGTTTTTGGCGGAGCAGCTGGACTGCGTGTTTACGGACATCTTCCCTGACGCGGTGAAGACCGGCATGGTCTCCAGCGTGGCGCTGATCGAGGTCATCGCCCAGAAGCTCACGGCCTATCACGCCCGGAACCTGGTGGTGGACCCGGTGATGGTAGCCACCGCCGGGTCCCGCCTGATCTCCGAGGACGCGGTAGAGGCCCTGCGGGAGCGGCTGCTGCCCCTGGCCGCGGTGGTGACGCCCAACATCCCGGAGGCGGAGATCCTGGCGGAGATGGAGATCCGGTCGGCAGAGGAGATGACTGCCGCCGCCCGGAAGATCAGCGAGCGCTATGGCTGCGCCGTGCTGTGCAAGGGCGGTCACGCGGTCAACGACGCCAACGACCTTTTGTGGAAGGACGGCGAGGCCCGCTGGTTCCGGGGACAGCGGATCGACAACCCCAACACCCACGGCACCGGCTGCACCCTCTCCTCGGCCATCGCCGCGAACCTGGCCAAGGGGCAGACGCTGCCCCAGGCGGTGGAGCGGGCAAAGGCCTACATCTCCGGAGCCCTGGGCGCCATGCTGGACCTGGGCCAGGGCCGGGGCCCCATGGACCACGGCTTTGCCATCACGGGGGGATTTGCCGAATGATTACACCAGTTCTGACGGCCCTGTTTTCAGCGGCCTATTTCCTTGTGACGATCTGGCTGTGCCGGGGCGTGAAGCTGAACGCCAAGGCGCTGAGCCTGGGCGGCGTGACCTGCGCGCTGACGCTGGTACTGGCCTCCATCATGATCCCGCTGCCCTCCGGCTCCGCCATCACCTGCGGGTCCTGGATCCCGCTGATGGTCCTGGCCATCGTCTGGGACCCCCGGCTGGCCTTTTTGGCGGGCTGGGTCTGCGGCGTCCTCGCCATGATCCTGATCCCGGCATGGCAGCCGGTCCACTGGGCCCAGATCTTTGTAGAGCAGATGGTGTGCTTTTCCTGCCTGGGCTATGCGGGGATTTTCGGCAGCGACCGCCGCTGGAAGGTGCTACTGGGGATGCTGCTGGCCATTGTTTTGAAATTCTGGGGCCACGTGCTCAGCGGCGTGATCTTCTACTCTCAGAACGCCTGGGACGGCTGGGGGGCCTGGGGATACAGCCTGACTTATCACCTCAGCTCCAAGGTCCCGGAGGGGGCGGCGACCATGCTGCTGATCTCTCTGCTGCCGCTGAACACGCTGCGGCGGGTATTACACCGAACTGGAAATGGAGGCTGATGAAATGACAACGACTGAGCGGCTGCTGCGGGCGGCGGAGCCCATCTGGGCGGACTATCACACCCATCCCTTTGTCCGGGGCATCCGGGACGGCACGCTGGACCGGGAGAAGTTCCGGTTCTATATGATCCAGGACTACCGCTATCTGGTGGAGTATTCCAAGGTCTTCGCCGTGGGCATCGCCAAGGGCACCCGGCTGGAGGTGATGCAGCTCTTTGCCTCCTATATCCAGGCGATCCTGAACGAGGAGATGAATATCCACAACGGCTATGTGGGCCTTTTGAACATCACCCAAGAGGAGCTGGACGCTGCGCCGATGACGCTGGAAAACCGCTCCTACACCGCCTATATGCTCGCTCAGGCCTATGCCGGTGGCGAGGCGGAGGTCCTGACGGCCATTCTCTCCTGCGCTGTAAGCTATGAGGAGATCGGCCGCCGGATGGTCCGGGAACGGCCTGAGAGCCTGGAGGACCCCTTTTACGGAGCCTGGGTCCGGGGCTATGCCGGTGAGGAGTACCACCGGAACAACGAGGAGCTGATCGCCATGCTGGAGCGCCTGACCGCCGGCTGGGACGATGCGCGGCTCACCCGTCTGGAGGAGATCTTCGTGACCTGCTCCCAGTATGAGGGGGCCTTCTGGGACATGGCTTGGCGGGGAAAGTGAGACGCTGGAAGCCGTAAGTAAATTGTCAAACGAAGTGCAACAGGAATTGAGTTCAAGATGCCATAATTCCTGGATAGAATGGAAGTTCAGAACCTTACGAGGTTTGGCGTTTATGAGCGCCAGGTCTGGTTTGAGTGTGGCAGGAGCAACGTGGAAAAGATTTCTGCCCTTGGGATAAAACTCCCGGAGCAGGCCGTTCAAATTCTCGTTTGTCCCCTTCTGCCAGGCACAATGGGGATCGGCAAAATACAGGTCACAGTGCAGTCGTTCTACCTACCAGAGATCTGTATGAACTTTTTCTATTTCTCTAAAGTGTTGCACTTGATAGTATAATTCACCTAAACCCACGAAGGCCCACCGCCAAATGGCGGTGGGCCTTCGCTTATTCAGGGGGTCTGGCAGCGCAGACGGAGCTGCTCGGCGGTGATGGCATAGCCGGACTCCGTCCAGGCGTCGGTGAGACGCTCCCCAGGCAGCGGCGCGCCCCGCCGGGTGAGCATGGCGGCGGCGACGATCTCCAGCAGCCGGGGATTTTTCACCAGCAGGGGGCCGGTGAGCTCTGAGGCGAAGACGTTGCCGCGGTGGAAGCCCTCCGGCGTCTTCTCGCCCTGGTTGCCGTAGCCCAGAGAGACCTGGGTGAGCAGCGGCGTCTCCACGCCGGTGATGACGCTGCACTTATTCATAAACCCTACCACCGGGTCCTGGCAGAGGTCCGTGACGCCGTAGACGTCCTCCACAAACCGCCGCTCTCCCTGAACGGTGGTGAAGTCCGCCAGACCGATGCCCGAATAGACCGTGCCGCCCTGGTCGGTGATGGAAGCGCCAAGCAGTTCCATTGCAGTGCCGGCAAAGAGCATGGCCGCGCCGTCCTCTGCCAAGGCCTTGACGGCGGGAGCAAAGTGGGTGAAGTCTGCCAGGGCGGCCTTCTGCGCCCGCTCCGTGCCCGCGCCCATATAGAGAAAATCCGCAGTGGACAGGTCTGCTTCCTGACCGGGGGTCAGGGCAGTCACTGTCACCTGGTGGCCCAGCCGCTCCAGATACCGCCGGAGGACCGCCACATTGGCATAGCTGCCGTACAGGTTCATCAGATCCGGATAGAAATGGATGAGTTGCAGCTCCATATCTCACGCCTCCTTTTTCACATGGGCCAGGACCTTGTCCCGGTCCGAGAAGCAGGTGACCACGTACAGGTCCTCGCTGCCGGTCTCCGCCAGGGCCTGACAGGCCTCGGGGATGCTCTCGTGGACCTCGATCCGCTCCTGGGGGATGTCGGTGAAGGAGAAGCGCTCCGCCAGGTCGTTGCAGTACCGCCCGGAGAGGACCACCCGCTTTACCTGAGGGGTGTTCAGCTGGTCAAAGTCGATATCCCACAGCCAGCTGGTCTCGCTGGTGAAGTACTTGCGGCTCACCGCGTCCACCACCACCAGCACCGCGCACTCCGGCCGGGAGGCGGCGATATAGCGCAGGTTGGTGTCATAGGCGATGGAGTTCTCATGCTTGCTGGTGAGCAGGGTGCCGTGATGCCCGCCCAGAGTAAAGGTCTGCATCCGTCCGTTTTTCAGGATATAGTTGCTGACCACCCGGCCAACAGTCTCCGCCGGCACGCCGGCACAGCGGCAGGCGGCATAGGCTGCCAGGATATTATAGACGTTGTAAATGCTGCGGAAGGCCAGCTGGATCTCTACGGTGTGATCCAGGGTCAGCGTGCCGCGGTCCAGATCCAAAGCGGTGGCGGTAAAGTCCGTGGCGGGCTTGGCGTGGCCGCAGGCAGAGCAGCGATAGGCGCCGATATGATTATAGTGGACATAGTCGTAGGTCATGGGGGCGTGGCACACCGGGCAGTAGGTCCCATCGTGGTAGACGCCGGTGGGGGCGTCGCTGTCCGAGGGGCAGCGGTCCAGGCCGAACCACTTGACCGCCTGATGATCCCGGGCAAAGCAGCTGGAAAGGGGATCGTCGGCATTGAGGATCAGCGTGGTGTCCGGATGGATGGCCGGCAGGATGGCGTCGTAGACCCACTCGGGATGGCCGTTTCGGGTCAGCTGATCCCGGTAGAGGTTGGTGATGACAAATTCCGTGGGGTGGAAGAAGCGGAAGCTGAATTTGGCATAGCGCTCGTCGCTCTCCAACAGCAGCACGTCGGCCTTGACATGGCCGGAGAGGGTGGCGTTGGTCAGCACCAGGGTGGTGACGCCCTCGATCTGGTTGGAGCCCTCCTCGTTGTAGACCACGGTCTTGCCGTCGGCCCGGAGAATGGCGGCGATCATCTCCACGGTGGAGGTTTTGCCGTTGGAGCCGGTGACGGCGATGATCCTGGGGGGCAGCTGGACCCGGCGCAGCACGTCGGGACAGACTTTCAGGGCGATCTGCCCCGGCATGGAGCTGCCGCGGCCGATGAGCTTGCCTGCAAAACGCAGCAGCTTGCAGATTACGATGGCGAGAAAGAGTCTCATGGGGAGGCCTCCTTTTTGATGGCTGCCCCATCAGGGGCAGGGGGATTTTGCGCCGGGCCTGGCGCGGGGATTTTTTCGCGCCACGGGCGCGGGACGGGGGACGACGCCGGCTTTGCCGGCGGGGAATGCACCCCCCATTTTCTTTTTGAGACATCAAAAAGAAAATGCGCCGTGCACGGTGGAAAAGAAAAAATGTTTCGCGGTGAGAGAGCGTTTTGGGTTCCAGGAAAGTCTCTGCCCGCGGCGTGGATGGCGCGTGGGTTTTGGAGGTTTGGGACACCCTCTGCTGCTCTTTCCGCTGGCGCTCCCCTGGGAGCGCCGGGGTAGCATCAGCGGGGCTTGGAGGGAAGGATTTTCTTCAACCACCAGCGATGACCGCCGGGGTGTAAGCGCGGGGGAAACCGATTTAAGGGACGAGAACGGCGCGCGCCGGTAGGGGAGTGCAGCTTTGGTGGCAATTCGTTAGAACAGCCCCCGTATTTAAGCGAACTTGCGCATACGCGCAAGTTCCGCGCCAGCGTTTTTTCTCTTGGACGGCTCCACCGCCCGTTCTCTTTTTGAGGCGTTAAACGGGGCCCCGCAGGAACCCAGCGGAGCGGTTCCTGTGGGGAGAGGAGGAGCAAGGGAGCGGGCGCAATTTTCGCCGCCAGGCGGAAATGGAGCCAAGCGGACTTTGCGACGACGACAATGGGGGGTGGAATAATGCCAGCATCCTGGCAAAATCACCCCTCCCTTTGGGAGGTCAAAAAGATCATCAGCGCCGCGATATCCGCAGGCGAGACGCCGGAGATCCGGGCTGCCTGGCCCAGGTCCAGAGGGCGGACCGCAGCCAGCTTTTCCCGGGCCTCCAGCCGAAGCCCCTGGATGGAGCTGTAATCCAGCTCCGGCGGCAGCTTGTGGCGCTCCATTTTTTTCAGCTCCTCCACCTGCCGCTGCTGGCGCTGGATGTAGCCCTCATACTTGACGGAGATCTCCACCTGCTCCGCCACGTCCGCCGGCAGAGCAGGCCGGTTGGGGTCAAAGGGAGCCAGATCCTCGTAGTGGAGCTGGGGCCGCCGCAGCAGAGAGATCAGGGGGCAGCCGTCCGGGGCGTCGGCGGTGCCCTTTTCCGCCAGCAGGGCGGAAAGGGCGGGGGAGGGGGCAACGCCGGTGTGGCTCAGCCGCTGGATCTCCCGGTCCACGGCGGCGTACTTCTCCTCCACAGCCTGGAGCCGGTCCTCGCTGACCAGGCCGATCTCATAGCCCCGGCGGGTGAGCCGGGCGTCGGCATTGTCCTGGCGCAGAAGCAGGCGGTATTCGCTGCGGGAGGTCATGATCCGGTAGGGCTCCTCTGTGCCCTTGGTCACCAGATCGTCGATCAGCGTGCCGATATAGCTCTCTGCCCGGGAGAGCAGGAAGGGCGTCTGGCCCCGGAGCTTGCGCACGGCGTTGACGCCGGCCACAAAGCCCTGAACGGCGGCCTCCTCATAGCCGGAGGAGCCGTTGAACTGCCCCGCGCCGTAGAGACCGGGGACGGTCTTGACCTCCAGGGCGGCGGTCAGGGCCAGCGGGTCGATGCAGTCGTATTCGATGGCATAGGCAGGGCGGGTCATCACCGCCCGGCGCAGTCCCGGCACACTGTGGAGCATTTGGATCTGGACCTCCTCCGGCAGAGAGGAGGAGAAGCCCTGGATATAGAGCTCCTCGGTGTCCAGGCCCATGGGTTCCACAAAGAGCTGATGCCGGGCCTTGTCCGGAAACCGGACGATCTTGGTCTCAAAGGAGGGGCAGTACCGGGGCCCCACGCCCTCGATAAGGCCGGAGTACATCGGGGCCCGGTCCAGATTTTCCCGGACGATCTGATGGGTCTCCTCCGTGGTCCAGGTGAGCCAGCAGACCGCCCGGTTCTCCGGCGGCGTCTGGGTGGCGTAAGAGAAGGGGATGGGCAGCCGGTCCCCCTCCTGAAGCTCCATCTCGTCAAAGTCCACGGTCCGGGCGTTGACCCGGGGGGGCGTGCCGGTCTTGAACCGCCGCAGGGGCAGGCCCAGGGCCCGGAGAGAATCGGTGAGCCGGCCGGCGGCGTGCATCCCGTCGGGGCCGGAATCCTCCACCCATTCGCCCACGATGGTCCGGCCGGTGAGATAGGTGCCGGTGGCCAGGATGGCGGCCCGGACGGCAAACACCGCTCCGGTGGCCAGGACCACGGCGGAGACTGCGCCGTCGTCATCTCTGCGGACCTCCACTACCTCGCCCTGGCGGACGGTCAGGTGCTCCTGCCGCTCCAGCACGTGCTTCATATAGGCCTGGTATTTCCGCCGGTCCGCCTGGGCCCGGAGGGACCAGACGGCGGGGCCCTTGCCCTTGTTCAAAAGCCGGTACTGGATACAGCAGTGGTCAGCGGCCTTTGCCATCTCGCCGCCCAGGGCGTCCAGCTCCCGGACCAGGTGGCCCTTTCCGGTGCCGCCGATGGCGGGGTTGCAGGGCATGTTGCCCACAGCGTCCAGGTTGATGGTGAAGAGGATGGTCTCCATACCCAGCCGGGCGGCGGCGAGAGCGGCCTCGATGCCGGCATGGCCGCCGCCGATGACCGCGATATCAAATTGTCCCGCGTGAAATTCCGTCATAGTCGTTATCCTTTGTGCAGAGTGACCGCCGCCACCTCCGGCCGGTTAAAAAGCCGCAGGGAGGGGCCGGAGTTGCCCAGTCCCCGGGTGACGAAGAGACAGGAGCCGTTTTCCTCGTAGAGCCCCGCCGTGTAGGAGGGGAACAGCGTCCGGTCCGTGGAGAGGAGCCCGTCGGTAAAGGGCAGGCGGATGATGCCGCCGTGGCCGTGGCCGGAGAGGACCAGATCCGCTCCCAGCAGGGAATACTGTTCCGGGAAGCGGTCGTTTCGGTGGGCCAGCAGGAGCCAGAAGGGGTCGCCCTCCTGGGCATAGAGCCGGGCGGTCAGCTCCTCCGGCGTGATCTGATCGGCATAGCCGTTGGGGTCGTCGATCCCTGCCAGAACGATCCTGTCGCCGTTTCGCTCCAGGGGGAGGGACTGGTTGGAGAGAACGGTGACGCCGTGGGCGCTCAGCCGCTCTTTCAGCGCCGGCACGTCGCCGATGGCCCACTCGTGGTTGCCGGTGACATAATAGGTGGGGGCGATGGCGCTGAGTCCCGCCGCCACCGATTCGGCATAGCCGGGGACGCTTCCCCGGTGCCGGTCTTCCAGGTCGCCCAGGTAGAAGATATACTCTGGGGACTCCGCCGCCACGGCGGCGAAGAGGTCCTGGTTGTCCTGACCGAACACGGCGCCGTGGAGGTCGCTGAGGACCACGATCTTACAGCCGTCAAAGCCCGCCGGCAGATCCTGGAAGACTGGGTCGAAGCGGGTGGTCTTCAAGGCGGTGTTCTCCCAGCGGAGAAAAAGGGCAAACGCCGCTGCCGCCAGCAAAAGCAGAGCCAGCGTCCGGAGAGGCCGGCGCTTTTTTCGGGATGATGATGCCAAGGGACGCCTCCTTACAAGGGCCGCCGCCCAGGGGGCGGCCTGTCCAAATGGTCTCCGTCCCGGAGGGCCGGGACGGGATCGAGTTTGCCGTTATGATACCACAGCAGGCGCTTTGGATGAAAAACGCCTGCATGTTTTGTATGCTGCCCCACACGGTGGGGACTTGTTGATATTATACCACAGGGGCGCCTGGGTGACGAGAGAAAAAATGCACAAAGGCGGCGGGAAATCCCGGGCCGTCTCCGGGACCGTTCGTGAGAGGGACTGGGGGCGTGGGAGGATTGAAAATCCTCCACAAAGTTTTCCTCTAAGAGGAAAGGAGTTTTATGTAAAACGTAAAAACTTGGGATGATTACGCAAAAGGAGGAAAACGTTACTTGAAAAATACTGGCAGGATGATTAAAATGATGAAGTAACAAACTGCGAAAACAACGCAAGGAGAGAGGAAGTCATGGAAAATCTGTTCTGGATCGGATTCGTGGGCGCTCTGGTGGCGGCGGTCTTCGCCTGGACCCAGGCCAAGCGGGTCCTGAGCTATTCCGAGGGCACTGAGAGAATGCAGAAAATCGCCGCCTCCATCCGGGCCGGCGCCAATGCCTATCTCAAGCAGCAGTACACCACCGTGTTCAAGGTCTTTGTGGTGGTCTTCATCATTCTGGTGGTGATCGCCTTCGCCTCCGGTGGGAAGATGCTGTCCAAGTTTACCCCCTTCGCCTTTTTGACCGGCGGCGTGTTCTCCATGCTGGCCGGCTTCATCGGCATGAAGATCGCCACCAGCTCCAACGCCCGGACGGCCCAGGCTGCCTCTGAGAGCCTGAACAAGGGCCTGCGGGTGGCCTTCTCCTCCGGCTCTGTCATGGGCTTCACCGTGGTGGGCCTGGGCATGCTGGACATCACCATGTGGTACTATCTGCTGCGCTATGCCTTTGGCGTGAACGACCCTGTGGCCCTGGGCAACATCATGGTCATGAACGGCATGGGCGCCAGCTTTATGGCCCTGTTTGCCCGTGTGGGCGGCGGCATCTATACCAAGGCCGCCGACGTGGGCGCGGACCTGGTGGGCAAGGTGGAGGCCGGCATCCCCGAGGATGACCCCCGGAACCCCGCCACCATCGCCGATAACGTGGGCGACAACGTGGGCGACGTGGCCGGCATGGGCGCCGACCTGTACGAGTCCTACGTGGGCTCCATCCTGGCTACCTTCGCCCTGGGCGCAGTGGGCGGATATGGCTGGGGCGGCTTGCTGCTGCCTGTGGCGCTGGCTGTCACCGGCATCCTCTGCTCCATCATCGGCTCCTTCCTGGTCAAGACCAAGGAGGACGCCACCCAGGAGTCCCTGCTCAAGAGCCTGCGCACCGGCACCTACACCGCTGCGGTCCTGGCGGCCATCGTGGCCGCGCCCCTGACCTATGTGATCCTGGACGGCTACATGGGCGTGTATGTGGCCATCCTCTGCGGCCTGATCGGCGGCTGCGCCATCGGCTATTTCACCGAGTACTATACCTCTGATACCTACAAGCCCACCCAGGAGCTGGCCGCGGCCTCTGAGACCGGCGCTGCCACCATCATCATCGGCGGCATCTCCCTGGGTCTCAAGTCCACCCTGACCTCCATCCTGATCGTGGCGGCGGCCGTGCTGGTGAGCTACTTTGCCGCCGGCGGCTCTGTGGACATCGTGGACGCCAACGGCGCCTTCACCGCGGCCTTCAACCAGGGCCTCTACGGCATCGGCATCGCCGGCGTGGGCATGCTCTCCACCCTGGGCATCACCCTGGCGACGGACGCCTATGGTCCCGTGGCCGACAACGCCGGCGGCATCGCCGAGATGAGCGGCCTGCCCGAGTCTGTCCGGGACCGCACCGACGCGCTGGACTCCCTGGGCAACACCACTGCCGCTACCGGCAAGGGCTTTGCCATCGGCTCTGCCTCTCTGACGGCCCTGGCCCTGCTGGTCAGCTATGTCAACATCGTCCAGGAGAACACCGACGAGACGCTGAACTTCACCCTCACCAGCCCCACCGTGCTGGTCGGTATGTTCATCGGCGCCATGCTGACCTTCGTCTTCTCCGCATTCACCATGAGCGCCGTGCAGAAGGCTGCTCAGTCCATCGTGGTGGAGGTCCGCCGGCAGTTCCGGGAGATCCCCGGCATCATGGATTACAAGGCCGATCCGGATTACGCCTCCTGCGTGTCCCTGTGCACCCGGGGCGCTCTGCATGAGATGGTGGTTCCCGCTCTGCTGGCCATCATCGTGCCCATCCTCAGCGGTCTGATCCTGGGCCCCACCGGCGTGGTGGGCCTGCTGGGCGGCGTGTCTGTCACCGGCTTTGCCATGGCTGTGTTCATGTCCAACGCCGGCGGCGCCTGGGATAACGCCAAGAAGTATATCGAGGGCGGCCATCACGGCGGCAAGGGCTCTGAGCAGCACAAGGCGGCTGTGGTGGGCGACACCGTGGGCGATCCCTTCAAGGATACCTCCGGCCCGTCTCTGAACATCCTGATCAAGCTCTGCTCCACGGTCTCCATCGTGTTCTCCGGCCTGATCCTGACCTTCAACCTGATGAATCTGCTGTAAGACCAGCAAGAGGCGCTCCGCTCTCCGGCGGAGCGCCTTTTTTCGCGGGGGAGGGGAGACTGCCTTAGGCAGTTTCCACAGGAAAATCCCCTAAAATTTGATGGAACGGTGAAACATAGGAAATCGTCGTCACCGCTTGACAGGTTAAACGTTTACCGATATAATATTGCACGGAAAACCACCGGAAGCCGGAAAAAACGCCGGTTTTCTGAAAAACACATACAAGGAAAGGAATGTGCGACATGATCTATTCCACCGAAGTGCAGAACATGTGTCCCGTGGCCAAGGGCGCGTACCACGGCCCGGCCCCCATCCCCGAGGAGGGCAAGTGGGTCCAGGCCAAGGAGGTCAAGGACATCTCCGGTCTGACCCATGGCGTGGGCTGGTGCGCCCCCCAGCAGGGCGCCTGCAAGCTGACGCTGAACGTGAAGGACGGCGTCATCGAGGAGGCCCTGGTGGAGACCCTGGGCTGCTCCGGTATGACCCACTCTGCCGCCATGGCCTCTGAGATCCTCATCGGCAAGACGCTTCTGGAGGCGCTGAACACCGACCTGGTGTGCGACGCCATCAACACCGCCATGCGGGAACTGTTTTTGCAGATCGTCTACGGCCGGACCCAAACCGCGTTCTCCGAGGGCGGATTGCCTGTGGGCGCTTCTCTGGAGGATCTGGGCAAGGGCCTGCGGAGCCAGGTGGGCACCATGTTTGCCACCAAGGCCAAGGGTCCCCGCTACCTGGAGATGGCAGAGGGCTACTGCACCCGCATCGCCCTGAACAAGGACGATGAGATCATCGGCTATGAGTTCGTGAACCTGGGCAAGATGATGGACGCCATCAAGAAGGGCGTGGACGCCAACGAGGCCCTGGAGGCCGCCAAGGGCCGCTACGGCCAGTTTGACGCCGCTGCCAAGTATATCGACCCCCGTCACGAGTAAGAAAAGGAGGAATTGACCATTATGGCTCTGTTTGAAAGCTACGAGAGAAGAATCGAGAAGATCAATTCCGTCCTGGCTCAGTACGGAATTTCCAGCGTGGAGGAGTGCCGGGAGCTGTGCAAGGCCGCCGGCTTCGACCCCTACGAGATCGTCAAGGGCATCCAGCCCATCGCCTTTGAGAATGCCGGCTGGGCCTACTGCGTGGGCGCGGCCATCGCCCTGAAAAAGGGCGTGAAGACCGCCGCCGAGGCCGCCGAGTGCATCGGCGAGGGCCTCCAGTCCTTCTGCATCCCCGGCTCTGTGGCCGAGGACCGGAAGGTGGGCCTGGGCCACGGCAACCTGGGCGCCATGCTGCTACGGGATGAGACCAAGTGCTTCGCCTTCCTGGCCGGCCACGAGTCCTTCGCCGCCGCCGAGGGCGCCATCGGCATCGTCCGCAACGCCAACAAGGCCCGGAAGGAGCCCCTGCGGGTCATTCTGAACGGCCTGGGCAAGGACGCCGCCCAGATCATCAGCCGGATCAACGGCTTCACCTATGTGCAGACCCAGTTTGACTATTATACCGGCGAGCTGAAGATCGTCCGGGAGGTCCGCTACTCCGAGGGCGAGCGGGCCAATGTCCGTTGCTACGGCGCTGATGACGTCCGGGAGGGCGTGGCCATCATGCACCATGAGGGCGTGGACGTGTCCATCACCGGCAACTCCACCAACCCCACCCGGTTCCAGCATCCGGTGGCGGGCACCTATAAGAAGGAGTGCATCGAGCAGGGCAAGAAGTACTTCTCCGTGGCCTCCGGCGGCGGCACCGGCCGCACGCTGCACCCCGACAACATGGCCGCCGGCCCCGCCAGCTACGGCATGACCGACACCATGGGCCGGATGCACTCTGACGCCCAGTTCGCCGGCTCCTCCTCCGTTCCCGCCCACGTGGAGATGATGGGCTTCCTGGGCGCCGGCAACAACCCCATGGTGGGTATGACCGTGGCCTGCGCCGTGGCCGTGGCTGAGAGCCAGAAGTAAAGGAATTCTGCTTGTCAAAGGCCCCCGGAGAAGATCTCCGGGGGCCTGAGTGATTTTGAGGAGGGAGAGAGCGATGGAACTCAACACCCTGGCCATGGTCCACGCCTTTTTGAGGAAAGAGGTCCGTCCCGGCGCGGTCTGCATCGACGCCACGGCGGGCAAGGGCCGGGACACAGCCCTGCTGTGCCGCCTGGCGGGAGAGACCGGCCGGGTGCTGGCCTTTGACATCCAGGAGGAGGCCGTGGCACAGACCCAGGCCCTGCTGGCATCTGAGGGCCTTCGGGCAGAAGTCCTTCTGGACAGCCACGCCCACATGGGCCGCTATCTGCCGCCGGAGTCTGTGGACTGCATCGTATTCAATTTTGGCCGACTGCCCGGCGGAGACCCTAAGATCTTTACTCGGGCGGACACCTCGGTGGAGGCCATCCGGGCGGGGCTGAAGTTGCTGCGGCCCGGCGGTGTGCTGGCCATTGCGCTGTATTATGGCGGGGAGAACGGCTATGAGGAGCGGGACCGGATCCTTCAGTATTTGGAGGGGGTGGACCAGCGGTGCTTTTCTGTCCTGGCCTGCCGCTGGACCAACCGCCGTGGAGATCCGCCTATGCCGGTATTCGTCTGGAAAGAGGCGTCATGGCAGGACCCGGAGTTTCGATCTCAATAAACACGATTCGTATTATTGAGATAAGAAATTACAAAATGGAGCGCAGATCAAGAGCTTTTCCGGATCTCGGACGAAGGAGCCGTGATTTTGTAGGAGGATCGATTCGATACGATGGGGAATTGATCGAGCAAAAAATACAAAATGCAATCATTTTCGCGGCGCGGAAGTGCGGTGAGAGAAGCGAAAAGAAAAAAGGACGCCCGCTGGGCGTCCTTTTTCAAAGCTGAAAGGATTAGTTCTCGCAGAGGCCGGCGGTGATGATGGCCATGGAGTAGACCTCCTGGGCGTTGCAGCCCCGGGAGAGGTCGTTGATGGGGGCGTTCAGGCCCTGGAGAATGGGGCCATAGGCCTCAAAGCCGCCCAGGCGCTGGGCGATCTTGTAGCCGATGTTGCCGGCGTTGATGTCGGGGAAGATGAAGGTATTGGCGTGGCCGGCCACCTTGGAGTCGGGGCACTTGGTGTGGGCCACCCGGGGAGACACGGCGGCGTCAAACTGCAATTCGCCGTCCACATCCAGTTCGGGGGCCAGGGCCTTCACCCGGGCGCAGGCGTTGCGCATCTTGTCCACGTCCTCGCCCTTGCCGGAGCCCAGGGTGGAGTAGCTCAGATAGGCCATCTTGGGGTCGATGCCAAAGACCTTAGCGGTAGCGGCAGTCTCCAGGCCGATCTCCACCAGCTCGTCCTCGTTGGGCTTGATGTTGATGGCGCAGTCGCCCATGGCCAGAACCTCCCGGTCGCCGGTGGCGGAGGGACGGACCAGAATGAAGCAGGAGGAGACGATCTTGTTGCCGGGCTTGGTCTTGATGATCTGGAGCGCGGGACGGACGGTGTCGGCGGTGGAGTAGGTAGCGCCGCCCAGCAGGGCGTCGGCATAGCCCATCTTCACCAGCATGGTGCCGAAGTAGTTGCCCTGCTTCAGCAGCTCCCGGGCCTGCTCCTCGGAGACCTTGCCCTTGCGCAGCTCCACCAGAGCGGCGACCATCTTCTCCATATCGGCGAAGGAGGCGGGGTCAATGATCTCAGCGCCCCGGATGTTGAAGCCGATCTCCTCGGCCACCTTCTGGATCTCCTCGGGGTTGCCGACCAGGACCGGGGTCAGGAAGGTACCGGACAGCAGGCGGGCAGAGGCCTCCAGAATGCGGGGATCAGTGCCCTCGGTGAACACGATCTTGCGGGGATGGGCCTTCAGCTTGTTGATGAGAAACTCAAACATTTCCATTTCCTCCAAAACGAGTGATTCTGCCTTCATTATACACGCTTAACCGCTGGGGTCAATGCCAAAAAGCCACAGGCTGTATCAAAATTTCCCCGGTCTGCCTGCACACATTTACTAAATCGGGAAAATGTGCCAATCCGAACGGAGAAGAGTGTGAAATCCTTGTCAAAAACCTGGAAAATGAACGATTTTTGAACAAAATTAGGGGTTGACGCGGTTTCAAAAAAGAGGTATTATAAGCGGTGGTAACAAATTGTAACTATTTTGTTTCTTTTGCGATTCTGCGAGGAGATTTATGGAAGAGAACAATCGTCAGAACCATAGAGAGGATCGAAAGCGGAGCGGCCGGAGCCCGGCCCGGGAG
This sequence comes from uncultured Dysosmobacter sp., assembly GCA_963560095.1. Taxonomy (GTDB): domain Bacteria; phylum Bacillota; class Clostridia; order Oscillospirales; family Oscillospiraceae; genus Oscillibacter. The sequence goes on along the minus strand of CAUWNE010000030.1, from coordinate 6,002 downwards.
GAGCGGACTGCTCCCCGGAAGACGGCTGCCGCCCTGGAAGAGCGTCCGGAGGGACAGCAGCCCTCTGCCCGCCGGCGGGAAGGGGACCAGAACCGGCCCGCGGCCAACTTCCTCTCGATTCAGGTCCGCCGGCTGATGCGGCGGGTGCGGCTGATGCGCCGCAGAGTCCAGCAGCTGCACCGGGAGAATCAGGCCCGGAATTTCCCGGAGTCCGACGCTTTGCCGGTGCTGTGGCTGCTGCTGGGATGGAATATGCTGCCTATGCTGGGGAGCCTTGTGTGGGAGCGGATCACCGCGCTGCGCAAGCGCCTTTTCGGCGGGCTCGCTGCCCGGCTGTCCAAGGTCCGCTGGAAGCGGCTGAATCCGGCGACGTTCCTGGGCGTGGGCTGCGCCATGGTGGCGGTGGTGCTGGTGTGCAGCACTTATACCGTGGGCGTCACCGTCTCCTATGACGGCGAGGTGGTGGCGGCCGTGGCCAGCCAGTCTCTGGCGGACGAGGTCCGCTCCAAGCTGGAGAGTGTCACAACCCGGACCCTGGGCGAGTCCTTCACCATTGATGACTCCCTGATCCAGTATTCCTCCAGCCTGGTCAACCGCCAGGATGTGGTGGACGAGGCCACCCTTCAGCAGGACCTGTCTGAGGAGATCGGCCTGGTGACCCCGGCCTACTGCCTGTATGTGGACGGCGAGTATATCGGCGCCACCCCCTACGAGGGCGCGCTGGAGGAGCTGCTGGCCAACCTGAAGGAGGACGCCACCAACGAGAATACCATCTCCTGCGAGTTTGCCGAGGATGTGGAGATCCGGCAGGAGTATGTCCCCAGCGAGGAGATCATGAACCTGGGCTATCTGGCGGAGACACTGTACAGCACCAAAACCGCCGAGGTGACCTATGAGGTCAAGAAGGGCGACACCTGGTCGGAGATCGCCAACAGCCATGGCCTGACCAGCAAGGAACTGCTGGCCCTGAACCCCGGTTATAACATTGATAAGCTCCAGATCGGCGAAGTGTTGACCTTGTCCGCCTCTGTGCCCTATCTGACGATGACCGTGGTCCAGCAGGAGCGGTATGTGGACGAGGTGAACTATGACATCGTCTACACCGACAGCGCCAATATGTATAAGGGCGACTACAAGGTGACCTCCCCCGGCCAGTACGGCGCCGCCGATGTGGTGGCCAATGTCACCTATGTCAACGGCGAGGAGACGGAGCGGACCATTCTCTCCTCCGTCACGCTGCGGGAGCCTGTCACCGAGCAGCGCCTCCAGGGCACCAAGGACCGGCCTACCTGGCTGCCCACCGGCAGCTTCCGCTGGCCCACCTCCGGCCGGATCACCTCTTACTTTGGCGGACGGCGGTCCCCCGGCGGCATCGGCTCTACCAACCACAAGGGCATCGATATTGCCAACAGCTATGGTGCGCCGGTCTATGCCGCTGACGGCGGCACCGTCACCTACGCCGGCTGGATGGGCGGCTATGGCTATCTGGTCCAGATCAGCCACGGCAATGGCTATGTCACCTATTACGGACATAACTCCAGCCTGCTGGTCTCTGTTGGCCAGCACGTGTACAAGGGCCAGCAGATCGCCCGGATCGGCTCCACCGGCAACTCCACCGGCAACCACTGCCATTTTGAGATCCGCTACAACGGTGTGGCCAAGAATCCCCTGAACTATCTGCGATAATGTCTGAAAATCCCCCGGCGCTTCCAACAGGGAGCGCCGGGGGATCGCTTTTTAAGATACTAAAAAAGTCCTGCATCCAAGTAAAATAAGTACCATAGCAATGACTGGAACGGGTATCGTACAGATCAGAAATAAATGAAATCGTTTCTTTGCTTCGTCTGTGTTTTCTTGTCGCATCTTTTTGCTTTTTTGTAACACTATAAACGGAAAGGAAAGGAAAATAAGACCGCCTATCAAAATCATTGCGATATTCATTTGTATAACCCTCCTAAACAATTTTCCTTCAACATGAAAACGGTTTTATACCATACCTATTTCATTTTTGGGCATGATCTTCTGCTGTTCCTGAATAGACAGATTCCCCTGTAAATCATAAAGGGAATGGCACCCAGGATTCCAATACACGTATAGATAGGAAAAGCAATCACTCCAATGATGATTTTAGGAGCAATCGGTGTCAGCCATTTTTGGGATATGCCTCTATAAAAAATCAGGCCCGTAGGGATTCCGGAAAATAGGAATGCAAATGAAATCATACTTTTGGTATATCCTAACGGCTCTGGAACAGGCATACCAGCATGAGTCCAAAGCAAAATGGATTCAGGGTCGTTAAGCTGGTTGATTTGATTCGCTGCTACAAAGTAGCCAAGGATACAACCGATCATCAAACATGCGCAAATCGTCACCAGTTGTTTTCGTTCTTTTTTCATCATGGATCATCTTCTCATGTTATATTTGCTTACGGTATCCGCCTGGTGGGGCTGCCCGCTATCACAGCAGACGTATCAGCGCGGATCTGGGATGGGTTCCAATCCTGATCCGGCAGGGAACACCTGAAAAACGCTGCACAGAAGGGCCGATCAGGCGATTCTGCGCAGCGTTTCTTTGAGACTGGTTAAAAAATTCTATTTTGCAGCAAGCCTATCAGGCGCTTACAGGAACTTCTTCATCCCGTCGGTGGCGACGGCGATATCGGCGCTGATGGTGGTGGTGAACTTGATGTTGTTGCGCTCGCCGAACACATCCATCCAGTTCAGGAAGTCCTCGGTCTCCTGGTCCACATCGCAGCCAATGATCTTGCACAGGTTGTCAATGAACACATGAGAGATGTCATAGTTGCCTGCGTACAGGCCGCTGATGAAGCCCCGGAAGGAATCATAGTTGTTCAGCTTATATTCCTCGGCGTCGATCAAGCGGATGTTGTAGTGGATATCGTAGGTCATGTTGCGGTTGGCTTCGATACAAACCACATTGCCGGGCTCGTCCTTCGCCGCGTTGTTAATCATTTCAATAAGGTGCTTCGTCTTGCCGGAACCCTTAGCACCCATAATCAATCTGACCATAATGATCACTCCTGTCATGTAATTTGGGGTGGCCTCTTGCTGCCCTTAGAATAGCATAAGTCACAGAAAAAAACAATGGTTAAATAAAAGATTCGGGATTTATTCACACAGAGAGAGAGGGAGCGGCCCGGCGGGCCGCTCCCTTAAGAGATCATTTGTTCAGTTTGGCTTCCAGCTCGGCCTTGCGCTCCTCATAGCCGGGCTTGCCCAACAGGGCGAACATATTCTTCTTGTAGGCCTCCACGCCGGGCTGGTCAAAGGGGTTGACCTCCAGCAGGTAGCCGGACAGGCCGCAGGCGTACTCGAAGAAGTAGATCAGCTGGCCCAGGGCGTTGGGGGTCTTGCCGTCGGCCTCCACGATCAGGTTGGGCACGCCGCCCTCGTGGTGGGCCAGCAGGGTGCCCTCCATGGCCCGGTCCCGGATGAAGTCCATGGACTCCCCGGCCAGGAAATTCAGGCCGTCGCCGTCGGCCTCGTCCCGGGGAACGCAGAGCTGGTGCTCGGAAGCGCCCAGACGCACCACCGTCTCCAGCATCAGGCGCTGGCCCTGCTGGATATACTGTCCCATGGAGTGCAGGTCGGCAGTAAAGTCCACGCTGGCGGGGAAGAGGCCCTTGCCGTCCTTGCCCTCGCTCTCGCCGTAGAGCTGCTTCCACCACTCGCTCATAAAGCGGAAGGCGGGGTCGTAGCAGGCCAGCAGCTCCACAGGGCGGCCCGCCCGGTACAGGGCATAGCGGGCGGCGGCATAGCGCCAGGCGGGGCAGTCATAGCCGCCCTGGGCGCACAGGTCCATCATCTCCCGGGCGCCCTGCATCAGGGACTGGATGTCCACGCCGGCCACGGCGATGGGCAGCAGACCCACGGCGGTGAGCACGCTGTAACGGCCGCCCACGTCATCAGGCACCACAAAGGTCTCCCAGCCCTCGGCGTCTGCCAGGGATTTCAGCGCGCCCCGGGCCTTGTCGGTGGTGGCGTAGATCCGCTGGCCGGCACCCTCCCGGCCATATTTCTTCTCCAGGGCCTCCCGGAAGAAGCGGAAGGCCACGGCGGGCTCGGTGGTGGTGCCGGACTTGGAGATGATGTTCACGGAGAAATCCACATCCGTCACCAGATCCAGGGTCTCCTGGAGAGCGTCGGCGCTGAGGCCGTTGCCGATGAAGTAGACGTTGGGGGTGGACTTCTTCATCAGGTTGTAGTTGGGGGAGCACAGGCAGTCGATGACGCCCCGGGCGCCCAGATAGGACCCGCCGATGCCGATGACCACCAGGGCCTGGGAGTCGCTCTGGATCTTCCGGGCCGCGGCCTGGATGCGGGCGAACTCCTCCTTGTCATAGTCCCGGGGCAGGTGGACCCAGCCGGTGAAATCCCCGCCGGCGCCGCTTCCGGTCTGGAGCTTCTCCTGGGCCTCCTGAAGACGGGGGGCCAGCTCCTCCTCGTAGGGCTGGGGCAGGAAGTTCTGCATTTCAAACAGCTTGACGTTCAGCATGATGTGCATCCTCTCTTTGGTTTTTCGTCAAATTTTTGATGGGAAAACGATTTTACACCGGGAGTATATCACATTTTTCTGAGCAGGGCAAGGGTCAGCCGGAGAAAAGAGCGGTTTTCAGCAGCCGGCGGAGCATTTGGAGATAGGTGATCCGGGGGACCTCCTGCCCGGCCAGCAGGGGGATCTCCGCCACGGTCTCCTCGCCGGCGGAGACTGTCAGCGTTCCCAGGGGCGCGCCCTGAGATACCGGGGCCTCCACGGACTCCGCCAGGGTGACGGACTGGGTCAGGTCCCCGGCCTTGGCCTTTTCCAGCAGCACCGCGCTGCCCTCCCCCAGCACCGGCTGGACCGTGGCCTGGGTGCCCAGGGTCACCGGCACCGGGGCCAGGGGCGTCTCCGGGACCACCTGCTTGAGGGCGTAGGAGGAGAAGCCGTGATTGAGCAGGGTCTGGGCGTCGGCAAAGCGCTGGGCGGAGGTGGCGCCTTTCATGATGACGGCGATCAGCTCCATGCCGTCCCGCTCCGCCGTGGCGGAGAGACAATAGAGGGCGCTGTCTGTGGAGCCGGTCTTCAGCCCGGTGGCGCCCTCGTAAAAGCGGATCAGGCGGTTGGTGTTCACCAGCTGGGACTGACCGCCCCGCAGCGTGTCCATCCAGATGGTGGTGTACTTCCGGATGTCCGGATGATTCCGGATCAGCTCCCGGCTCATCAGGGCGATGTCATGGGCGGAGGTCACGTGGCCGTCGGCAGGCAGGCCGGTGGCGTTTCGGAAGGTGGTGTCCGTCATCCCCAGCTCCGCCGCCCGCTGGTTCATCCGCTCCACAAAGGCGGCCTCGCTGCCGGCGATGGCCTCTCCCAGGGCCCCGGCGCAGTCGTTGGCGGAGACGACACAGACGGCCTTGAGCATATCCTCCACCGTCATCTGCTCGTTCTCTTTCAGCCAGATCTGGCTGCCGCCCATGGAGCAGGCGTGGGCAGAGGCGGTGACCATGGTATCATAGGAGAGCACGCCGCTGTCGATGGCCTCCATGGTCAGCAGGATGGTCATGACCTTGGTGACACTGGCAGGCTCCAGCTTGTGGTGCTCGTCCTTGGCATAGAGGACCGTGCCGGTCTCCTTCTCCATCAGCAGGGCGGAGGGCGCGGAGACCTCCAGTGCCTGGGCGCTGGTGGACAGGACCAGGACCGCCGCGGCCAGCGCAAGCAATTTTTTCATAGGAATCCCCCTTTCATCGCATGGTATGAACGAGGGCGGACATTCATGACAGGCGCTGGGTCGGAGCACATACAAAAACCCCGCCGCCCCAAATGGGCGGCGGGGGAGCGTGTCAAGAAAATCTCGCAGAGTTTACCCGCAAGGGGTACGCCGCATCCGTAAGGCAGTAAAGCTGCCAACGGCTGCGCAGTCGCGCCCGCAGGTGCGAAAGATATGAAATTTGCGAATTGTCAAGTCAAGTGCAACAAAGAGCCAAAGAAGATTTCAAAGG
>CAUWNE010000029.1:0-27076 GCA_963560095.1 uncultured Dysosmobacter sp. | reverse complement strand
TGAAGGAGGCCGCTGAGAAGGCCAAGATCGAGCTCTCCGGCGTCACCACCTCCAACATCAACCTGCCCTATATCACTGCCGACGCCACCGGCCCCAAGCATCTGGATATGACGTTGAGCCGGGCCAAGTTCAATGAGCTCACCGGCCACCTGGTGGAGGCCACCATGGGTCCCGTGCGTCAGGCCATGTCCGACGCCGGTTTGAAGCCCTCCGACCTGAGCAAGGTGCTGCTGGTGGGCGGCTCCAGCCGCATTCCCGCCGTCCAGGAGGCCGTGAAGAACTTCACCGGCAACGAGCCCTTCAAGGGCATCAACCCCGATGAGTGCGTGGCCATGGGCGCTGCCCTCCAGGCCGGCGTTCTGACCGGCGACGTGAAGGGCCTGCTGTTGCTGGACGTCACCCCCCTGTCCCTGGGCATTGAGACCATGGGCGGCGTGTGCACCCGCCTGATCGAGCGCAACACCACCATCCCCGTGAAGAAGAGCCAGATCTTCTCCACCGCCGCCGATAACCAGACCAGCGTGGAGGTCAACGTCCTCCAGGGCGAGCGGGAGATGGCCGCCGCCAACAAGAGCCTGGGCCGCTTCCACCTGGACGGCATTGCTCCCGCCCGCCGGGGCGTTCCCCAGATCGAGGTGACCTTCGACATCGACGCCAACGGCATCGTCAACGTCTCCGCTAAGGACCTGGGCACCGGCAAGGAGCAGCACATCACCATCACCTCCTCCTCCAACATGAGCAAGGACGACATCGAGAAGGCCGTCAAGGAAGCGGAGCAGTATGCTGCCCAGGATAAGAAGATGAAGGAAGAGGTGGAGGTCCGCAACCAGGCTGACCAGATGGTTTACCAGTGCGAGAAGACCCTCTCCGAGATGGGCGACAAGATCCCCGCTGACGACAAGGGCAAGGTCCAGGGCGCGCTGGATAAGCTGAAGGAGACCCTGAAGGGCACTGACACCGCCGCCATCAAGGCGGACACCGAGGCCCTGACCCAGGCCTTCTACGCGGTGAGCGAGAAGCTCTATCAGCAGGCCAATCCCCAGGGCGCAGCCGGCGCAGGCTCCGACATGGGCGGCCAGCAGCCCGGCGGCGAGCAGCAGGGTCAGTATTATGACGCGGACTACAAGGTTGTTGACGAGGACGATCAGAACAAGTAAAATAGGAACAGGCCGCGCGGGCGGGGCAAGGCCCCGTCTGCGCTCCTGTGCGTTTTCACGCAGATGGTGAAGACGTCTTGACTCTGAGCGAGGTATGTGGATATGGCAGAACAGAAACGCGATTATTATGAGGTCCTGGGCGTGTCCAAGGGGGCGTCCGAGGAAGAGATCAAAAAGGCATATAAAAAGCTGGCCCGGAAATACCATCCGGACCTGAATCCCGACAATAAGGAGGCGGAGGAGAAGTTCAAGGAGGTCAACGAGGCCTATGAGATCCTCTCCGACTCCAACAAGAAGGCCCGCTATGACCAGTTCGGCTTTGCTGGCGTGGACCCCAACTACGGCGCAGGCGCCGGCGGAGGCGGGTTTGACGGGGGCTTTGACTTCGGCGACCTGGGCGACATCTTTGGAAGCTTCTTTGGCGGTGGCTTTGGCGGCGGACGCCGGGCCAACCCCAACGCCCCCCAGCGGGGAGAGAGCATCCGGCTGTCCCTGGCGATCAGCTTCGAGGAGGCGGCCTTCGGCTGTGAGAAGGAAGTCAGTGTGGACCGGATGGAGCAGTGCGGCACCTGTCATGGAAGCGGCTGTGCCGCCGGCGCCTCGCCGGAGGTCTGCCCGGACTGCCACGGCACCGGTCAGGTGCAGGTCCGGCGGCAGACGCCCATGGGCGTCTTTGCCACCAGTGCCCCCTGCGGCAAGTGCGGCGGCAAGGGCAAGATCATCCACCAGCCCTGTCCCGACTGCCGGGGCAGCGGCACGGTGCGCAAGCGCAAGACCATCCAGGTCAGCATTCCCGCCGGCATCGACAATGGGCAGACCATCTCGGTCCGGGGCCAGGGCAGCGCCGGCAAGAACGGCGGCCCGGCAGGCGACCTGCTGGTGACCATCACTGTTCGGCCCCATGAGCTGTTCCGCCGGGAGGGGACCAGCGTGCTGTGCGACGCGCCGATCACCTTTGCCCAGGCTGTGCTGGGCGCGGAGCTGGAGATCCCCACCATCGACGGCAAGGTGAAGTATGACCTGCCGGAGGGCACCCAGACGGGGACCACCTTCCGGCTCAAAGGCAAGGGCATCCCGTCTCTCAATGGCCGGGGCCGGGGCGATCAGTATGTGACCGTCTATATTGAGACGCCCCGGAACCTGAACCGGGAGCAGAAGGAGGCCCTGAAAAAGTTTGCCGAGAGCGTGGGCGACAACAACTACGAGGAGCGGAAGAAGTTTTTCAGAAAGTTTAAGAAGTGAGGCGGCCTATGTATCTGGCGGATTACCATACCCATTCCAGAATTTCCCCTGACGCTGGCAGATCCATGACGGCAATGGCGGAGGCTGCCATTGCCGCAGGGCTGGATGAGCTGTGCTTCACGGACCATGTGGAGCCGGTGGAGTGGGGGCTGACCACGCCCCGGGCCTCGTATCCCTGGGAGGCGCTGGCCAAGGAGTTTGCCGACGCCCAGGCCGCCGTGGGGGACCGGATCACCCTGCGGCTTGGCATCGAGCTGGGAGACGCGCCCTGGACTTTTGAGAACACGGAGCGGCTGCTGACCCAGGCGCCGCCGCTGGACTTTATCATCGGGTCGATCCACATGCTCCCCGCCAAGTACGACGGCCGGGATCTGTATTTCTTTGACCCAAAGGATGAGGCCGAGGCCCGGGTGGGCATCGCGGACTATCTGGAGGAGGTCCGGCAGCTGGCCGCATGGGGGAAGTTTTCCGTCCTGGGCCACCTGACGCTGCCGTTGCGGTATCTCAATGAGAACCGGGGCTTTCACCTGACCTTTGACGGCTTTGAGGCGGAGGTGGAGGAGATCTTCCGCACGCTGATCCGCCAGGGCCGAGGCATTGAGCTGAACACCAACCGGGGCAACACCCCTCTGCCGGACAGCAAGTGGCTGCGGATGTATCGCCAGCTGGGCGGCGAGATCATCACCCTGGGCAGTGACGCCCACAGCCGCCGGTATGTGGGCTGCGCCATCCGGGAGAGCCAGCAGCTGCTGCGGGAGTGCGGGTTTACCCGCTTTTGCACCTTTGACCGGATGGAGCCGGTCTGGCACGAGCTGAGTTGAGTCCGGGACCGAGAAACCCCGAAATATGTAGAGATCCCTGTATGACAGGGAGATAAAACAGGAGGAACGACTATGAAAATCGCATTGGGCTGTGACCATGGCGGCTATGAGCTGAAGGAATTCATCAAGACGGTGCTGGAAAAGCAGGGCCATTCCTATGAGGATTTTGGCTGCCACTCTCTGGATAGCTGTGACTATCCCGACTTCGGCGCCGCCGCTGCCCGGGCCGTGGCCGAGGGTAAGTGCGACCGGGGCATCGTGGTGTGCACCACCGGCATCGGCATCTCCATCGCTGCCAACAAGGTCAAGGGCATCCGCTGCGCCCACTGCGCGGACTGCTTGCAGGCGGAGATGACCCGCCGTCATAACGACGCCAACATGATGGCCATCGGCGCGGGCTTCACCGGCAAGAACATGGCCGAGCGGATGGTGGAGGTCTTCCTCTCCACGGACTTTGAGGGCGGGCGTCACCAGCGCCGGGTCCAGAAGATGATGGATCTGGAGGGCTGAGCCCTGGGGCATCCTGAGAAATGAGGTGACCGGACATGGGGTGGAGCAAGGGTTATCGCAGTTACCGGGGGCGCAGTCCCCGGTGGAAGGTTTTGGCGGCGATCCTGCTGTGCCTGGTGATCCTGGCGGCAGCAGGTGTGATCTGGGCCCAGGGGCATATCGTCTTTGACGCGGAGGGCATGGCCCATTTGGACCTGCCCTGGCAGCGGGAGGAGACCGACCCGCCGGAAGACCCGGGGGAGCTGGATCTGGTGATCCAGGAGCCTGCCGCCCCTTCGGAGGTGCGGGTTTGGCAAATGGCCGCCGCACCCCTGACGGCAGAGACTGCGCAGAGCGCCAAAACAGCGGCGGAGCAGGTGGGCTGCAACGCCTTTGCCATCCCTGTAAAGGACCGGGAGGGGCGGATCTTCTTTGACAGCCAGACTGCCGTCCCCGGCGCTGTGGAAACGGCGGCGGATACCGCCGAGACCCTTGCGGCGATACTGGCGGAGGGAGAAGGCGGCGCGGACTATGCCGTTGCCCGGATCTCCTGCCTGCTGGACCCCGCTGCCTCCAAAGCGGACATTGAGGGGATGAGCCTGAAAAACACCGGGGGCTATATCTTCTATGACGGAAACAACGCCACATGGCTGGACCCGGGCAAGGAGAAGACCCAGGCGTATCTGAGCCATTTGGCAGTAGAGTGTGCCCGGCTGGGGTTTGATGAGCTGCTGCTTTCAGATCTGACCTTTCCCACCCAGGGAAAGCTGGACAAGATCGCCTATCCCGAGGGAGAGAGGTCCGCAGCGCTGCTGTCTGTTTTAACGGCGGTGCGGACTGCCCTGGATGATGCCGGCTTTGAGTCAGTGGCGCTGTCTGTGGAGCTGCCGGAGGCGGTGCTTGTGACCGGGGCTGACGAGGCCGCCGGGCTGGATCTTAAAACGATCGCCGGCGCGGTGGACCGGATCTACGGGACTGTGGCCGCCGATCAAATGGAGGATGCTGCCCGGACGGTGAGCGCCGCCGGAGCCGTCTTTGTGCCGGCGGTCTCCCCGGAGACCCTGCCGGAGACAGGGAGCTGTCTGGTGCTGCCCTGAGTTCCCATCAGAGAATCAAGTCCCCCGCCTGCATAGCAGGCGGGGGACTTTTATAAATGAATATATTCGGATGAATATTCATATGCACAGCAGGCGGAATCCGGCAAAACCGCCAAAAGACCAGCGATAACCCGGGGTAAAATGGGAATATTTTGCAAAGTTGGTTCCATCAGGAAAATAAATATTCATTTTTTATGAAAAAGTATTGACATTCTGGGCGGGGCGTGGTAAGGTAAGCTCAGCCGACGGGGAGGAGCGATCCCCAGACCGCCGGACCGGAAAACGGTCTGCCCCCCAGGGGCGGCAAGATCAGTGAAAAAGGAAGTTTTGATCATGAAGAAGTTTTTTGCACTTGTGCTGACGCTGGCGATGACGCTGTCTCTGGCCGCCTGCGGCGGCAATGACGCTCCCGCCGAGGAGAACACCGACGGCGAGACCAACACCGAGAACCAGGAGCCCGCTGGCGACGCTGGCTTCACCACCGTGGAGGAGGGCAAGCTGGTCCTCTCCACCAACGCCGAGTTTGCCCCCTATGAGATGCTGGACGACAGCGGCAACCCCATCGGCATCGACATGGAGGTTGGCGCGGCCATCGCCGAGAAGCTGGGCCTGGAGCTCCAGATCGAGGACATGGGCTTTGACGCCGCTCTGCTGGCTGTCCAGAACGGCCAGAGCGACATTGCCATGGCCGGCATCACCGTGGACCCCGAGCGGCAGGAGGTCATGGACTTCACTGACAGCTATGCCACCGGCGTGCAGGTGGTCATCGTCAAGGAGGGCTCCGATGTGACCCTGGATAACCTGGGTGAGAAGACCATCGGCACCCAGATGGGTACCACCGGCTTTATCTATTGCACCGACGATTACGGCGAGGACCACGTCATCGGCTATGAGACCGGCGCTGTGGCCATCCAGGCCCTGGTCAACGGCCAGATCGACGCCGTGGTCATCGACAACCTGCCTGCCCAGTCCTACGTGGAGGCCAACGAGGGCCTGACCATTCTGGACACCGAGTACGCTGTGGAGGACTACGCCATCGCCGTGGCGAAGGGCAACACCGCCCTGCTGGAGGCCGTCAACGCCGCCATGGCGGAGCTGAAGGCCGACGGTACCTTCCAGGCCATCGTGGATAAGTACATCAAGGCTGAGTAAACAGCAAGAATGTGACCGGCAGAAGGGCGGCGATGAGCCGCCCTTCCCCGGCGTTAACATGAAAGGAGGGGCCATATGGAAGCGTGGCTGATGGAAGTGGCCAACGGTTTTACAAAGGCCTTTATTACCGGAGACCGCTGGAAGCTCTATTTGAAGGGATTGGGAGTCACCCTGGAGCTGACGGTGATCGCTCTGGCACTGGGCGTGATCCTGGGCGTTTTGGTGGCGGTGATCCGTACCGCCCATGACCAGCAGCGTCCCGGCCATCACAATCCCCTGCTGGGGGTGCTGAATGCCCTGTGCAAGGTCTATACCACCGTGATCCGGGGCACGCCCATGATGGTCCAGCTGTTGATCTGGTCCAGCGTCATTTTTGCCTCCAGCCGGAATCACACCCTGATCGGCGCTTTCGGCATCGGCATCAACTCCGGCGCCTATGTGGCGGAGATCGTCCGGGGCGGATTGATGAGCGTGGACGGCGGCCAGATGGAGGCCGGCCGTTCCCTGGGTCTGGGGTATCTGGACACCATGCGGCTGATCGTGATCCCCCAGGCCTTCAAGAACATTCTGCCGGCTCTGGGCAACGAGTTTATCACCCTGTTCAAGGATACCTCTCTGGTCTCCGCCATCGGCGGCGCGGAGCTGATCTACTATGCCAAGGCAGTGGGCTCCAAGACCTTTGACGTGATGTATCCCTATCTGGGCATCGCCTGTATGTACCTGGTCGTGGTGATGATCCTCACCTGGCTCCAGGGCAAGCTGGAAAGGAGGCTGCGTCAAAGTGATCGACGTTAAAAACCTCAGCAAATCCTTCGGGGACCATCTGGTGCTGGATGGGATCGATCAGCATATTGATCCCGGAGAGAAGGTGGTGGTCCTGGGGCCCTCCGGCTCCGGAAAGTCCACCTTCCTGCGGTGCCTGAACCTGCTGGAGACGCCCACCGGCGGCAGCATCACCTTTGAGGGCACGGAGATCACCGACCCCAAGGTGAACATCGACCAGGTCCGCCAGCAGATGGGCATGGTGTTCCAGCACTTCAATTTGTTCCCCAACATGACCATCCGCAAGAACATCACCCTGGCGCCGGTGCGGACGGGGCTGATGAAGCAGGAGGAGGCGGACGAGACCGCCACGGCGCTTTTGAAGCGGGTGGATCTGCTGGACAAGGCGGACGCCTATCCCAACCAGCTCTCCGGCGGCCAGAAGCAGCGAATCGCCATTGTCCGGGCCCTGGCCATGAAGCCCAAGGTGATGCTCTTTGACGAGCCCACCTCTGCCCTGGACCCGGAGATGGTGGGCGAGGTGCTGGACGTGATGAAGGAGCTGGCCAGAGAGGGCATGACCATGGTGGTGGTGACCCACGAGATGGGCTTTGCCCGGGAGGTGGGCAGCCGGGTGCTGTTCATGGACGGCGGCAAGATCCTGGAGGAGAACGAGCCCCACGCCTTCTTTGACCATCCCCAGCATCCCCGGACCCAGCTTTTCCTGAGCAAGGTGCTGTGACGTTTCCCAAAACAACGGCTATGCCGCTGTTTTGAAAGGGCTGCACCCTGGGGGTGTTTTCAGCCGGGCACATGCCGTGACTGAAAACCGATTTCACAGGGCTCCTCCCTGGGGACGCGAAACCCTGCGAGACTTTTTTGACATGCTAAAATGCCGTGCGCTGCAAAGCGCACGGCATTTTTTTGCTTGGCATGGTCAGGGCTTTGGCTGGTCCAGCGCCGTCATGCTCCGCCGGAACTGAACGGCAAAGAGCGCGGCGGTGGCGCACACCGCCAGGAAATCTGCCACCGGCTCCGCCAGGAAGACGGCGAAGACCTTATCGGCAAAGAAGTTGGGCAGGATATAAATGAGGGGCACCAGCAGGATGATCTTCCGCAGTACCGCCAGGAACAGCGACGCCTTGGCATTGCCCAGGGCCACGAAGGTCTGCTGGCAGGCAACCTGAATGCCAAAGATGCCGGTGGCGGCCATGTAGATCCGCAGAGCCGAGGAGGCATACTCCACCATGGCGGGGGAGTTGTTGAAGATCTGGACAAAGGCCCGGGGGAAGAACTGCACCAAGGCCCAAAAGACCAGGGAGTAGATCACACAGGTACGCAGCAGCACCCGGAAAGCGGCCCGGACCCGCTGGCTGTTCCGGGCACCGTAGTTGTAGCTGACGATGGGCTGGGCGCCCTGAGACAGGCCCATCAGAGGCATCATGGCAAACTGCATGATGCTGGTGAGCACCGTCATGGAACCCACGGCCAGGTCACTGCCATATTTCAGCAGGGAGGTGTTGAAGCACACGGCAATAAGACTCTCGGTGCTTTGCATGATGAAGGGGGAGAGGCCCAGGGCCAGGCAGGGGAGAAATACCGACGGCTTCAGGCGGAGGTACTTCCGACGCAGACGCCACTTGGTCTTGGGACCAATGAGGAACCGCAGGACCCACAGGGCGGAGACCGCCTGGGACAAGATGGTGGCCAGGGCCGCGCCCCGGACGCCCATGTCCAGACCAAAGATGAAGATAGGGTCCAGGATCGTGTTGAGAATGGCGCCGATCAGCACGGTTTTCATGCTGACGGTGGTAAAGCCCTGGGCGGTGATATAGGCGTTCATGCCCAGCGTGATCAAAACGAACACAGTGCCCAGGGAGTAGATCCGCATGTAGCTGATGGCATAGCCGATGGTGTTCTCGCTGGCGCCGAAGGTCAGCAGCAGCGGCTCAGTAAACAGCTGGAGGATCGCCGTCAGCACTGCGGAGACTACCAGAAGCAGCGTCAGGCTGTTGCCCATGATCTGCTCGGACATGGCCGGATCTCCCCTGCCCTCAGAAATGGAGGCCCGGGGCGCGCCGCCCATGGCCAGCAGCGCCGCAAAGGCGGAGATGATCATGATCACCGGCAGGCACACGCCCACACCGGTCAGGGCCAGAGCGCCCACGGTGTCGATGGGCTGCATATGGCCGATATACACCCGGTCCACCAGGTTGTAGAGCATGTTGACGATCTGGGAGGTGATGGTGGGCAGAGCCAGGGAGAAGAGAAGCTTCCCCACGCTGCCGGACCCCAGATCCACACTTTTTTGCTGTTTCATTGAAAGGCTCCTTCCCGAATCCCGTTATCCAGAACGGTCCGCAGATATGTTCGAAATTGCTCCTGATCCTCCGGCGTCAGCCCTACCAGCAGCTGCTGGGAGCACCGCTCCTGAATGGCCTGACACTCCCGGGCCAGCGGCTCTCCCTGGGGGGTGATGGACAGATGGACCACCCGCCGGTCGTTCCGGTCCGGCGTGCGGCGGAGCATCCCCTCCGCGGCCAGCAGGTCCACTGCCTGGGAGACCTGGGACTTGGAGAGGCCCCGGAGGACGGTAATGTCCTTGGCGGTATCATAGTCCGGGTTGTTGATGAGAAACAGCAGCACTCGGACATCCCGCATAGTCAGCCCCGTCCGCTCCAGCAGGGGGAGAAACTGCCGGTCATAGTATTTTTGAAACTGCTGGGCAAATTGCAGCAGCCGGGTATAATAGTTGTGCGGCATGACGGCCTCCAATAGTTTTGAAAGGAACAGTTTTTTAGAGAACTTTATGAGCGTACCACAAAGTATCGATCCTGTCAAGGCCGGAAAAACTGCCCTTTTTTGGGATTGACAACAGATGGAAATCGCGGTATGATAGAGAAAATATGGTATTGAAAACCATGTCACGAGGAGATTTGTATGATTTGGAACATTGTCAGCGACAGCAGCTGTGATCTGAAGCGGAGCGGCTTTTCCAGCGACCGTGTCCGATTTGAGACCGTTCCCCTGCGGATCCAGGTGGGGGAGCGGGAATTTATTGACAACGACGAGCTGGTGGTGGCGGACCTGCTGGCCGCCATGGCGGATGAAAAGAGCGCATCCTCCACGGCCTGCCCCTCTCCGGCGGACTTTGCCCGGGCCTTTGCCGCCGGGGACAAGACGATCTGCTTTACCATTTCCAGCAACCTCTCCGGCACCTATAACGCGGCTATGATGGGCCGGGAAATGGTGCTGGAGGAGCACCCGGAAAAGGAGATCTGCGTGATCGACTCCAAAGCCACCGCCGGGGCCATGGTCCTGCTGATCCGCAGGGCCCAGGCGCTGATGGAGGCAGACACCACGGGAGATTTCGAGGGGATCTGCGCCCAGCTGCGGATGTACCAGGCCTCTTTGCGGACCTGCTTTACTTTGGAGAACTTTGATAACCTCATCAAAAACGGCCGGATGCGGCCCCTGGTGGGAACGCTGCTCCACTCCCTGGGCATCCATGTCATCGCTGACGCTACCCCCCAGGGCACCATCCATGTGGCGGACAAGGCCCGGGGTGAGGCGAAGACCTTCAAGGCCATCACGGCGCTGATGGCCGCCAGCAAGGACTGCGCCGGCGCGGAGGTGGTCATCTCCCACTGCGAGAACCTGACCGGCGCTGGAAAGCTGAAGGAGCAGATCCTCCGGGACCTGCCGGTGAAGAGCGTGGATATCGTCTCCTGCCGGGGTCTTACCAGCTTCTATGCCATGGAAAAGGGCCTGATCATCGGCTATTGACCTTAAATATCCGGAAAGCCCCCGGACGCTCAGGCGTCCGGGGGCTTTTGCACTTATCGGACCGTGCTGCGCAGGGTGCCGATCCCCTCGATGGAGCACTCCACCACGTCGCCGGCTTTCAGGAACCGGGGCGGGTCAAAGCCCATGCCCACGCCGGCGGGCGTGCCGGTGGCGATGATGGTGCCGGGCAGCAGGGTCATGCCGGAGGACAGCTCCTCCAGGATCTCCCCGATGCCGGTGATCAGCAGTCGGGTGTTGGAGTGTTGGCGGGGCTCGCCGTTGACCTGGGCGGAGATCTCCAGGGCCGGGGGGAAGGGGATCTCGTCGGCGGTGGTGATGCAGGGCCCCATGGGGGTGAAGCCGTCCAGGCCCTTGCCGAAGTACCACTGCTTATGAGAGGTCTGGAGGAGCCGGGCGGAGACGTCGTTGAGGACGGTGTAGCCGAAGATATAGTCCGCCGTCTGATCGGCGGAGATGTTCCGGGCGGTCTTTCCCAGGATCACCGCCAGCTCGGCCTCGTAGTCCAGCCGCTCCACCAGGCCGGGATGGCTCTCGATGAAGCCGTCGGGGGCCACGGCCTCCGTCACCCGCTTGGAGAAGTAGATGGGAATGGGCCGCTCCTTTCGGAAGGCGTCGCTGCTGTACCGGACGGCCTCCTCAGCGTGGTCCCGGTAGTTGATGCCCAGGCAGATGACGTCCTGCCGGGGCTGGGGAATGGGGGCCAGCAGCGTCACAGTCTCCAGGGGCAGGGGATCTCCGGCCAGAGCCGGGTCCGGCAGGGCGCCGGATTCGATCAGTGCCTGCATGGAGGGGAAGGGAAGGGGCCGGACGGCGGCTTCGTCAGGAGTGAGCATGCCCACGGATGGAGCGCCGTCGTGAAGATAGGTCACAAGTTTCATAAAGAGCTCCTTTCACAGAGAACATCACGGCGGACAGGGGGACCTGTCCGCCGTGGCAGTTGATTTGTCCGGACGTCCGGGGACCTGCATGAGGCGCCGGGACGATCAGGAGAGCAGCAGCTTGTCGTCGGCCTCGTCGCTGCCGCTGACCTTGTTGAACAGCTCCAGCAGCTGGGGGACGGTCAGCTTTTTCTTCTCCTCGCCGGAGACGTCGATGACGATGCGGCCCTCAAACATCATGATCAGCCGGTTGCCGTGGGTGATGGCGTCCTTCATGTTGTGGGTGATCATCAGGGTGGTCAGGTGATCCTTTTCCACCAGCCGGTCCGTGGCGTCCAGCACCTTGGCGGCAGTCTTGGGGTCCAATGCCGCGGTGTGCTCGTCCAAGAGCAGCAGGTGGGGCTTGATGAGGGTGGCCATCAGCAGCGTCAGCGCCTGGCGCTGGCCGCCGGAGAGAAGGCCCACCTTGCTGGTCAGCCGGTCCTCCAGGCCCAGGCCCAGGATCTTGAGATGCTCGATGTAGCCTGCCCGCTCCGCCTTGGTGATGCCCCAGGACAGCCCCCGGGACTTGCCCCGCCGGGCGGCCAGGGCCAGATTTTCCTCGATCTGCATGGTGGGGGCGGTGCCCATCATGGGGTCCTGGAACACCCGGCCGATATAGGCGGCCCGCTTGTGCTCCGGCATATGGGTCAGGTCCACGCCGTCGATGGCGATGGTGCCGGCGTCCACCGGCCACACGCCGGCCACGGCGTTGAGAAGGGTGGATTTACCCGCGCCGTTGCCGCCGATGACGGTGCAGAAATCTCCGTCATTCAGCGTCAGGCTGACGCCCCGCAGAGCCTGCTTTTCATTGACCGTTCCGGCGTTGAAGGTCTTCCAAACATTCTGGATCTCAAGCATTCCGGTTCCCTCCATTCTGCGCGCCGGTCTTCACCTTGGCGGGGATGTACTTGCCCTTCCAGTAGGGGATGGCCAGGAAGACGGCCACCACCAGGGCGGTGAGAAGCTTCAGGTCCGTGGACTCCAGGCCCAGGCGGAGCACCAGGGTGATGACCACGTAGTAGATGATGGCGCCGATCACCGCAGAGAGGAGCTTCAGCGCGAAATTCCGGAACACCTTGCCCAGCAGGACCTCGCCGATGATGACGGCGGCCAGGCCGATGACGATGGCGCCCCGGCCCATATCGATGGTGGAGCTGCCCTGATACTGGGCCAGCAGGCCGCCGGCCATGGCCACCATGCCGTTGGAGACCACCAGACCCAGCACCTTGCTGCGGTCGGTGTTGATGCCCTGGGCCCGGGCCATGTTGGGGTTGGAGCCGGTGGCCCGGAGAGAGGCGCCCATCTCGGTGCCGAAGAACCAGTACAGCAGGGCGATGACCGCCACGGTGAACAGCGTCATCAGAACCAGGGGGTTGTTCAGGGCCACGTCCCGGATGTACCGGGCAGAGACCAGCAGATCATATTTGTCCACGCTGACCGCCAGGGTGGCCTTGGTGGTGGCGGCGTCGCCGATGGCCATGATCCGCAGGTTGATGGAATACAGGGCCAGCTGGGTCAGGATGCCGGCCAGGATGGCCGGGATGCCGCAGACCGTGTGGAAAAAGCCGGTGGCAAAGCCGGCCAGCATGCCGGCCAGCACTGCGGCCAGCAGCGCGGCCCAGGGGTTCCAGCCAAGAGAAATGGCCAGAGCCGCCACGGCGCCGCCGGTGGCCAGAGAGCCGTCCACTGTCAGGTCCGCTACGTCCAGGATCCGGAAGGTGATGTACACACCCATGGCCATGATGCCCCAGATCAGTCCCTGCCCCACAGCGCCGGGCAGGGAATTGAGAAACGCTGTCAGAAAATCCATAGCTCCTATCCCTCCAAAGGTAGATCCGTCTCAACGGGAATACAGCAGACCGGAGGCGGAAAAGGGGACTCCTTTTCCGCCTGGCCGGATCAAGATGGGGTTATCCTTCGATCGCCACGTAGTCCTCCGGGACCGTGATGCCCAGAGCCTCGCAGTTGGCGGCGTTGAACTTCTTCTCCAGGGTCGTGTCAAAGCCGATGGCGGTCTCGGACACGCTCTTGGCGCCGGTGAGGATCTCCACAGCCTGCTGGCCGGTGATCTGGCCCAGCTCATAGTAATCGATGGAAAGGGTCACGCAGCCGCAGCCCTTGCAGATCCCCTCCTCGCCGGCCACCACGGGCACCTTGGCGGGGACGACCACGTTGGCGATGGTCTCGGCGTTGTTGGCGGCGGTGTTGTCGGTGGGGATGTAGATGACGTCGGAATTGTCAGCGGCGTTCTGCGCCACAGAGGACAGGTCGTTCACATCGGTGAAGGCGTACTGGGTGCAGGTGTAGCCCATGTCCTCCAGATAGCCCTGAATGGTCTCCACCTGGAACATGGAGTTGGCCTCGGCGGAGCAGTAGAGCAGGCCCACGTTCTTGGCTTCAGGGAAGAGCTCCTGGAGCATGGCGGCCTGCTGGTCCAGGGGCGCCAGGTCCGAGGTGCCGGCGATGTTGCCGCCCAGGACCTTGTCCTCGGTGGTGTCCAGATCCAGCGCCACACCGTAGTTGGTCACGGCGGTGCCCAGGATGGGGATCTCGCTGGTGGCGGAGGCGGCGGCAGTCAGGGCCGGGGTGGCGTTGGCCAGGATCAGGTCCACATTCTCCGCCACGAAGCCGTCGATGATGGTGGTGCAGTTGGGGACCTCGCCGCCGGCGTTCTGATTCTTGATCTGCACCTGGTCGCCCAGGGCCTCTTTCAGCGCGTCGGTAAAGCCCTGGGTGGCGGCGTCCAGCGCGGGATGGGGAGCCAGCTGGCAGATGCCCACCACATAGGACTGGCCGTCGCCGGAATCGGCGGGGGCGCCGTCCTCACTGTCGGACTGGGAGCCGCCGCAGGCGGCCAGGCTCAGGGTCATCAGACCCGCCAGGATCAGAGCAAACAACTTCTTTTTCATCACAAAACGCTCCTTTATCAATGAAATAAAATGTCCTGGAGATTATAAAAAGCGGCCCCGTCCAGAGAACGGGGCCGCCCTTCATACAGCGGTGAGTTCAGCTGGACAGATATGACGAGACGGGCCCGCGGTAATAGCGGACCTCCATCAGGTAATAGAAGCTCCCGAAGGGGCGGGGGAAGAAATAACGTGTCATAGCGGGAGCTCCTCTCTGCCGTCCGGCTCAGATTACTTTTTCAATATATAACTTTAAATGGATGAAGTCAACCGGTATTTTCTACAAAATCAAAGCCCGAATTCAGGCAGGTATCATAAAATGCCGGAAGCCCGGGAGGGCTCAAGGCGGCCAGTCATGAGGCGATGCCTGGGCGGGACGCCTTGATCTCCGTTGGACCGATTCTGGACAGCAAGAACCTCCCTTCGCCGAAATGGCGGAGGGAGGCCGATTCACAGACGATACCTGCTGGATACACTGGGATTTAGTGCTTTCTATATGTGAATACGATCCCAATGACAGAGCCGATCAAAACGAATGGCGCCAATCGCACAAATAGAAATTCAAAACCATGCAGCAGAGTTCCCGCGATTGCGAACTCCGGGTTATTGAAATCCCAAGTCAAATATTCACTGTTCATCGCTGCAAATGCGATCAATCCTGCTGCAATCATCGCACATACTGCAATCAGCAGGCAGCGAATGGTCCGGATCCTCGTCTGGCTTCTTCTGGCAAGCTGGAGATTGATCACTTCAAGTTTTTCGGAAATGTTTTTTAAAGTTTCTTCGTTCCAGCATTCTTCCGGTACAGTTTCTCCAAGCAAGGTGCTTACGGAAGTATCCAGTTCCTCGGCTAACGAGACAAGCATACTGGAATCTGGAACCGATAGGCCTTTTTCCCATTTGGATACTGTTTGCCTGACGACATTTAGCTTGATAGCCAGCTCTTCTTGGGAAAGGCCGTTTGCTTTTCGCAGATTCCTAATATTTTCGTTTAACATAACCTGTGCCTCCTTTGTTTTGATACGACCATTAAACATCAAAACAAGCCGTTGCCACAAGCAACTTCTATTAACATCGGTCATTCCTCCATCAAATTCGCAGTTGTTTTTTTATGATATGCTGTTTTCTGCTTCCCGCAGCAGATCATGAAATCGAGGAAGTCATCCCTCGGCGGGCCCAAGGCAAAAGGGGGGAGTGGAGCGCGGATTGACAGGGAAAAATGGGGGTGTTATAGTGAGAAAAAATAGAGGTCTGCGCCGGCCGGGGCCGGGCGGGCCGGACAGGAGGAACGATGGACCATTTTGAGAAGATCGCCGCCCATCTGGCGGACGATGATCTGGACGCCCTGCTGCTGACCGGGGAGGCCAACCGCTACTACGCCAGCGGATTCCACTCCGCCGGGACTGATGGGGTGGCCCTGGTGACCCGGCAGGGCAATTATTATTTCACCGACGCCCGGTATACCGAGGCCGCCAGCCGGCAGATCCGCAATGCCACGCTGGGCGAGGTGGGCCATGGAAAGGGATATGGGACCTTGATCCAGGAGGTCATCGACCGGGAGGGCATCCGGCGGATGGGCTTTGAGGACGCCTATATGACCGTGCTGGACCACAGCCGCTATCAAAAGGCATTGTCCTGTGAGCTGGTGCCCGCCACAGAGCTTTTGTGGAAGCTCCGGGCGGTAAAGGACCCGGAGGAGCTGGAGGCCATGACCGCTGCCCAGCGGATCGCGGAGCGGGCCCTGGAGGACATCCTCAATGACATCCGCCCTGGGATCACGGAAAAGGAGCTGGCAGCCCGGCTGCTCTACCGGATGCTGCACTACGGGGCGGAGGACAAGTCCTTTGACCCCATCGTGGTGTCCGGTCCCAATGGGAGCCTGCCCCACGGCGTGCCCTCGGAAAAGCCCATTCAGGCGGGGGAATTCGTGACCATGGACTTTGGCTGCGTCTACGGCGGCTACTGCTCGGATATGACCCGGACCGTGGCGGTGGGCCATGTGACCGAGGAGATGGAGACCGTCTATCAAACAGTGCTGGCGGCCCAGCGGGCCGGCATCGCCGCCGCCCGGGCCGGCGTGACGGGAAAAGCGGTGGACGGCGCCGCCCGGGCCGTCATTGAGAAGGCGGGCTACGGCAAGGCCTTCTCCCACAGCTTTGGCCACGGCGTGGGCGTGGAGATCCACGAGAGTCCCAATGCGTCCCCCATGAATGACCAGCCTCTGCCGGCGGGGGCGGTGATCTCCGCGGAGCCGGGGATCTATCTGCCGGGGCGGCTGGGCGTTCGGATCGAGGATGTGATCGTCCTGACGGAGACGGGCTGCCGGAACCTGACCCAGGCGCCCAAAGAGCTGCTGATCCTGTGAGTTTCGTGGAAAAGCGGCGCAAATCCTGGACTTTCTGGAATTTTTCGTAAAAAAGAGCCGTTGACAACCAGAGAGGCGGAACGCATAATAGTCAGAGAATAAAACGCAGGAGGAACGCAATCCATGGATACTGTCTATATCACGGGCCATAAGAACCCGGACACAGACTCGATCGTCTCTGCTATGGCCTATGCCGCCCTGAAAAACGCCCTGGGCCAGCGGCAGTATCAGGCGGCCCGCCTGGGCCAGGTCAGCGACGAGACCCAGACGGTGCTGGCGCGGTTTGGCTTCCAGCCCCCCCAGCTGATCAGCAACGTGCGGACCCAGGTGCGGGATCTGGACTATGATACGCCGCCCACCCTCTCCTCTGCCGCCACCATCAGCCGGGCCTGGCAGAATATGCAGGCGGACCGGATCTCCGTGCTGCCGGTGGCCAACGAGGACGGCACCCTGTACGGGATGCTCTCCGCCGGCGACGTGGCTAACTATGATATGCGCTCTGTCCGGGACCCGGTGGTGGCCAGTGTGCCGGTGTATAACCTGCTCTCCGTCATCGAGGGCGAGATCCTCAACGACGGGGCGGAGATGCGGGACGAGGTCTCCGGCGAGGTGGTCATCGCCCTGCCCACCTGCCGGGAAAATCTCCTCTTCTCCAACCCCAACAGCATCGTCATCTGCGGCGACCAGCCGGATATGATCCGCCGGGCGCTGGAGATCGGCGTCAGCTGCGTCATCGTCTGCCAGGCGGAGGTCCCCCAGGAGCTGCTGAATCTGAAGACGGAGACCTGCCTGATTTCCACGCCCTACGACCCCTATCAGGCGGTGCGGCTGGTGTGGCACGCCCTGCCCATCTCCCATATCTGTAAGAGTGAAAATCTGGTCAGCTTCCATCTGGATGACTATATTGACGACGTGAAGAACACCGTTCTGGAGAGCCGTTTCCGGGCCTACCCCATCCTGGATGACGAGGAGAAGGTAGTGGGCACGCTGTCCCGCTTCCATCTGCTGCGTCCCCGCCGCAAGCAGGTCATCCTGATGGACCACAATGAGAAGGCCCAGTCTGTGGTGGGCCTGGACCAGGCGGAGATCCTGGAGATCGTGGACCATCACCGGCTGGCGGATATCCAGACCAACAATCCCATCTATGTCCGCAACGAGCCGGTGGGCAGCACCACCACCATCGTGGCGGGGATGTACCAGGAAAAGGGCTTGATGCCCACTGCTAAGATGGCGGGCCTGATGGCCGCAGCCATCGTCTCCGACACGGTGATGTTCAAGTCCCCCACCTGCACCCAGCGGGACATCGACGTGGCCAAGCGGATGGCCCGGATCGCCAACACCTCGCTGGAGGACCTGGGACGGGCCATCTTCTCCTCCACCTGCGGCGACGACAAGAGCGCCGAGACCATCTTGAAGACGGACTATAAGGAATTCCACATCGCCGGCCATGATCTGGCGGTGAGCCAGATCACCTGCATGGACTCCGAGCGGGTGCTCCAGCGGAAGGAGGAGTTCTTGAAGGTCATGCAGGCCACCCGGAAGGAACGGGCCCTGGACACAGTGGTGCTGATGATCACCGACGTGCTGCTGGACGGCACCCAGCTGCTGTTTGTGGGGGATGAGGAGACCATCCGTCAGGCTTTCAACTTCAAGGGTGAGAGCGAGGACAACTGCATGTTCCTGCCCAAGATCCTGTCCAGAAAAAAGCAGGTGATCCCCATGCTCTCCGCCCTGTGGGGCTGAGAAGAGCAGCTGGTGACATCTTCAATCAACAGGAACAGGACCGCCGGAAGCTCAGCTTCCGGCGGTCCTTTTTTGATGTCGTTATCTGATCCCGGCAGCTGCTCAGCCCTGGCAGACGGGGACGATCCAGCCCTTGGTGTCGGGCAGCTTGCCCCACTGGATGCCGGTCATGGTGTCGTAGAGCTTCTGGGTCAGGGGGCCGATCTCGCCGTTGTTGATGAAGGCGGACTGATCCTCATAGTCCAGCTGCTTGACGGGGGAGACCACGGCGGCGGTGCCGGAGCCGAAGACCTCCTCCAGCTTGCCCTCCTTGGCGGCGGCCATGATGGTATCGATGGCCAGCTTGCCCTCGACGACCTCATAGCCCCAGTCCTTGAGCAGCTCGATGATGGAGCGGCGGGTGACGCCGGGCAGCACGGTGCCGCCCTGCTCCAGCGCCTCGGCAGTGTAGATCTTGCCGTCGATCTTGAAGAAGATGTTCATAGCGCCCACTTCTTCCACATACTTGCGCTCCTGGCTGTCCAGCCACAGGACCTGGCTGTAACCCTTCTCCTCGGCCTTCTCGCCGGCCAGGAGGCTGACAGCGTAGTTGCCGCCGCACTTGGTAAAGCCGGTGCCGCCGGGGCAGGCGCGGACGTAAGTATCCTCCACATAGATCTTGACGGGAGCCAGACCCTCCTTATAATAAGCGCCGGAGGGAGAGCAGATGATGATGAACTGATAGCTGGTAGAGGCGTGGACACCCAGCTGGGCCATGGTGGCGATGGTGAAGGGACGGATGTAGAGAGAAGAGCCCTCAGAGTGGGGGACCCAGTCCTTCTCCACCTCGACCAGGGCCTTGACGGCCTGAACGAAGTCCTCCACAGGGATCTCAGGGATGCAGAGACGGTCCTGGGTGTTGTTCATCCGGCGGGCGTTGCAGTCGGGCCGGAACAGCTGGATTCGATTGTCAGCGGTACGATAGGCCTTCATGCCCTCGAAGCACTCCTGGGCGTAGTGGAACACCACGGCGGAGGGGTCCAGGGAAATGGGGGCATAGGGGACGATGCGGGCGTCGTGCCAGCCCTGGCCCTTATCGTAGTTCATAATGAACATGTGGTCGGAGAAGACCCGGCCGAAGCCCAGCTGATCATCGGGGGTCTTGGCCTTGGGGGTGGTGGTCTTTACGATCTTGATATCCAGCATAATGATACGCTCCTTACAGTTTGGTTTGCCCTGTTCCGGATAAAACAAGAGGGCCCCGCGCACTCCTGCCGTCGGCAGAAGAGGCGAAAGCCCAACAGGCGTGTTCCGGTCCATGGACGGAGACGATTCGCCTACCTTAATCAAGTTATACGCCTTTAATGCAGTAAAGTCAAGAAAAAAATACAAAACTTTCCTGAAAGGAGAGAGGGCGGGCCGGAAGGAGAATCCGGCCCGCCTTGCTTTGGTAAGAATGATGGAAATGGAACGGCTTTTACTCGACGCAGGCCATGCCGCGGCGGAAAGCCTCGATGTTCAGGGGGATGAACTTGGCCTTGGGGCCGGCGAACATGGTCTCGATCATGGTCTCAATGGTCTCAGGCTTGAGGACCTTGGTGCCGGCCACATAGGCGCCCAGCATCACCATGTTGCTGACCTTGGAGTTGCCCACCTCGTCAGCGATGGTGTTGCAGGGGATGTAATAGGCCTTCAGATCGGTACGGGTGACCTTGTCGGTGACCACGTCGCAGTTGACAAACACAGAGCCGCCGGGGAGCACACCCTCCTCAAACTTCGCCAGAGAGGGCTCGTTGAGGGCGATGAGCTCGGTGGAGCGGTTGAACACGGGGGAGCCCACGGGCTTGTCGGAGAGAACGACAGAGCAGTTGGCAGTGCCGCCGCGCATCTCGGGGCCGTAAGAGGGAGCCCAGGTGACCTTCAGGCCCTCGGCCATGCCGGCCTCAGCCAGGTTCTTGCCGATTGCCAGGCCGCCCTGGCCGCCGAAGCCGGAAATGATGATCTCTTTCTTCATCTCACTTCGCCTCCGTTTCCTTGATGACGCCCAGAGGATAATAGGGGATCATGTTCTCCTTGAGCCAGTCGTTGGCCTTCAGAGCGGTCATACCCCAGTTGGTGGGGCAGGTGGACAGGACCTCGACGAAGGTGAAGCCCTCGCCGGCCATCTGCTTCTCAAAGGCCTTCTTGATGGCGCGCTTGGCCTTGTTGATGTTGGCGATGTCGGTGACGCACACACGCTCGGCATAGACGCAGCCATCCAGGGTGGAGAGCATCTCAGCCATGCGGATGGGCATACCGGCCTGCTCCTTGGTACGGCCGGTGGGGCAGGTGGTGGCCTTCTGACCGATCAGGGTGGTGGGGGCCATCTGGCCGCCGGTCATGCCATAGATGGCATTGTTGATGAAGATGGTGGTGAACTTCTCACCGCGCATGGCGGCGTGAACGATCTCAGCGGCACCGATGGAAGCCAGGTCGCCGTCGCCCTGATAGGTGAACACGGCCTGCTGGGGATGGGTGCGCTTGATACCGGTAGCCACGGCGGGAGCACGGCCGTGAGCGGCCTCCTGCATATCGCAGCTGAAATAGTTATAGGCAAACACGGAGCAGCCAACGGGGCACACGCCGATGGCATTGTCCAGCAGGCCCAGCTCCACCAGAGACTCGGCCACCAGCTTGTGAATGATGCCGTGATGGCAGCCGGGGCAGTAGTGCAGCTCGGCGTCCGTCAGGCCCTTGGATTTCTCATATACAATCGCCATGTCACTTGACCTCCTTCAAGGCCGCTTTGGCCGCGTCAATCATTTCTTCCACGGTGGGGATCACGCCGCCGGCATGGCCCAGATAGTGGATGGGCTTACGGCCCTCAACAGACAGGCGGACGTCGTCCAGCATCTGGCCGGTGGAGCTCATCTCCACGTCCAGGATCGTCTTCACGCTGTCCTGCCAGGCAACCTCGCGCAGAGCCTGCTCGGGGAAGGGCCACAGGGAGATGGGACGGAAGAGGCCGACCTTGATGCCCTCGGCACGCAGAGCGTCGATGGCGGTCAGGGCGATCCGGGCGGGGGTGCCGTAGGCGGTGATGAGCAGCTCGGCGTCCTCGCAGAAGTTGGTCTCCCAGCGGACCTCGTTCTTCGTCATTTCCTCGAACTTCTTGGCCAGGTTCTGGTTATGTACGTCGCAGGACTCGGGGTCCATGTACAGGGAGTTGAGGACGTTGTGATGGTCCCGGCCGTTGCGGCCGGTGGTGGCCCAATCCTTGGGAGGCAGGTTCCGCTTGGGAACGGGACGCCACTCGATGGGCTCCATCATCTGGCCGATCAGGCCGTCCATGACCACCATGACGGGGTTGCGGTACTGGTCGGCGATGTCAAAGGCCTCCTGAACGAAGTCCACAGCCTCCTGAATGTTGGAGGGAGAGAGGACCACGGTCCGGTAGTCGCCGTTGCCGCCGCCGCGGGTGGCCTGGAAGTAGTCACCCTGGCCGGGCTGAATGGTGCCCAGGCCCGGGCCGCCGCGCATGCAGTTGACAATGACAGCGGGGATCTCAGCGCCGATGAGGTAGGAGATACCCTCCTGCTTCAGGCTGATTCCGGGAGAGGAAGAGGAGGTCATGGCGCGCATACCGGCGCCGCCGGCACCATAGACCATGTTAATGGCGGCCACCTCGGACTCGGACTGGACGAACACACGGCCCAGCTTGGGCATGTGCGCGGCCATATACTCAGGGACCTCGCTCTGGGGGGTGATGGGATAACCGAAGAAGCAGTCGCAGCCGGCGCGGATCGCGGCCTCAGCGATGGCTTCATTGCCTTTCCACAGTTCTTTTTCCATGATAGACGACCTCCTTCTTTAGAATTTTTCCACGGTGATGATGGAATCGGGGCAGATCTTGGCGCAGCTGGCACAGCCAATGCACTCGTCCATTTCCTTGACCGTGGCGGGGTGATAACCCTTACGGTTGGTGACGGCGGTGTCCATCACAACGATGTGCTTGGGACACACGGTGGTGCAGAGCTCACAGCCCTTGCAGCGGTCAGTGTTGAAGGTTACTTTCGCAGACATGATGGTGTGGTCCTCCTTTCCCATCTGCCGGGGATCATTCCCACGGCTTCTTCATTTTGACAGTGATCGGAAACACAGTTTCCGGCAGGTCAGACAATTTTTCGGCCAGGGGCTCTACCGCCACGTGGCACAGGACTGGAATTCCCGTCTCCTTGGAGACGGCGCCGGCCAGAACGGCGCCTTTGCGGATCTGGTCCTCGGTGGTCTCGCCGCACAGGTGGGTGTTATTCACGATCCCGGTGCAGGTCAGGCCGGTGACGGCCTCGATGCTCCGCAGGTAGGCGATGGCATTCTCAGCCTCCCGGACCTCGGGCCGGTTGGCGTTGAGCACATAGATCAGCTGGTAATCCTCCTGGAGGATCTTGGGCCGGAAACGGGCCAGGACCCGGGCGCCCACAGGGTCGCCGCCGATGTCCAGGATTCCCCGGATATCCCGGTTTTCAAAGATCGCCAGCAGCTCTGCCGGCAGGGAGGGAACGTCCGCGTCCGAGCAGGCCTGGGAGGAGGAGATCAGCTGGATGCCGGCCTGCTCCAGCATGGCCCGCCGCTCCCGGGAGCGGAAGTAGGGGTTGACGATATCCAGGTCGGCCATCATGACCTGCTGGCCCTCCGCCGCCATGGCCATGGCCAGGTTCACGGAGAATTCGGTCTTGCCGGTGCCATAGTGGCCGGTGATGATGGAGACACGGTGGGGACAAAAGGAAGTGGAAATCATTTTCATCCTCCTTTCAAAAAGATATTGTATTATCTTGCGATCTATTGTATGATGTCATTGTACACGGAATCCCATAGAGTGTCAATAGGGGAAGAACATTTTCCATGAAAATTGGTCATAGTGCAGCATAATTCGCCGAATTGTATCGATTACGTGCAGATGTGGAGGAGGAACATGGCAGAAGTTAGGCGTATGAAGCTATCAGAGCAGACATCTGATCGATTATATGAGATGATTATGGAGGAGGGGCGCTATGCGCCGGGCAGCAAGCTGCCCAATGAGAACGACCTGAGCCTGTCGCTGGAGGTCAGCCGGACCACCCTGCGGGAGGCGATCTCCTTCCTGGTGGCCCAGGGGGTGCTGGAGATCCGCCGGGGCAAGGGCACCTTTGTGGCGTCGGAGCTTCCGGCGGCGGATATGGATCTGAGCAGTCTCGCCAGCCTGCGGTCCCGGGACCGGGCCAGAGACCTTTTTGAGATCCGGCTGATCTTTGAGCCGGCCACGGTGGCCCTGGCCTGTCAGCGGGCCAGCGCAGAGGAGCTCCAGCAGATCCAGAAGAAGGCGGCGCGGATGGAGCAGATCGCCGAAGAGGGAGGAGACTGGCCCCTGGCGGACCAGGAATTCCACTGGGCGATCATGCGGGCGTCCCACAACGAATATATGCGGCGGCTTTATCCCATTATCAACAGCGCCGTCAACGAGATCATGCAGCTGGCCTCCAACCGCCGCCACATGCAGGAGGTGGCCATTCAGGACAACAAGCTGATCCTGGAGTTCCTGCTCAAGCGGGACGCCGAGGGCGCCAGCCATGCCATGACCATCCATATGAAGCACCTGATCAATACCTTGCAGGACTGAGCGCCGGGCAAGGGGATCGGACCGCCCCCAAAGCGGCGCCTTCGGGCGCCGCTTTTTCGCGGGCTTAACGGAAGAAATTTAACCAAATCTGAGGAAAAAACAGGGGGACCTTCCAAAAAGTTGATATGTTTTTTGTTGAAAAATAATTAAACGTTTAACCAGTGAGCGAAAATTCAGATAAAATATCCACAAATATTTACAGAAAATTCACGAATTGTACACAAAGATTAGCGAAGTCCCTTTACATTTTCCCAGCAATCGTGTATGATACACCCAACAATGGAACTTTAGGGAGCCCTTTGGGCAACTGGAAAGGCGGCGCGTGAGATGTCCAAATTCAATCCCCTGAAAACAGCGGCGGATGCGTCGGTGGATCTGAAGGCGGAGTATGAGGCTGGCCGGGAGATCGGCGTGGTACGGCTGGGCGAGAGCCGCCTGTTTTTCCGCAAGGGCAGAAAGATCTACTATATTGCCTATCCGGAGATCAGCCGGTGCTTCCGCAGGGTGATGCTGGTGACCAGCAAGCTCTGCTGCGGCCGGGGAGATCTCCAGGTGGAGAACCTGGTGATCTGTGATGACACCCAGGAGCTGGCCATGGTCCAGCTGCCCGGCACCCGGGCGGCGGAGATGCTGCTGGAGGAGCTCAAGCAGCTGGCGCCCCACGCGGCGTTTACCAATAAGTGATTCGCGCCCAGACGCGGAGAGAGGAGCTGGCATGACCGTATCGGAGGCAATGGAGAAGCTGCTGCACTCCTACGAGATCTATTACAATGTGAACCGGGAGACCCCCACAGAGCCCTTTGCGGCGGAGGCGGTCTTTCACTCCCATGACGAGCAGTTCTTCTTGGTGAAGAGCGCCAAGCTCTCTGAGGCAGAGTCCCATGAGTACGTCTTTTTCGCGGCGGAGGAAACGCTGACGGCAGAGCGGCTCCAGTTCCTGGCGGACACCGCCTGGGCAGAGGGAATTTCCCGGGTGGAGCCTCATTCCTCTCATCAAAGCAGCGATGTGGTGCTGGGCATTCTGGCGGAAAATATCACGCCGGAGGCCATGGCCCTGGTCCCCAAGCTGCGGCATTATCAAAGTTATCAACTGGGCTTCCAGGGGTGGAGCCATTTCCGTTTGTATGCTCTGGAGATCCCCTCCGGACGTTCGGCCCATAACCGCCAGGGCCGGACGCTGAAGAAGGTCTTCCAAAGTATAATATAATTTTTGATTTGTAGAAGAGGAGAGTGTGTTTGCATGACAGCAGTATTGATTATTGCAGTTGCAATCGTTTTGCTGGTCATCGGTTACGTATTTTACGGTAACTGGCTGGCCAAGGAGTGGGGCATTGACCCCAAGCGGGAGACTCCCGCGGTGACCATGGCGGATGGTGTGGACTACGTGGCGGCTCGCCCCGCGGTTCTGCTGGGCCATCACTTTTCTTCCATCGCCGGCGCCGGCCCCATCAACGGCCCCATCCAGGCCTCTGTGTTCGGCTGGGTCCCCGTGTTCCTGTGGTGCGTGATCGGCGGTATCTTCTTCGGCGGCGTGCATGACTTCGGCGCTCTGTTTGCCTCTGTCCGTCACGGCGGCAAGTCCCTGGCCGACGTGATCAGAGACTCCATGGGCCGTCGTGCTCAGAAGCTGTTCACCGTGTTTGCCCTGCTGGTGCTGATCCTGGTCATCGCATCCTTCGTCAACGTCGTGGCCGGCACCTTTTACAGCGAGCCCGGTCAGTTTGGCTTTGTCAGCAACCCCACCGGCAACCAGACCACCGCGATGATCTCCTTCCTGTTCATCGTGCTGGCCATCATCTATGGCCTTGTGACCAACCGGATGGGCGTGGGCACCACCCCCGCCACCATCGGCGGCATCATCTGCATCTGCGTGATGATCTTCGTCGGCCTGAACTTCGGTCTGGCCATGAGCCGTACTGCTTGGATTGTCCTGATCTGCGCTTACATCACCATCGCTTCTCTGGCTCCCGTGTGGATCCTGCTCCAGCCCCGTGACTACCTGTCCAGCTTCCTGCTGTACGGCATGATGATCCTGGCCGTGGTGGGCATCCTGCTCTCCGCGATCACCGGCTCCGCCAGCTTCACCATCCCCGCATTCACCGGCTGGTCCAGCAGCATCGGCACCCTGTTCCCCACCCTGTTCATCACCGTGGCCTGCGGCGCCTGCTCCGGCTTCCACAGCCTGGTGTCCACCGGCACTTCCTCCAAGCAGCTGGCCAACGAGCGTGACGCGAAGCCCATCGGCTACGGCTCCATGCTCATTGAGTCCGCTCTGGGCATCATCTCCCTGATCGCTGTCGGCATGGTGTTTGACAAGTACACCGGCGGCGAGTTCGGTTCTCCCGCTGTGGCGTTCGCTTCCGGTATCGCCACCATGTTCGGCACCGACGGCACCGCCACCTACAACACGGTCCGCGCTCTGCTGACCCTGGCTGTCTCCGTCTTCGCTCTGACCAGCCTGGATACCGGCACCCGTCTGAGCCGCTTCATGATGACCGAGATGTTCCTGAAGGAGGGCGAGGCCACCTATAAGGACGCCAGCGGCATCCGCAGAGTTCTGGCCCATCCCCTGTTCGGCACCCTGTTTATGGTCGTGATCGGCGGCGTCCTGGGCGGCCTGAGCCTGTCCCAGATCTGGGGCCTGTTCGGCGCTGCCAACCAGCTGCTGGCCGGTCTGGCTCTGATGGCCGTGGCTGCCTGGCTGGGCAACATCGGCAAGAACAACAAGATGTTCTACTTCCCCATGTTCTTCATGCTGGTTGCCACTCTGTGCAGCCTGGTGATGACCGTTTATAAGAAGGTCCTGATGGTCGGCGCTGGCGGCGCTGCCTGGGGCGATTGGTTCCAGCTGGTCTTCGCCGTTGCGATGATCGTTCTGGCTGTGATCCTGGTCGTCGAGGGCATGCAGACCTTCAAGAAGCAGAGCGCCAAGAAGGCCGCCTGATCTTCTGAAACAGTCTGATCGGATTCACCTATAAAAAGCGGTCCCGCTTAACGCGGG
>CAUWNE010000028.1:0-27414 GCA_963560095.1 uncultured Dysosmobacter sp. | reverse complement strand
GGTCTCCTTGCTGCTGTTTAATCTGCCACGGTCTCCTCCAGATCCAAAACCACCTGGATCTCCCGGCCGTCCCGCCAGAGGATCAAGGGCAGCTGATCCCCGGCATAGGTCCGGCGGCGGACCCGCATCAGGTCCTGGCTGGTCCGCAGGTCCTCCCCGCCGGCGGAGAGGATGTAATCCCCCGCCTGGACGCCGGCCGCCTCAGCGGCAGAGCCCGAGTCCACCTCCTGGACCACCAGGCCCCAGCTTCCGTTTTCCAGCTGGACGCCCTCCCGCAGGACCACCACGCCCAGCCGGGGCTCCGGCTTCACCTCGCCCCAGGTCAACAGGTCGTTGACGATCCGCTGGGCAGAGGCGGAGGGAATGGCAAAGCCCAGCCCCTCCACATTGGAGTACTCCGAGGTCATTTTGATGACGTTGATGCCCACCACCTGGCCGTACTGGTTGATCAGGGGGCCGCCGGAGTTGCCGGAGTTCAGCGCCGCGTTGGTCTGGATCAGCGTCATGGTCCGGCCGTCCACCAGCACATCCCGGTCAATGGCGGAGACGATGCCATCGGTCAGCGTGCCCGGAAGCTCCACCCCCAGGGGATTGCCGATGGCGTATACCGGATCTCCCACGGTCAGCGTGTCAGAATCGCCGAACTCTGCGGCGGGAAGCCCCTCCGCGTCTACCTTCAAAACCGCCAGGTCATGGTCCGGATCTCCCGCCACATATTTGGCGGCGTACTGCGTCCCGTTGTCCCGGATCACCAGGCAGTCCGAGCCGCCCTCCAGCACGTGATAGTTGGTGAGGAGATAGCCATCGGCGGAGAAGATGACGCCGGTGCCCACAGAGGCGCCCTCCTCCACCTGGGCCAGCACCATCACCACCGACGGATTCACCCGGCGGTAGAGATCCTGGGCCGAGAGCGTCTCTCCGTGCTCCCGGCGGATGGTCAGCGACACGTTCTGTCCCACAGGCCAGGTGGGGATGGTGATCTCTCCGGAGCCCTCGGCCGCCGGGAGCTCATCATAGTACTGTTCAAAAGAATCGTCCCGGGCAGGCTCGCCCCAGTCCTCCAGCAGCCAGGAGGCCCCGGCCAAAACCGCCACCACCCCAAAGCATGCCAGAAAGATGATCAACCCCCGCTTCCGCCTCTTCCGCCGGATCGGGTCCTCTTTAGGAGGCGGGGGCGGAGCGGACGGGGAAGCAGCCGCCCCCGGCAGGGGGCGGCGATAGGTCAGGATCTTCTCTCCAGGCAGATGCTGGGGCGCGCTCCGGCGGTAGGTCTCCACCACCTCCAGAGGATGCCGGTCCTCCCGGCGGATCTCGTCTCGTTCGTCCATGCGGCCTCACTTACTCCATGGCCAGGGAGAAGGAGAACGTGGTCACCCCGTCCTCACTGGTCACATTGATCTTTTCCTTATGCTGCTCCAAAATGGTCTTGACGATGTAAAGGCCCAGTCCCACGCCGTCCTTGTCCTCGCTGCGGGACTTGTCGCTTTTGTGGAACCGCTCAAACAGCAGCGGCAGCTCCTCTGCCGGGATGGTCCCGCCCAGATTCCGCACCGTCACCCGGGCCTTGCCGTCGATCACGGCCACGCCCAGATACAGCGCCGTGCCCTTCTGGGCGAACTTGGCGGCGTTTTCCAGCAGGTTGTAGATCACCTGGGTGATCATGTCGTTGTCGCCCCGGACCAGGATGGGCTCCTCGGGGATGTCCGCGTCCACATCCAGGTGCCGGTCTGTGATCTTCTGCTCCATGGAGATCAGCACCCGGCGCATGCTCTCACAGATGTCGAAATGATTGGCGCCCCGGAGGGGATCGATGGCCTGGAGCTGGCTCACATCCAGCATCCGCCGCACCATCCGGGACAGCCGCCGGCTCTCATTGGAGATGATCTGCAAATAGTGCCGCTCGCTCTCCGGGGGAATGGTGCCGTCCAGAATGCCGTCGGTATAGCCGGCGATGGTGGTCATGGGCGTTTTCAGCTCGTGGGAGATGTTGGCGATGAACTCCCGCCGCTGCCGCTCTGTCTGCTGCAAGCTCTCGGCCATATTGTTGAAGGAGGCCGCCAGCTCTGCCACCTCGTCTCCCCGGCCATAGTCCCGCATCCGCACGTCGAAGTCGCCCTCGGCGTACTGCCGGGTGGCCTGGGCCATCTCCCGGATGGGCTTTACCTGCCGCATGGCGGTGATGGAGGAGGACATGAAGGCGATCATCAGCGAGACGAAGGCTGTCATGAAAAACAGGCCCACAAAGCCCCGCCACATGGCGTCCAGAGACGTCATGGCGGAGACGCCGAACACCTCGCCCACGATCTCCTGGGTCTCCGGGTTCACAGCGGGAACGCCCATAATGAACTGCTTGGTCTCATACAGGCCGTCCAGATTGTCCCGGCGGGCAGAGGAACCCTTCTCCATGATCCCCTGGGTCATATCCTCCGGCATGGTGACTACCCGGCCGTCCAGCCGCTGGTCTGTGGAAAGGAGCACGTGGCCCTCCACATCGCAGATCAGGAAATCCACATCGGAGACCATGGCGGCAAAGGAGGCCAGCTGCTGAAAGCTGGGGTCATTGCGCAGCTCCTCGATGGAGAGATAGCGGCCGCTGACCAGGTAGCTGACGGACAGCTGGCTCATGACCCGGGCCTGGGCGGTGATCTCATCGCCCCGCTGCTCCCGGGCGTAGTTATAGCTCAGGGCGAAAAAGGACGCCCCCAGCAGGCACAGTGTCAGCAGCACCGTGCCCGCGGTGACGAACAGCTGCCGCCAGTACAGGCCCTGAAACCGATTTCGAAGCGCCTTCATCCCTTTGCGCTCTCCGCTTTGGCCCCGGCGGTCTCAAACTTGTAGCCCACGCCCCACACCGTTTTCAGCGCCCACTGGTCGGAGACGTTCTCGATCTTCTCCCGCAGCCGCTTGATATGGACGTCCACAGTCCGGCTGTCGCCGAAGTAGTCAAAGCCCCACACCTCGTCCAGCAGCTGGTTGCGGGTATAGACCCGGTTGGGGGTCGCCGCCAGATGGTAGAGCAGCTCCAGCTCCTTGGGGGGCGTATCCACCTTTTTGCCGTCCACCACCAGCTCATAGGAGTCCAGGTCGATGGAGAGCTTGTCAAAGCTCAATCGCTTGCTGGTGTCGTTGGGGATCTCCGTCCGCCGCAGCACGGCGTTGATCCGGGCGATCAGCTCCTTCATCTCAAAGGGCTTGACGATGTAGTCGTCCGCGCCCATCTCCAGGCCCTGAATGCGGTCAAACACCTCGCTCTTGGCGGTGAGCATGATGATGGGGACCTTGCTGGTCTCCCGGATCTTGGCGCAGACGGCCCAGCCGTCCATCACCGGCAGCATGATGTCCAGCAGGATCAGATCCGGCGCCTGCTTTTGAAATTCCTCGATGGCCCGTCCGCCGTCACCGGCGATCCGGACGTCAAAGCCCTCCTTCACCAGGTACATTTGGATCAGGTCGGAGATATTGCGGTCGTCCTCCACCACCAGAATATTGCGGCCCATGACGTTCCCTCCCAGTTTGAATATGGTCTCTCGGCGGCCTGCTCCGGAAGGGGGCAGACCGCCTCTGTGTCTTCATTATACCCGTCTTCCACCGGCGGGTGTTGAATTTTCTGTAAATACTCAGGCCGTCTCCGTCCAGGCCAGGCACTGGCCGTCGGCACTCTCCGCCGTGGAGAGGAAGGCCCGCAGTCCCGCCGCGTCCACAGTGTCCCCCAGCCACACAGTCACATTCCCCCGGTAGCCGGAGAGCCGCTGGAGCAGGGATGCGGCGTTGGAGGTCGTCCGCAGGGCATAGTCCGCCCGATCAAGATCCGCCTCCAGGCAGCGGTAGCCCGCCGCCCGGGCAGCCCGGAGATCCTCCTCGGTCCCGTGTTCCACCAGGGCCAGCCGGGTCTTGCCGCAGGTCGCCGCCGCCAGGGCCTGATTGCCCGCCTCCAGCTGCTCTGTCACAGACCGCTTGGGGTCCTTGGCGTCAGCCAGAATGGCAATGGTCTGCCCTGTGGCAGCCATCCGCCGCAGCAGATCGCCCTGCTGCTCCAGAAACTCCGGCGTGCAGAAAAACGAGGCCTGGGCCTGCCGGCTGTCCAGCACATCCAGCAGCGCCGCCGTGTCCTCTCCGGCGGTGAGGCAGAGATAGATCCGCTTGCCCTCCACCTCCACGCCGGTAGGGGTCTCCGGCACGATGGTCCCGCCTTGGCCCTCCTTTTGCTGGAGATATTCCGTATAGCGGCTGGCAATGGCAAAGGAGGCGGCGTTGACAAATACCTTGTCCGTCAGAGCGAAGCCCGGCTGCCGCAGCCAGGCCAGATCTCCCCGGATCTCCTGCCCGTCATAGGAGAGCTGGACATCCGTCACGGAGTATTGCAGGCCGAAGAACTGGGCCACCACCGAGGCGGGCACATACATCTCCCCGCCCCGCTGGATGCCGCCGGGATAATAGCTGGCGCCGTCGGCGTCATAGGCATAGTCCTTGCCGGTTTCAAAGCGCAGAGTTCCCCGGCGGCCGATGCTGTACAGGATCACCTGATCGCTGCTGGACATCCGGCCGATGTTCAGGGCCTCCCGGGCCGCGCCGGTAAAGGTGGAGCTGGCAATATATAAATACCCGTCCCGCCAGAAGGGCATGGTCTGATCCGACATGGGAAGAACGCTCTCTCCCACGGCCACAAAGCAGACATAGCCCGCCGCCCGGGCCGGCGGCGCCGCCAGCTGAAATATCAGCAGCAAGCAGCAAAGTCCCGCCGCGATCCGTCGTTTCATACCCATCCCCCTCTCTTACATTCGTTGCAGGATCATCCGTAGAACACTTTATTTTATCACGGGTTCCGGGAGCTTGTAAAGCGTTACTCCGGCAGGTAAGATTCCACGGTCACGCCGGTATAGTAGTGGGTCACGATCTCCCGGTAGTCCGCCCCGTCGGATGCCATCTGATTGGCGCCGTACTGGCTCAGGCCCACGCCGTGGCCGAAGCCCGTGACGAAAAACACCAGCTTCTCTCCCTGGACCTCCCACTCAAAGCAGGCCGAGCGCAGGCCCAGGATGCTCCGCAGCCGGCTGCCCTTCACCGAAACGCCGCCCACTGTGACAGAGCTGACGCTGCCGGCGCTGTCCACCACCGGGTCCTGGAGCCAGGTCTCCATCTTTCCGGAGAGGTCCGCCTCGGGACAGGCCGCCGTGACGGCCTTTCGGAACGCCTCCGGGGTGAACTCTACGCGGCTATAATAGTTGGGGATGCTCTCCCCTGGCTCCGGAGAGTCCACAGCCTGGAGATAGGGAAGGTCGCTCTGCCACACCTCGCCTGCCGGCCGGGTCCGTCCCGCCGAGGAGGAGTGGAACACCGCCAGGATGGGCGCGCCGCCGTACAGGATGGCCTGTCCGTCCGTCGCGGTCACCGCCGTCTCGACCTTTTGCTCGTATGCTCCGGCCTGCTGGCCCCAGTTGGCCCGGGCCCGCTCCTCAGAGATGTAGGCCTGACAGCAGGTGGAGTCTGTGCAGATATCGGCGGTCTGGCCGTGGTTCCCGCCGCTGCGAAGCTTATAGAGGGTATAGGTCCGGGCCGCCACCGCCTGGGCTTTCAGCGCCTCCATCTCAAAGGAGGCGGGCATCTCCGCCCGGACCACGCCCACCAGATAGGTCCCCAGGTCCATCTCCCGGACCTCGTCCCCATCCAGGACCTTCAGCACGGTCTGGCTGTCCAGCTCCCCGCTGACAAACGGGGGGCCCTCTGTCTCGTCCACTGCGTCCTCCCGGCCGAACAGCTCTGCGCGAAAGGGTACGATCACCGCCAGCGGCAGCAAAAACAGCGCCGCCAGCAGCAATGCCGACAGCGTCACGCTCTGCCGCACCGGATTTCCTCGTTTCATCTGCTTCCTCCTCTTTGGTTCCGCGTTTCACCGTCCCGCCCCGGCGTACCGGGGCGTGGTGTATGATATGCGCCATTGGGCCGGAACATGAGCCCGGCATGGACAACGGCGGGTTTGTGTGATATACTGTCAGTCATCTTCTTGGCGAAAGGACCCGCTCACTATGAAACAACATCTGCTCCTTCCCCTGGCGGCGCTGCTGGGCGGCGTTGCCGCGTTCTGCCTGCGCCTGTGGCAGAACTGCACCTGTTTTGAACCCCAGACCGGTCTCCCGATTCCCGGCGCACCGGCGGGAATGGTGCTGGCGGTCTTCCTGCTGGCGTTTGGGGGGCTGTTTTTCTGGCTGACCTGCCGCCTGCCGAAGGATGTGAACGGCGGTCCCCTGCTGCCGGCGGAATTTGTCACCCAAGACGCCCGGCTGCTGGTGCTGCCGGTGGCCGGCGTGCTGCTGATCGCCGCCGCAGGACTTGCGGACCTGTATGAGGGGATGACTCACACCAG
Organism: uncultured Dysosmobacter sp.; assembly: GCA_963560095.1. Taxonomy (GTDB): domain Bacteria; phylum Bacillota; class Clostridia; order Oscillospirales; family Oscillospiraceae; genus Oscillibacter. The sequence continues at coordinate 21,053 of CAUWNE010000028.1, read as the reverse complement.
CCTTTTGACCCAGCTTCTCACCGCCGCCGACCCATACAGCGAGACTGTTGTGCCGGCCGCCGCAGGGCTCTCCCCTGCCGCCAAGCGGCTGCTGGGGCTTTTGGGGCTGGTCTTTGCCGCGTCGATGTTCCCCACCCTCTCCGCCTGCCGCCGGGGCGCCCGGGAGAGCGGGGAGTTCCGGGGAGCGGCGCTCCTGCTGATCCCGCCGGTGGCTCTGGTGGTGCGGCTGGTGCTGGTCTATCGGGTGAACTCCGTGGACCCTGTCCTGTCGGCCTACTATGTGGACCTGCTGGCCCTGGTCTTTTTGACGCTGGCCTTTTACCGCCTGTCCTCCTTTGCCTTCCGGGCAGGCAAAACGCGTCTCTTTGCCTTCTACGTCTGCGCCGCCGTGGTCCTCTCCATGGCCGCCCTGGCAGACGGCGGGCCGGACCTCTCCACGCTCCTCCTGGGCGTGGGCGGCAGCGCGGCCCTGCTGGGCTTTTTGCTGCTGCGGCTGGCCATCCCTGCCGCCGGGGCAGAGCCCGCCGGGCAGGAAGATGATGCCTCCCAGGCGGAAGAATCCTCCGGCGATTCGGTGTAAACCGCCTTTCAGCGGGGATCGTCCCGCCTGGCCGCTGTGGGCCCAGTATAGCACGTTCCGCCAGGATTGACCAGCGGAAGACCTGTCCAGTGCGCTGTAAAAGCTCAGAAAATAGTCTGAGGGCCAGCCGGTCGGCTGGCCCTCAGACTATTTTTTGGAAGATTGGATGAAAAGAAGTTTTGTCTCTTGCAAGTATTACGATACCGAAGAGTTGTTAAGCAAACCAGCCCGAATTGTTACAAAAGTTTTAAATCTTTTCCGTTCCCAAAACCAGCTCAGATCGCAAGCGCAACCGTTTGCGCTGTCCTCTCAGGACTCCCCCCGCTTCCGCAGCCCGGCAAAGAAGTCCGCCAGCACCTGCCGGCACGCCTCTCCCAAGATCCCGCCCACCAGAGCGGGCCGGTTGGGGAAGGACTCCATGAACAGGTTCGTCACCCCGCCGCAGGCCCCCATGGCCTCGTCCCGGGCCCCGTACCACACCCGGCGGAGCCGGGCGTTCAAAATGGCCCCGGCGCACATGGGGCAGGGCTCCAGCGTCACATACAGCTCACAGTCCTCCAGCCGCCAGGACCCCAGCGTCTCGTTGGCCTGGGCAATGGCCTCCATCTCCGCGTGGGAGGCGGTGGACTGCTTCTCCTCCCGCCGGTTCCGGCCCCGGCCCACGATCTGCCCCGCCCGGACGATGACGCACCCCACCGGCACCTCGCCGGCAGCGGCGGCCTCCCGGGCCAGGGCCAGGGCCTGCTCCATATAATACTCTGGTTCCATCCTGATCCCTCCGTATGAAATCTGGCATATTTGTCCAAACTCTCCATATCATAGCCATAACGAGACCACCGGAGGAGGGACATATCCATGCGACCTGCTTTTTCCAAAAAGATCCGCCGGGACCCGGAGCTGGACATTCTCCGCGGCGAGCTGCTCACCGCCCAGGGGGACCTGGCCCAGGCCTACCGCCAGTTTGACCAGGCCCTGGACCCGGAGCTGGTGGAGTCCTGCGTCTATCAGATCAGCGCCGTCAAGGCCCGGTGCAACTACCTGATCCGGGCCATCAAAGCCCGCAGCCCAGAGGACGCCGCCGCGGCCCAGGCCCAGGGAGACGCCCTATGGACCTGAGCCAGAAGATCCTGGCTGGCCTGCTGGCCGCCTTTTTCCTGATCGCGCTGATCCGGGTGTTCCGCACGCCCCTGCGGCTGGCCCTCAAGCTGCTGGCCAACACCGCCCTGGGCTTTGCGGCCCTGTGGGCCGTCCACCTGACGGCAGGCTTCACCGGCATCGCCCTGGGATTGAACCTGTGGAACGCCCTGGTCATCGGCATCCTGGGGCTGCCGGGGTTCGTTTTGCTGCTGCTGACCCAGTGGGTCTTGTAGCCCCGGCTTTTTTACATCTGATTTCCGGCGCTGTCGTAATAGTGGCTCTCCTGATGCCACCCGTCCTCCCCGCCCTGAAAGCGCCAGATGGTCAGCGACGGGGCGGGAGCGATCCGGACGGTCTCCGTCGGGCCGTCGTTTGGCCGGAAACGGGCTTCTGCCAGCTGTTCCGACTCGTTCCAGATGGCGTAGCACACCTCCGGGTCTCCGGAGTACCCACTCAGAGGCTGGAGATAGTAGGCTCTTCGCTGCATCATCCTCTTTGCGATCCCATAGGGCTCATAGTTCCCTGTTTCATTCTTCCGAAACCGGATGATCCACCGATCATCCGGTCTTTTGTGTTCTCCGCAAAAGACCACGAACCGGTCTTCTCCCTCGTCCCGGATCTCCAGCAGCCGGATCTGATCCTCCATCCGCAGGCCCATCTCCCGCCGCAGGCCCCGCAGGATCTCCCCCTCGCTGTTGCCGTAAAACGGCGGGGCCCAGGACGCCAGCAGCATGGCCGCCAGACACCCAACCAGCAAAAAGATCGCCCGTCCCTGTGCGCTTCGCTCCATGGTCATCCCTCCAAAGAAAAAGTTGAAAGTTAGAATTCAAGAGATATCGAGAGATAAATCAAGAAATCAAGAGTAAATGCCTGTCTAAATGAAATCGTCGTTGACAACCAGCAGACCGTGTGGTATAACTATCCTTGCTCCGATTGTAACCCGGAGCCTTTGATTTGTAAAGCGAAAGCAAAATTTATCATATGGAGGAAACACCATGTCCACTTTTATGGCAAACAAGGCCAACATCGAGCGTAAGTGGTACATCCTGGACGCCGCCGGCAAGCCCCTGGGCAAGACCGCCGTCCGGGCTGCGGATCTGCTGCGCGGCAAAGGCAAGGTCACCTACACTCCCCACGCCGACTGCGGTGACAATGTCATCATCATCAACGCCGGCAAGGCGGTGCTCACCGGCAAGAAGGGCGAGCAGAAGTTCTATCGCACCCACTCCGGTTGGGTGGGCGGCCTGAAGGAGACCCCCTACCGCATTCTGATGCAGGAGAAGCCCGATGTGGCCATGCGCGTGGCCGTTCGCGGCATGCTGCCCAAGAACACCATCGGCAAGGACTCCCTGAAGCGCCTGCACATCTACGCGGACGCCAACTATGAGCAGCAGGCCCAGAAGCCCGTCGCTCTGGACGTCGAATAAGGAGGAGGAAGAGCATGTATCAGTCTAAGAAGCCCTATCTGTATGGCACCGGTCGCCGGAAGTCCTCCGTGGCCCGCGTCCACCTGTTCCCCAACGGCACCGGCTCTATCACCATCAACGGCCGGGACATCGATGAGTATTTCGGCCTGGACACCCTGAAGATGGTCGTCCGTCAGCCCCTGGAGGCCACCGGCAACACCGGCAAGATGGACATCGTGGCCACCGTCACCGGCGGCGGCGTCTCCGGTCAGGCCGGCGCTCTGCGTCACGGCATCTCCCGGGCCCTGCTGCTGGCCAGCGAGGATAACCGTCCCATCCTGAAGAAGGCCGGTTTCCTGACCCGCGATCCTCGTATGAAGGAGCGTAAGAAATACGGTCTGAAGGCCGCCCGCCGCGCTCCCCAGTTCTCCAAGCGCTGAGTTTTCTTTCTTTCGAACGCCGCCCATTTGGGCGGCGTTCCTTTTGTATATCGCGGGTCTGGGCAGTTTTTCATGGTGCCAGCCAAATACCGCGGAAAAGGCCCCCCTGATGCAGTCTGCTGCTTTGCATCAGGGGGGCCTTATCCTAGTTCTCTTTCTCTCCCCCGGAAAGCATGTTCGCTCTTCCTTCCCGGGGCTCTACCCATTCACGTATAAGACCGCTCCACAGTGACCACGGCGTAGTAGCTCCCGTCCAGCGCCCGGACGGCGCTGCGGATCTTCTCCTCCACCTGCTCGTCTGTCAGCCGGAAGCCAAAGGGCACCACCGCGTCGAAGATCACATTGGTGTGGGTGGTGCCGGAGACCATCCGGAAATCATGGATGGTGATCTCGTCATCGATGCAGCGGACCAGCGCCGCCACCCGCTCCCGGGTCTGGGTGGTGAGACCGTCATCGGTAACGATGGGGTCCATATGGATTACCGCCTCGCACCCCAGCTTCTCCCGCAGCTCCTTTTCCACATTGTCGATCTCATCATGGAGATCCAGCACATCTTCCGAAGAGGGGACCTCCGCGTGGAGCGAGATCATCACCCGGCCGGGGCCGTAATCATGGACGATCAGATCGTGGATGCCGATGATCCCCGGATGGGCCATCACCAGATCCCGGATCTTCTGGACCAGCTCCTGGGTGGGCGGCGTGCCCAGCAGGGGGTCGATGGTCTCCTTGGCGGATTTGATGCCGGACCAGAGGATGAAGGCCGCCACCACCAGGCCTGCCCAGCCGTCGATCATCCAGCCGGTGTACTGGCCCACCAGGGTGGCGATCAGCACGGCGGCGGTGGAGACGCTGTCACTGAGGGAGTCCACGGCGGTGGCCGTCATCGCCGGCGCGCCCAGCTTCTTGCCAAGTCTGTGGTTATAGCTGGCCATGTACAGCTTCACGGCGATGGACGCGCACAAGATCACCACCACCAGCGTCCCGGACTCCACCGGCGCGGGGTTCAGGATCTTCCCCAGAGAGGTCGTGGCCAACTCATAGCCCATCAGCAAGATCAGCATGGACACCGCCAGCCCGGAGAGATACTCCATCCGGCCATGGCCGAAGGGATGGTGGATGTCCGGCTTCTGCCCCGCCAGATGGAAGCCGATCATGGTCACAAAGGAGCTGCCCGCGTCCGAGAGGTTGTTGAAGGCGTCCGCCGTGATGGCGATGGAGCCGGAGAGGATGCCTGCCAGGAGCTTTCCCGCGAAGAGCAGCAGGTTCAAGCCGATCCCCACCGCGCCGCAGAGGATGCCGTAGCCCCGGCGGAGAGCCTCCGGATCCTTGGTTTTCAAAAACAGCCTTGCCAGAAGTGAAATCATGCAATCAGGTCCTTTCTATTTGGAAGGCCGGTTCTGACCGGCCCGGAAAAAACGCTTGGTCACCAGGTAGCAAAGGGGCGTGAGATACAGCAGCACACACCAGGGGATGGCCTCCAGCCCCACGTCCAGCATGGAGAGGGGCACGGTGATGGCGATGCTCCAGGGCACCAGTCCCGCGATCATCACGCCGGAGTTGGCGATATCCATGGCCAGCTCCGTAGGGGATGCTCCCCGACTGCGGTAGCTCTCTCCCAGGAGCTGGGCATCCAGCATCACCGCCACGGCCTGGTTGCAGAACACCGCCACCAATCCGGTGCTGACGGCCACGGCAGCGGGAAAGAGCCCCAGCCGGTCCGCCAGGCGCTCCACCAGGCCCTTGGCCGGAGCCAGGGCGTCGATCCCCTCCAAAATCCCGGCGTATAGGCTGGTCACCAGCACGATGGCGCAGGTCTTGACCATCGAGAGCATTCCCCCGCCGGAGAGGATCTCCCCCAGCTCCGCCCGGGAGGGCTGATAGCCAAGCAGGGCCGTTCTCAGCGCCTCTGCCCAGGGAAGGCCCTGGAGGAACACCGTCAGGACCAGGGCCGCGGCGGCGCTGGCGGCCATGGCCCACTTCACCGGGACCCGGGCCAGCGGCAGCACCAGCATCAGTGCCGCCGGCAGCAGCACCGACCAGTGGAGAGAAAATCCCTCCGCCAGGGCAGAGAGCACCCCATCATCCACCGAGGCGATGGGATGACGCAGGGAGGCCGCCCCGAAGACCGCCGCCGTGAGCACCGTGGGCACAAGGCCCGTGCGCAGCATCTCCCGGACGTTGTCATAGAGCCGGGTCCCGGTGCAGGCCGCCACCAGGGTGGCGCAGGAGGACATGGGGGAACACCGGTCCCCAAAGTAAGCCCCGGACAAGATCGCGCCGGCGGCTGACGCCAGATCCACCCCGCCGGACCGGGCCAGGGTGATCAGCACCACCCCCGCCGTGCCGGTGACGCCGTAGCTGGTGCCCAGGGCAAAGGAGAGCGCCGCCGGGATCAGAAAGGCCATCAGCAAAAAGGACCCGGGGGCAATGCCCCGGAGCCCATGGTACAGGAAAAAGGAAATGGTGCCGGAAGACCGCCACAGGGCCGTCACCATGCCGATGAGCAGAAAGACGGGCACCACGATCAGCGACTCCCGGCCCTGACGCCACGCCATGGCCGCCAGGGCCCGGGGTGAAAACCCCCGCCGCAGCCCCAGGGCAAAGAACAGCGCCAGCCCCAGGCTCAGGGCCCACAGCAGGCTCCGCCCCAGCCACAGGCACAGCCCCACGGCGGCGAGAAACGTCAGAAAGCAGAGACTCATCCCTGCTTCCCCGGGATGACCAGCTTCATGTGGCAGCACAGGTCGTCCAGATCCCGGTCCGTGGCGGCGGGCAGACGGAGCTTAGCCCCGCAGTCCCGGCACACCAGGTCCACCGCCCCCCGGCGGATCTCCATGCCGTAGCGCCCGCTGCCGCAGGCGCAGGTGATGCCGCCGGGCCGGGCGGCGATATCCTTGAGCTCGGAGAGCACCTCATACATGATCACATTGTCGGCAAAGACCTCCGGTCCCTCCTCCGACTGCTGCTTCTCCTTCTCCGCCTGGACCGCCAGCTCCCGGAGGTTTCGCTCCACGGTCCCCTCGTCGCCGATGAAGCAGGAGAACTGTCCCGTCTGGCCGCAGGCCAGGGCCGTATTCTCCTCCAGCATCCGCTCCGGCGGACACACCGCGCTGTGGGTCTCGCCGCACAGGCCGCAGGGCACGCTCAGATAGTACCGCTCTCCGTCAAAGGTCACCCGCAGGGCGCTCTCTCCGCAGGAGCAGGCCACCTCGGCGTTGGAGGCCTCCAGGGCAAACACAGACCGGGCGGCCATCACCGTCTTGCCGCACTTGGGGCAGAGATAGCCAAAGGTCCGCATCTCGTCACGCATCTGTCAACACCTCGTTCCTTGTCTTTCGCAAGTTTTAAATTATATCACGGAGTCTGGCCGTTTGTACAGGATAACTCCCCGCTGTGGGCCAGCCGCCACCGCAGCCCCGAATAGCGCCGCTGGCGGCGGTCATTGGCCGCCATAGCCCGGATGGCCCCGTCGTCGCCCACCACCACCAGCAGCTCCCGGGCCCGGGTCAGGGCGGTGTAGAGCACGCCCCGGACCATCAGCGACGGTGCCGCCGGCAGAGCCGCCAGCACCACGCAGCGATACTCGCTGCCCTGGGCCTTGTGGATCGTCTGGGCATAGGCCAGGTCCACCTCTGCCAGCATCTCTGCCGTATAGGTGGCCTCCCGGCCGTCAAAGTCCACGGCCAGCCAGTCTCCAGCTGGGTCGATCTGCAAGATCCGCCCCACGTCCCCGTTGAACATCCCGGTCCCCACAGAGCCGTCGGGCCGGGTCCAGACCACGTCATAGTCATTCCGGGTCTGCATGATCCGGTCCCCCTCCCGGAACAGCCGCTCTCCCCACTGGATCTCCCGTTTCTCCGGCGTCCGGGGGTTCAGGGCCTCCTGGAGGAGGCGGTTGAGGTTCCCTGTGCCGGCGGGGCCCTTCCGGGTGGGGGTCAGGACCTGGATCTGGTCTGCCGGAATCCCCATATTGTCCGGCAGCCGGGTCCTGCACAGCTCCACCACCGTGGACACCGCCCGCTGGGGGTCCCGGCGGCAGAGGAAGAAAAAGTCCCCCTGGTCATTGGTCAGCCCCAGGGGCTCGCCCTGGTTCACCGCGTGGGCGTTGCGGATGATGGCAGACTGCTCCGCCTGGCGGAAGACCTCCCGCAAAAAGACCGTCTCGATCCGGCCGCTGCGGATCAGGTCTGAAAACACATTCCCCGCCCCCACCGAGGGCAGCTGGTCCGCGTCTCCCACCAGCACCAGCCGGGTCCCGGGCCGCAGCGCCCGGAGCAGGGCGTCAAACAGCTGCAGATCCACCATGCTCATCTCGTCCACGATCACGGCGTCTGCCTCCAGCGGCTCCCGCTCCGTCTTCTGGAAGGTCACCACGCCCTCCTTCCACGTCATGCCCAGCAGCCGGTGGATGGTCTGGGCCTCCATGCCCGTCAGCTCGCTCATCCGCTTGGCCGCCCGGCCTGTGGGGGCTGCCAGGACGATATCCAGCCCCATCTTCCGAAACAGCGCCACGATGCCCCGGACCGTGGTGGTCTTGCCGGTACCGGGTCCGCCGGTGAGGATCACCACTCCCGTCCGGGCCGCCAGACGCACCGCCTGGCGCTGCTGGGGAGCGTAGGTCACGCCGGTCTCCGCCTCGATCTCCGCCAGCGTCCGGTCCGCCTGGGCGCTGGTGTCGGCAGAGGCCGCCAGCAGCGTCCCCAGCCGCAGGCAGGCGGACTGCTCCGCCTCCCACAGCCGCCGGAGATAGCAGGCCTCCACATTGGCCACCTGCTCCTGCACCACGGCCCCCTGTTCGACCAGGGCGTCAATGGCCGCCTCCACCGGCTCCGGGCCGCTTTGCAGCAGCTGGCAGGTGGCGGCGGTCAGCTTGTCCCGGGGCAGGAACACGTGTCCGTTATTCTCATTGTGGCTCAGCTCAAAGGTCACCGCCGCCTGGAGCCGCTGGGCGCTCTCGGCGGGGATGCCCATGCTCATGGCGATCTCGTCCGTGATGGAAAAGGCCACGCCGCAGACGTCGCCGGAGAGAAGATAGGGGTTTTCCCGCACCATCTCCAGCGCCCCGTCTCCGTACAGCTGGCGCAGCTGCATGGCCAGGATCGGCGGCAGCTGATACCGGGCCAGAAATTCCATCAGCCGCCGCAGGCCCATATGGCGGCGGAAGCTCTCGGCGATCTCCTGGGCCTTGCGGGAAGTGATCCCCTTCACCAGGCTCAGCCGCTCCGGCTCCCGCTCCAGGATCTCCAGAGCGGCGGGGCCGAAGCGGTCCACGATCCGCCGGGCGGTGGCAGGGCCCACGCCCCGGCAGACCCCGGAGGCGAGGTAGCTGAAAATCTCCTCCTCTTCCTCCGGCAAGCTCCGCTCCAGCTCCACAGCCCGCAGCTGCACCCCGTGCTGGGGGTGCTGCTCCCACACGCCGGAGACCGCCAGATGCTCTCCCGGCGCCACACAGGGGATACAGCCCACCACTGTGACCACCTCGCCCTCCTCGCTCAGAAGGCGGAGGACCGTATAGCCGTTCTCGGCATTTTGAAAGATCACGCTATGTACGGCGCCCTCAAAGGCGATCAGCTCTTCCATGTCTCTCTCTTTTCCGGGGTCTTACCCCACGTGAAATTCTCTGGCGTCCACCACCTCCGCCAGCTTTTCCCGGTCCGCCAGATACTGGGCCAGCGCCCGGGCGTTCTCCGTCAGTCCGCAGTCTGCCAGCACCACCTTAGCCCCCGGCAGACGGCCCTGGAGCCGCCGCAGCTCCCGGACGTCTGCTTCCATGGCCAGGGCCTCCCCCCGCAGAGGAAGCACCAGCAGCAGCCCGGGAATGACCGGCCGCCCTGTGTGGAGCGCCGCTCCCGCCACCAGCCACACCAGCGCCGTGAGCCCCACAGCGGAGAGGAACGCGATCAATCCGTCTTGCAGCAATACCATCCCAAATCACCTCGGGATAGTCTATGCAGGCAGAGCGGGAGGTGTTTCTCCTCCGGCGGAGACGGCAGAATTACCGGCCGATCCCAAGCTCAGCCAGGATGGCCTCCTCCCGGCTCCGCATCTGGGCCTTTTGTGGTCCCTCGTCCAGGTGGTCATATCCCAGCAGATGGAGCACCGAATGGACCACGAGATATCCCAGCTCCCGCCGGTTGGAGTGGCCGTATTCCTTGGCCTGGGCCGTCACATGCTCCATAGAGATCACCATGTCTCCCAGGGGGATCAGACCCGTGCCCGGGTCTGCGTCCTCCTCTCCCGGCAGCTCGCCGGGCCGGAGCTCAAATTCCGGAAAGCTCAAAACGTCCGTCGCGGCGTCCACCTGCCGCATGTCCAGATTGATCTGGTGGATGCCTTCATCGCTGGTCACCAGCACGTCCACCTCGCAGGGAAGCGCCATGCCCTCTGCCGCCAGCGCCGTGCGGATCACCTTGCGGATGAAGGCCCGCTGGCTCTCATTCACCCCCGGCACATCAGCCGTGATGGGGATATAGTTTCTTTTAGCCATTATTTTGTCCCTTTCCCGCCGGGTTTGCGGTTCTCATATCGTTCATAGGCCTCCACGATCCGCTGGACCATCACATGGCGGACCACGTCGGCGTTGGTCATCTGGCAGATGCCGATGCCCTCCACATTTTTCAGCACCCGCATGGCCTCCTTCAACCCCGAGCTCTTGTCCGCCGGCAGGTCGATCTGGGTCACGTCGCCGGTGATCACGATCTTGGAGCCAAAGCCCAGCCGGGTCAGGAACATCTTCATCTGCTCCCGGCTGGTATTCTGGGCCTCGTCCAGAATGATGAAGCTGTCGTCCAGCGTCCGGCCCCGCATATAGGCCAGGGGCGCCACCTCGATATTGCCCCGCTCCAGATACTTCTGATAGGTCTCCGCCCCCAGCATATCAAAGAGGGCGTCGTACAAAGGCCGCAGATAGGGGTCCACCTTGCTCTGGAGGTCTCCCGGCAAAAAGCCCAGCCGCTCGCCGGCCTCCACCGCCGGGCGGGTGAGGATGATCCGGTTGACCTGCTTATCCCGGAAGGCCTGGACCGCCGCGGCCACCGCCAGATAGGTCTTGCCGGTGCCAGCAGGGCCCACGCCGATGGTAACGGTGTTTTTCAGCACCGAGGCGATATACTCCTTCTGGCCGATGGTCTTGGGCTTGATGGGCCGGCCCTTGGCGGAGATGCACAGCACGTCGCCGGCCAGCTCTGCGATCTGCTCCTCCCGGCCGGCGCGGACCAGGTTCACCACATAGCGCACGTTCTGCTCCCCGATGGCCTCTCCCCGGCTGGAGAGGGTCAGCAGGGCCTGGATGGCCTTTGCCGCCAGCATGGTGTCCTCCGGCTCGCCGGAGACCCGCAGCTCCCCCTCCCGGTTCACCACCGCCACGGAGAACTCCTGCTCCAACAGCCGGATATTCTCATCAAAGGACCCGAAGATGTTCACGGCCTGCTCCAGCCGCTCGATACTGATTCTCTGTTCCAAATCTGCCTTCACTCCTGTATCAACGGGCCGCCGCCCGGTTCTTCCGTATAGATGGGAACGCTCCTGCCGATCTCCTCCACGCATTCCGCCGACAAGGTGACCTCCAGGGCATCCCCCCGCAGGCGGGAGGTGCACAAGGTGGAGGTGACCGTGCCGTAGGGGGCCACCAGGGCCTCCAGCTGCTCTGTGAGGATGCGCTCCCCCATCGCCTCCGCCCGGGCCGGGTCCAGCTCCGCCAGGACCGTCTCGTAAAACCGGTACCGCTCCCGCACCCAGGTTATCGGCAGAGGCACCCCCAGCAAGGACCAGGGGCTTCTGGTGGTTATTTTATCATAGTTTCCCCCTTCGATGCTACCATTTGAAAAGAATTTTATCCGGCGCCTGCCAAAGACCAGGGCCGCCGTTCCCGTTTCCCGGCCGGTGTATCGCTTTTCCAGCCCGGCCAGCGGAATTTGGGTCGTCAGCGTATGCCAGGTCCTGGCCTGGACGCTGCCCATCCCCGCCAGGACCCGGGCCCCCAGAGTATCCAGATCCTCCACGCCGGAGATGAGCAGCTGGCCCTCGGTCACAGCGGCGCCGGGCTGCACCGCCGCCATGCCGTTCCAGTCCCGGATCTCCAGTACCAGCCCGGACCGGCGGGCCACCACATTGCTGGGGGTGGTCTCGTCCAGCAGCTCCGGCGGCTTTACCCGCTCCCGCACCTGGACCTCCGCCCGGCAGCCGGAGACGTTCACCGCCACCCAGCTCAGCTCCGGGATCTCCAGCAGCACCTGGTTTCGGATGTCCTCCCCGTCCAGAGCCAGGCCAAAGGAGCCGATCCCCACGCCGCACTGCTCCAGCGCCCGGAGGATGCGCTCCTCCGGCACGGTCTCGTTTCCGGTGATCTGATAATCCCAGACGAAAAAGGACCCCAGAAACAATCCCAGTCCCAGCCCCACCATGCCCACCACCAGGGCCTGCCGGTGGCGGAAGCGGCCCAGAAAGAAGGGCGCTCCCTCCCGGCCCACCACCGTCAGGGTACATTCCAGCCGCTCCGCCGCCCGGCTGAGCGCATGAAAGTCCCGGCGGGACATCCGGCAGGTGAACGCCGCGGCATTCTCCCACTCCAGATCCCAGAAGGCCAGGTCCCGGACGCCGCAGAGATTCAGCACCCGCTCCGGAAAGGCGCACTCCACCCGCAGCCGGACCTGCCCCCGTAGCCGGTTCAAAAGGCTCATCCCACGCCTCCCTCCACCCAGGCAACCGCCTGGATGCGGCCGCCGATCCGCAGCTCTCCCGCCGTCATGGCCAGCAGCGTCAAGCCCTCTCCGCTCACCCGCAGAACGCCCCCCACGGTGTTGGCGTCGATCCGGGTGTCGCTGTAACTCAAAATTCCTGTGTGATGCTCCAGATACAGCTGCCGGTCTCCCACCAGCTCCAGCCGCGGAAGGCCCGCCACCACGTCTGCCGGCAGGTCGAACAGCTCCGCCACACTCTCCAGCACCCGGCCCTTTCCCTTTCGATTCCGCTCCATGTCGCTCACCTCACGGCAAGGCTATGCGAAAAAGGATGCAAACTTTCCTGATATGGCGCATAGTCTCTGGCGGTGATGTGTATGAAAAAACGGACGGCTCTGTGCCTGCTGCTCTGTCTGGTTCTGCTCTGGTTCCTAGCCGATGCCCGGGAGATCCGCGCCGCGGCGGCGGAGGCCCTGACCCTGTGCGCCCGGTCGGTGATCCCCGCCCTGTTCCCCTTTCTGGTGGTGTCCAGCCTGCTGGTGTCCCTGGGCTTTGGGGAGTGGCTCTCCCCCCGGCTCCGGGGCCTGATGGCTCTTTACTGTCTCCCGGGCCACGGGGCCACCGCCCTGCTGCTGGGTGCGGCGGCGGGCTATCCCGTGGGAGCCCGGACGGCAGCGGACCTGTACCGCCGGGGACTGTTGACCGAGGCGGAGGCCCGGCGGCTGCTGACCTTCTGCAACAACTCCAACCCCGTGTTTCTCATCAGCGTTCTGGGCGTTGGGGTCTTCGGCAGTGTGAGGGCCGGCGTGTGGCTGTGGCTGATCCATCTGCTCTCCGCCCTGACCGTCGGCCTCCTCTTCCGGGGCGGCCGGCGGACAGACTGCCGCCCGGTCTCTCCGCCGCCCCTCTCCCAGCCTGCCGCTCCGGCCAGGGCCTTTGTAGAGGCGGTCACCTCCAGCGCCGCCTCTATGGTCTCAGTCTGCGCCTTTGTCATCTTTTTCTATGTACTGGCAAAACCCTTGTCAGGCCTTGGGGGATACTGGTCTCCCCTGTTGACCGGGTTTTTGGAGCTCTTCTCCCTCACGCCCCTCCTTCCCCCGGATCGGATGGGCTTTCTTCTGGCGGCGGGGCTCAGCGGCTGGGGCGGGCTGTCGGTGATGGCCCAGACGGCGGCGGCGCTGGAGGGCTCCGGTCTTCCCCTGGCCCCCTGCCTGATTGGGAAGTTCCTCCAGGGCCTGCTCTCCGCCCTGCTGGCCGCTCTGGCCGCTCCTTTGCTCTTTCCATAGAGCTCTGCCCCTCAGGCAAAAAACGCCCCTCCGCCGATAGCGAAGGGGCATCTTTTGTCGTTTTATGACGATTTGTAATCAGTTTCTCGCCGCTTCCAGCGCCTTGACCGCCTTGACGACCCGGCTGGTGCCCAGCCGGGAGGCCCCCAGGGCCAGGAACTCCTCCGCGTCACGCAGATCGGCGATGCCGCCGGCGGCCTTGATCTGTACCCCGGGTCCCACATGCCTTGCAAACAGGGCCACGTCCTCCCGGGTCGCGCCGCCGGAGCCGAAGCCTGTGGAGGTCTTGATGAAGTCCGCCCCGGAGTCTGTGACCAGCTGACAGAGGTGGATCTTCTCCTCCTCCGTCAAAAAGCAGCACTCCACGATGACCTTCAGGATCTTTCCCGGACAGGCTGCCCGCACCGCCCGAAGCTCTCCCAGCAGATCGTCCCACCGCCGGTCCTTCACCCAGCCCAGGTTGATGACCATGTCGATCTCCGCCGCGCCGTTCTCCACGGCGTCCCGGGCCATGAAGCACTTGGCGGCGGTGGTGTCGTAGCCGTTGGGAAAGCCGATGACCGTGCACACCGGCACACGCCCGTCCAGATAGGCCGCCGCCTGGGAGACATAGCTGGCGGGGATACAGACGCTGGCGCAGCCATAGCAGACAGCGTCGTCACAGAGGGCGCGGATCTCCTCCCATGTGGCAGTCTGGCTCAGCAGGGTGTGGTCACACCGGCTCAGGATCTCCCGGATCTCCGCTCTCCTCTCTCCGGCCCGGCCGGTCACATAATAGCGGCGTTTGCCGTCCTCCATCCAGCGCTCCACCCGGCCCCGGACCTCCAGATAGTCCAGGTGGGCCAGCGCCTCTCCCACGGCGAAAAACTTCTGCTCCAGGGGAAAATCCGCCCAGCTCCGGGCCCGGATCTTCCAGCGCATCCGGCCGGCGATCTCATAGCCCGTCAGGCCCGGCTCATCCCGGACAGTCTCCCAGGCGTCCTCGATCCGGCGCAGATGATGGGCTGTCAGCTCATCCACCCGGTCCGCCAGCACTCCCACCTCTGCCCGGTGGGCCGGCAGCAGCAGCTCCACCGGCAGATCCCGGACCTTGGCAAGGCTCTCCAGATAGCTGCCCAGAGCGTCCGGCATGCTCTCCCAGCGGCAGATGTTGGGAGAGATGTGAAAGAGCACATGGTCCCCGCAGAAGAGCCATTTGTATGCCGGATCGTAGAGACACATATGGCCCGGGGTATGGCCCGGGGTCAGGATGCACCGCAGCTCATGGGCGCCATAGGTCAGCACGTCCCCATCCTTGAGATAACGGTACTGGCCCCAGACGTCCGGCGCCGCCTCCTGGGCGGGGTTGGCATCCCACAGGTGGTCGATCTCCTCCCAGGTGAAGCCGTCCTTGACATACTCGCCGTACACATACCGCCAGCAGGCGTCGTCCATATAATCCTCCACACCGGGGCCGTCGATCTCGCCGATCAGCAGCTGGCAGCCCGGCCGGAGCAGACTGGCCGACAGGCCTACATGGTCACTGTGGAGATGGGTGGCAAAGATGTCCATCCGGTCCCGGTCCACCTCCAGCTCCGCCAGCTGGCGCTCCATGGCCTCCCGGCAGGAGGCCCACCGGAAGCCCGTGTCGATCAGCAGGCTTCGTTCTCCCTGGATCAGATAGCTGTTCAGATTTTTCAAAGGGCTGCCCTCCAGGGGGATATCCAGCCGCCAAAGGTCCTCCGCAATGCGCTCTGCCATGTGTCTGCTCCTCATTTCTCCAAAAATCGTGACGCCAGTATATCAGATTTCCCGCCGCCTGTCCAGCCGCTTCCGCCGCTCCGGTTTCTCTTGCGCCGCCGGCCCAACGGTGGTAGAATAGGCCTGAATTTTGAATGCTGGAGGCCCCGCCTATGAAAAAAACGCTCCTGTCCCTGCTCTGCGCTCTGGCGCTGATGACAGGGCTTCTCCCCTCTGCCGCCGCGCTGGAGGGCGAGGCCCTCCGTGCCGCCGATACCCTGGCCGCCCTGGGATTGATCCAACGTGCGGAGACGGCGGCGGACTACCGCCTGGACGATCCCGCTCCCCGGGCCCAGGCGGCCATGCTGCTGGTGCGCCTGGCCGGCGACGAGGCTGCCGCCAAGGCCTCTCATGTGGTCCGCTACCGGGATACCGATCCCTGGTCCGCCCCCTACGTGGCCTGGGCCGCCCGGGAGGGCTGGGTCACCGGCGTCAGCGATCTGGCCTTCTACCCAAACCGGACAGTGACTGCCAACGCCTGGTGCGCCATGCTGCTGCGGATGCTGGGGTACAGCGATCAGGACGGGGATTTCACCGTGGAGGACGCCGCCGCGTTCGCCCAGCGGATCGGCCTGCTCTCCCGGAGTCTCTCCGGCCCCCTCACCCGGGGCGAGGTGTTTGAGACCATGGCCGAAGCCCTGACCTTCCCCCATCCGGAGGGCGGCACCGTTCTGGAGCATCTGGTCTCTGCCGGCGTCTGCTCCCGTTCCGCCGCCAATGCCCTGGGCCTGCTGGACCGGACGCTGACTGCCCGGGAGATCGCGGACCGCCACTCTGCCGCCGTGTTCCGCCTGGATCTGTACAAGACCCAAAAGGAGATCCGGGAGGAGACCCCCGCCGCCAACGCCACCGGCTTCTTCATCTCTGCCGACGGTCTGGCCGTCACCAACTACCACTCCATTGAAAAGGGCATCCAGGCCCGGATCACCCTCTCCACCGGTGAGGTCTACCCCCTGGAATCTGTTCTCTACTACGACGCCGCCATCGATATCGCCGTGGTCCGGATCTCCCGGACCTCCACCGCCGGCAAGACCACCTCTGCCTTTGCCTGCCTGGAGCTGGCAGGGGCCGGAGACGTCCGCCCCGGCGACACGGTCTATGCCCTGGGCAATCCTCTAGGCCAGGGGCTGTCAGTCAGCGCCGGCGTGGTCAGCGCCACGGAGCGAAAGGTGGAGGACTACGCCCTGCCCTGCATCATGAACACTGCCGACATCTCCCGGGGCAGCAGCGGCGGCGCCCTCCTCAACGCCTATGGACAGGTGGTGGCCGTCACCACCGGCGCCTTTACTTATGGAAACAGCATGTATCTGGCAGTGCCGGTGGACCCGGCCATGAAGGCGGACCTCACCGCCCACAGCTGGCCGCTGGAGGAGGTCACCCGCATGGAACAGGCAAAAGGAGACCGCTGAGCTCAGCCGGAAAATACAAAAAGAGGCCGCCCCACCGGGGCGGTCTCTTTTTGCGTGTCGAAAAGCCCTCCTGCAAGGAGTTCCGCCGCCCGCAGGCGGCAGAATAAAATCGAATCCCGTCATTTCCGGGGGCGTGTACCTCGGAAATGACACTTCTCGCGAAAGCTCTGGCGACAATTTCGCAAGAAATCGAGACGGAGCTTTCGTGCAATCCTCCTCGAAAAAGTGACTGCGCCACTTTTTCGACAGTCAAGACCACGCGTGAAACGCGTGGCTTGAATAAGCCCTAAAAGGGCATAGTGCGGCCAGCGCCTAAAAGGCGCTGGCTTTCACTATGTTCAAGCCATTGTGGACTGATTACCTCGCTTGACCCTTAAAAGGGTTTTCGTACTCCTTGGTGCTGACCTTATCCTCAATCTGATCCTGTTTCTCTTGCTCTTGGATATACTTCCGCAGGGCCTTCTCCTGGATACCCACGGTGCTCACATAGTACCCGGTCGCCCAGAAATGCCGGTTCCCAAACTTATACTTCAAATTTGCGTGACGCTCGAATATCATCATCGCACTTTTCCACTTCAGATATCCCATGAAACTTGACACGGAATACTTCGGTGGGATTGACAGCAACAGATGAATATGGTCCGGCATTACTTTTCCTTCGATGATCGCTACGCCTTTCCATTTGCATAGGTCACGGATGATATCACGAATATCTTCCCGCATCCCCCAATAATCTATTTTCCTCCGATATTTTGGCGTAAACACAATGTGATACTTGCACACCCATTTAGGTCAGTTTACAAGGAACTACACGCAGACCGGGAAACGGGCTGCTGACAACAAATAAAGGCTGAGTATCAAGCACCGTGAAAGTGCGGGATATTCAGCTTTTTTTATTGTCTGGGGTTTCCAAAGGGGTTTCCCCTTTGGCACACGACTTTGCTTGCAAAGTATAGTGTGTTATACGCTCTGTCGGCGTTGCCGTGAAAATGCCGTTGCCGCCGGGGAGGGCAAGGGCATTTAAAACGGCAGGAAAACAGGGCTGTGATTGTGTGGCGTGAAGCCGCAAGCACAGGAGTGGTTTCATCAGCAGACAGGGCGTATATGAAAGCCCCCGGCCCTCGTCCTGCGCTCCGACTTGTGGACAAAGTGTCCCGAAGTGGGGCCACACTCCCAGAAAAATAGCAGGACAGCGGGCAACCGTCAAGGCTGAAATGAACGGGCGTACACCCGGCCTTGACTGCCGCCCGCCGTTCTGCTGAATGGGTGGACAAGGCGGCCAATCCCTCAAAGTGCTTGGCCGCACTCTTTTTGATTTTAGGAGTTTTCTTCCCCAAAATTGATGTGGGTGGGAAAGCCATTTTAGGGCTTTCCCGCCTTGATTACCCTTTAGCAAAGACGGGCAGGGCTGTCAACGGCGGCGCATGAAATGCGCCGTTCATCTTGACCGTTGACTGACTCGGCTGGCTTTGCTATTTTTCGGTAGATTAGGGAACTATTTTAGGGGTGTTTCACGTTCTTGAACATAATTATTTTCAAAGCTAATAGAAATGATTGCATTTCTTATGCCTGTCCCTGTAAAACAGACGGCATATTCATCATCTTTTTTTAGATTGTCCAGTGAGATGGAAAAAGTAGTTAATTCAACTGTTCCATTCCATGTATTACTCCATAAAACCTCACTTGTTTTATTGTTCTTGATTTCTAAAATTCCAATTTCGCCATCCATTTCTAATCCGCATTTTGCTGTTACATTCTCTAAATCTTTTGATACACAAAATAACTTTTCATTGATAAATGGTTCTGTATCATCATAGTTTTCATTTAACTGCATTTCAATTTTTACGCCATCTGTGGTATTAGCGTTGGCTATGGAGCTTTTGCATGATGTTAAGGCTACTATGCTAACAAGCATAATACATAAAACAAGAAATTTCTTCATAAATACCTCCGCATACTTTAGTTTTCTGTTCTTTTATTTTCTCCCCCGCTGTGGGTTTGGATTTTTCAGCAAGTCCGATTTTTCCGCAATCTTTTTCAACCATTTCTTTTCGTCCTCTGACAGCTTCTTCAAATTCAATTTGAGCCGCTTACAGATAAACGCCAAAGACGCTTGCTCCGGGTCGCCGTCCTCACTGGTGGCTTCGTCTGCGGCCTGTAAAAATCCTTTCAGCGGGTTATCCTCTGGCACGCTGAAAAAATCGTTCTTGTGGGCTTCCCGCAGGTCAAGGGCTATCTTGTTTATATCCTGCTGTATCACGTAGCGGCAAAAACTGTCCTCGTCAATATGGGCGGTGATTAACTGCCTTAACTGTGGGTCAGTCAAGCCGGGATTGTACCGTTTCATAATGGCTGCGCTCACAGCGTCCACAATGGCGTTTGCACTCTGCACCTGTTTGGTTGCTATGCCTTTTACATAGATTTCAAGGTCGGCCATAAGCCGGGGAAAATCCGGGTGTGTTGCCAACTCGCACAAGAGAGAATTATCTACCAGCTTGCTTTTCAATAGCGCAATCATATCATCACTCAAACGCAGGTCTGCAAGATCAGCGTTTGGGTGATTTTTTGTTTCAGACAGCCCCAACAGGTAGTCAGCGGTCACACCGTAAAACTTCGCCAACTTGATAAGGGCATAGTGGCTGATGTCCTTGAAGTCGTCCGCTTCATAACTTCCCAGCGCAGACTTGGAAAGATGGGTCTGTTCCGCAAGCTGTTCCAGCGTCAGGCCGCGCTCCACACGTAGGTCTTTCAGGCGTTCTTGTATAGATAGTTCCATGTTCCCCTCCTTTTCTGCACTATAAAATCAAATTTGTCGATTATATATGAATTTGAAAATCCTGAAACTCAAACAATCCATTTCCCTGTTTAAGTTTTCCGGTTCTCTCTAATTGTGAAAATGCAGCTTCAATGTCAGCTATCAGTGAAACGGGAATATCCAGCTGATGGTGTCCGGGCAAGACCATATTGATTGGGTATTCCTGTATTTTCCGTATGGATTGATAGAATAGATGTGGGTCGGTGGTTGGATAAAATGCGTCAAGGCTACCTTTATATATCAAATATCCTGAATACAGATAGTTTCGTTCCGGCTCATAAAAACAACAGTGCCCAGGAGAATGTCCCGGCGTGTAAATAACCTGTATTTCCCGCCCGCCTAACTCCAGAAAATCACCGTCCTGCAAAATTCTTTGAGGCATACCCTGAAAAATCTGATAAGCGTCAATATCAAAATCCAAAGGAAAATCGCAGGGAAACCTTGTCAAATTCTTCTTGACGATTTGCAACGGTATCGGAAATCTGACAGATAACCATTCTTTTTCTGCTTCATGTACGGCGATATTGTCAAAATATCTGTGCCCGCCGATGTGATCCCAATGTACATGAGTTGTAATGACCTCAACAGGCAGTTCTGTTAGACTGTCCACAATATTTTTAATGTTGGAAACACCTAATCCAGTATCAATTAGAATTGCTTTTTTCTGCCCACATAGCAGATAGCAGTGCGTTTCCTCCCAATGCTTGTATTCGCTAATCGCAAATGTCTGGAAATCAATTTGCTCCACAGTAAACCAGCTATTCATATAGATATATCCTTCACAAAAGTTCAATTTACCGTTCTGTTTCTTCCATTCTACCACAATTCCGAGAGCGTGGAAACAGAGAGTTTTCCGGGCTGATTTCCTACCTCTTGGATATACGGGACGGGCGGTCATTTAGGTGTAGACTTAGGGTAGTTCATCGGTGGACAGCACCTTGAAAAATGAACGACCGTCCGAAAAGGAATATCTGGCGGGGGAAGCACGCAGAGAGCCGACTTCTGGACAAAGTGTCCAGAAGTGGCTTCGGGCCACAATGGCCCGAAGCTGTGGGGAGCGTGTCAACGCTGGAACACGCCGCAGGAATGGGGCAGGAAACCTTTTCGGGGAGAACGGCAACGGAGAACAGACGGAGGGACGCATGATAGAAAATCCATATAAACGCCTGCCGCCGTTAGAGCGCAGGCCGGACGGCATACCCTACCGCATGACACCAGTGCAAAGGAAACAGGCCAATGCCCTGATACGGCGGGAGTGCTGTAACTGTGAGGACGGCAACTGTATTGCCCTTGACGATGGGGACACCTGCGCCTGTCCGCAGATAGTTTCTTTCTCGGTCTGCTGTAAATGGTTTCGGTGGGCGGTCTTGCCGCTGGACGGGACGTTGGAAGCGGAGATTTACCGGGGCAGGGACTTGAAACGCTGTGCGGTCTGCGGCGGCGTGTTCGTCCCCAAATCCAACCGGGGAAAATACTGCCCGGACTGCGCCGCCAGAGTTCACAGGCGGCAGAAAACAGAAAGT
>CAUWNE010000027.1:0-28279 GCA_963560095.1 uncultured Dysosmobacter sp. | reverse complement strand
GTTGGCATTGCCCGAGTTGTTCACATTGCAGAAGTTAGTCGTGTTGTCGCTATTATCATGATTGAAACCGATGATACGGACATGAATGGTGGTGCCATCTTTCAGCTGCACCGTCTTGGTATCACCCAGAGAGAAAACCTTATCGGCCATTCCGCTCTTGCCGTACATATCAATCTCGGCCCAAGAGCAATCGTCCAGTTTCATCTTCGGAAGATCAAGAATACCGTAAATCCGGCCATCAGCGGGAACCTTGCAACAGGGACAAACAGGAGGCTTCTGCATGGAGGCAATGACTTCTTTCTGATAATTGATCGTCCGCTCCATGCGGTCAAACTCAGCTGCAAGCTGGGAAAATACATTCTTATTCATGTGAAAATCTCCTTTTCAATTTTCAAACATCGTGTTATAATCAAATTGAGCATTTATGCTTGCCGTTCTCCGGTCTGCTACACCGGGAGCGGCTTTTCTTTTTCTCCGTGGGGTAAAAGACTCCGGCCAGTTTGCAGAACACATAGAAACAGGCCAAGGCTAAGACCATGTGGATTGTCCCGGTGCCGAGGGATAACATATCCTGTTCCACAGCCCCGATTGTTCTATAGAGCCAGAAGAACGAGAGAAACGCCAAAACTCCGAAAAACCTTCTCATTCTGTTACCTTCTTCCATGTGTAATTTTTGCCGGTTCTCTGTCTGTACCAGTCCTCAAACTCTTTCCGGTGCCCTTCATCGGTGAAATACTCCCGGACTCTCTGAACCAGCAACAGGCTTGCGGCTCTGGCCTGAGCTTGCACCTCTGGTACAAACACGCTCATGGCTCCTTACACGGCCCCATGCGCTCCTGATACTCTCTCAGAATAGAAAGGGAACGGCGAAGAATTTCGTCCGCCTTGCTACCGGTACGGACACCGGCCAGTGTTGCCGACATTTCAAACTTGTCGGTCATCAGTCCTTCATCGGACAACTGCCGAATGAGCCATGTGTAGGTCAGACTAAAACCTTCTACGAGGGTTCTGATCTGCTCTGCAATGCTGGTGCGCTCAGGCTCACTCAGCCGTACCACAGGTGCGTCAGGTGTCCAGTAAGGGCGAGGGGTGGGGGTTGCTCCCATCGTGTTACCTCCCTTCATTCGATTTACAACAAAAGTTATAAATTATCCTTGCAAGGGAAACTCTCTTATGCTATACTGGACTTGCCACAGAACAATAAGCATTCGAGATTTCCTTTTGACTCAGGAGCCGAATTTCTTTTCAAAGAAGAGAAATTTGACCCCTCGGATTAGTGTTGCCTGTTTGTAACTTTCGTTGTTGTTATGAGTATAGCCTACTTTCGTAGGATTGTCAATAGGTAATCCTAAAAAAGTAGGAAATTTTTGAAGGAGGGTATTTTGCTGTGAACACTGATCGTATAAAGGCGTTAGCAAAAGAACAGGGAAAAAGTATCACTTACCTTTGTTCCTTGCTTAATAGACCCAAATACTATCTCAATGACATAAAGAAAAACGATAGTGAAATGCCCGAAGAATATCTGAAAATCATAGCGAATGAACTAAATACCACGGTTGCGTATCTTAAAGGCCAAACAGATAACCCCCTTCCTCATTCTGACCAGATCAAAGAGTATCTGCCCTATGAGAAAAGGGGTATGCGTCCTGTTATCGGTTTGGCCTCTGCTGGGGTAGGAGTGATTGCGGAAGAGATGATTTTAGGCTGGCAGTATGTAGATGACGAATTTGACAATGAAAATTGCTTTTGGATAAAAATTTCCGGGGATAGTATGTCCCCGAAGATTGATGATGGAGATTTAGTCCTTATCCAGCGTGAAGTAGACATTGAAGATGGAGATATTGTCGTGGCCGTGGTAGATCGGCAAGACGGTTTTATCAAACAAGTCCACTTTGAAGAGAATATCCTTACCCTGCATTCCTTCAACCCTTACTACCCTGATATGGTCTTTAAGGGGAACGAGATCAAGCAAGTTCGCTTTGTAGGTAAAGCCCGAGAGGTGAAGAGAATTCTATGAAGAAGTTCAAATTCCCCATTGACCTGTCCATGCTGACAGAGGAAGAGATCAACCAATTCAGAGAAGACCCTTCCACTCTGTTCCAAGGTGATACCGATGTATGTCTTTATCTCAGGTTCAGTTCAGAGCGGCAAAAAGAACAATCCATTGAAGGACAGCTGCGGGATTGCATAGCCTACTGTAAGCGGAAAAACTACCGGATTGTAGCCATCTATGTTGACCGTGCTACTACGGCTCGGAAAGATGTAGAGAAGCGAGTCCACTTCCAGGAAATGATTACGGCCAGCATACACCAGACATGGAAACTGGTCGTTGTTTGGAAACTTGACCGCTTTGCCCGGAACCGGGAAGATAGTGCTGTCTTCAAAATGAGGCTCAGGAAGAACGGTGTCAAGGTTGAGTCTGCCACCGAGGGTATTTCCAAGAACCCGGAAGGTATCATCTTGGAGGCCGTCTTGGAAGGTATTGCCGAATACTATTCTGCCGACCTCTCACAGAAGATCACCAGAGGCATGAGGGAGTCCGCTTTGAAGTGCCATAGTGTCGGCGGCCATGTTCCTCTCGGCTACAAGATTGAAGATCACAAACTGGTCATCAATCCCAATACCGCTCACATCGTCCAAGAGGCTTTTGAACTCTATGCCAATGGAGAAACCGTAGCCGATATTTGCCGTATGTTCAACACAAAGGGCTACCGGACAGCCAAGGGAGCCGAATTCAACCGGAATAGTTTCAAGTCCATGTTCCGAAACAAACGGTATATCGGGGTCTATACCTACAAAAAGATCGAGAAGGAAGGTGGTGTTCCGGCGATCATTGACAAAGAACTGTTTGAAACCGTCCAAAGACGGCTCTCAGCCAATGCAGAAGCCCCGGCAAGGGGAAAGGCTAAGGTAGATTACCTCTTGGCCGGAAAGCTGTTCTGCGGCCATTGCGGGGGTTCTATGAACGGGGAAAGCGGCACCAGTAAAACCGGCACCGTTCACAACTATTACACCTGTTACACCCGGAAGCGTCAACACTCCTGCGATAAAAAACCGCTCCGCAAAGAATGGATAGAACAGGTCGTGGCTCAGGACGCTATGAACCTATTGACCGATGACGCTATTCAGGAAATGGCTGACATGGCAATTTCCCAGACTGAGAGGGACTTGCGAGAGAACACCCGTATTCCTGAACTGTCTGAGAAGATGAAAGAAACTGAGAGCGGTATTGCCAATATCACAAAGGCCGTGGAGAAAGGTATTGCCTCTGACGCTCTCATGAGCCGTCTGGTGGAGTTGGAGAAAGAAAAGAAAAATCTTCTCCGGTTACTGACCGAAGAAGAAAAGTATGTCTGTAAGATTGACCGAGATCAGATTATCTACTGGCTTACCAAATTCAAAGACGGAAACATTGAAGATGAAAAATTCAAGAGGATTATCATTGACCTCATGGTGAACTCTGTCACGGTCTGGGACGAGTCTGACGGGTTCCGCATTACCACCGCATACAACTTAACCTCCTGCAAAAACAAGACTTTCCGAATACCCTCTTCCTCTGAAAAGGGGTTCGGATTTGAGGGGTTAGAGTCCACCACGTCGGAGCAAACGTCATATCGTTTGCTCCGACTTTTTTGCAAAAGTCAGAGCGAACTCATTTTGTTGCTCCTCCTTTCCAACTGCGACCCGCTATCACTGGGCTCGCAGTTGGTGGGCCGCCCTGCGGGCGGCTATTTTTCGTTTCTGGCAGAAATAGCGGTTTTGACCGCCCTTTGCAAAAAGAGAAGCCCTGTAACTTCAATGGTTACAGGGCTTTTTTGTGTATCAAGGGATTGCTGGCGGAATGCCTTGCGTTGTATTTTTGACTGGCACATGGTTTTGTGACTTTGTGTGCAAAGTTTCAGAGTCAAATTGCACACGAGAATTTGCGGTGATCCTATCTGATATGCGGAAACGTCCGGTTAACCGGCCTTTTCCAAACAGAAAGACAAGTTAAAGCGTTCCTTTTTTGCGCTTATTCCGTCTCCACCGGGGTCTTGGGCAGCTCACTGCGCTCGTCAAGGGGAGTGGTGAGGTAGAGCCGCAGCAGCTTGGCCCAGTCCTGCTCCGCCTGCGTCAGAGAGCCATCGGCCAGGGCGGCGTCCAGGGTGTCCAGGGCAGAGCGTAATTCCACGGGGTAAAGCTCCGCGTCGTAGGCGGTGAGCCGGATGACTTGGGACATGGTCTCTGCCAGGCTGTCTGTGGCCAGCTTCTTGGCAAAGGTTGTCGGATCGCCGAAAAAGGCGGAGGAGAGGAGGCGGGCGTAGGAATCCGTCAGCCAGCCGTCCAGATTGGACTGGACCCCCATTTGGAGGGATCGGATTTCGCTCTCCGTGTAGGGAGCCTGCTCTTGCAGCCAGAAGAGCAGAGCCTCCATGGTTTGTTGTGGATGCTCCGTACTCCCCATCTGCCCCAGCGCCTGCCAGTCCAGCTCTGAAAGGCCGGCAAAAACGGTCCAGCGGTTGGTGTAGAGTTCCTCGGCGGAGAGATTCTTGTTGGTCACCAGCTGGTTCCAGGCAATATAGACCTTCTGGGTGTCATCTATGTGCTCTCGCTCCGGCTCCTGCCGCTGGGAAAAATCCGGTTCGCCGTTTACCACCGGGAAGCGGGTCACGCTGTTGGGGAGAAAGGCCTCACAGCCAAACTCCGCCATGTCCTCTAATTTGATGCCTGCCACCAGGCCGTCTTGCATATAGAGACACAGGCTCAGGCCAAAGGTCTCCGGGGTCTGGTAGGCATAGTAATAGTCGTGCCGCACCAGGGGGGCGCCTTCCTCCTTGAGACAGTACACCAGCTCGTCGCCATAAGCGGCGATCACGTCTGCCTTGGAACTGCCCACGCCGATGCCCCGGGGCGTGGCGTACCCCGGCACGATGGTGGTGATCTTTGTCGCGGATTCCCGTTCCGCCGTTTCCGGGTCGATCTCCGGGTCGGAGTCGATGTGGAGGTAGTCCAGATGCAGGTCTCCGCAGTCTGCCCGGTGGAGGGTGGTGAGAGGGGAGTCCGTGTCCAGCGCTTCCTCCGGCTCCGTCAGAGCCAGCTCCCGGCCGAAGGGGAAGAAGTCCTCCTGGACGCCCAGTTCCAGAAATTCCTCATGACCGTTGCTGTCGGTCCACAGCAGGGCGAAGTCCGTGGCGGGAAAGAGGGAGGGATCCGCCACCGCCTCCTCCGAGGGGACCACATTCCGGTTGCTCCAGACATAGAGCCCCATCGTTATGAGGACCAGTGCCAGCAGGCAGCCCAGAAACAGCCACAGGGGCCGCCGCACCCGCCGGGGGCCGGACCGGACCGGCGGTGTTTCCGGCGGCTCCGGCGTCTCCGTCAGCTCCGCCAGAGAGACGCCGAAGATCCGGGCCAGGGCGATCAGATTTTCCATATCCGGCGCGGCGGCGTCGGTCTCCCATTTGCTGACGGCCTGGCGGCTGACTCCCACCCGCTCTCCCAGAGTTTCCTGAGAGAGCCCTGCGGCTTTCCGGTATTGCGCGATCCGCTGTCCTAAGGTCATGGCGCGGCCTCCTTTCTCATCTGACGCCATCATACCAGATTTCCCGGGAAAAGGCTACCACCCGGTTGTCAAATATCAGTTGCGGCGGACAGATCCGGCGGTTTTCGCCGGGAAGGGCGGGGATGGACGGCCTGGGGGCATTTTCGGGAAAATCTTGTCTACCCCCTATGCAAACCGGGAAAAATACGGTACAATAAGAACCAACAAACGATAGGGGGTTTCTGAATGGCAAAGCCTGTATATCGGCGCGTGCTGTTAAAGATCAGCGGAGAGGCGCTGGCCGGAGGAAAGGGTTCCGGCCTGGATTTTGAAATGATCGGCAAGGTCTGCGATACCATCAAGGAGTGTTTGGACCTGGGCGTTCAGGTGGGCCTGGTGGTAGGCGGCGGCAACTTCTGGCGGGGCGCCAAGAACAGCGGCGGCAAGATGGAGCGGACCCGGGCCGACCACATGGGAATGCTGGCCACGGTGATGAACTGTCTGGCGGTGGCGGATGTGTGCGAGCAAAAGGGCATCCCCGTCCGGGTCCAGACCGCCATCGAGATGCGGGCCATCGCCGAGCCTTACATCCGTTCCCGGGCCATCCGGCACCTGGAGAAGGGCCGCGTGGTCATTTTCGGCGCGGGCACCGGCAATCCCTATTTCTCCACCGACACGGCGGCGGTACTGCGGGCGGCGGAGATCGGGGCCGATGTGATCCTGCTGGCCAAGAACGTGGACGGCGTTTACAGCGCCGATCCCATGAAGGACCCCACTGCCGTGAAGTATGACACCATCAGCTATGACGATGTGCTGGCCCAGCACCTGATGGTCATGGACTCCACCGCAACGTCGCTGTCCATGGACAACCACATCCCCGTGCTCCTCTTTGCCCTCAAGGACCCGAAGAACATCATCCGGGCCCTGTGCGGCGAGAAGGTGGGCACCATCGTGGGGGAATAACGGGCAGCGCCCATCCCAACTTAAAACGGAAAGGAAGAATCCCAAGATGTTAAAGGACGAATACAAGGTTTACGAGACCAAAATGCAAAAGAGCATTGATTCCGTAGCGGCGGATTTCGCCTCTGTGCGGGCCGGCCGGGCCAACGCCGGCGTGCTGGACCGGATCCTGGTGGACTATTACGGCAGTCCCACCCCCATCCAGCAGATCGCGGCCATCTCCTCTCCGGACGCCCGGACGCTGCTGATCACCCCCTGGGACGGCTCTGCCCTCAAGCTCATTGAAAAGGCGATCCAGAACTCCGACCTGGGCATCAATCCCCAGAACGACGGCAAGGCCCTGCGCCTGAGCTTCCCCCAGCTGACGGAGGAGCGCCGGAAGGAGCTGGTCAAGCAGATCCACAAGTATGCCGAGGCCGGCAAGGTGGCGGTCCGGAACATCCGCCGGGACGCCATGGACACCTTCAAGAAGCAGGAGAAGAAGTCCGAGATCACCGAGGACGAGCTCAAGCAGGCGGAAAAGGATCTCCAGAAGCTTACGGACGAGAGCTGCAAGACCCTGGACGATCTGCTGGCCAAGAAGGAAAAGGAGCTTATGGCGGTCTGATTGGCGCCGTGCGCAAGAGGACCAAAGGGCGTCCCTGCGGCAGCGGGGATCGCGTGGGATATTTCATGTGAGAGAGTAACTATGGCAGAGATTTTGAACGATATGGCGGGGCGGGGCATTGCGCCCCCCCGCCATATTGCCATCATTATGGATGGCAACGGCCGCTGGGCGACCCGGCGGGGACTGCCCCGGACTGCGGGGCATAAGGCGGGGGCAGAGACCTTCCGCCGCATCGCGACCTACTGTAAAAACATCGGCGTGCGCTATCTGACGGTGTACGCCTTTTCCACGGAGAACTGGAAGCGGTCTGAGAGCGAGGTATCGGCCATCATGGCCCTGCTCAAGAAGTATCTGCTGGAGGCGGTGGACACCATGGAGCGGGACCACATCCGGCTCCACTTCTTCGGGGACATGACGCCCATCGCCCCGGAGCTGCGGGCCCTGGCCCGGGAGACGGACGAGATCACAGAGCACCTGAGCAAGGAGGACTTTCAGGCCAATGTCTGCCTGAACTACGGCGGCCGGGACGAGATCGTTCGGGCGGCCCGGCGGTTCGCCGCCGCCTGCGCGGCGGGGGAGCGGAGCCCAGAGGAGCTGGACGAGGCGATGTTCGCCGGATATCTGGACTCTGCCGGCATCCCGGACCCGGAGCTGATCATCCGCCCCAGCGGGGAGCTGCGGCTGAGCAACTTCCTGCTCTGGCAGTGTGCCTACGCGGAGTTCTATGTGACGGATACCCTGTGGCCGGATTTTGACGAGGCGGAGCTGGACCGGGCCATTGCGGCCTACCAGACAAGAGACCGGCGGTTTGGAGGAGTGAAGAAATGAGTTCTCTGCAATCAAGAGTGCTGGTGGCCGTCATCGGCGTGCCGGTGCTGGCGTGGGTGGTGCTGTGGGCGCCGCCTGTGGTGATGCTGATCGCGCTGTGCCTGCTGGCCGGCATCGGCAGCATGGAGCTGCAAGAATGTGTCAGCTGCGGCCAGCCGGAGGGGAAACTTTTGGCCATCAGCGTCCTCTATGCCGTGGCGGTGGTGCTGTGGTACCACTGGCAGCCGGAGAATCTGGAGGTGCTGCTGGTGGCCGCGGTGGTCATCGCCTTTGGCTATGCGATCCTGCGGGCGGGAGAGGTGAAGTTCCACCAGGTCATGGCGGCGCTGTTTGGCAGCATCGCCATCGGCTATTCCTTCTCCGCGTTTTTGCGCCTGGAGGCCGCCGGCATCCACCGGGCCTATCTGCTGCTGCCCTTCATCCTCAGCTTTGCCTGCGATACCTTTGCCTATTTCGCGGGCCGGGCCTTCGGCAAGCATAAGCTGGCCCCCAAGGTCAGTCCCAAGAAGACGGTGGAGGGCTCCATCGGGGGACTTTTGGGCAACGTGGCCTGCGGGCTGCTGTTCGCCTTTGTGATGGACCGCTGGTTTGGCGGCAGCATCGGCTACGGCCCCATGGCGGCGCTGGCGCTGCTGTGCGGCGTGGTGGCGCAGATCGGCGATCTGAGCTTCTCCCTGATCAAGCGGGAGTTTGGGATCAAGGACTATGGCCGGCTGTTTTTGGAGCATGGCGGCGTGCTGGACCGGTTCGACAGCGTATTGTTCGTCACGCCGGTCATTGAGATCATGCTGGGGCTGGTGAGGGCATAAGCTATGAGCAGGACGATTTCCATTTTGGGAGCCACCGGCTCCATCGGCCGCCAGACGTTGGATGTGGCGGAGCAGCTGGGACTGCGGGTGGCGGCCCTCACCGCCCACGCCAGTGTGGAGCGGATGGAGGCCCAGTGCCGGCAGTTCCGGCCAAGGCTGGCCGTGATGACCGATGAGGCGGCAGCCAGGGATCTGGCAGTCCGGCTGGCGGATACGGACACGGCAGTGCTGGGAGGGCCGGAGGCGCTGACAGAGGCCGCCGCCGCGCCGGAGGCGGATACCGTGGTCACTGCGGTGGTGGGCATGGTGGGCCTTCGGCCCACGCTGGCCGCAATCGGGGAGAAAAAGCGCATCGCCCTGGCCAACAAGGAGACGCTGGTGTGCGCCGGGGAGCTGGTGATGGCGGCGGCGGAGCGCAGCGGCGCGGAGATCGTGCCGGTGGATTCTGAGCACTCCGCCATTTTCCAGTGCGTCCAGGGCTGTGCTGACCGCCGGGAGATCAAGCGGCTGATCCTGACCTGCTCCGGCGGGCCGTTTTACGGCATGACCTATGAGGAGGCGGGACGGATGACCCGGGCGGACGCCCTGCGGCACCCCAACTGGAAGATGGGCCCCAAGATCACCGTGGACTGCGCCACGCTGATGAACAAGGGGCTGGAGGTCATCGAGGCCATGCGGCTCTACCGCCTGCCCTTGCGCCAGGTGGATGTGGTGATCCATCGCCAGAGCATCGTCCACTCCCTGGTGGAGTACCGGGATGGGGCGGTGCTGGCCCAGCTGGGCACGCCGGATATGCGTCTGCCCATCCGGTACGCCATGACCTATCCGGAGCGGGGGGAGAATCCGGCGGAGCCGCTGGATCTTTTGACCTGCCCGCCGCTGACCTTTGCGGCCCCGGACCGGGAGGCCTTTCCCTGTCTGGCGCTGGCCGAGGAGGCTGCCGCCCAGGGCGG
This sequence comes from uncultured Dysosmobacter sp., assembly GCA_963560095.1. Lineage (GTDB taxonomy): Bacteria > Bacillota > Clostridia > Oscillospirales > Oscillospiraceae > Oscillibacter. The sequence goes on along the minus strand of CAUWNE010000027.1, from coordinate 18,601 downwards.
CACGGCCTGCGCCGTGCTCAACGGCGCCAACGAGGAGGCGGTGCGGCTGTTCCTGGCGGAGAAGATCGGATTTCATGATATTCCCCGCCTGGTGGCAAAGGCCCGGGCCGCCGTGCCTGTGACGGCCGATCCCTCCCTGGAGGAGATTTTGGCGGCGGACGCCGCCGCCCGGCACTGTGTGCTGGGGAACTGAGTACAAGGAGTTTGCGCATGAAGCTTGTGTTTATTCTGGCGGCAATTCTGATTTTCGGCGTGCTGGTGGCGGTCCATGAGCTGGGCCACTTCCTGGCAGCCAAGCTCTGCGGTGTGCGGGTCAATGAGTTTTCCATCGGCATGGGCCCGCTGCTGTGGCATAAGGAGACGGAGGAGACCCAGTACTCCTGGCGGCTGTTTCCCATCGGCGGCTTTTGCGCCATGGAGGGAGAGGACGAGGACACCGGCGACGAGCGGTCCTTCGTCCGCCAGGGCTTCTGGAAGAAATTTTTGATCCTGGCTGCCGGGTCCGGCATGAATTTCCTGCTGGGACTGGTGATCGTCCTGGGCCTGTATGCCGGGGCCACCGCATTTTATACCGACGAGATCAGCGGCTTTGCCCCGGAATTTGCCCTGAGCGGAGAGAACGGATTGATGGAGGGCGATCAGTTTTATAAGATCGACGGCTACCGCACGTATCTGCGGGGCGACGCGTCGCTCTTCCTCTCCTACCACCAGGGCGAGACCATCGACCTGGAGGTGATCCGGGACGGGGAGAAGGTGGTGCTGGAGGACTTTCCCATGACCCGGCAGACCTATACCGACAGCGATGGGAAGACCTATACGGGCTTTGGCCTGTATGTGGGGGCCCATGTCAATGAGGCCACATTCCTCTCCCGCATCCGCTATGCCTGGTATCAGACGCTGGACTTTGTCCAGATGGTCTGGTTCAGCCTGGTGCAGCTGGTCAGCGGCGGGGCCTCTATGGAGGACCTGAGCGGGCCGGTGGGGATCGTGTCCACCATCACAGAGGTGGGCGCTTCGGCGGAGACGGCCGGAGCTGCCTGGCGGCAGATTCTCTACTTTGCCGCGCTGCTGGCGGTGAACCTGGCGGTGATGAATCTGCTGCCCATCCCGGCGCTGGACGGCGGGCGGATCTTCTTCCTGCTGGTGGACGCCGTGGCGATGCTGCTGTTCAAGCGGCGTGTCCCGGAGAAGTATCAGGCGGCGGTGAATACCATCGGCTTTGTGGTGCTGATGGGCTTTATGCTGCTGGTGACGCTCCAGGACGTGTGGAAGCTGATCCGGTAGAGAGGAGGGAGGCGAGATGTATTTGCTCAGACCATGGCAGGAACAGGATGCGGAGGCTCTGGCCCGGTATGCCGCGGACTCGCGGGTAGCGGCGGATCTAAGGGATTTCTTTCCCCACCCCTATACGGAGGGGAATGCTCGTGCCTATATCGCCGAGTGCATCCGACAGGAGGGAGCGGGACGGCTCTGTCGGGCCATTGTGGAAGACGGGCAGGCCGTTGGAAGCGTGGAGGTCTGCCTGGGCGTCGATGTGTTTCGGAAAAGCGGCGAGCTGGGGTACTGGCTGGGCGTGCCCTTCTGGGGCCGGGGCATCATGACCGCCGCTGTGGAGGAGCTTTGCCGGGAGGCCTTTGCGCGGTTGGATATTGTCCGCATACAGGCCCAGCCCTTTGCCCGGAATACCGGGTCCCGGCGGGTGCTGGAAAAGGCGGGCTTTACCCTGGAGGGCGTGCTGCGCCAGAGCGTCTGCAAGGACGGTGAGATCCTGGATTCCTGCCTGTATGCCCTGGTGAAGGAGGAAGTATCATGACGAAAAAGCTGATGGTGGGCGGCGTGGCCGTGGGCGGCGGCGCTCCGGTGTCCATCCAGTCCATGTGCAATACGAAGACCGACGATGTGGCGGCTACGGTGGCCCAGATCCGCCGGTTGGAGGAGGCCGGATGTGAGATCATCCGGGTGGCCATTCCGGACCAGGCGGCGGCGGAGGCTGTGGACAAGATCAAGGAGCAGATCTCCATTCCCCTGATCGCCGACATCCACTTCAACTATCAGTACGCCCTGACCTGCGCGGAGCGGGGGATCGACGCCCTGCGGATCAATCCCGGCAACATCGGCGGGGAGGAGAAGGTCCGGGCGGTGGCGGAGGCCTGCCGCCGGCGGAACATCCCCATCCGCATCGGCGTCAACGGCGGCTCCTTGGAAAAGGAGCTGCGGGCGAAGTACGGCGGCGTCACCGCCGAGGCTTTGGTGGAGAGCGCCATGGGCCATGTGGCGCTGCTGAACCGGTTCGACTTTGACGAGATCTGCATCTCTGTGAAATGCTCGGATGTGCCGCTGACCATGGCGGCCTACCGGCTGCTCTCGGAGCAGACAGACTATCCCCTCCACCTGGGCGTCACCGAGGCGGGCACGCCTTCTATGGGACTGGTGAAGTCGGCCATGGGCATCGGGGGGCTTTTGTGCCTGGGGATCGGAGACACCATCCGGGTGACGCTGACGGCGGACCCGGTGGAGGAGATCTACGCCGCCCAGAAGATCCTGAAAGCGGCGGGGCTGCGGCGCGACGGCGTGAACCTGATCGCCTGCCCCACCTGCGGCCGGACCCGGATCGATCTCATTCCCATGGCGGAAGAGGTGGAACGGCGGCTGGCAGGGTGTGAAAAGAACATCACCGTGGCAGTGATGGGCTGTGCGGTCAACGGCCCCGGCGAGGCGGCCGCCGCCGATATCGGCATCGCCGGGGGCAAGGGCGAGGGGCTGATCTTCCGAAAGGGAGAGATCTTGTGCAAGGTCCCCCAGGAGCAGCTGGTAGACCGGCTGCTGGAGGAGATCGAAAAGCTCTGAGCGAAAAGAATCAGAAATCAGGAGTTGGGAATGGAGCGCCCCGCCGAACGGCGGACAGGCGTTGGCCGCCTGCCCTTCGGGGAGGCGCTTCCATTCCTGATTCCTTATTTTAAGCGGGGGGTCATATGTCCAGAGATATTCCCTTTTTTGAAATGTTTACCGAGCTGCGCCTCTCCGGAGAGCTGCGGCTGAAATTGGCGGGCGCTGTGCTGAAAGGCGCCCGCATCGACCAGGGGGCCATGACCATGGCCCTGGAGCTGCTGGTGAAGCTGCCGCTGGCAGAGGAGGAGCTGGAAGAGATCCGGCAGGCCATCCGGGAGGTGTATGGCCTTGCACAGGTGGAGATCGCCGTGACGTGCCGGGCGGAGCCTGCGCCGGCATCTCCCGCCGCAGACCGGCCCAGGGGCGGCCAGAGCGGCGGCAAGGGTGGCAAGGTGCTGATGGGCAATCCCATCAAGGCCCGGCCCGGCCCGATGAAGGACCTGAACCTGAAAATGGGCACCGCCACGGTGGAGGGCAAGGTCTTTGCCTTTGAGTGCCGGGAGACCCGGCGGCCGGGGATGTGGCGGCTGAGCTTTGACATGACGGACTATACCAATTCCGTCACGGTCCAAAAGAACCTGACGGCCAAGGAGGCCCAGGCGCTGGAGAGCGCCGTCAAGCCCGGGATGTGGCTGCGGGTCCAGGGCAAGATGGAGCCCACCTGGGACGGCAAGGATATCCAGCTTAATCCCTATCACATCCAGGCAGCGGAGCACAAGGGCCGGGAGGACACCGCCGAGGAAAAGCGGGTGGAGCTGCACCTGCACACCAAAATGAGCAATATGGACGCGCTGACGGACACCAAGGAGGTCATTCAGCAGGCCATCCGCTGGGGCCATCCCGCCATTGCCATCACAGACCACGGCGTGGCCCAGTCTTTCCCGGACGCCTGGCACGCCGCCGGGGACAAGATCAAGATCCTCTACGGCGTGGAGGGCTACTTTGTCAACGATGTGGACGACCGGATCGCGGTCCACGGCGGCCAGGACCAGCCCTTGGAGGGCGAGATCGTCTGCTTTGACATCGAGACCACCGGATTGAAGGTGGACCGGGAGACCATCACGGAGATTGGCGCGGTGGTGCTTAAAAACGGGGAGATCGGCGAGCGGTTCCAGACCTTTGTGAACCCGGGGCGGCGGCTGACGCCGGAGATCATCGGCCTGACGGGCATCACCGATGAGATGCTCCGGGACGCGCCCTCCCTGAAAGAGGCGCTGACGGAGTTTTTGGAGTTTGTGGACGGGCGGCCCCTGGCGGCCCACAACGCGGAATTTGACATCGGATTCATCCGGGCGGGCTGCCGCCAGGTGGGACTGGAGTTCCACCCCACCTATGTGGACTCTCTGATCCTGGCCCAGAATCTGCTGCCGGACCTGAACAAGCACAAGCTGGATATCGTGGCGGAGCGGCTGGATCTGCCCGCCTTCAACCACCACCGGGCCAGCGACGACGCCGCCACGGTGGGCTATATGCTGATCCCCTTCTGGGAGATGCTGCGCCAGCGGGGGATCACCACCCTCCAGGCGGTGAACGGCGAGATGGAGAAGCTCCGGCCCCTGGCCGGAAAGGCCAAGCGCCATCCCAAGCATATCATCCTGATCGCCCAGAACAAGGTGGGCCTCAAGCATCTCTATAAGATGATCTCGGCCTCCAACCTCAAGTATTTCAAGCGGGTGCCCATTATCCCCAAGAGTTTGCTGCGGGAGCACCGGGAGGGGGTCATCGTGGGCTCTGCCTGCGAGGCCGGAGAGCTGTTCCGGGCAGTGGCGGACCACAAGGATTGGGAGGAACTGCGGCGGATCGCGGAGTTCTATGACTATCTGGAGATCCAGCCCCTGTGCAACAACGCCTTCATGCTGCGAAACGGCGACGTTCGCTCTGAGGAGGATCTGCGGGAGTTCAACCGGACCATTGTCCGCCTGGGCGAGGAGCTGGGAAAGCCGGTGTGCGCCACCGGCGACGTCCACTTCCTGGAGCCGGAGGACGAGGTGTACCGGCACATTCTGCTGGCCTCCAAAAAGTTCCCGGACGCCAATGAGCCGCTGCCCATCTACTTCAAGACCACCGACGAGATGCTGGAGGAATTCTCCTATCTGGGCGAGGAAAAGGCCCGGGAGGTGGTGGTGACCAACCCCCGGCGGATCGCCGACATGGTGGAGACCTTCCCGCTGCTGCCCAAGGATCTGTTCCCGCCGCGCCTGGAGAATTCCGAGGAGGATCTGAACCGGCTGGTGTGGGAGAAGGTCCACCGGCTCTACGGCGAGGACCCGCCCCAGCTGATCGTGGACCGGCTGAACGTGGAGCTGGGCGGCATCCTGGGCAAGTATGACGTGGTGTATATGTCGGCCCAGAAGCTGGTCCAGCGGTCTTTGGAAAACGGCTACCTGGTGGGCTCCCGGGGATCGGTGGGCTCGTCTCTGGTGGCCTATATGTCCGGCATCACGGAGGTCAACTCCCTGCCGCCCCACTACCGCTGCCCCCAGTGCAAAAACAGCGAGTTCATCCTGGACGGTTCCTATGGCTGCGGCGCGGACATGCCGGACAAGGTCTGCCCGGTGTGCGGCGCCCAGTATGTCAAGGATGGCTTTGACATCCCCTTTGAGACGTTCCTGGGCTTTGGCGGCGGCAAGGTGCCGGATATCGACCTGAACTTCTCCGGTGAATATCAGGCCCGGGCGCACCGCCACGCCATTGAGATGTTCGGCGAGACCCAGGTGTTCCGGGCCGGCACCATCGGCACCCTGGCGGAGAAGACCGCCTTCGGCTTTGTGAAAAAGTATCTGGAGGAGAACGGCATCACGGCGGGCCGGGCGGAGGAGAACCGCCTGACGCTGGGATGCGTGGGCGTTCGGCGGACCACCGGCCAGCATCCGGGCGGCCTGGTGGTGGTGCCGGACGATCTGGAGATGGAGGATTTCTGCCCGGTCCAGCACCCGGCGGACGCCGACGACTCCGACACCATCACCACCCACTTTGAATATCACTCCATGGAGGATAACCTCTTGAAGCTGGACATGCTGGGCCACGATGACCCCACCATGGTCCGGATGATGCAGGATCTCACCGGGGTGGACCCCCACGATATCCCGCTGGATGACCCGGACACCATGTCCATCTTCATCTCCAGCAAGGTCCTGGGCTATGAGAATGACGAAATCCTGGGCCCCACCGGGGCTGTGGCCATCCCGGAGTTCAATACCCGGTTCACCCGGCAGATGCTCATCGACACCCAGCCCAAGGACTTCAACACCCTGGTCCGGCTCTCCGGCTTTTCCCACGGCACCGACGTGTGGATGGGCAACGCCCGGGATCTGATCGTCAGCGGTACGGCCACCGTTTTGGAGACGGTGGGCTGCCGGGATGATATCATGCTGTATCTGATCTCCAAGGGGCTGGACCCGAAGATGAGCTTCAAGATCATGGAGAAGGTCCGAAAGGGAAAGGTGAAAAAGGGCGGCTTTGACGAGGGCTGGGTGGAGGCCATGGAGGCCCATGACGTGCCGGCGTGGTACATCGACTCCCTGGCCAAGATCGGCTACCTCTTCCCCAAGGCCCACGCGGTGGCCTACGTGATGATGGCCTTCCGCATCGCCTGGTATAAGGTCCATGAGCCCCTGGCCTTCTACGCCACGTTCTTTTCCGTCCGGGCCAAGGCCTTTGATGCTGAATACTGCTGCGCCGGCATGGACGCTGTAAAGCGGAAGATCCGGGAGATCGAGAACAACAAGGACGCCACCGCAGTGGAGCAGAACCTGCTGACCACCCTGGAGGTCTGCTATGAATTTTATCTCCGGGGCTTCCACTTTGACACCATCAGCATCTACAAATCCGACGCCACCAAGTTCCTGGTGACGGAGGGCGGATTGCTGCCGCCGTTTGTCTCCGTCCACGGCCTGGGTGAGGCGGCGGCGCTGGATACCGTGGAGAAGCGGGCGGGCAAGGAGTTTATCTCCGTTGAGGAGTTTGCCATGTGCTGCAATAAGCTCTCCAAGACCCACATTGAGCAGCTCAAGTCCCTGGGGGCCTTCGCCGGGATGGCGGAGACCAGCCAGCTGACGCTGTTTTGATTGACCGGAGGCCGCCTGAGGCGGTCTCCGGCTCGTTTTTCGGGCAGGAGAGCGGATAGTTCTTGCAGTTTGAGCCGACTTGTGGGATAATACTTTTTATCTTTAGGAGACACTGATGAAGGAGCGTGTACTATGCAGCCACAGAAAATCGCCCTCTTGACGGATTCCTGCGCGGATCTGTCCCCGCAGGACGCTGCGGATCATTCTATTTTTGTGGTGCCTTTGCGGATCCTCTGCGCGGACGGCGAGTATGCCGATGGCGTGGATATCCACGGCGCAGATATTTACCGCCGTCTGCGGGCCGGCGAGCTGCCCCAGACATCCCTGCCCTCCGGTGAGGAGATCGTGCGGGTGCTGAAAGAGATTTTTGCCGCCGGATATGACGGCATCATCGCCGTGATGCTCTCCAGCGGCCTGTCCGGCACCTACAACCTGGTGCGGCTGGTGGCAGAGGAGTGCGGAGAGTCCTTCCCGGTCCGGGTGTTTGACTCCCTCAGCGGCTCTCTGGGCCAGGGCATGACTGTGTTGCAGCTGGCGGAGGACATCGAAAACGGCATGAGCTGGGAGGAGCTGACGGAGCGCCGGGCTCCCCAGCTGATCGCGGGCGCGTCACCCTTTTTCTCGGTGGACACGCTGGAATATCTGCAAAAGGGCGGACGGATCGGCAAGGTGGCGGCCACGGCGGGCACACTGTTACAGATCAAGCCGGTGATCACCTTTGCTGAGGACGGGCAGTTACAGTCGGTGGCCAAGGTCCGGGGACGGAACCAGGTGATGGACAAGCTGGTGGAGCTGACGGTGAAGGCCTGCGGCAGCCACAAACGCTATAATCTGGCGGTGGCCAACGGCGGCGCGCCGGAGGAGATGAAGCTGGTCCGCCAGAAGCTGACGGCGGCCCTGCCGGATTATGACCACATCTGGGAGGGAGAGATCGACGGGACGTTGAGCGTCTATATCGGCGATGGAGTCCTGGGCGCAGCGGTCCAGGTGCTGGATTGAGCATATCGAAAAACGAGAGCCTGCATCCATTGGATGCAGGCTCTCGCTGGTATTTCAGGACTTTTTGGGGATCCCCGGCGGATCGGCAGGCCGAATACATGTTTCCTATGGGTGAGGGGGCCTGCATGGCAGGAGATCAGGCGTTGGCCTTCTTACCGGAGAGGGCCTTCTGGAACCAGTTCTTGCCGTCCACGAACCGGGAGACGATGTAGCAGACCACATAATCGCCGGCGGCGTTGATCATGGTGGCGGGGGGGTCCACCAGGTTGCCAATGGCCACCAGGATGGGGAAGGCCACCTCGATCTGCTCCGGGAAGAAGATGGAGCAGATGATGTACTCGCCGATGTAGCCGCCGCCGGGGACGCCGCTCATGCCAACAGAGGACAGCACGGCAACCAGCACCACGGGGATCAGCATGCCAAAGCCCAGGTCCTGGCCGAAGACGCCCAGGACGAAGGCGATCTTCAGCACGCAGGAGAAGCAGGAGCCGTCCATGTGCATGGTGGCGCCCAGGGGCAGGACCATATCGCTGACGTCCTTGGAGATGCCGGTGTCAGCGGCCTCCTCCATATTGGTGGGGATGGTGGCCACGGAGGAGCAGGTGCCCAGAGACACGATGGCGGGCTTGGCGACATGCTGGAACATGGCCTTTACAGCGCCCTTGCCGCCGCCGAAGCGGGCGAAGAGGGGCCATGCGGTGAAGATGTAGATAAAGCACAGGGGATAGTACAGCGCCAGGGCCCGGCCGTAGTTCTCGATCACCTGGGAGCCGTAGGTGGCCACCAGATCGGCGAAGATGGCCAGGAAGGCGATGGGGGCGTAGTAGGTGACGATGTGGACGAATTTCAGCATCACGTTGGTCAGGTCCTCCAGGAACTTGCCCACGGGGGTGTCCTGGCCGCCGTTGAGGTTCACGGCAAAGCCGAAGAGCAGGGAGAAGACGATCAGGGGGAGCATGGCCTTGCGGCTGAGCAGGCCGACAAAGTCCTCGGCGGTGAAGAAGTTGACCAGCATCTCGCTCATGGTGGCGTAGCTGCCCATCTCCTCAGAGGGGAGCTCTGCCCAGGGCGTCAGCACCGGGGGAAAGAGCTTGACCAGAACGAACATGATGACGGCGGCGATGGCGCCGGTGATCACGAAGGTCGCCACGGTGGTGCCCATGATCTTGCCGGCCCGCTTGCGGCTTTTCATGTTGGCCACGGCGCTGGAGATGGACGCGAACACCAGGGGCACCACGATGCAGAACATCATGTTGATGAACACGGTGCCGATGGGCTTGAGCACGGTGGCACCGGCCTGGAGCACGTTGCCGTCGGCGTCCTTGACCACGGGCCAGACCCAGCCCAGGATGGCGCCGATGACCATGGCGCCGATCATGATGGCCAGGAAGCGGTAGTTTTTCGCGACAGATTTTGCCTTCATAACGGGTTCCTCCTTATTTTCACACACAGGGTTGAATGGGGAGCAGGTCCTCGTCGGTGACCTCTCCCTTGCAGACGATGTTGGTGGGGCCGGTGAGATACAGGTTGGAGATCCGGGAGCCGGTCTGCTCCGCGTCAACGATCAGGCGGCCGCCGGCCATATCCACCGCGACCTGCCGTCCGCTGACCGTTCCCATCAGGGTCAGGACGGTGACCACAGAGCCGGTGCCGGTGCCGCAGGCGTAGGTGAAGTCCTCCACGCCCCGCTCAAAGGTCCGCTCATAGACCGTGTCCGGTCCGGTGAACTCGTAGAAATTCACATTCGCTCCCTTGGGGAAGGCGGGGTGCCAGCGGAGCTTTCGGCCCAGCTCCCGCAGCGCGTTGGGATCGGCATCCCGGAGACCGGCATAGGGCACCACGGCGTGGGGAAGTCCCGGATCGCCCAGCTCCACATAGGCGCAGGGCCAGGTGACGCCGTCCACCTCCACCGGGAAGTCCAGGGTGACGGTGGTGGGATCGTTGAGGCGGATGCGGTAGAGACGGCGGTCGATCTGCTCTCCGGTGACGATGCCGGCGGTGGTCTCCACGGTCTGCCGCTCTCCGGCCAGGCCAGTCTCGAAGCCGTAGCGGCAGATGCACCGGGCGCCGTTTCCGCACATTTCGCCGATGCTGCCGTCGCTGTTGTAAAAGAGCATCCGGTAATCGCCGCCCTGGGTGGGCGCGTCCACCACCATCAGTCCGTCGGCCCCGATGGACAGGTGCCGCTCACACAGGACCCTGGCGATGCTGGGAAGCGCCTCGTGAGGCAGGTGCTCTTCCAGATTGTTCAGTATGATGAAGTCGTTTCCAGCGCCGTTCATCTTCCAAAAGCGCAAGGCCATCCCTCCTGAATCACTCAGATGCTCTCATTATAACAGCATGAAACGCCCATGGAAACAGGAAAAGGTGCTCAAAAGCTTGCAGATCCTGCGGCGGCGAGGGAGCTCTACCCTTGATTTATCGGGAAAAAGCCGGTATGATAGGGGAAAACGGACGCAGGAGGCCCGGCGATGGCAAGAAAGAACAGCAGAAATACGAAGGGCCGCATTATTGCGGCGGCCTGGAAGCTCTTTTACGAGCAGGGCTATGAGGAGACCACGGTGGAGGATATCGTCTTTGAGTCTGAGACCTCCAAGGGCTCCTTCTACCACTATTTTAAGGGCAAGGACGAGCTGATGGGCACCCTGGCCGCCGTGTTCGACGAGAAGTATGAGGAGCTGATGGAGGTGATGGACCCCACGCTGGACGCCATGGAGAAGCTGATCTATCTCAACCACGAGCTGTTCGCCATGATCGATGGGGGCGTTTCCATCGACCTGCTCTCCCGGCTGCTGTCCACGCAGCTGCTGGCCCGGGGAGAGAAGCACCTGCTGGACCGGAACCGCACCTATTTTAAACTCCTGCGCCAGATCATTGCCCAGGGGCAGCGGGCAGGCGAGCTGCGCGGCGACCGGACGGTGAATGAGATCGTCAAGGCCTATGCCCTGTGGGAACGGGCGCTGCTGTATGACTGGTGCCTGTGCGGCGGGGAGTACTCTCTGGTGGCCTATACTGACAGTGTGACGCCAATGTTTTTGGAGAGCTATCGGGCGGTCTGAACAAGAGATTTCTTTTTCGGGCAGAGTTGATTCTAAAAAACGTACAGTTAAATTTTTCAGAAATATCAATCTATATAGCTTTTAATGAAGAACGATGTACAGAATGAATTCTATACATCGTTCTGTATTTTGTTCTGATGAAAAGTGTGGTATAGTAGGGCCATTGAGTGTGAAAAGGAGAGAGTATTTACCATGACAAGCGCACAGATCTGTATTATGGCGACGATCATCCTGTATCTTTGCTTCGTGATCGTCACCGGCGTGATGATCGGCCGGAGAAGCAAAAAGAGCGCCGAGGGCTTTTACCTGGGCGGCCGGGGCATGGGCCCGCTGGTCACCGCCATGAGCGCCGAGGCCTCGGATATGAGCAGCTACCTGCTGATGGGCATCCCGGGGCTGGCCTACCTCAGCGGCGTGGCCGACGCCAGCTGGACGGCCATCGGCCTGGCCTTCGGCACCTACTTGAACTTCCTGCTGGTGGCCAAGCGGCTGCGGCGGTACAGCGTGAAGCTGGACGCCATCACCATCCCCAGCTTTATCTCCAAACGGTACGGCGAGAAAAAGCCTGTGATCATGTGCATCTCCGCGCTGATCATTCTGGTGTTCTTTGTGCCCTATGTGGCCTCCGGCCTGGCGGCCATCGGCAAGCTCTTCAACAGTCTGTTTGGTTGGGACTATATGCTGGCTGTGGTGATCGGCGCCATCGTCATCATCAGCTATACCTCTGTGGGCGGATTCAGCGCCGTGGCGACGATGGATCTGATCCAGTCCATCATCATGACCATTGCCCTTTGCATCATTGTGGTGTTCGGCGTGGTCCAGGCCGGCGGTATGGACGCGGTTTTGGAGCATGCCCGGTCTCTGCCCGGATACCTGAGCTTTAGCCAGACCTATAATGTCTCCACCGGAAATGCGGCCCCCTATGGTATGATCCGGATCATCTCCATGATGGCCTGGGGACTTGGGTATTTCGGAATGCCCCATATCCTGGTGCGCTTCATGGCTATTCGGGATGAGGAGGAACTGAAGATCTCCCGCCGGATCGCCTCTGTATGGGTGGTGATCTCCATGGGTGTGGCGGTCTTTATCGGCATCGTGGGCCATGCGGTATCCAATGCAGGCCGGATTCCCTTCCTGGAGGGCAGCGCCACAGAGACGGTGATCGTGCGGATGTCCGATTTGCTGTCCCGCTATGGCATTTTCCCGGCCATCGTGGCGGGCTGCATCCTGGCGGGTATTTTGGCGGCGACCATGTCCACGGCTGACAGTCAGCTGCTGGCGGCATCCTCTGCCTTCTCTGAGAATATCGTGCAGCATGTGTTTGGCATCAAGCTGACAGAGAAACAGAATATGCGGATCGCCCGGCTCACCGTGGTGGTGATCGCTGTGATCGCCATTTTCCTGGCGGCGGACCCGGACAGCAACGTGTTTAAGATCGTGTCCTTTGCCTGGGCCGGCTTTGGCGCGACCTTTGGACCGGCTATGCTGTGCGCCCTGTTCTGGAAGCGGAGCAACCGCCAGGGTATTCTGGCAGGTCTGGTGGCCGGCGGCGTGATGGTGTTTATCTGGAAGTTCTGCGTGCGGCCCATCGGCGGCGCCTGGGATATCTATGAGCTGCTGCCGGCGTTTGCTGTGGCGACCCTGGTGATCGTGGTGGTCAGCCTGGCGACCAAGGCTCCGGAGGAGAGCGTGGTGAAGGCCTTTGAGGAGGTCAACGCTGTCAAGTGACGGCGGAAAGAAGACCGGAGCTTCTGAAAACGAAACAAACAGCAGGCGGAACGAATTCGTTCCGCCTGCCGTTTTGTTTGAAAGCGATCAGCCCTTGACGATGGAAGCAGTGTCCATGGCGATCATGAGCTCCTCGTTGGTGGGGATCAGCAGGATCTTCACCTTGGAGTCGGGGGTGGAGATCACGGTCTCCTTGCCGCGGACGTTGTTGGCCTCGGCGTCCAGCTTCACGCCCATATACTCCAGGCCCTGGCAGACCATGGAGCGGATGGCCTTATCATTCTCACCCACGCCGGCGGTGAAGATGATGGCGTCCACGCCGCCCATGGCGGCCGCATAAGCGCCCACGTACTTCTTCACCTCATAGGCGAACTTCTCCTCCGCCAGCAGGGCCCGCTCGTTGCCCTCGGCGGCGGCGTTCTCCAGATCCCGGAAGTCAGAGCTGACACCGGAGAGACCCTCCACGCCGGACTTCTTGTTCAGGACATTGAGCATGTCGTCGATGCTCATGTTGTACTTGTTCATCAGGTACTGGAGAATGCCGGCATCCAGATCGCCGGAGCGGGTGCCCATGGGCAGACCTGCCAGGGGAGTGAAGCCCATGGAGGTGTCCACGCTCTTGCCGCCGTCCACAGCGGCAATGGAGGAGCCGTTGCCCAGGTGGCAGGAAATCAGCTTGAGCTCCTCGGGCTTCTTGCCCAGCATGGCGGCGGCGCGGCCGGAGACATACTTGTGGCTGGTGCCGTGGAAGCCATAGCGGCGGACCTTGTCGGTCTCATAGTAGGCGTAGGGCAGGGCGTAGAGATAGGCCTTGGCGGGCATGGTCTGATGGAACGCGGTGTCGAACACGGCCACCTGGGGCACATCCTTGCCCATGACGGCGGTGCAGGCGTTGATGCCGGTGATGTTGGCGGGGTTGTGCAGAGGCGCCAGGGGGATGCAGTCCTCCAGGGCCTTCATGACCTCGTCGGTAATGCGGACAGAGCCGGCGAAGGCCTCGCCGCCGTGGACCACCCGGTGACCCACCGCGTCGATCTCAGCCATGGAGCTGATGACGCCGTTCTTGCTGTCCACCAGGGCGTCCAGCACGGCTTGAATGGCCTCGGAATGGGTGGGCATGGCCACGTCCACAGCGTCCAGCACCTCCTTGCCCTCCACCTGGGGCTTATAGGTGAACTTGCCGTCGATGCCGATGCGCTCGCACAGGCCCTTGGCCAGCAGCTCACCGGTCTCGGGATTCAGGAGCTGATACTTCAGGGAGGAACTGCCAGCGTTGATGACCAGAATATTCATGGTAACCGTCTCCTCTTCTTTCGCGGGAATGCCTCTTGCGGCGGCCCCGCAAATCCTATAAAATAAATAGTAATCAGAGTCCCCCTCCCAGGGGATTCTAAACCACATTATACCAGAGTTTTTTTTTGTGGCAACCGCCATTTTTACCGAAATGTCACTTTTTTGTCATCAGTTAGGGGTGAACTTTGTGGAAGCTGCGGGTATGATTATAGAATATAATCCCATGCACTCCGGCCATCTGCGCCTGGTGGAGGAGACCCGGGCCCGCCTGGGCCGGGATACTGCTGTGATCGGCGTGATGAGCGGCAACTTCGTCCAGCGGGGGGATTTTGCCATTTTGGGCCGGCAGGCCCGGGCCCGGGCCGCTGTGGAGAGCGGCGTGGACCTGGTGCTGGAGCTGCCTCTTCCCTGGGCCGTCAGCTCGGCGGAGACCTTTGCCGACGGCGGCGCGGCGGTGCTGGCCCACACCGGCGTGGCGGCCTATCTGGCCTTTGGCAGCGAGTGCGGCGACGCCGACGCCCTTTTGGAGACGGCGTCGTGCCTGCTCTCTCCGGACTATCAGACGGCCCTGCGCTGCCGGCTGGACCGGGGGACGCCATTTGCCGCCTGCCGCCAGGAGGCGGTGGAGGAGCTGCTGGGCCCAGAGCGGGGCGCTTTGCTGGAGAGTCCCAACAACAACCTGGGGGTGGAGTATTGCAAGGCCCTGCTGCGCCGGGGCTCCGCCATCCGGCCCCTGACGGTCCGCCGGACCGGGGACCCCCATGACAGCGATCTTGCCGGCGGGGAGCATCCCTCCGCCACCGCCATCCGGGGGCTGCTGGAGCGGGGGGAACGGGACCGGGCCCTGGCCCTGATGACCCCGGCCATGGGACGGGCCTATCTTGCCGAGGAGGCTGCCGGCCGGGCCCCGGTCTTTGGAAAGACCTGTGAGCGGGCGATCCTGGCCCGGCTGCGGACCATGACGGCGGAGGAGTTCGCCGCCCTGGACAGCGGTCGGGAGGGGCTGGGGAACCGGCTCTTTCAGGCCGCCCGGACCGCCCCCACCCTGGAGGGGGTGCTGACGGCGGCCAAGACCAAGCGCTATGCCCACGCCAGACTGAGGCGGATGATCCTGTGGGCTTACCTGGGGCTGACTCCCGGCCAGATCCCGGCGGAGGTGCCCTATCTGCGGGTGCTGGCCGCCAATGAGACTGGACGGGCCCTGCTGGCCCAGATGCGAACGAGCGCCGACAGGCCGGTTTTGACCAAGTCTGCGGACGTCCGGCGATTGAGCCCGGAGGCTCAGGCGCTGTTTGAGAAGGAGGCCCGGGCCGCGGACCTCTATGCCCTGGCCTATCCCGATCTGGCTGCCGCCGCAGGCGGCAGTGCCTGGAGAGAGGGGCCTGTGATCCTGTGAGGCCCCCCTTTAGAAAGGAGCGACCCATGACCACGTTACTTGCTGTGATGATGTCCCTGGTGCTGACGGCCTGCGCCTCCAGCTCGGCGATATCGGTGCAGGCGTCCCCCCTTCCCCCGGCCGCCATGCTGCCGCCGGCGGCACCGGAAGAGACCATTCAATATCAGGTGGAGCTTGCTGCCTGGGAGGATGCCTCCCAGACAGAGGACGGCGTGCCCCTGGTGCGCTATCGCTATCTGCTGCCGGAGATGACGCCCCTCCGGGGTGACGGGAGCGCCATCACCCAGGCCGCCACAGCGGCGGAGACACGGGCGCTGGAGGTGGCGGCGGCCTTTAATGAGCGGTTTGAGGCCTGGGCCGCAGCGGAGGATTTTCAGGACCTGACCCAGGAGGCCCGGGAGGATCTGGAGTGGCACCGGAGCGAGGACATTCCCTGGACGGTGGGGTATGTGCTGGAGATGGACTGCACGGTATACCAGACCGATCGGATGGTCAGTGTGTCCGGCCTTTGTTACAGTTACATCCAGGGGGCGGCCCATCCCAACACCTGGCTTTTGAGCTGGAATTTTGATCTGGAGACCGGGGCCTTCTTTGAGCCTCACGCCCTGGAGGAGAATCAGGAGCTGCAAGGCGCGGTGACTGAGGAGATCATCCGCCGGGCCGGAGAGCCGGACGGGGACGGACTGATCCCGGCGGAGTATTACTGGGAGGACTACCGGGAGATCGCCGCCAACTGGAGCACCACCGCCGTGTCCTTTGACGAGACAGGGATGACCGTGGCCTTCTCCCCCTATGAGCTGGCGCCCTATGGCTTTGGGACCCAGTCCTTCCACGTCACCTATGAGTGGATGGCCCCCTATCTCTGCGGCTACGGCCGGGAGCTTTTGGGCGTGGAAGCATCGGAATAAGCCTGACGCGGAGCGGACCTTTGCCGCTCCGCGCTTTTTTCTTGACATGCCTAGAATTACTATGTATAATGAGGACAGATACATAGAGATACAAGGTATATGCCGGAGGGGAGAGAACCATGAAGAATTTTTGGGGGACCTTTTTCACCTGTCTGGTGATTTGCGGGGTGATGTTGTTTTTTGCCCCGATTTTTCAAAACGCTTGGGTGCTGCTGGCGGTCTCTGCCCTGGTGCTGACGGCGCTGATCCGGACCCTGGAGAGCCAGGGGGACCGGATCGAGGCGCTGGAGCAGCGGATTCAGGCCCTGGAACAGGCCCGGGAACATAACGCGGGGGAGGTTATCCCCGGAGAAGAGGAGGAATCGGTATGAAAAAGCAGACCATGGACCATGCCCATCTGCTGGTGCTGTCCCTGCTGGCGGGAGAGGATATGTACGGCTACCAGATCATCATGGAGCTGGCCCGCCGCTCGGACCACACCTTTGAAATGAAGGAGGGCACCCTCTACCCGGTGCTCCACGGCCTGGAGCGGGACGGAATGGTAGAGGCCTATCAGCAGGAGGCTCCCACAGGTCGGATGCGGAAATACTACCATCTGACCCGGCGGGGGGCCGCCTTTCTAAAGAGCGAGGCGGCGTCCTGGCAGAGTTATTCCA
Source organism: uncultured Dysosmobacter sp. (assembly GCA_963560095.1). Taxonomy (GTDB): domain Bacteria; phylum Bacillota; class Clostridia; order Oscillospirales; family Oscillospiraceae; genus Oscillibacter. The sequence goes on along the minus strand of CAUWNE010000027.1, from coordinate 1,606 downwards.
GCGCGGTCAATGCGGTGCTGCGGTCCTCGCCGGGGCTGAACCTGGCCTGACCATGACCAGAAGAGAGTATACGGACACGGTGCTTGCCGCCTTGCGCCGTGTGACGGAGGACGAGCGCCGGGCCATCCGGGCGGAGATCGACGGCCACATGGAGGACCACATCTGCGCCCTGCTGGACCTGGGGTATGACGAGCCCCTGGCAGAGGAGCGGACGATGGCCCTGATGGGGGACCCGGCGGAAGTGGGCCGGGAGCTGAACAAGCAGTACACCGGCTGGGGATGGGTACTATTGAGCCGGGCGGCGGTGGCGCTGACCATCGTGCTGTGCATCCAGTCCCTGATGGGGGTGGGGATGCTGTACATGCTCTGGCGCAGTGTGGCGGCGCGGCTGCTGCCGGAGGAGCCGCGCTGGACGTGCACGGTGGCGGCGGAGACGTCCCCGGATGTGCGTATTCCTGTGGGGAATGATATCCTGCGGGTCTACCGGACAGCGGTGGGCCAGCGTGAGGGCGAGACCGTGGCAGGTCTTGCCATGACGGTCTACGACCGCATCCCCGGCGGCGTAGCGTCTGAACGGCTGGTATCAAATCTGCGTCTGGAGGACCAGCGGGGGGATGTGTTGCCCGTAAGGAGCGGGAATGTCGGCACGGTCACAGCCTGGTATACGACCTGCTATCTCCCCATCCAGCCGGGGGACACCCACGTGACACTGCACTATGAGCGATTCGGCGAGGAGATCGCCGTGGAGATCCCGCTGCCGGAGGTGGAGCCATGAACAAGCAAGAGACCCCGAAACGGGAGAAGCTGTATTCCCGGAAGCGGTGGGTGGCCCGGCGGTTCCTGATTTTCCTGCTGGTTCTGCTGGCGGTGAATCATCTGCTTCAGATCGGATTCTTACTGCCCATCCAGGGCATCCGGCAGGTGGAGGAGCGCCAGGGCGCGCTCCACGGGGCCGTGCTGGACCGGCTGTGGACCCCGGAGGTCCACCGGACCCATCTGGTCTATCTCACCGCCGCAGAGAACGCCGTTACCATTGCGGACGCCTATCTGACCGTGTACGGCTGGACGGGAGGCTTTGGCTGGTCGTTGGATTGCGCCACGGGAGAGCCGTTGTATGCCGGGGAGATGACCATGAACCGGGATGAGCGGGAAGAGACCGTCTGCTGTTACTATGGCCGGGTGATGGACCCTGCCATCGAGACCGTGACGGTGAGCCTTCGGGGCGTGGATTACCAGGAGGACGGGACCGAAGATTGGGAGGAGGCGGCCAGCTTGACGGCGGGGCCGGAGGACTTTTTGGAGTGGAAGGGCCATCGCCACTTCCTGTTTTCCCACACCCTCACCGACTGGCCCTATGACTCCAGTCTTCGGGCCTGGGTCATCGGCTGTGACAGCGCCGGAAACGTGGTGACAGAGTTTGAGATCCAGGAGGGGACCCACTCCTACTTTGGATGAGAGACTGCCCCCGGGATATTTGGCTTTATTATAGAGGGTATAAGACAGCTTCTATATGGTCATCCGCGTGTTCTTGGCACGCGGATGATTTTTTTCGAAAAAGATCGAAAAAAGGGATTGACAAATGATAGGGGATTTGGTATTCTATCAA
>CAUWNE010000026.1:0-28721 GCA_963560095.1 uncultured Dysosmobacter sp. | reverse complement strand
AAGCCGTTGTAAGGCAGCATATTTCAGGGGAATTTGTGCAAATTGACCTGCCTCCAAGCAGCACAATTTGCGAAGAAACAACACGGGAAGATATGGTATGAACAATCTACGAAATGGTACGCCGTACTCCTAAGCGGTAGGCCACCAGTTAGAGTCTGGTCGAGGGTGCCAGAAGCGCCGGACCCAGCCGATATTCGGCTGGGTCCGGCGCGTTCTTTTCCGGACAGGCGGGGGCGGCGCACTCCCGGCGTGCGCTTGCGCATGGGGAAGGATGAACAGGCGGGGAGCCGTGCAGAGCAAGCGAATATCCATGGGATCGGATGCGGCCGAAGAGGGGAGCGCCGGCGTTCAAGGGCCTGAATGGTTGACGGAAAGGGCTTTGACGGAGTATACTGAATCAAAACCGGCAGAGTGTGTCCGGGATCAGAGATTGCCGGCGCCGCCCTGAGGCGGAACGCCGGACGGAGGAGGCAGAGCATGGAGCTGTCACACTATTTTCCCGTCTGGGATCAGCTGGCCCCGGCGGACCAGCAGGCGCTGGAGCAGGCGGCCAGTCTGCGGACGGTCCCCCAGGGGACGCTGCTGCACAACGGCTCGGCGGACTGCCTGGGCCTGCTGGTGATCAAATCCGGCCAGCTGCGGGCCTACATCAACTCTGAGGAGGGCCGGGAGGTCACCCTCTACCGGCTGTTTGACCGGGATTTCTGCCTGTTTTCCGCCTCCTGCATGATGAACAGCATCCAGTTTGACATCACCATTTCCGCGGAGAAGGAGACCGTCTTCTGGCTGATCCCCACGGACTTCTACAAGGCCCTGATGGAGCGAAACGCCGCCGTGGCCAACTATACCAACGAGGTGATGGCCACCCGCTTTACCGACGTGATGTGGCTGGTGTCCCAGATCATGTGGACCAGCTTTGACAAGCGTTTGGCCCACTTCCTGCTGGAAGAGAGCGGCCTGGAGGGGACTGAGACGCTGAAGATCACCCACGAGAAGATCGCCGCCCATCTGGGCACCGCCCGGGAGGTGGTCACCCGGATGCTGAAATACTTCCAGACCGAGGGGATGGTGCGCCTGACCCGGGGCGCTATCGAGCTGCTGGACCGGCCGGCCCTGGAAAATCTGGACGAGGGATAAAAAGCAAAAGGCCCCGCCGCAGATCACTGCGGCGGGGCCTTTCAAGCTATTTGCAGACTTTTGCGCCCACAGGGGCTTTTTGACAGTACCCGTTTAAGAGGGCTGGCCGGCGGCGTCAGGCACGTCGGCACAGGTGCGGTTCTTGGCCTTGCAGATCAGCTGGGTCATGGTCCCCATGGGGCAGTAGACGCACCAGCTCCGGGGCTTGAAGAGCACCATGGTGATCAGGCCCAGGACCGTGGAGGTCAGCATGACGCTGTAAAAGCCGAAGGCGAACTGAGCCACGCCGTCGCTGAGCACCGTGCCGTGGTAGGCCCAGTGCCAGGGCAGCTTGAAGGTCCACAGCAGCGTCACCACCTGGCGCAGGTCCTGGGCGCCGGAGAACACCAGCCAGGTGTTCCACAGCATCTGGAGGAACATGGTCAGGAAGAAGATCAAAAACCCGTAGCGGAACCACTTGGACTTCATCCACTTGGGAATATCCCGCTTCCGGGACAGGCCAAACCGGCCCCCCAGCACCCCGAAGAGCTGGCCCCGGCCGCAGTAGCGGTTGCAGTAGGCCTTGTTTCCCTTGGCCAGGGAGATGATCAGGGGGATGAAGAAGCAAAGGAGCCCCAGCCAGGCGAAGAGGATGTTGAAAAAACCCAGCACCAGGTAGGTCAGCGACACCACCCACAGATAGTCATACCACTTTTTTCCCTGTTTCACGCGGATACCTCCTGAATCGTAATGACGCTGGCGGGGCACTCCTTTGAGCACTTTCCGCAGCCGACGCACTTGGCGCTGTCTACCTGGGCAAAGAGCCCCCGATGGACGCTGATGGCCCCCACGGGGCAGACCTTGACGCAGCATCCGCAGGCCACGCAGTCCCCCTGGGCCACCTGGGCCCGCCGCTTCCGTTTCACTTCCGGCATATGAAGTTCCCTCCTGTTTTTGATGAAGTCAGGATACCATATGCGCCGGGGGCGTACCGTGACAAACTCACACAAGGCGGAGAAGAAAATGCAGGAAGGCCCTTCCATCTTGGGCCGGTCTGTGTTATATATCAATGTAGCAAGCCGCCGGGCCGGGCCCGGAGAGACTGTCAAAAAAGTGCAAGCACTTTTTTGAAAAGGGATCGCGCTGCGCTCTGCGCCTCGGTGGTCCGCCTTTGGCGGACCATTCGACGCTCGCTCCGCGAGAAGTATTTTCTGCCAGGCCGCAGCGTTAAAAAAATATGCCTGCGGCATATTTTTAGCACAGGCCGCAGCGGCTGTGCCGCGAGGATGGCACTGAGGGCCCCGGCAGAACATGATTTCACGCTCTTCGCCGCCTGCGGGCGGCGAACTCTGCGAGGCTTTTTTGACAAGCTTGCCGGGCCGGGCCCGGAGAGAGGACAGGTGTTTGTATGGAACGGGAGGAGACGCTGCGCCAGGAGATCTGCCAGGTGTGCCATCTGCTCTATGAGCGGGGATATGTGGTGAGCAACGACGGAAACGTCTCTGTCCGGCTGGGAGAAGATCGGCTTTTGATCACCCCCTCCGGCGTGGGAAAGGGCCGGATGACGCCGGAGATGCTGGTGGTGTGCGACCTGGAGGGGAACGTGCTGGCGGGAGACCGCCACCCCTCCTCGGAGAGTGGGATGCACCGGATGCTCTACCGGCGGCGGCCGGACGTCCAGGCGGTGGTCCATGCCCATCCGCCTTTGGCCACGGCCTTCGCCATCTGCCGCCGGCCGTTGCGGGAGCGGTATCTGGCGGAGATGATCCTGGGACTGGGGGAGGTGCCGGTGACGGAGTTCGCCATGCCCTCCACCGACGCCGTGGCCCGGAGCGTGGAGCCCTTTCTCCAGGACCACAGCGCGGTGCTGCTGGCCAACCACGGGGCCCTGGCCTGGGGTGAGAGCCTCTGGTCCGCCTTTGACCGGCTGGAGGTGGTGGAGCAGACCGCCAAAATTTACAGCGCCGTGGACCGCCTGGGGGGCGGCGTGGAGCTGAGCGAGGAACAGGCGGAGACGCTGCGGTCCATGACCGGCTTTTATCAGCAGCTGGCCCGGCAGCGCACGAACACAACAAAGGGAGGAGACACCCATGATTGAAGCTTACAGCGACCATGTCCATCTGGGAGAGGACCAGCGGAGCGTGGTGATCCTGGACCAGACGGAGCTTCCCAACCGGACGGTCTATCGGACCCTCCGCACCCGAGAGGAGATGTATGAGGCCATCCGGCTGCTCCAGATCCGGGGCGCGCCGGCCATCGGCATCTGCGCGGGCTACTGCATGTATGTGCTCTCTCGCCAGTGGGAGGGGGCGGACTATGACGCCTTTTTGGAGCAGTTCCGCCGGGAGAAGGCCTATCTCAACAGCTCCCGGCCCACGGCGGTGAACCTCAGCTGGGCCCTGGAGCGGATGGAGAAGGTGGTCACCGCCGACCCCGGCAGAGCCGTTTCGGAGATCCTGGAGCGGCTGGGGGAGGAGTGCCGGGCCATCCACCGGGAGGACATCGCCATGTGCCTTGCCATCTCCGAGCACGGGCTGAGCCTGATCCACGACGGCGACGGCGTGCTGACCCACTGCAACGCCGGCCCCCTGGCCACCTCCCGCTACGGCACCGCCCTGGGGCCGCTGCTGCTGGGCCGGGAGCGGGGGATGCAGTTCCGCGTCTTCGCCGACGAGACAAGGCCGTTGCTCCAGGGGGCCAGACTGACCTCCTATGAGCTGCACAAGGCCGGGGTGGATGTGACGCTGATCTGCGACAACATGGCCTCTATGGTCATGAAGAACGGCTGGGTCCAGGCCTGCTTTGTGGGCTGCGACCGGGTAGCCGCCAACGGGGACGCCGCCAACAAGATCGGCACCAGCAGCGTGGCCATCCTAGCTAAGCACTACGGCATCCCCTTCTATGTCCTGGGCCCCACCTCCACCATCGACCTCAGCTGCCCGGACGGGGACCACATCCCCATCGAGCTCCGGGACCCGGCGGAGATCCGGGAGAAGTGGTACGCCGAGCCCATGGCCCTGCCGGAGATCCCCTGCTACAACCCCGCCTTCGATGTGACGGACCACACCCTGATCTCCGGCATCGTCACGGAGAAGGGGATCTGCCGGGCCCCCTATACGGAGAGCCTGGCGGCTCTGTTTGACTGAGAACCTCCGCCGGGGCCAGGCCCCGCAGATCAGAAAGGATGGTATATGAGATGACCAAGAGTTCGATTTCCGCCAGCATCAGCGTGGAAAACGCCGAGATCGCCAAGGTGGTGCTGATGCCGGGAGACCCCCTCCGGGCCAAATTCGTGGCTGAGAACTATCTGGAGGACCCGGTGTGCTTCAACACCGTGCGCAATATGCTGGGCTACACCGGCACCTATCAGGGCAAGAAGATCTCTGTGATGGGCGGCGGCATGGGCATCCCCTCCATGGGGATCTATGCCACGGAGCTCTACAATCAGTTCGGCGTGGAGGCCATCATCCGCATCGGCTCCGCCGGCGGCCTGGGAGAGGATGTCCACGTCCGGGACGTGGTGATCGCTATGGCGGCCTCCTCCAACTCCAGCTTCGGCGACGCCTTCGGCCTGCCCGGCCACCTGACTGCCGCCGCAGACTACGGTATGCTCTCCGACGCCGTGGAGGCGGCCAAGCGTCTCCAGGTACCGGTGAAGGTGGGACCGGTCTACACCAGCGACCACTTCTATTACCCCGACCCGGCCATCAACACCAAGGCCCGGGAGCTGGGCCATCTGGCCCTGGAGATGGAGGCGGCCGGTCTTTACTGGGTGGCCGCAGGCTGCCACAAGAAGGCCCTGGCCCTGCTGACCGTCTCCGACCACATCTTCACCGGGGAGGCCCTCTCTGCCCAGGAGCGGCAGGATACCTTCCACGACATGATGAAGGTGGCCCTGGAGACCGCCTGGCGCTGCGTGTAAGCGGCGCTCTGTGTATCAAAACGCGCCCCGTCCCAAGTAAGGACGGGGCGCGTTTTGCGGTTGGGCTCAGCAGCCGCAGAGGCGGCAGATACTGTCAGCTGTGATCTGCGGCGGGAGACTGTTGGTCATCGCGCCGTTGTAGGTGATGCAGACCCGCTGGCCCTTGCGGAAGCAGCAGGCCTCCGGCGTATGGACCAGCACTTCCTGGGAGGTGCACAGATCGCATACCAGCAGCTCACAGGGGCAGACCCGCAGAATCCGAGCGGTCATGGTGACCGATTCGGGATGATTACTTTCCATGAGAGTACCTCCAAGCATTCAGGATCTGACCCATTCTATGCAGGAGACTGCGCGCGTGTACGCTGTCTCACCGGAAGGAACTGCCCCATCAGAGAAAGACTCCTGTGCTTCCGGCGTTTGCGGAAAGAAAGAGACAAGAGACATCTCATGAAAGCAGATGACCTTCTTGGCGATCAAAGGGTTTGAAGAAATCCCAATACCAAGAGATGGGCAGGATAAAAGACATAGAAAAACCATTTTGAGAATCTATTTTTCCGCCCATGGCTGCCTTTATAAAATGACAACAGAATTATGGGGATAAACGCACCGACTTGCTCCATGGAATACCGGTAAAATTCCGTGTCTATGTAAAAAGTATGGTCATAAAACAGCCCGAAAAACGGTTGTGTGAGCATGGTAAGGACCTGCATATCCAACAGGACAATCAAGCAGTATGCAAATGCCTGGTTCTTAAAATTTCCATAAAAATAGTCCAGTACGATGATGATCATCATGCCTGTGCAGCCCCAGTCAGCAGGCACGCAGAGTATAGTCAGCATCAAAATCAGGAGTGTTTTAATGACCGGGTTCTTGATGTATGTGCTTCTTCGTATATGTATGGATAAAACACCCAGAAGAATGGTGTAAATGACATTTGGGCGCATAAATTCCATGTTTGACAAGTCCCCACCATAGCTAAAATAGCGATATATTTCAGATCGTTTGTTGTGATTCCACGCCCTATGTTTTGTGATCGTGCACCTGGTTCATTCATCATGGTTTTCTTCTTGTTCTGATATTGATTGCATGATCATAGCATACATCGACAATAGCAGACATTAAATTTCTATGAACGAATCAAAAAATATAGGGTATGGGCGGAAGCTTTTCTTCCGGCCATGTATTGAAAAAAGATGCAGGAGCGGTCGGGGCGGCGCGTTTGCGTTGTACAAGCGTTTTTCCACAGGCAAAGCCTTGGCGCAGGGGCCATTCACTTGTACCGAGCCTGTAAGATCCTTGCAAGGCAAAAACAAAAAGCACCTGCGAAAGCAGGTGCTTTTGTTTTGGTACGCCCGACTGGATTCGAACCAGCGGCCTTCAGAGTCGGAGTCTGACGCGCTATCCAACTGCGCCACGGGCGCGTATGTGATGGGGAGTTCCGTCTCACATCCTCGAGTATTATAGCAGAGTTTTTCCGAGGTGTAAAGCCCTAATCTGAAAAATTTTTTTATTTGCAAAAAGATTGTTAAAAAAATTGACAAGTGGGCTGTTTTGGGCTACACTGTCCATATATCGTTTTTCCCAACATGTTCAGCGAGGAGTGACCAATTTGAAAAAGGAGAACATCTCTGACGCGGTGATCAGACGGCTGCCCCGGTACTACCGTCAGCTGACCGACCTATGCGGGCGCGGCGTTGTACGCATTTCCTCCCATTCCCTGGGCCAGGAGATGAATATCACGGCGTCTCAGATCCGGCAGGATTTCAGCTGCTTCGGTGAATTTGGCCAGCAGGGCTACGGGTACAACGTGGAGGAGCTGCGCAGCGAAATCGGCCATATTCTGGGGGTGGACAAGGATCACCACCTCATTATGATCGGTGTGGGCAACCTGGGAAGAGCCCTGCTGCAAAACTTCAAGTTTTCCCAGACCGGCTTTAGTGTGGACGCGGCTTTTGACGTGGCCCCCAATGTGATCGGGACTGTGGTCAACGGTGTGGCAGTCCACAGCATGGACAGTCTGGAGGAGTATATCCGCACCCACGTGGTGGACGTGGTGGTGATGACCATTCCCCAGGCGGTGGCCCAGGAGACGGCCAGTCGCCTGATCGAGCTGGGTGTTCACGGTTTCTGGAACTTTACCAATATTGAGCTCTCCAGCGCCAATCCGGATGTGAAGTTTGAAAATATCCACTTCGCTGACAGCCTGCTGACCCTCAGCTATCGGATCGCCAACCGCTGACATTGCCCCGGCGTGCCGGGCTGTGAAAGGAATACAGAGCACAGATGAATAAGAAATTCTTGATGATCCTGCCGGCCTGCGCCGTGCTGGGCGTGGCCGCGCTGGCTGCCGGCGGGGCAGAGGACCCCCTGGCGTCGCTGTCCTATCTGACGGGGCGGTACACCGCGGAGGTGGAGGCCCGGGTGGATCAGCGACTGGAGGAGTCTGACCGGGCGCTGCTGGCTGCGGCTGAGGGCGGCGTGCCGGAGGTCCCGGCGGCGGACGCCTGGACCGAGAATCGGGTGAAGCAGGGGGATATCCTCCAGGGCGAGACGGGGACCAGCGTGCTGCTGCTGGCAGGCGCGGGGCAGGTCACCTACTCCACCGGCGCGGTGGTGGATGTGACCACCGGCAAGGAGGTGCCCAGCGGTTCCGTGCTGGAGCGGGACCACCGGTATCTGGCGGCGGAGAATACCAGCGCCATGTTTATCATCACATCCAAGACGGCGGTGCTGCACCACCAGGGACCCGGCAGCTTGATCCTGGCAGACACGGTGGACTACAACGCCATGGCCGGGGCCCTCAAGCAGCTGAACCTGTTCCAGGGGACCTTTACCGGCTATGGGCAGGGTTATGATCTGGAGCTCGCTCCCACCCGGCTCCAGGCGCTGATCATGTTCATTCGGGTCCTGGGAGAGGAGGAGGCCGCGCTGGCCTGGACCGGCACCACCCCCTTTACGGACATCTCCAAGGGCTCCCAGGCGGAGAAGTATGTGGGCTATGCCTATGAGCGGGGCTATACCAACGGTTTCAGCGCCACCCAGTTCAAGCCCGGCAGCGCGGTGAACGCCTATCAGTACACCGAGTTCATTCTCCGGGCCATGGGATACAGCTCCTCGGCCAACACCAACCTGGCCGATACCCTCAGCCGGGCCCGGGTGGCCGGCGTGCTGACCGACGGGGAGACGGCCGCCCTCCAGACCGGGAAATTCCTCCGGGCGGATCTGGTGTATATCTCCTACTACGCGCTGGAGGCCGTCATGCCGGACGGCGCTCAGACCCTGGGGCAGACCCTGGTGGGAAAGGGCGTGTTCACCGAGACGGACTGGGCGGCGGCCCGGAGTCTGGTGACCAGCCGGAGAATGTGAGGCACCCCTGAGCACGGAGCGCATATGATGGGTTGAGACCGCTCCAAACGGTCAACACTTCATAGGAGGTCCCCATATGTGCAACAATGGCTTTGGCGGAGGTAACTGCTGCTGGATCATCATCCTGCTGATCATCATCTGGTGCTGCTGCGGCAACAGCGGCAACGATTGCTGCTGCGGCAGCAACAATAACTGCGGCTGCGGCTGCAACTGCAACAACGGCTGCAACACCCCCTGCTGCTAAAAGGCAGGTTCATCAGAGAGAAAGCGCCCCGGGCATAGGCCCGGGGCGCTTTGGCGTGTGGGGGATGACAACGGGGGCAAATCGTGATATACTGCTTCTGATTTGGAACCACACGGAAGGGAGAAGTCCATGGAAAATCATTTTGAACCCCATCTGACAGACGATCAGCTCCGGGCCATCAGCTCGATCGGCCTTGCCCATATGGGCGACGCCGTGTTTGAGATCTTGGTGCGGGAGTGGCTGTGCGTCCACGGCAAGGCCACGGGGAAGGGCTTGCATCAGGCCACCATCCGCCTGGTGTGCGCCGAGTCCCAGGCATCCCGGGCCCAGAAGATCCTGCCGCTTCTGACGGAGGAGGAAGCGGCGGTGTTCCGCCGGGGCCGGAATGCCCAGGTCCACACCATTCCCGGCCACGCCACCCGGGCCCAGTACGGCGAGGCCACGGCGCTGGAGGCGCTGTTGGGCTGGCTGTATCTGGGGGGCCGGCGGGACCGGGTCAACGAGCTGTTTTGCGTGATGATGGAGGAGGCGGACTGATGGCACTGGATGCGATCTGTTTACAGGCGATCCTGGAGGAGCTGCGGCCCCAGCTGCTGGGGCTGCGGATCGACAAGGTCCAACAGCCTGCCAGGGATCAGGTGATCTTGCTGCTGCGGGGAAACCGGCGGCTGCTGCTCAACGCCGGGGCCAATGCGCCCCGCATCCAGCTGACGGCCCTGAGCCGGGAGAATCCGGCGGAGCCGCCCATGTTCTGTATGCTTTTGCGCAAGCATCTGGTGGGGGCCCGGGTGGCGGCGCTGGACCAGCCCCCTCTGGAGCGGCTGGTTCGGCTGGAACTGGATGTGACGGACGACTTCGGCCAGCCGGGCCGGCGGACACTGGTGCTGGAGGCCATGGGCCGCCGGTCCAATCTGATCCTGCTGGACGGCGAGGGCCGGATCATCGACTGCCTGCGCCGGGTGGACGCGGACCTGTCCGCCCAGCGGCAGGTGCTGCCGGGACTGTTTTATCAGCCGCCGGCCTCCACCGGCCGTCTGCCGGTGACGGAGGAGACGGAGGCGGGCTTCCGGGAGAAGCTGGCCGCCGCCAATCCGGAGCGGCAGGTGGACGCCTTTTTGCTGGACAGCTACTTTGGCCTATCCCCCCTGATGGCCCGGGAGCTGGCCTTCCGGGCGGCAGGGGAGACCGACAGCCGCCTGTTCTCCCTGGGACCGGAGGGAGAGACGGGGCTGTGGCAGACCCTCTCCGCCTTTTTGGACCGGGTGGGGGAGGGCCGCTTCCAGCCGGTGTGCCTTGCCCGGGAGGGGAAGATGGCGGAGTTTTCCTGCCTGCCCATCACCCAGTACGGCGGTGCCATGGAGACGAGGACGTACGAGAGCTTTTCCGCCCTGCTGGATGATTTCTACGAGGCCCGGGAGCAGGAGGAGCGGACCCGCCAGCGGGGCGCGGACCTGCTGCGCACCGCCACCACCGCCCGGGACCGGCTCCGGCGGAAGCTGGCCCAGCAGGAGAAGGACTATGCCCAGACCCAGGAGCGGGATCAGCTGCGGATCTGCGGCGATCTGATCACCGCCAATCTCTATCGGATGGAGCGGGGCAGCGGCCGCCTGGTGTGTGAGAACTTCTATGACGAGGCCGGCGGAGAGATCACCATTGCCCTGGACCCGCTGCTTACGCCCCAGCAGAACGCCGCCAAGTATTATAAGCGCTACACCAAGGCCAAGACCGCCGAGCGCTATCTCCGGGAACAGATGGAGATCGCCCGCCGGGACATCGCCTATCTGGAAAGCGTTCTGGAGGAGGTGCGCCACGCCGAGAGCGACCAGGACTTCGCAGACATCCGGACGGAGCTGAAAGAGGCCGGCTTCCTGAAAAAGCAGGGGAAGAAGGAGATCCGCCGCCCGGCCAAGCCCCGGCAGTTCCGCACCACCAGCGGACTGCGGGTCCTGGTGGGCCGGAACAATCGTCAAAATGACCAACTGACCTTGCGGGAGGCGGACTATCGGGACCTCTGGTTTCATACCCAGAAGATCCACGGCTCCCACGTGATCCTGTGTACCGGCGGCCGGGAGGTGGACAGCGCCGACCTGGCGGAGGCGGCGGAGATCGCGGCCTACTACTCCCAGGCCCGGGAGAGCGGAAATGTGCCGGTGGATTACACGGCGGTAAAACATGTGAAAAAGCCGGCAGGCGCCCGGCCGGGCATGGTGATCTACCACACCTGCCAGACGGTGTATGTCACGCCGGAGGAGGCCCGGGTAAAGGCCCTCCGAGTCCTATAAACGCGCAAACGCATCCGCGGGATTACCGCGGATGCGTTTTTTTGCTCGGGAAAACTGTTAAGTGTTTTTGCTTTACTGGTCCGGCAGGTCCCGGGTGGAGACCATGGCGGCGCAGTGGGGGCAGTGGAGCTGATCCAGTTCCTGGATGCCCCAGACCCCGCCGCCGTATCGGCGGCCGGCCGGGATGAGCGGCTGGCCGCACTGGGGGCACCGGGGCGGGTGGGTGGCGCTGCGGCGGCTGGAGCCCAGGAGACTGGCCACAAAGGCAGCGCAGCCCAGAACGATCACGGCTTTGCCCCAGGAAAGCCCGGACCGGACCAGGAGGAACCCTGCCAGGGTGGCAGCCAGAGAGACCGTGGTGAGGAGATTCCAACGGCGCTGGGTCATGGAGACGCCCCCCTTCCAATCGTTTTGAAATTGCAGAGAAATATGTGGGATTTCCCATAGTCAGTATACCAAAGGGAAGGGTGGAAAGCAAGAAAAAAATGGAAAAAATAGTCCATATCTGTGGGAACTTTTCGGCAAAACTGTCGATTTCTTAACACTTTATTGGCGCTTTTTGTGCAAGATATCCCTTGTCAAACCGGGGCGGTGAGCGTAGAATCAAGGCTCTTGGAAGGGAGGAATGGATATGGCGTATCGCTATCTGCTGGATCTTGCCATGATCCTGTTGAGTACCAAGTTGTTGGGGATGCTGACCAAACGCATCCAGATGCCCCAGGTGGTGGGCTCTTTGCTGGCCGGCTTGATCCTGGGCCCCGCCGTGCTGAATGTGCTGACGGAGACGGCCTTTCTCACCCAGCTCAGCGAGCTGGGCGTGATCGTGCTGATGTTCTCTGCCGGTATGGGCACAGACGTCCAGGAGCTGAAAAACAGCGGCAAGGCGGGCTTCTTGGTGGCTGTGCTGGGTGTGCTGGTGCCCCTGGCTATGGGCACGGGGCTTGCCTGGGCCGCCGGACGGGCCGGCATGATCACCACCACCGGCTTTTTGGAGAATGTATTCATTGGCACCATCCTGACGGCCACCTCCGTGAGCATCACGGTGGAGACCTTGAAGGAGCTGGGCCGGCTGGACACCAAGGTGGGCAACACCATCTTGGCGGCGGCGCTGATCGACGACGTGCTGGGTTTGATCGCATTGACCATCGTCAGCAGTGTGGCCGGCGGCAAGGAGAGCATCTGGGTGGTGCTGGCGAAGATCGCGCTGTTCTTTGTCTTCGCCGCTGTGACGGCTGTGGCCGCAAACCGCTTCTTCTGCTGGATGATCCGGGTGGAGCATGAGCGCAACCGCCGCCGCTTCCCGGTGCTGGCCTTTGTGCTGTGCCTGGTGATGGCCTACTGCGCGGAGGAGTTCTTCGGCGTGGCGGATATCACCGGCGCTTACATCGCGGGTCTGGTGATCTCCTGCACGCCCAAGGCGGCGTTCATCCAGTCCCGGTATGATCCCCTTAGCTACCTGCTGCTGACGCCGGTGTTCTTTGCCAGCATCGGCATCAACATCCAGATGACCGGCCTGAGCACCAGCTTGATGATCTTCTCGGTGCTGCTGTTGGTGGTCTCTGTCATCTCCAAGGTGGCGGGCTGCGGCCTGGGCGCCCGGATGTGCCACTTTACCAATCAGGAGAGCGTGCAGGTGGGCGTTGGCATGGTGTGCCGGGGCGAGGTTGCCCTGATCGTGGCCAACCGGGGACTGGCCATGGGCGTTTTGAGCCCCGATCTGATGACCCCGGTAGTCATCACCGTGGTGGGCGGAACCATTCTGACGCCGATCCTTTTGAAGATGGTCTTCCGGAAGGAACCCCAGATGACCATGGAGGAGAGTGCTCTGACCGACCGGTACGAGAAGATGGAACAGCTGGACATCGTCTCCGACGAGCTGCTGGACCGGGACCAGGCGTACCAGGACCAGGGCAGACAGCTCTGGCAGGAGGAAGAACACACCTGAATCAAAGAGGCCGCCGGACCATGGTCCGGCGGCCTCTTTTTGATCGAGAGTCTCAGGCGGTTCGGGCGTGGCCGGTGTTCTCGTCGGTGCGGAACAGCAGCGTCACACACCACACGCCTGCCAGACCCACCAGGGCGTAGATCACCCGGGCCAGCAGGGCCGTCTGGCCGCCGCAGAAAAAGGCCACCGTGTCAAAGCCGAAAAGACCGACGCCGCCCCAGTTCAGTGCGCCGATGATGACCAGGATCATGGCGATCTTATCAAGGATCATTTGAAATCCTCCCTTCTGGTTCAGAGATTCCCCCTTAGTCTGCCGCAGAGGAGCGCGGAGCATGTATGAAAGCTGTTGCGCAAGGAGCGGAAAAATTTTGCGAATCGGATTGCAAGCGGGGAAGGGGTATTGTATAATCATCATGAGACGCCCTGGATGGAGCGCCTGAATTTCTAAAATAAGGGGATCACATATGAATATCGTATGCTTGGATATGGAAGGCGTGCTGGTGCCGGAGATCTGGATCGCATTTGCGGAGGCCAGCGGCATCCCGGAGCTGCGGCGCACCACCCGGGACGAGCCGGATTATGACAAGCTGATGCGCTACCGCCTGGATATTTTGAAGGAGCACGGCCTGGGCTTACAGGAGATCCAGGCCACCATCGCCAAGATCGACCCGCTGCCCGGGGCCAAGGCATTTTTGGACGAGCTGCGGAAGATCACCCAGGTCATCATCCTCAGCGACACCTTTGAGGAATTTGCCAAGCCCCTGATGGAGAAGCTGGGCTGGCCCACCATTTTCTGCAACTCCCTGGAGGTGGCGGACAGCGGCGAGATCACCGGTTTCAAGATGCGCTGTGAGAAGTCCAAGCTCACCACGGTGAAGGCCCTCCAGTCCATCGGCTATGAGACCATCGCCAGCGGCGACAGCTTCAATGACCTGGGCATGATCCAGGCCAGCAAGGCCGGCTTCCTCTTCAAGAGCACCGACGCCATTAAGGCCGACTATCCGGAGCTGCTGGCCTATGAGGAGTTTGACGAGCTGCTGGCGGCTATCAAGGCGGCGCTTTAACACCGGAACGGCGAGGCCGTTCCCCAGTATGGGAAAGGAAGGTACGACGTGGATCAAAGATTTGAAAGCTTGGGGTTTTACCCCGCCGATATCCTGCTTCCCAAGGACGCGGACATGACCAAGTGGGCCGTGGTGGCCTGCGACCAATTCACCTCTCAGCCGGAGTATTGGCAGGCGGTGGAGGAGACCGTGGGCGAGGCGCCCTCGGCCCTGCGGCTGATCCTGCCGGAGGCCCGGCTGAACGGACCCGATGTGGAGCAAAATATCGCCGGGATCAACCATGTCATGGAGGACTATCTGAGCGGCGATGTGTTCAAAGTCCTGCCGGAGACGCTGCTCTATATCGAGCGGACCCAGTCTGACGGCCGGGTGCGCCATGGCCTGATCGGCATGGTGGATCTGGACCAGTATGACTTTACCCCCGGCTCCGGGGCCCTGATCCGGGCCACCGAGGGCACCGTTCTCTCCCGAATTCCGCCCCGGGTCCGGGTCCGGCGGAACGCGCCCATCGAGCTGCCCCACGTGATGCTGCTCATTGACGATCCGGACCGGACCGTGATCGAGCCGCTCACCGCCGGCAGCGGGACCATGGAGCCCCTCTACGACTTTGAGCTCCAGCAGGGCGGCGGCCATTTGAAGGGCTGGAAGCTGACGGCGGAGCAGATCGGCGCCGTGGCGGCGGCCCTGACGGGGCTTTGCAGCCAGGAGGCTATGGAGAGCAAGTACGGCATGAAGGGCGCGGCGCCGCTGCTGTTTGCGGTGGGAGACGGAAACCACTCCCTGGCCACCGCCAAGCAGTGCTATGAGGATCTGAAACAGGTGACGCCGCAGGACCAGTGGGCCAGCCTGCCCGCCCGGTATGCCCTGGTGGAGGTGGTGAACAACCACGACGACGCCCTGACCTTTGAGCCCATCCACCGGGTGCTCTTCGGTGTGGACCGGGAGGACTTCCTGGCGGCCTTCCGGGCGGTCTATCCCAACGCCTATGAGGGCCGCGGCGAGGGCCATGTTATCGAGGTGGTCTGGGAGGGCCATGACGGCTTCATCACCGTGCCGGACCCCAAGGTTCAGCTGGCGGTGGGCACCCTCCAGGCGGTGATCGACGACTATTTGAAGACCCACGGCGGCGAGGTGGACTATATCCACGGCGACGACGTGACCAGAGAGCTGGGGAGCCGGCCCGGCAACCTGGGCTTCCTGCTGCCGGCCATGGGCAAGGAGCAGCTGTTCAAGACGGTGATGGCCGACGGCGTGCTGCCCAGAAAGACCTTCTCCATGGGGCATGCTCAGGATAAGCGATACTATGTGGAGGCCCGGAAGATCCGGTAAAACACGCGCAGGACTCCAAGCGCCCCGGCTTTGCCGGGGCGCTTTTTTCGCCGGGGGCGCCGCTGGCCGGCGGGGGAAGTTGTTCGGCCCCTGTTGCGAAATGGCGGCGAATGGGATATACTAATAAAATCTGTAAACTTATCTGTCCAGGGAGGAACGCCCATGAAGCTCATGGTCATCGACGGCAACAGTATCATCAACCGGGCCTTTTACGGCATCCGGCCCCTCAGCACCCGGGACGGGCTGTACACCCATGCGGTATTTGGCTTTCTGACCACGCTGCTACGCTTGCGGGAGGAGGAACAGCCCGACGCGGTGTGCGTCACCTTCGACGTCCATGCCCCGACTTTCCGCCACACCGCCGACGCGGCCTATAAGGCCACCCGCAAGCCCATGCCGGAGGAGCTGCGGATGCAGATGCCGGTGCTCAAGGAGGTTTTGGACGCGCTGAACATCCCCCGCTATGAGCTGGAGGGCTGGGAGGCCGATGATCTGATCGGGACCATCTCCCGCCGGTGCGAGGCCGCCGGGTGGGACTGCGCGGTGGTCACCGGCGATAAGGACAGCTTGCAGCTGATCACCGATCACACGAAGGTGAAGCTGGTCTCCACCCGGATGGGCCAGACCACCACCAAGGATATGACGCCGGAGACCTTCCGGGAACAGTATGGCTTTGACCCCATCCACATGATCGACCTCAAGGCCCTGATGGGCGACGCCTCGGACAACATCCCCGGCGTGCCGGGGGTGGGGGAGAAGACCGCCACGGATCTCATTCAAAAATATGGAAGCGTGGAGACGCTGTATGCCAGCATGCCAGAGATCGAGGCCAAGCCCGCCGCCATCAAAAAGCTGGCGGCAGGGGAGGAGAGCGCCCGCCACTCCTATTGGCTGGCCACCATCGCCACGGACGCGCCCTTGGACTTCCGGCCGGAGGACAACCTCTGCAAGGCCCCGGGGCCGGAGGCGTATCCGCTGTTTCTGCGGCTGGAGTTCACCAAGCTCCTTGAGAAGTTCGGCTTGGCGGCGGAGGACCGGGCGGAGGCTGGGGCGATGGCGGCAGAGGTCTCCATGGCTGTGGAGCAGGTGAGGGAGCCGGCCCAGGCGGAAACCCTGCTGGCGCTCTGGCGGCAGGCGGAGCATGTGTCGCTGCTGGCCCTGCCGGATCTGACGGGACTCTCCGTGGTCTGCTGGACCGGAGAGGACACGGGGGTGACGGCGGAGCTGTTCTTTGAGCAGTATCAGGGGGACTGGAACGGCCTTTTGACCGCCCTCTTTTCCCCGGATATCCGCAAGGTCTCCCACAACGTCAAGGACCTGATGCGGACGCTGCTGGAAAACGGCCTGCCGGCAGAGGGCTTTGTGTTCGACACGGCCCTGGCGGCCTATCTGCTGGACGCCACGGCGGGCAGCTATGACCTGGAGCGGCTGTTCGTGTCCTATTATAATGAGGAGCTGCCAAAGGCGCTGTACTTGGAAAAGGACGCCTTCTCCATGCTGGGCGACAGGGCCCAGGCGGAGACCAGCTTCGATCACTACGCCGCGGCGGTGGACGCCCTGTACGCCACGCTGGCGCCTAAGCTGCGGGAGCAGAATCTCTGGGAGCTCTTTGAGACGGCGGAGCTGCCCCTGTGCCGGGTGCTGGCGGAGATGGAGCGGACCGGGTGCCGGGTGGACAAGGGGGCCCTGGTGGCCTTCGGCCAGGCCCTGGCGGGCAGAAGCGGAGAGCTGGAGCAGGCCATCTACGCCATGGCGGGGGAACCCTTCAACATCAACTCCCCCAAGCAGCTGGGGGAGATCCTCTTCGGCAAGCTGGGCCTGCCCCACGGAAAGAAGACGAAGACTGGCTGGTCCACCAGCGCCGACGTGCTGGAAAAGCTCCGCTACGAGGCGCCCATCGTGGGGGCGGTGCTGGAGTACCGCCAGTACAGCAAGCTGAAATCCACCTATGCTGAGGGCCTGCTCAAGGCCATGGACCCTGACGGCCGGGTGCGGACCCGGTTCCAGATGACTGTCACCGCCACGGGCCGGCTGAGCTCGGCAGAGCCCAACCTTCAAAATATCCCCACCCGGACGGACCTGGGCAGCGAGATCCGGCGGATGTTCCTGCCGGCGGAGGGCTGCGTTCTGGTGGATGCGGATTACTCCCAGATCGAGCTGCGGCTCCTGGCCCACATCTCCGGAGACGAGGCCATGCGCGCCGCCTTTACCTCCGGCGGGGATATCCACACCGCCACGGCGGCCCAGGTGTTCCATGTGGAGCCGGCGGCGGTGACGCCGGAGATGCGCCGCAGCGCCAAGGCGGTGAACTTCGGCATCGTCTATGGCATCTCCGCCTTCTCCCTCAGCCAGGATATCGGCGTCACCGTGGCGGAGGCCAAGGCCTATATGGAGGCCTACTTCGCCACCTTCCCCGGCGTTCGCCGGTACATGGACGCCGTGGTGGAGCAGGCCCGGGAGGACGGGTATGTGGAGACGCTCTTCCACCGGCGGCGGGACCTGCCGGAGCTGAAGTCCTCCAATTTCAATCTCCGGTCCTTCGGCGAGCGGGTGGCGCTGAATATGCCCATCCAGGGCACGGCGGCGGATATCATGAAGCTGGCTATGATCGCCGTGGACCGGCGGCTGCGGTCGGAGCTGCCGGAGGCCCGGCTGGTGCTCCAGGTCCACGACGAGCTGATCGTGGAGTGTCCCGAGGACCGGGCTTCCCAGGCGGCGGCGCTGCTGGAGGAGGAGATGGAGCGGGTGGTGTCGCTGTCCGTGCCGCTGACCGCAGAGGCCCACTGGGGCAAAAATTGGCTGGAGGCCAAGGGCTGAGAGCCGTTTGGAGTGTGTGATGAAACAGTTGATCGTGCTTTTAAGCGTGATGTCGGTCTCGCTGTCGCCGGTGTTCGTGCGGCTGTCCACGGCCCCGTCCATGGTGCTGGTGGTCTATCGGGTGGGACTGGCCACGCTGATCCTGACGCCCTATGTGCTCCTGCGCTGCCGGGGCGAGCTCCGGACGCTGAGCCGCCGGGCGCTGGCCCTTTGTATTTGCAGCGGTATTTTTCTGGGGCTCCATTTCAGCGCATATTTTGAGTCCCTCAAGCATACCAGCATCGCCGTGGCGGCGGTGCTGGTGAACACCGAGGCGCTGTTCGTGACCCTGGGCACCGTGGTGTTTTTGAAAAACCGCCTCTCCGGCAAGGCCTGGGCGGCGGTGCTGGTGACCTTTGCCGGCAGCGTCATCGTCTCGGCGGCAGACCTCACCGGCGGCGGGTCGGTGCTGGGAAACGCCCTGGCGCTGATCGGGGCCGTCATGGGGGCGGCCTATACTCTGGTGGGCACGGTGTGCCGCCGGGGCGGCGTGTCCACCACGGTGTATACATACCTGCTCTACCTCTCGGCGACGCTGACGGTGACGGTGCTGACCCTGCTCTCCGGCACGCCGCTGACGGGCTATGACCAGCCCAGGAACCTGCTGACCACCCTGGGCATGGCGGTGTTCTGCACCCTGCTGGGCCACAGTGTTTACAGCTGGGGCCTCAAGTATCTGCCGGCGTCCTTTGTGGCCACGGCCAAGCTGATGGAGCCGGTGTTTGCCGCTGTGTGGGGATTGATTTTGTTCCAGGAGCGGCCGGCGGCGCTGGTGGTGGCCGGCGGCGCGGTGGTGATCCTGGGCATCGCCCTGTACAGCCGGATCGCCGGACGGGAAGAAGGAGGAGAACGTCTTGGAAGCTAATGTGCGGATCGTCCCCATGAATGGGGACCATTTGGACCAGGTGGCGGAGCTGGAGCGGATCTGCTTTTCCACGCCCTGGTCCCGGAACATGCTGGCGGAGGAGCTGGATAACGCCCTCTCGGCCTTTCTGGTGGCGCTGGATGAGGAGGAGAACGTGGTGGGCTACGCCGGACTCCAGGTGATCCTGGACGAGGGATATATCGCCAACATCGCGGTGCGGCCGGACCGGCGGCGGCAGGGGATCGCCGGGAAGCTCCTGCAGGTCTTCCTGGACTTTGCCCGGGGAAACCATCTGGCCTTTTTGTCCCTGGAGGTCCGGGCCTCCAACTATGACGCCATCGCCCTCTACGGCAGCCGGGGCTTCCGGAGCGTGGGGCGGCGGAAGAACTATTATGAGCACCCCAGAGAGGACGCGCTCATCATGACAAAGGAGTTTGACTATGGAACTGCGGCTCCCCGCTCCTGAGGAATACCGGGCGGCCTGCCGGGACTATCGGGAGGCCTTTCCCCTGGTGGAGCGGAAATCTCCCCGGGCGATGCAGAAGCTGTGGGAGGAGGGCAAGTATCTTCCCTACTGCTTTTTTGATGGGCAGGACCTGCTGGGCGGCGCCTTTTTGTGGGTGGGCCACCCCGGCTGGCGGCTGCTGGATTACCTGTTTGTCACCGCCCAACGCCGCAACCAGCATCTGGGCGGAGAGATCCTGCGGACCCTGCGGGAGATCGAGGGACCGGACACGGTGATCTTCGGCGAGGTGGAGGTGCCCTCCGCCGCGCCGGACCCGGCCATGGCGCAGCGGCGGATGGGCTTTTATGCCCGCAACGGCTGGCGCAGCGCCGGCTATGAGACCCGGCTGTTCAGCGTCCGCTTTCAGACCCTCTATCTGGCTGGAGAGGCGGTGGCGGACGAGGCGCTGATCGCCGAGCATCAGTACATCTATCATCGGGCCATGGGGGAGCGGAGCTATGCCCGGAACATCCATATCCCCTATGACCCCACTGCCGGCCGGCGGAAGCCGGCAAGGGAGAAAGGAGCACAGCATGAAGATCCTGGCCTTTGAGTCCTCCTGTGATGAGACCGCCGTGGGCGTGGTGGAGGATGGACGAAAGATCCTCTCGGACGTCATCGCCTCTCAGGCGGACCTCCATGCCCTCTATGGCGGCGTGGTGCCGGAGATCGCCTCCCGGAAGCACGTGGAGGCCATCGCCGCTCTGACGGAGCAGGCCCTGGACCAGGCGGGCTGTACCCGCAGCGACATCGACGCTGTGGCGGTGACCTACGCCCCGGGGCTGATCGGCGCGGTGCTGGTGGGGCTGAGCTTTGCCAAATCCGTGGCCTTCGGCCTGGGGGTGCCGCTGATCCCGGTCCACCACATCCGGGGCCACATCGCGGCCAACTACCTGGCCTTCCCGGAGCTGGAGCCGCCCTTTCTGGCGCTGGCCATCTCCGGGGGAAACACGCTGATCGTGGACGTGCGGGACTATACGGACATGGAGATCCTGGGGTCCACCCGGGATGACGCGGCGGGGGAGTGCTTTGACAAGGCGGCCCGGGTCCTGGGCCTGCCCTATCCCGGCGGAAAGCCGGTGGACGAGCTGGCCCGGCAGTCTGCCGGCGGCGTCTACCAGCTGCCCCATGCCCAGGTGGAGGGCGCGCCGCTGGACATGAGCTTTTCCGGCTTGAAGACGGCGGTGGTCAATCTGGCCCACCATGCCCAGCAGGTGGGAGAGCCTCTGGACCGGGCGGCCCTGGCCCGGGACTTTACCCAGGCCGTCAGCGACACCCTGGTGCCCAGGGCCATGGAGGCCCTGCGGCAGACCGGACGGAAGGTCCTGTGCGCCGCCGGCGGCGTGGCGGCCAACTCCATCATCCGCTCGGACTTGGAGCGGGCCTGCCGGGAGGCGGGGTGCCGGCTATACCTGCCGCCGCTGTCCCTGTGCGGCGATAACAGCGCCATGATCGGCGCCCAGGGATATTATGAGTATCTGGCGGGCCATACGGCCGCCATGGACCTCAATGCCTACGCCACCCGGGATCTCTCGGAGTGAAAAGAGGCGGACCGCGGCAGGCGGTCCGCCTCTTTTTGGCGCGGGGGCGGGGAGAGGAGCAACCTCGGCTGGGAGTATTTGGGAAAAACGAGGCGGGCAGAGGGATTATGTCCTATTCTGACGCTGTTTTTTTGAGGTGGAAAAGCGCAATTGGAGAAATGTTAAAAAGTGGTATTTATCGATGAAAGTGTTGAAATTAAAAGGAAAATTGACTGTGGAAAACCATGTGGAGAATGTGAATAACTCTTTGTAAAAGGATGTTACTGAGAAGTATTATGTAAATTTATAAGGGGATCGGGAGGCGGAATATTTTGGGGGAATCGGAGAAAACAAGAGAAGAAATGCTGAAAAATATCGAAAAAATTCGGCGGATATTTTCCCTTGACTTCCCGGGATTTCCTGCTTATCCTGAAAAAATCATCAAAAGACGACGGAATTTTTGGCGGCGTTTTTTGAAAAATACAGTCGGTATTCTTCACAGACCGGCTGGGAGATTCCCAACCTGGGAAGCTAGAATTAGTATTGACGAGTGGAGTTCTATGTGATATAATTTATCCGTTCGAGGTCACTGACCCAGAGCATGATTTCGCTGGTATAGCTCAGTTGGTAGAGCAGCTGATTCGTAATCAGCAGGTCGCAGGTTCGAGTCCCGTTACCAGCTCCACGTCGGAGTAAGCTTTGTATCGCTTGCTCCGACTTATTTTATAAATCAGAGCGCGCTCACGCCGCTGCTCCTCCTTTCCAACTGCGACCCGCTTCGCTGGGCTCGCAGTTGGTGGGCCGCCCTGCGGGCGGCTATTTTTTGTTTCTGAAAGAAATATCGGTTTTGACCCGTCCTTCGCAAGAAAGTAAAAAGAACGCCCTTGGGCGTTCTTTTTTACGTCGGTTAGACAGAGGTGCGGGTCAGGGAGATGGGGCGGGGGTCTCCAGGGGATCGGCGGATACAGGATGGGCGGCAAAATAGGCCGCAGCCTTTTCGGCGCACTGGTCCTGGAGGGCAGACCAGAGGGCATCGTTGGTTAAAACAGCCTCCGCCGCATTCGGCGGGAAGTTGGCATAGAGATCAGGCGCGTATCGGCCGCCGCCAAGAGGCTCCCAGTATTCCTGGACCGCCCAGCCGCCGTCCCGATAGACAAAGGTCACGGAGCCGGGGAACTGCCCGTCGGTGCCCAGCTGCCAGCCGGTGGGGGTGCGGTCATAGGCGCTGTAATAGACCATCAGATACACGGTGCAGGCGCCGCCGTCCCGGACAAGATCCAGGACATGGTGGGCCTCTGTGGCGTATGCGGCGCTGCGAGCCGTGGTGCTGGCGCGGTGATCCAGGATCGCGGCGCGGATCTCCGCCTCAGAGGGAGGGGCGGGCTGGCCATCGAGGATTGCCAGCAGGCGGACATGGACCCCGTGGCCTGCTGTGGTCAGGGCGCTGGAGTTCCACTCCAGGTTCTGGAGACCGTCAGAGAGGAGGGCGCCATCGCTCGTATCGGCGATGGAGACGGCATATTCCGCCAGATTGTGCAGGGCCGCGTCCTGTTCGCCGCTTGCATACGTGCCCATCAGATTCAGAAAGCTGGTCTGGTTATCATAGAACATGTAATAGAGGTCCTGGGGCCGGACCTGGGAGGGGGTCAGCAGGCCGTTTTCCAGCAGCACCCGGGCAAGACAGGCGGCGAACATGGGGGAGTCGCTGCTCCGGCCCACGTCAGTGGGGATGCTGCTCTCCAGCAGCGTGGGGCCGCTGTCGGTCAAGGTATGAAACACCAGGAGGTCATCGGAGTTCATGCCGCCCACCCAGCCGTCCTCGTCCATGTACATGCCGCCGGCCAGAATCACATCCGCCGGTGTAGTGGGGTGGAGCTCATAGCCGTAGGACCAGACCTGGATTCCAAGCTCTGGGTAGGCGGGGGCAGTATCCGTCAGCTCCAGAGCGGTGATGCGCCAGTCGTCCCACTCCGCCTGAGTGCCGGACTCCCGCCAGATGCCGTCCTCATAGGACTGCTGGCCGGTATGGCTCTGCCACCAGGAAAGCTCCTCCAGCACCCGCTCCCGGGCGGCGGAGAGCACCGCTTCCGGCGCTTCGATGTCATCTGCGATGTGGTCGGTGTAGGCAGCGGTGTCTCGATACACCAGCAGGTTTTCTCCGTTAAAGTAGACGCTGCGGGAAGCGCAGCCCAAGGTGTCCGCATGGCCGGAGATGGGAACGAGCGCCCTCATGGACAGGCAGCGGCGGCTGATATTCCAGCTTTCAAATTTCAGAGACTGCGCCTGGGGCCAGACGGCAGAGAGCAGGGACTTGCAATCCGCTTCATAAACCGTTCCGTCCCGCTGGAAGAAGATCTGGGCGGTGTTTGCGGAAGAGGCGCACAATTCGTCCGCCCCGTCTCCGTCCAGGTCGGTTTGCGCGGTCTCGCCATAGGCCCGGGCCAGCAGGACGGGAGTTCCGTCCCCGTCAAAGCTGTAATAGTCGTTGATCCAGTCGCTCAGCCAGGAGTCAGGCAGGTCCACATAGCCCCGGTAGGAGACCACTACGCAGTCATGTCCCAGAAGCCCGTAGGCGTCCGACAGGGTGATCTGGTCCTCCGATATATCCTCCGGGAAGGTAAATACATCCCAATAGATCCCAGTGCCCCCGGAGGGCGGCGTGTGCTCCAGCACCACATGGAGGTTTCCATCCTCCAGGCGGCAGAGGCGGCAGGTGGTGCCGTAGGCGTCCCAGGCGGCGGAGATGTCATCCGGCAGGCTGTCCAGCCGCTTGGCGGAAAACGCCGGCGAGGGGGCCAGATCCGTCAGGGGGATCGTCAATGCGGGCTCTCCCTCCGGGTACACTGTGGGGATGGCGGGCTTCTCGCTGGGCTGATTGGAGACGAACCAGTAGGAGCCGTCGCTTTGCACCGCCAGGGTGACACAAAGCCAGTCACAGTCCTCGTAGCGGGCAAAGCTGTCCGGATAATAGAGCCGGAGGGTATCGCCGGTGCGCTCTCCCACCGCGATCTGGACGCTGTGGAAATAGTTGGTGTCTCCGTGGGTGTGGTAGTAGGCGTCGTATTCCGGGAGATGCTGGAAGTGCTCCAGGCCGATCCCGGCGGTCTCCGCCAGGGTCAATCCGGTGTTTTCCAGCAGCACGGCGTCCATATCGGATACCGGCAGCTTGTCGGTGGGGCAGATCTGCGATCCGTCTTCACCAAAAGACCCCACCTGCCCAAGCTCCTCGTCACTCATGCCGCCGGGGCGGCCGGTGCCGCAGTAGAACAGCTCATAGAGGTCGATCTCCTCCGGCCGCTGGTAGAGGGAGTTCAAAAACTGGTTGCGGATGTTGAGACTGCCCCCGTCGTTGTTAAAAAACGTCTCGTTGAAGTAGGCCAGCTCGTCGCCGGTGAGGGGGCGGGATTCCGGCTGCTTGGCCCCGGTAAAGGTGACGGCGCAGACCACCGCAGTCAAAGACAGGACCAGGAACAATGCGGCGCTCTTGGTCTGGCGGTTCTCGGCGATCCGGGTGATCCGGTCCCGGAGACGGCGCTTGTCTGCCGTCATGGTGGTGGCGGAGAGCAGGGGGCTGCCGGGCCCCCGGCGGACGGGGATCAGGGCCAGCAGGGTCCGGCCGTAGGGGATGCGCTCCTCCGGCCCGAGACGGCGGAGGGCGGCTTCGTCACAGGCCAGCTCGCAGTCGGTCTTGGAGGCCGCCGCCGCGGCCCACACCAGGGGGTCGAACCAGTAGATGGTCAGGCACAGGCACCGGACAAGGCTCCACAGGGCGTCTCCGTGGCGGGCGTGGGCGGTCTCGTGGGACAGGACATGGCGCAGCCGCTCCGGCGTCTCCACGGCGGCGGGAGTCAGGTAGATGGCGGGCCGCAGCAGGCCAAACAGGCAGGGGGAGGGAAGGCCCTCCTCCACCAGATACACCGGGAGCCTGCACCCATCAACACTGTAAGGTGTTCTTACTTTATGGAGCTTTTGCCAGAAGCGGAGATTGGTGATCCCAAGCCAGAGGGCCATGACAGCCATGCCGCCCCACCAAATGAGCCTCAGCAGGTCCGCCGCCGTGATCACCCATTCCCGAATCACCGGGAAAACGGGCGCCTCGCTGCCAGGGGGCAGGGCAGATTCCCCGGTGGGGGAGCCGCTTTCATCCGGCTGAAGTGGAGGGGGCGTGACCTGGGGAGTTGGCTCCACAGGAGCGGGATCCAGCGGGATCTTGTAGATCTCCCGCTGTTCCAGACGCTCCGTCATAGTCCGGCTCACCGGTTCTGCCGCCGACAGGGCGGAGAAGCCCGCTCCCGGCAGGCTGAAGGGCACCAGCAGCCGCAGGGCCACCAGACCCCACAGAGCGTACTGGACCCGCCGGGAGATCCGCTCCCGGAAGAGGGTCCGCAGGGCCAGCAGCGCCAGGATCAGGACCGAGGAGGTCAGCAGGATCTCTCTCATGCCTGCTCACCTCCCGCCCGTTCCAAAATGGCGGAGAGCTCCGCCAGATCTGCCTGGGTGAGGGTGTGGCTGTCCACCAGACTGCTGACCATCAGACCCAGGCTCCCGCCGTAGACCTTGGTGAGGAAGTTTTCCGTCTCCGTCAGGGCGGCGTCCTCCCGGGCCACCGCCGGGGAGTAGCACTTGGCCCGCACGCCCGCCTGATGGCAGACGGCGCCCTTGGTCTCCAGCCGGGAGAGCATGGTGATCACGGTGTTTTTGCTCCAGCCCGTCTCGGCCCGGAGGGCCGCCGTCAGCTCTGTGATGGTCATGGGGGAGCGGTCCCACAGGCAGTTCATCAGCTTCCACTCACTGTCGGATAAATTGATGTGCATGTTGTCACCTCCTGCTGGTATACAAGTGTCTACCTTGAAGATACCAGAGAGGTAGACATTTGTCAACCTAAAACTGGCCGCCGGGAAGGGGATGGGCGCATTTGCGGTTGACCCGGCGTGGTTTTTGCCGTAGAATGGGGAGACCAGATCGAAAGAGGACGGGAGAACATATGCAAGACTTCAACCAACGCTACATCGCCGCCCGGCGGGCGGTCATCGCCAGGGATCTCCGGCGGCTCAATCCCATGCAGCGAAAGGCTGCCATGACCACAGAGGGACCGCTCCTGCTGCTGGCGGGAGCGGGCAGCGGCAAGACCACCGTGCTGATCCAGCGGGTCTACAACCTGTTGACCTATGGCCGGGGCAGCGACTGCGAGAGCGTGCCGGAGTGGGCCGGGGAGGAGGAGCTGGCGTTTTTGGAGTCCTTTCCGGAAACGCCCTCGCCGGAGGAGGCGGACCGGGCCCGGCGGCTGTGCGCGGTGGATGTGCCCCGGCCCTGGGAGATCATCGCCATCACCTTTACCAACAAGGCGGCGGGAGAGCTGAAGGAGCGGCTGGCGGCCCGGCTGGGCCCCATGGCCAACGACGTGTGGGCCTCCACCTTTCACTCCGCCTGTGTGCGGATCCTGCGGCGGGACATCGACCGCATCGGCTTTGACAAGGACTTTACCATCTATGACAGCGACGATTCCAAGCGGGTCATCCGGGATATTTTGAAGGAGCTGAACCTGGACGAGAAGACCTTCCAGCCCAAGAGCGTTCTGGGGATCATCAGCCACGCAAAGGACCAGTACCAGAGCCCCCAGGCCTTTGCCAAGGCCCACAGCGGCGAGGCGGATTGGAAGCTCAGCCGGGTGGCCCGGGTCTACGAGGCCTACGCCAAAAAGCTCCGCTCCGCCAACGCCCTGGACTTTGACGATATCATCTACCACACCGTGACCCTCCTCCAGCAGGAGCCCGAGGTGCTGGCGTATTATCAAAATAAGTTCCGCTACGTGCTGGTGGACGAGTACCAGGACACCAACCATCTCCAGTACCTGCTCACCAGCCTCCTGGCGGGGGGGTGCCGGAACCTCTGCGTGGTGGGCGACGACGACCAGTCCATCTACCGCTTCCGGGGGGCCAACATCGAAAATATCCTGAGCTTTGAGGACCAGTACCGGGACGCCCGGGTGATCCGGCTGGAGCAGAACTACCGCTCTACCCAGAACATCCTGGACGCGGCCAACGCCGTCATCAGCCACAACACGGGCCGGAAGGGAAAGACCCTCTGGACCGACAACGGCGGCGGCGAGGTGGTGACGGTCAAGACCACCTTCAACGAGGGGGACGAGGCCAATTACGTGGTGGGGGACATCCTGATGGGGGTGAACCGGGGGCGGAGCTTCCGGGACACCGCCGTGCTCTACCGGATGAACGCCCAGTCCAACGCCCTGGAATATGCCATGAAGCGCAACGGCATCCCCTATAAGATCGTGGGCGGCATGAAGTTCTTCGACCGGGCGGAGGTCAAGGACATGCTGGCCTATCTCTGCGTGCTGAACAATCCCCTGGACGATTTGCGTCTGCGGCGGATCATCAATACCCCGGCCCGGGGCATCGGCGCCACCACCATGGACAAGGTGGCGGTCCTGGCGGAGAGCCAGGGGGCGTCGCTCTATGAGATCATCCGGAACGCGGATCTGTTTCCGGAATTGAAGTCCGCCGCCTCCAAGCTGCTGAAATTCGCGGATCTGATCGACGGCCTCCGCCGCCGGGGGGCGGAGCTGGCCCTGCCGGAGTTCTACGACGCGGTGTGCCAGGAGTCGGGCTATGTCAAGGCCCTGGAGGAGAAAAACGACATGGAGAGCCGGGGCCGGATCGAAAACGTCCAGGAGCTCAAGTCCAACATCCTGGGCTTTTTGGAGCAGGACCCGGAGGACGCCACCCTTTCGGGCTTTTTGAACGAGATCGCCCTGTACACAGACCTGGACAGCGTGGAGGCCGATGACAACTGCGTGACCATGATGACCGTCCACTCCGCCAAGGGCCTGGAGTTTCCCACCGTCTACGTGGTGGGCATGGAGGAGGGGATCTTCCCCGGCGCCTCCGCCCAGTATGACCCCGAGGAGCTGGAGGAGGAGCGGCGGCTTTGCTACGTGGCCATGACCCGGGCCAAGGAGAAGCTGACCATGACCAACTGCCGCCAGCGGATGCTGTACGGCCGGACCAGCGCCAACCGGGCCTCCCGGTTTTTAGAGGAGATCCCGGAGGAGAATCTGCGCTGGGAGAGCAAGCCCGTGCCCCGGTTCGGCGGCATGGAGGGGGACGACACCTTCGGCGGAGACCGGTACGAGGGAGAGCGCCGGCCCAGCCGGGGCGGCGGCTATTCCTCCGGCGGCGTCCACACCTACCGGGACCCGGCCGCCGCCAAGCCGGCCCAGCGGCCCCTGGCCTCCACCCGGCGGACCACCGCCGCCCCGGCGGCGGGACTGCTCCAGCTGCGGCAGGGGGACATGGTGGAGCACACCGCCTTTGGGCGGGGCATGGTGCTCTCGGTCCGGCCCATGGGCGGCGACGCCCTGGCGGAGGTGGCCTTCGACAACGTGGGCAAGAAAAAGCTGATGCTCAAATCCGCCGGCAGCCATATGAAGAAGCTGTAAGAGTGTCGAAAAAGTGCAGGCACTTTTTTGAAAGCCGCAAGGAGCCGTGAACGAATCGTTCACGGCTCCTTGTTTGATTCATCTCTTAGATGGGAGAGGAGGATGGACAGGGCCAGCAGAATGGTGGAGCGGATCAGGGCGGGATACCATTTGCTGATAATTACCTGCATTTCTATAAAAGAAAAAGATAATCAAGCTCTTTGTCATTTATGCTTATTTACCCAATAAGATTTTACAGGTATTTTTCTCCT
>CAUWNE010000025.1:0-29316 GCA_963560095.1 uncultured Dysosmobacter sp. | reverse complement strand
TCGCCGTGGGTCATGATGATGCCGCCGATCATCCGGGTGGAAACGCCCCAGCTGGTCTGGTGGGGGTGGTGGGGCTGGTTGTCCTTGCCGGCAAAGGTGATGTCAAAGGCCTTGGCAAAGCCGTCGCCGAAATAGTGGCTGGTGCCGGCCTGGAGGGCCTTGTGATCGTGCATCATGCACTCCACGGTATAGGTCTCCTCGGCGCCGTTGAACTTCTCCTTCTCCGTCTTGCGGCCCTTGATGACCGGCATGGCCAGCACATTCTCAAAGAAGTCCGCGTAGACGTTCAGCATCCGCATGGTCTCCTCCCGGGCCTCTTCCTCGGTGGCGTGCATGGTGTGGCCCTCCTGCCACAAAAACTCCCGGTGGCGCAGGAAGGGACGGGAGGTCTTCTCCCACCGCAGCACGCTGCACCACTGGTTATACAGCTTCGGAAGGTCCCGCCAGGAGTGGATGATGTTGGCGTAGTGCTCGCAAAAGAGGGTCTCAGAGGTGGGACGGACGCAGAGCCGGTCCTCCAGCTTCTCGCTGCCGCCCATGGTGACCCAGGCGCACTCCGGCGCAAAGCCCTCCACGTGGTCCTTCTCCTTCTGGAGCAGGCTCTCGGGGATCAACACCGGCAGGTACACGTTCTCGTGGCCGGTCTTCTTGAATTCCGCGTCCATAATGTGCTGGATGTTCTCCCAGATGGCATAGCCATAGGGGCGGTAGATGAACATGCCCTTGACGGAGGTGTAGTCGATCAGCTCCGCCTTTTTGCAAACGTCGGTGTACCACTGGGCAAAGTCCACGTCCCGGGGGGTGATGGCCTCCACCTGTCTCTTATCCTGTGCCATAGCTTCCAATCCTTTACTCTATATAATATGGTGATGGTTCGCCGCCATTGGTTATCATCAAGCCTTTATTGTAACGATTTTCGGAAAACTTGTCAACCTCTCCGGGACGATCTTCCCCCATTCGTCCTCTCTGACCGGCGATTTCCCCTCCCCTCTCCTCCGGCTCCCGCCGGTGGGGGGCACAGCCATGGCGGCGGTAGGTATGACCTTTTTCTTTACAATCCCCCGCCGATGTGCTATGCTTTTTTCATGGAACATTATGAACTGATCCGCTCCCGCCGGAAGACCCTGGCGCTGGAGATCACCCCGGACTGCCGGGTGGTGGTCCGTGCGCCCATGGGACTTCCCCAGGAGCGCATCGACGCCTTTGTGGCCAGTCACCGCGCCTGGATCACCAGTCATTTGGAGCGTCAGCGCCAGCGGCGCGCCGCTCTGCCGCCCCCGCCGACGCCGGAGGAGACCGCCGCCCTGAAAGCCCGGGCCCAGGCTGTTTTGCCTGATAAAGTGGCCTTTTGGGCCAATATCATGGGCGTCCAACCCACCAGGGTCAAGATCACCCAGGCCCGGAAGCGATACGGCAGTTGCAGCAGCAGGGACAGCTTATGCTTTTCCTGCTACCTGATGAACTGCCCGGAGGAGGCCATCGACCTGGTGGTGGTCCATGAGCTGTGCCACATTCTGGAGAAAAACCACGGCCCCCGCTTTTACGCGCTGCTGGCGCGGTATCTGCCGGACTGGGCCGAGCGGAAAAAACTGCTGCGATAAGGAGCTTTGCTATGGAAAAGAACGATCTCACCCAACTGCTCAGAGCCAATCCCTACCCCGGCCGGGGCATCCTTCTGGGCCGGAGCGCCGACGGGCTCTACGCTGTGGCCGCCTATTTCATCATGGGCCGCAGTGAGAACTCCCGGAACCGGGTCTTCGTGGAGACGGAGGACGGCATCCGCACCCAGGCCCACGATCCCTCCAAGATGACCGACCCCAGCCTGATCATCTACCATCCGGTCCGGCAGGTGGGCCGGGGCCTGATCGTCACCAACGGCGACCAGACCGACACCGTCCGGGATTACATCCTCCAGGGCCGCACCTTCACCGAGGCCCTCCACAGCCGGGAATTCGAGCCGGACGGCCCCAACTACACCCCCCGTATCTCCGGTCTCCTCTCCCCTGACGGCAGCTTCAAGCTCTCCATCCTGAAAAGCGCCGACGGCGATCCCAGCTGCTGCCTGCGGTACTTCTATACCTATGACCATCCCCTTTCCGGCGAGGGCCGCTTCATCCACACCTACCAGACCGACGGCGATCCCCTGCCCTCCTTCCAGGGCGAGCCTGTGCGGGTATCCCTCACCGCGCCGGACCCGGAGTCCCTGGCCGACGCACTGTGGGAAGCCCTGAATCCGGACAACAAGGTGTCTCTCTTCGTCCGCTACACCGCTCTGGAGGACGGCTCCTTCCGCCAGGTGATCCGCAACAAGTTCTAAGCGCCAGATACCCAAAAGCTCCCGGCAGTCCCACGGACCGCCGGGAGCTCAGTGTATCGAAACAGCCTCGAAGAGTTCGCCGCCCGCAGGCGGCGAAGAGCATGAAATCATGTTCTGCCGGGGCGTGTACCTGGCAGAACATACTTCTCGCGGAGTGAGCGTCGCACCGGCCGCAAAGACGCCATATGGGGCCCCCACGCAAACCCAGCGAAGTGGTTTGCGTGGGGAGAGGAGACGCAAGGGAGCGGGCGGAGGTTTCGCCATCAGGCGGAACCGGAGCAGAGCGGACTTTGCGGTGACGAGCGCAGAGCGCAGCGCGATCTCCTGTCGAAAAAGTGCCACTTTTTCGACATTCAAAAGCTCCCGGCAGTCCCATGGACCGCCGGGAGCTTTTCTTGGTCTCTCACTCGCCCATGGGGGCGCCGCACTGGGGGCAGAACTTGCTGTCAGACTTGGCCCCGCAGATGGGGCAGGTCTTCTCCGCCGGCTCCACCACCACCTCAGGCTCGTCCTTGCAGGCGGTCTTGGCGGCCTCCAGCTCGGCGATCTTGGCCTTGGAGGCCACAGCCGCCTCCACCAGATCCCGGACCGCGCCGGGGATCTCGCCCTCATACTCGTTCACGAACCACTCGCCGATGGCGCGATAGTCCTTATCCAGCTCCCGCTGCTCGCCGGAGATGGCAACCGTGAGCTTAGTAAGCTCCGCGGCGTCCTTAGCCTTGTCAGCCGCCACCGCGGCCACGTCTCTTGCCTTCTTCGTCAGATCATCCAAAAAAGCCATGCAGAAAATTCCCCTTTCTATTGGCGGCTGGCGCCGCGGTATCTCTCTTTTGAGATCGGCCCATCCCGGGTCCGGGGGGGCTTGACACCCTCAGTATATCTCAGTTTCGGCACAAACGCAATCAAATCTCCATTTGTTTACAGTTCGTTTTCAATCCAGCCCCGGGCCCGGTCCACTGCCCGCCGCCACTGGCGGTAGTCGGCGTCGCACTCCGCCTCCGGCCGCTGGGGCAGGAAGACATACTGGCTGTGGCGCAGGGCCTCCAGCTCCCCCAGGTCCGTCCAGACCCCCGCCGCAAGCCCCGCCAGAGCCGCCGCGCCAAAGGCGGTGGTCTCCACCTGGGCCGGCCGGTCCACCGGCAGGCGCAGCAGATCTGCCTGAGTCTGCATCATGATATCGCTGACCGAGGCGCCGCCGTCCACCCGCAAAGCGGTGATGGGACAGGGGGCGTCCTCATTCATGGCCCGGACCAGGTCTGTCACCTGGAAGGCGATGGCGTCCAGCACCGCCCGGGCGATGTGGGCCTTGGTGCTCCCCCGGGTCAATCCCACGATGGTGCCCCGGGCGTACATATCCCAGTAGGGCGCGCCCAGGCCGGTGAAGGCCGGCACCACATACACGCCGCCGGAGGAGGGCACGCTCTCCGCCAGCCGGTCGCACTCCGGCGAGGTCTCAAAGAGCCCCATCTCGTCCCGGAGCCACTGGATGGCGCTGCCGGCGTTGAAGACGCTCCCCTCCAGGGCGTAGGTGGTCTGGCCATTCAGCCGCCAGCCCACAGAGGTCACCAGGCCCGACCGGGACCGCACCGCCGTCTCGCCCACATTCATCAACGTGAAGCAGCCGGTGCCGTAGGTGTTTTTCGCCTGGCCCGGGGTGAAGCAGCCCTGGCCGAACAGGGCCGCCGCCTGATCTCCGGCGCTGCCGCAGATGGGCGTTCCCGCCAGCGCCTCCAGCCCGGGAAGCCCCGGAGCCACCACGCCGTAGATCTCGCTGTTGCCCCGGGGCTGGGGCAGCAGGCTCATGGGGATCTCCAGCAGCTCGCACAGCTCCTGGTCCCACTGGAGGGTGTGGATATTGAAGAGCATAGTCCGGGAGGCGTTGGAGCAGTCGGTCACATGGGCCTTGCCCCCGGTGAGGTTCCAGATCAGCCACGTGTCCACCGTGCCCGCCAGCAGCTCGCCCCGCTCTGCCCGCCGCCGGACGCCGGGGATATTGTCCAGCATCCACTTGAGCTTGGTGCCGGAGAAATAGGCGTCCACCAGCAGTCCCGTCTTATCCCGGACGGGGTCGGTCCACCCGTCGGCCTTGAGCTGGTCGCAGATGGCGGCGGTGCGGCGGCACTGCCAGACGATGGCGTTGCACACCGGCTCGCCGGTGGCCCGGTCCCACAGGATCGTGGTCTCCCGCTGGTTCGTGATGCCCAGGGCGGCGATCCGCTTGGGGTCGATGTGGGCGGCGTCCACGGCCTCCGCCAGGGCCCGGGCGGTGGTGGCCCAGATCTCCTTGGGGTCATGCTCCACCCAGCCCGGCTGGGGATAGATCTGCCGGAAGGGGTGCTGGGCCCGGGCGACGATCTCCCCCACCTGATTGAATAAAATCGCTCTGGAGCTGGTCGTTCCCTGGTCCAGCGCGGCAATATAGGTTTCCATAGGCGGCCTCCTCTGGTGTTTTTTCACGCTCTGTGGTATTATGGACACCAGTATAACACAGGGAGGCGCGATTTGCTATGGTCAGACACGAATTTACCTTTCCCTCCGCCGACCAAAAGACGGCGATCCACGCGGTGGAGTGGCTGCCGGAGGGCCAGCCCCGGGCCGTCCTCCAGATCTCACACGGCGTGGCGGAATACATCCTGCGCTATGAGCCCCTGGCGGTCTTTCTCACAGAGCGGGGCTTTGCCGTGGTGGGCCATGACCATCTGGGCCACGGCTCCTCCGTGGCCCCCGGCGGGGCCCGGCTGTACTTCGGCCCCAAGGGCAGCTGGAACTGGGTGGTGGAGGATCTCCACACCCGGCGGACCTTGGCCGCCGCGCAGTTTCCGGATCTCCCCTATTTCCTGCTGGGCCACTCCATGGGTTCCTTCCTGGCCCGGACCTATCTGATCCGCCATCCCGGCGGCCTGGACGGGGCCATCCTCATGGGCACCGGCCAGATGTCCCCCCTGCTCATCGCCGGCGGCCGGGCCGTGGCGGCGGTGGAGGGGCTCCGGGTGGGCCCCGAGCACAGCAGTCCCCTGGTAATGGCCCTGGCCTTTGGCACATACAACCGGATCTTCGCCCCCAACCGCACCGGCTTTGACTGGCTCTCCCTCAGCACCGACAATGTGGACCGGTATATCGCCGATCCCCTCTGCGGAGAAAATCCCTCCATCGGCCTGTTCTGGGAGATGCTGGGGGGACTTCGCTTCATCGCAAAACCCGAGAATCTGGCCCGGATGGACCTCTCTCTGCCCGTCCTCTTCCTCTCCGGAGAGATGGACCCGGTGGGAGACTGCGGCAAGGGCGTCCGCAGGGCATGGGAGAGCTTCCGCAAGGCCGGCGTCCGGGACGCAGAGCTGAAGCTCTATCCCCAGCTGCGGCACGAGATCCTCTGTGAGGACTGCGCCGAGACGGTGTTTGAGGATCTCTTCCAGTGGCTCACCGCCCACCTGCCCGCTGCCACTGGGGCAAAACGCTAACTTTTTGTAAAATCCCCGCCGCCGCACTTGAGCCCCCCTCTCCGGTGTGGTATCATGAAACATCATTTCACATCCCCGACCTGGGAGAGAGGAGCCTCTATGGCCAAATACGTCCCCATCTATACCGGAACCCTCCGCAACCACGCCCTGACCCTGCCCGCCTGCATCAGTGATTGCAGCGGCATCCGCATCTTCGGCCGGCGGATCAAGTCCCTGGCCTTCTCCACAGAT
Source organism: uncultured Dysosmobacter sp. (assembly GCA_963560095.1). Taxonomy (GTDB): domain Bacteria; phylum Bacillota; class Clostridia; order Oscillospirales; family Oscillospiraceae; genus Oscillibacter. Next base: position 23,310 of record CAUWNE010000025.1, on the reverse strand, counting down.
GTGGCCATCATCAAAAATCTGAACGCCGACGCGGTCATCGCCGTCTATCCCTTTACGCCCCAGCCGGTCATCGCCCAGGCCATCATCAACGTGTCGGATGCGCCGGTCTTCGTGGGCGTGGGCGGCGGCATCACCACCGGCGCCCGGTCGGTGCGGCTGGCCGTGCAGGCAGAGCACCAGGGCGCCTTCGGCGTGGTCCTCAACGCCCCCACCTCCAACGAGGTGATCCGGGAGATCAAGAACGAGGTGGATCTGCCTGTTGTGGTGACGGTGGTCTCCGCCCACACGGACATCCGGGGCCGGCTGGACGCCGGCGTGGATATCCTGAACGTCTCCGCCGCAGCCGCCACGCCGGAGGTGGTGGCGGAGATCCGCCAGGACTTCCCGGAGGTCCCCATCATCGCCACCGGTGGCCCCACAGACGACAGCATCCGCCGGACCATCCAGGCCGGGGCCAACGCCATCACCTACACGCCCCCCTCCACCGGCGAGCTCTTCTCCCAGATCATGGACCGCCACCGCAGCAACAGCTGATCCCCCTGCCTGATCGGTAAGCCCGCCCCGGCAATTTGCCGGGGCGGGCTTTTTCATGCCCCCAACCAGCTGAGGAGCCGCCCGGCCTCCAACGCCGCCAGGGCCCGGACCCCGTCGAAGTCCACATGGGGATTATAGACGGCCTCCAGAGCGTCGTGGCCCGCCTTGGCCGCTTTCAGCGCCGTCACCGCCTCCTGCCGCAGAAGCTGCACCATCCGGGTCTGGAAGCGGAGATGTGACTTGTTCTCCGGCGCAGTCAGCGCGTCCAGCCGGACCCGGCGATCCGGCTTTTTCCCATAGGTCATGCCCGGCCGGGAGGTGACAAAGGCCAGACCCAGCCCCGGGATCAGCAGGTGCTCCAGCCGGGCAGGGTCCTCCGGCGCCGCGCAGGCCACCGTATCCCACCCCTTTTCCGATGCCGCCCGGCGAAGTCGCTCCAGCCACGGCCCCGCCAACTCCCACTGGTCACAGAGCTCATAGACCCTGGGGCAGAGGGTCTCCACGCTGTCAAACCGCCACACATAGCCCCGGCAGGTCAGGCTCCCCAGAAAGCGCCAGGTGGTGCGGCCCTTCTCGCCGCCCCGCTCCCGCAGCTCCCGCTGGAGGACCCCCTGGAACCGCCGCTCCGCCCGCCGGACGTCGAAGTGCTCCCGCGCCTCCACCAGGGCGTCCAGCTCCACCTGCCGGGCAGCCTTCAGGCAGTGGTAGGCCCGGCCATAGGCCGCCTGATAGGCCTGGGTCCTGGCCCTGATCTCCCCGGCGTCCGCCTTGGCGGCGGCAAGGTCATAAAACCGCCCCAGATCCACATACCGGTCCACCGCCGCCGGATACTTGGGCTCCAGGGCGTGGGGCCGGGTGCCGTCTGCCACGGCGCACCGCAGCTCCGGCAGCACCACCCCATCCAGAGAGTCCGGGTCCCCGGAGCACCACAGATACTCCACCGGCGTGCCCGCCGCCTCCATGGCCCGGCCGATCTCCCGCATAAAAGTATTCTTGCCCACGCCGGGACCTCCCTTGAGGATCATGAAATCATAGGTATCCTCCAGGTCCACCAAGCGGTGGAACAGGCTCTGAAAGCCCTCGCCGCTGTTGGCGCCGGCGAAAAAATTGGTCACCTGTGCCATCGTTGTCTCCTCCCAATCACATGATACTCCAGCCTATGCGCCCACATCTTGACCGGTCCGTTCCACCCCGCCGTTTTGAAAAATCAACGGAAAATTCCTGGTGAAATCCTCCGGAAAGTCTGCTATAATGAAATAGATACCCATCGGTCCGCCCTGGGCGGGCCGTGATTTCCGTGATAAAGGAGCTTCCCGCCATGGACGACTACACCCCCATCATCAGTGAGGAAGAACGGCTGGCCCGCCGTGCCAAGCGGGCCGAAATCCGGCGAAAGCGGCAGAGAGCCCGCCGCCGGCAGATGCTGATCCGACTCCTGCCTGCCGCCGCCCTCTGCCTGGTCCTGGTCACCGCCCTGATCCTCTGGCTCCAGCGGGAGAAATCGGAGCCGGAGCTGTCCAAGGCCATCCCCGCCGCGGCCGCCCAGGTCCAGGCCAATGCCGCCGTCAAGCCGGCGCCGCCGTACAGCGCCGCAGAGACGGACCAGACCCGGCAACTGGGCGATGAGATCAGCAGCAGCTACGCCGTCCTCATCGATCTCCAGTCCAACACCATCCTGGCGGAAAAGGGCTTTCAAGCTGTGATCAGCCCTGCCTCTATGACTAAGATCCTCACGCTGCTGGTGGCGGCGGAGCATCTGAGCAGTCTGGACGACACCTTCACCATCACCCGGGAGATCACGGACTACTGCTATGTCAACGATTGCAGCGTGGTGGGCCTGGACGTGGGCGAGACCGTCTCCGTCCGGGAGCTGCTCTACGGCACCATCCTCTCCTCCGGAGCCGACGCCGCCCTGGGCCTTGCCGAGGCCGTGGCCGGCTCCCACGAGGCGTTTGTGGAGCTGATGAATGCCAAGCTTCAGGAGCTTAGCCTTGCGGAGACCGCCCACTTTACCAACTGCGTGGGGCTCTATGACAAGGCCCACGTCTGCACCGTCTATGACATGGCCATGATCCTGAAAGCCGCCATGGACAACCAGCTGTGCCGCCAGGTCCTCTCCGCCCACACCTATGAGACTGCTCCCACGCCCCAACATCCGGAGGGGCAGGTCCTCTCCAACTGGTTCCTGCGGAAGATCGAGGACCACGACGCCGAGCAGACGGTCCGGGCCGTGGGGGCCAAGACCGGCTATGTGGTCCAGTCCGGCTCCTGCGCCGCCAGCTGGGGCGAGGATGCCGACGGGAACGCCTACCTCTGTGTCACTGGAGACGCCGGCAGCAGCTGGCAGGCCATCTTTGACCACACCGCCCTCTATCAGCTCTGCGGCCAGGCAGAGGGCTCCGGCTCCGCTCCGGCGGGGTCCCCCGCCGCCTGAGATCCCCGACTCAAATGCAAGAAGCGGGGTCCCGGAAGGGGACGCGCATATTTTTTAAAGGAGAGGTACATAGAGGAAGGTGTAAATTTACAAGGGGTCCTGAAAATCCCGCTCCAGCATGGCCACATGGGAGAGGAAATTGGGATCGTCAAAGAACTTGGCGTGCCGGGTGCATTTGCGGACGCAGCACTGGCACTTGATGCAGGTGCCCGGCACCTCCGCCACGTTCCGGGGATTGATGGCCCCCATGGGGCACAGCCGGGCGCAGGCGCCGCAGTTGTTGCACTTTCTCAGATCCGTCTTGGGCTTGGCCTGGAGGAACTTCACCGGCGCCCCGTCCACTCCCTTGGGGATGTAGTAGGGGGCCGCCGGGTCTCCGGGGACCTGGACCGGAGAGGGGATCTCCGTCAGCTTTCGGATCTTGTCCGCTGCCGCCCTGGCAAAATTCTTGATCTCGAAGAGATCGCTCCAGCCGGGGCGGCCATAGGCCAGCTCGTCGGTAAAGGCATGCCGCCCCACAAAGGCCCCCGCGGCCACGGTGTGGAAGCCGTCCCCCTCCAGAATGGAGACCAGCTCCGCCAGGGAGTTCTCGTATCCCCGGTTTCCAAAGGTCACCATCGCCACCGCCAGAGCCCCCTGCCCCAGGAGGCTCTGTTGAAAGGAGGGGGCGATCTTGTTGGGAAGCCGGCCGGCATAGGTGGGCGATCCCACCACCACCAGATCCCCCGGCCCAAAGGCCCGGGTCCCGGCCCGCTCGGCAGGCCGTGTGAAGGGGATCCGCTCCAGCGGCACCTCCAGCCGGGCAGCCAGCTCCGCCGCCGCGGCGCCGGTCACCTGATCTGTGACGCCGGTGGCGCTGTAACAAAGGGCCCAGACCTGTTTGATCTCCATAATTACGCCTCCTTTGATGATTTTTTCTTGTCATGCGCAACAGGCGTCCGGAACTTCCCGGACGCCTGTCAGCTGTTCAAATCGCGAAATCCTCTTCGCTCAATTTCTCCGTGTCCAGTGTGGCCGGCCGGGGCGGCACCCGCTTGAGCGGGTCATACTGGAAGGAGCGGCAGTGGTGCTCCACAGGCACAAGGCCCCGCTTCAGGCAGGCCACCTCCCGCTCGTTGATCTGCTGTCCCCGTTTGCAATAGGCACACCGGGGGTCGATATCCTTGCGAAAGAGCATGCTTCTCCCCCTTTGGTTCTCCCGGCAGTCCGCGTCTGCCTCACAGGCAGTACAGCTTGACCGCCTCATTCTCCACGGTGGCCTTCACCTGGCTCACCGGGTGCTCATAGCTGTTGATCAGCTCCGTGGCGATGGTATCCTCCAGCTCCTTCTGGATGGTCCGGCGCAGATTGCGGGCGCCGTAGGTCCGGGAGAAGGATTTGTGGGTCAGGAATGCCACCAGCTCGTCATCATAGGTAAATGCCACGCCCTTGTCCGCCAGAGAGCCCCGCAGCTCCTCCAGCATGATGCGGGCGATGCTCTGGAAGTTCTCCTCGCTGAGGCGGTTGAAGGTGATGACCGCGTCCACCCGGTTGATGAACTCCGGCCGCAGGAACTGCTGCAAAGCCTTCATGGCCCGGTCGCTGTCCTGCTCCCGCTGGGTCCGGTCAAAGCCCACCGTGCCCTCCTTGGTGGCGCTGCCGGCGTTGGAGGTCATGACGATGATGGTGTTCTCGAAATTCACCTTCCGGCCGTGGGCGTCGGTGATCTCGCCGTCATCCAGGATCTGGAGCAGCACGTTCAGCACGTCGGGGTGGGCCTTTTCGATCTCGTCAAAGAGGACCACGGCATAGGGCTTGCGGCGGATCTTCTCCGTCAGCTGGCCCGCCTCGTCATAGCCCACATAGCCCGGGGGAGAGCCCACGATCCGGGAGACGGAGTGCTTCTCCATAAACTCGGACATATCCAGCCGGATCAGGGCGTCCGGCGTGTTAAAGAGATCCGTGGCCAGCTGCTTGACAAGCTCCGTCTTGCCCACGCCCGTGGGGCCCACAAAGATGAAGCTGACGGGCTTGTGCTTGGGGCTGATGCCCACCCGGTTGCGGCGCACGGCGGCGGCCACCGCGTCGATGGCCTCGTCCTGGCCGATGATGTGCTCCCGGAGCCGCTGATCCAGCTGGCTCAGCCGCTGGAACTCCTGCTCCCGGATCTTGGCGGCGGGGATCTTGGTCCACAGTTCGATGACGTGGGCCAGATTCTCCATGGACAGCTCCGGGTCGCCCTTTGCCAGCAGCGCGTCAAGCTCCGTGTTCAGCTGGGCCTCCCGGCTCTTGAGGAAGGCCATCCGCTCATAGTCCGGCTCCGCGCCCTCCTGGGTGGCCTGCTCCTCCAGCAGCGTCCGCTCCTTCTCATAGTCGTCCAGCTCCCGCTGGATCTCCATCCGCCGGGAGATATCCGGGTCCTTCAAATTCAGGTCCGAGCAGGCCTCGTCGATGAGGTCGATGGCCTTGTCCGGCAGGAAGCGGTCTGTGATATAGCGCTCGGAGAGCACCACCGCCTGGCGGAGGATGCCACCCGAGATCTTCACGCCGTGGAACTTCTCATAATTGGGGGCCAAACCCCGGAGGATCTGGATGGAGTCCTCAATAGAGGGCTCGTTCACCGTCACCGGCTGGAAGCGCCGCTCCAGAGCGGTGTCCTTTTCAATGGACTTGCGGTACTCATTGAAGGTGGTGGCGCCGATGACCTGGATCTCCCCCCGGGAGAGGGCGGGCTTTAGGATATTGGCGGCGTTCATGCTGCCCTCGGCGTCGCCGGCGCCGGCGATGTTATGGATCTCGTCGATCATCAAAATGATGTTGCCCAGGCGCTTGACCTCGTCGATCAGGCCCTTCATCCGGCTCTCGAACTGGCCCCGGAACTGGGTGCCGGCCACCAGGGCCGTCAGGTCCAGCAGGTGGACCTCCTTATCCCGGAGCTTGAAGGGGACGTTCCCCTCCACGATCCGCTGGCTCAAGCCCTCGGCGATGGCGGTCTTGCCCACGCCGGGCTCGCCGATCAGGCAGGGATTGTTCTTCTGGCGGCGGTTGAGGATCTGGATCACCCGCTCGATCTCCTGCTCCCGACCGATGACCGGGTCCAGCTTGCCGTCCTTGGCCTTCTGAGTCAGGGAAATGCAGTAGTTTTCCAGATACTTCCGCTTGCCGTTTTTAGCTTCCTTCTTCTCCCGGCCCCGGTTGGAAGAGCCGGTCTCCTCCTCGGCGGCATCGCCTTCCTTAGACACGTCGCCGCTGGAGAACAGACGGTTGAGGAAGGGGAAGGTGGCCGTCTTGCCCTCTTCCTCCTCATCGCCCTCCTCGCCGCCGGGCAGATCCTCAATATTCTCCACGCCGTTCATGGCCTGGAGCATCTCGCTGTTGAGGGTCTCCAGATCCTCGTCGGAGATCCCCATGCGCTTCATCATCTCATCCACCTGGGGCAAGCCCAAGTCCTTGGCGCATTTCAGGCACAGGCCCTCATTCACGGTCTTCTCCCCGTCCATTTTGGAAATGAACACCACCGCGACATTTTTCTTGCATCTTGAACAAAGTGTTGGCTGCATCTTGTACCTCCAGAACTTCCGGCGGTCCGCCGCCGGGAACGGCCCCAAGCCGCCTCAGGGCAGCCAGGCCGCGAATATACGTAATAGATGGCTCTCCGCCAGCGGCACATCCAGCCGCTTGAGCACCAGCGCCGCCACCGCCAGGACCACCAGGCCCTCCAGCAGTCCCACCGCAACGCCGCCCAGGGCGTTGGCCCCGTGGAGCACCGGCAGCTTCAGCGCCAGATCCAGCAGCCGGGCCGCCAGCCTCAGCGCCGCCGTCAGCAATAAAAACGCCAGCAGGAACAGCAGGCTGTACAGCACCGGCTCCGCCAGGCTCTCCGCCACGGCGGCCAGAATGGTGGCCCCGGTCTCCTGAATGGTCCGGCGGACCTGCTCGGCAAGCTCCGCCAGCCGCGCCTCATCCACCCCCAGCAGGGCCAGCAGCGCCTCCGGCTCCTCCGGCATGGAGACCTCTACCTGGTCCCCCAGGGCCTGGTCCAGCTCCTTTTCCACATGGCGCTGGATCAGCGGCCGGCTCAGGTCCATCACCGGCGGGACCAGCGTCTCCGCCGCCATCCGGGCGCCGATCAGAGCCGCCGCCACGATCAGCAGTCCCGCCAGGGCCCGGAACAGCCCCCTCCGGGCGCCATACACCGTAAAGCCCAGCAAAACCGCTGCCGCAATGATGTCTATTATAACAGGTATCCCCACGATTTCCTACCTTTCGCCCTGTAAACGTTTTGTGAACAAGCCTGGAATTTCTGGCGCTTACGGCAGAAACAGGTTGGCGGCGTCCGGCGAGAGCAGCAGGGCCGAGCCGTCGGCGCGCATCAGCACGCCCGTGGCAGCGCCGGTGTCTTTCTGGGTGGCGTAGACCTGGAGCTGGGGATTGTAGATCACCAGCTCATCGGCGTACAGCACCGCCAGATACCGCCCCGCCGCAGAGAGGTCCAGCACCTCGGCCGTCACGTCCAGGGAGGCAAGCTCCGTGCCGTCCTTCCCCACCGTCACCAGCCGGCCCACGCTGCCCGAGCGGTAGCGGCCCAGCAGCAGCGGCGTAAACTCCCCGCTCCCCAGGTCGTAGCCCCGGAGGAATTCCCCGGGGTAGGCGTAGGCCGCCTCCACCTGGCCGTCCAGCCCCGCCAGGGTCAGCGCGGTGTCCGACACGGTCCAGATCTCGCCGTCCCGGGCGGTGATGGCGGCCACCAGGCCGTCGGTCACGTCATAATCCGCCGCAGGCTCCGTCTCGCTCAGGTCATAGATCACCACGTTGCTGACAAAGGTCCCCGCCTCCTGGCCCAGGGTCACCGCCGCCAGGAACTTGCCGCCGGCGCTCACGCAGGCGTCGGTGACAAAGCGCTGAGAGGACTTGAAGGCAAAGACCGGCTCCATCTCCGGGTCATAGACGCTGACGCAGCCCTTATAGGCGTGCTTCTCCGCTGTCACGGCCAGCCACCCGTCTTCGTTCAGGTTCGCCGCGATCAGCGGCTCCTTTTCGTCGGCGCTCAGGTGGAACAGCTCCCCTGTCCGGTTCACCACATACAGTTCCGTGCCGCCCACGTCATAGGCCGCCGCCCGGTCCCCGGCCTGCACCAGCGCCGGCGCGGCCATGTGGACCGCCTGGGACCACACCTCGGTCCCGTCCGGCGCCAGCACGCTGAGCTCGGTGTTGGACAGCACCACCAGATGCTCCCCCAGAACCGCGAACCGGTTCTGAGAGGAGGGCTCATAGATGTAGGCCCCGGTCTCCGTGGTCCCGCCGTCCTGGTAGCTCCAGAGCCGGCGCAGGGCGTCAAAGCCGGTGCCGCCCCGATAGGCCGCCACCAGCACCACCGCCAGCACCACCCCAAACACCAGGAGGAACAGCCCCGTCCGCCTGCGCTTTCGGGCGCTCCGGGCTTTCAGCTCGCCCTCGCCGTCGTCGTCATTCCAGATGTCGTGTTTCGTATCAGCCATTGAGCCGCTCATCCTCATACCAAAGTCTTGTCAGGTACAGTCCCCCCGGGGGCACGGTGGGGCCCGCCAGGGTCCGGTCCCCGCTCTCCAAAATGGCGGGGATATCCTCGGGGAGGAACTTGCCCTCTGCCGCGTAGAGCACGGTGCCGGTGATGGCCCGTACCATGTTATACAAAAACCCATTGGCGCAGACCTTCAATTCCAGCAGCTCTCCGCTGCGGCTCACCTCGCACCAGTGGATGGTGCGGACGGTGGAGCGGGTCTCCGTGCCCACGCTGCGGACCGCCCGGAAATCATGGGTCCCCACGAACATCCGGGCCGCCCGGTCCAGATAGGCCTCGTCCAGCCGCTTGGGATAGAAGTAGGCCCGGTTCACGTAAAAGGGGTTTTTCACCCGGGAGTTGTAGATCCGGTAAGTATACTCCTTTTTGATGCAGGAGCCGATGGCGTTGAAGTCCTCCGCCACCTCCACCGCCTCCTTCACGGCGATGTCCTCCGGCGTGTGGGTATTCACCGCGAAGGGCAGCCGCTCCACGGGGATGCGGGAGTCGGTCCGGAAGTTTGCCACATAGTGCTCGGCGTGAACGCCGGCGTCCGTCCGGCCGCAGCCGGTCAGGTGCACCGGAGCCCCGGTGATCTTCTCCAGGGCCTTTTGCAGCGTCTCGCAGACGGTGACGGCATTTTTCTGGACCTGCCAGCCGTGATAGGCCGTCCCGTTGTACATCAGTTTCAAAGCGATATTGCGCATGGATTCTCCTTCTGCGGCCCAGTGCCGCCCGGCATCTTGATCGCTCCGTCAGGCTCTCATCCCCGGCGCAGCTCGGTCTAACGGTTCACCGCCGGGTTATCCGTCCGGCCCAAGAGGTAGTCCACGGAGCAGTCCAGGTAATCGGCGATCCTCTCCAGGATCTCAGCCGACGGTGTCCAGTCCCGCTTTTCCATATCGTAGATCAGTCCCTTTCGGATCTCACACGATGCCAAGAGCGCACTGACGGCAATTCCTCTTTCTTTGCAGCAAGCTCTGATCCGTGCGGCAGAACAGGCATTATCCACGAAACTCCCTCCCTCTATTTGTATCATTGCACGATTTACGCGAATCAGCGTATTTTTTGATTGACTTACGTGAATTCACGTCATACAATCATCATAGTCCTACCAGACACCCTATCACAAAATCGACAGCGGGACAATGCCCCGCAGAGGAGGCGTCTATGACCACGATCTTTGAAGCGCTATTCAATACCTACGGCGAGAGCATCATGCGGGAACACGAACTTTATGAAGACGCAGATATTTTGGAGGCTCTGGAAGAACTCCCTATGGACCGATCCACCAAGGTGAAGGTCTGCGATCTGTTCTTCGAGCGCTACTGCTGCTGGTCTTCGGCGGCCTTTGCCATCGGCCTCCACCTGGGCCTCTCCCTCTTGGAAAACCACGGCAAAAAGCCCAGGGACCCTTGACAGCATCTGTCTCCCACCGGTGTCTCAGCCCACAAATTTCCGCAGCAGGATCACCGCCGCCAGCACCACGGCCCCCAGGGCCAAGGCGATATAGTCCCGGGCCGCGTAGCGCAGCACATGGAGCTTGGTCCGGCCCTCGCCGCCGTGGTAGCAGCGGCACTCCATGGCCGTGGCCAGCTCGTCCGCCCGGCGGAAGGCGCTGATGAACAGCGGCACCAGAATGGGCAGCATGGCCTTGGCCTTTTGAATGAGATTTCCGCTTTCAAAATCCGCGCCCCGGGCCTTCTGGGCGGACATGATCTTGTCCGTCTCCTCGATCAGCGTGGGGATAAAGCGCAGGGCAATGGACATCATCATGGCCAGCTCATGGACCGGCACATGGAGCTTTTTCATCCAGTTCAGCAGCCGCTCCAAACCGTCGGTCAGGCTGATGGGACTGGTGGTATAGGTCATCAGGAAGGTGCCCATGATCAGCAGCATGATCCGCAGCACCATAAAGATCGCGTTCCGAAGGCCCGCCTCTGAGACCCGGATAAAGCCCAGCTGGAAGAGATATTCATCGCTGGAGGTGAAAAACAGGTTCAGCACCGCCGTGAAGATGATGATAAACAGCACCGGCTTGAGGCCCCGGACCAGCTGGCGCACCCCCACCTTGGAAATGCGGACGCACACGGCCAGGACCAGCCCCATCAGGGCATAGCCCGCCACGCCCTTGGCGGTGAACAGCGCCACGATATAGAGGACCACCAGCAAAATTTTCGTCCGGGGGTCCAGCCGGTGGGCCACGGTGTTCCCCGGGAAATACTGGCCCAGGGTGATATCCTTCAGCATACCGCGCCCCCCTTTCTCAGGGCCAGGAGCTCCCGCTCCAGGGCCTCCACGGTGTATACCGCCGGGTCCACGGCCACGCCCCGGTCCCGCAGGGCCATGGCCACCCGGGTCACCTGGGGCACGTCCAGCCCGGCGGAGAGCAGCTCTTCGCCCCGGGCGAAGACCTCCGCAGGGGTCCCGCTCATGAGGATCTGGGCGTCCTTGAGCACCAGGATGCGGTCCACATTCTGGGCGATCTCGTCCATGCTGTGGCTCACCAGCACGATGGTGCCGCCCTGGTTGCGGTGATAGTCCCGGATGTTGGCCATCAGGTTCTCCCGGCCGGCGGGGTCCAGGCCCGCCGTGGGCTCGTCCAGGATCAGCACCTCCGGCTTCATGGCCAGCACGCCGGCCAGGGCCACCCGGCGCTTCTGGCCGCCGGAGAGCTCAAAGGGGGATTTCTCCATCTGGTCGTCCCGGATGCCCACCAGCCGGGCGGCCTCCCGCACGCAGTGGTCCAGCTCCTCTCCGGTCTTGCCCTGGTTGGCCGGGCCGAAGGCGATGTCCTTGTACACCGTCTCCTCAAAGAGCTGGTACTCCGGATACTGGAACACCAGCCCCACCCGGAACCGGACGTCCCGGATCTTCTTCGGGTCCTCCCAGATATCCCGCCCGTCCAGGAGGATCTGCCCCTGGGTGGGCTTCAAAAGTCCGTTCAAATGCTGGATCAGGGTGGACTTTCCGGAGCCGGTATGGCCGATGACGCCCAGAAACTCCCCCTCGTAAATATCAAAGCTCATATCCTCCACCGCGCTGCGCTGGAAGGGCGTTCCGATCCCATAGGTATGGGTCAGATGCTGGATCTGTATGATCGGCTTCACTGCTCTCCCTCCGTCCCTTTCATCGCCGCCGCGATGGCGTCTGCGCAGGCCTCTACCGTCAGGGCGTCCAGCGGCACGTCCAGGCCGTCCCGCCGCAGCCGGTCCAGCAGGTCCACGGTGTCCGGCACCGTCAAGCCCATGGCCCGCAGTTCGTCGATCCGGGTGAATACCTCCCGGGGCGTGCCGTCCATGGCCACCTGGCCGCCGTTCATGACCAGCACCCGGTCCGCCTCCTCGGCCTCGTTCATGTGGTGGGTGATCAGGACCACGGTGATCCCCTTCTCCCGGTTGAGCCGGTGGACGGTGGAGAGCACCTCCTGCCGGCCGATGGGGTCCAGCATGGCGGTGGCCTCGTCCAGGACGATGCACGCCGGCTCCATGGCGATGACGCCGGCGATGGCGATCCGCTGCTTCTGGCCGCCGGAGAGCAGATGGGGCGCGTGGGTCACAAAGGGGCTCATGCCCACCGCCGCCAGGGCCTCGTCCACCCGCCGGCGGATCTCCGCCGTGGGGACGCCCAGGTTCTCCGGGGCAAAGGCCACATCCTCCTCCACCACGTTGGCCACGATCTGGTTGTCCGGGTTCTGGAAGACCATGCCCACCCGCTGGCGGATGGCCAGCAGCAGCCCCTCATCGGCGGTGTCCATGCCCTCCACATACACCTTGCCCCCGGAGGGCAGCAGCACGGCGTTGAGGGTCTTAGCCAGGGTGGACTTGCCGGAGCCGTTGTGCCCCAGCACCACCACAAAGCTGCCCTTTTCAATGGGAATGCTCACGCCCCGCAGAGCCAGGACCGGCTCCTGGCCCTCGTCCGCCGGATAGGCAAAGCTTAAATCCTTTGTTTCGATCATCGTTGCCATAAGCACTTGTCACTTTCTCTCGTTCTAGTCTCCCCGCCGGGAACGCCGTCCCGGAGCGGGCGTCACTCGCTGAACCAGCGCCCCGTGGCGCCGCAGGGCAGGGCCAGGCCCGTCTCCGTCACCGGAAGGCCCAGCTCGTCCCAGGTGCACTTGCCGCCGTATTTGGAGGCCACCAGCAGATTCAGAAGATACCCCAGCACCGAGGGGGCCAGCCCCGTGGTGTAGGAGTTGATCAGCACGAACAGCGGCTTGTCCGACAGCACCCCGGCGCAGAGCTTGACGAAGTCATAGAGGTTGTCCTCCAGCTTCCACACCTCGCCGCTGGGGCCCCGGCCATAGCTGGGCGGGTCCATGATGATGGCGTCATAGGTCTTGCCCCGGCGGATCTCCCGCTCCACGAACTTGCCGCAGTCGTCGATGATCCAGCGGATGGGGGCCTCCCCCAGGCCGGAGAGCTTAGCATTTTCCCGGGCCCAGGCCACCATGCCCTTGGCGGCGTCCACATGGCACACGCTGGCCCCCGCCTTGGCGCAGGCCACCGTGGCGCCGCCGGTATAGGCAAAGAGGTTCAAAACCCGGATGGGCCGGCCGGCATTGCAGATCTTCTCCATGGCAAAGTCCCAGTTCACCGCCTGCTCGGGAAAGAGGCCGGTGTGCTTGAAGTTCATGGGCTTGACCTGGAAGGTCAGCTCGCCGTAGCGGATCTTCCAGCTCTCCGGCAGCGCCTTTTTCTCCCAGTGCCCGCCGCCGGACTGGGACCGCAGATACCGTCCGCCGGCCTGCCGCCAGGCAGGGTTTCTCCGGTCCGTCTCCCAGATGGCCTGGGGGTCCGGGCGCACCAGCAGCTGCCGGTCCCATCGCTCCAGTTTCTCTCCGCCGCCGCAGTCCAGCAGCTCATAGTCCCGCCATTGATCCGCGATCCACATGACATTTCCTCCATCTTGACATAAAAAATCATATTATTATACCGCTGTCAGCCCCAGTTCGTCAATTCCTTTTCCGCCCCATTTCCGTCGGAATCGGACGAAAAAAAGCAGCCCCTCTGCCCCGGCGGGCAAAGGGACTGCTCCCACTCCTCAAAATGATCTCCCCGGCCCGCCGCACCCGGCCTGCGGGCCTAAGGCAGGCTCCCAGGAGTCCCTGAACAGCCGCAGCCATCCCCGCTGTCCCAAAGACAGAGAGATGGCTGCTCATTGGATATTCACACTTGTTCCAGCAGCGCCCTGGCAAAGGCCCGGGTCCGCGCCTCCTTCTCCCCGTCCATAAATGGGACGTCGTAGCCCAGGTGGCGCTCCACGTGGCTGCCCAGGTAGCGCAGGCGGGAGTGCTTGCAGTAGCGCCGCATCCCCTCCTCAAAGAGGTCGCAGCCCCGTTCCGGCCGGTAGCCGCAGGTCATCAGCAGCGCCAGAGCCTTGCCCTCCCACAGGGCTTTGGGCGGCTCCGGGCCGTAGAATTTATTCATGCCGTACACCAGCCGGTCCAGCAGGACCTTCATAGGCGGCGTGCAGTACCAGCTGTAAATGGGAGTGGCCAGCACGAGAAGGTCGCTGTCCATGGCCAGGTCAAAGAGCCGCTGCCCGTCATCCTGCCGGGAACAGCCGAAGATCGCCGGGTCCCGCTGGCAGCACCGGCAGGCCACGCAGGGCCGCAGGTCCAGATCGTGGAGCCAGATAGTCTCCGTCTCCGCTCCGCCCAGTGCCAGCTCCTGGCAGAAGGGCTCCAGCAAGGCGGCGGTGTTCCCCTGCCGGCGGGGACTGCCCATAAAGACGCAGGCTCTCACGCCAGGGCCTTTCTCCGGGCCGCAGGCGCCTCCACCCGGGGCAGGCTGATGGTCTGATGCTCCACCTCCTGCTCCGCCAGGCGCTCCCGGGCCACCGCCAGCATCAGCTTGATGCGGTTTTCCTGGTTGACCCGGGTGGCGCTGGGATCGTAGTCGATGGGGGTGATGTTGGCCTGGGGATAGACCTCCCGGATCTTGTTGATCATGCCCTTGCCGCAGATGTGGTTGGGCAGGCACCCAAAGGGCTGGGCGCAGACGATGTTTTCATAGCCCGCCCGGACCAGCTCGATCATCTCGGCGGTGAGGAGCCAGCCCTCGCCCATCTTGTCTCCGGTGGAGATGAAGCCGTCGGTCAGCTTCACCAGCTCCCGGAAGGGCAGGGGCGCGTGGAAGCCGTTGTCCTGGAGGACCTGGATCATCACGCTCTCCATCCGCTCGATGTACTTCAAGATCACATCGGAGACGTGCCGTTCCAGGAGCGATCCGCCATAGAGCCGGGCAGTCTGAGAGGGGTTGTAGGCGCAATATTGAACAAAGCCCATCAAGCCCGGCAGGTTCACCTCACAGTCCTGGGAGGTCAGGAACCGCTCCAGGTCGTTGTTGCCCAGGGGGGAGTATTTCACATAGATCTCGCCCACCACGCCCACCTTGACCTTGGGCACCCGGTGGACGGGGATCGCGGCAAAGTCCGCGGCGATTCTCGGCATGGCGGCCTTCATCTCCCGCTGGGAGTAGCCCCGGTTCTGCCGGACCTGGCGGCAGATCACGTCCAGCCACTTCTCCTGCATGGCGGCGGCCTCGCCCCGCTGGACCTCATAGGGCTCAGTCTGGGCCCGCAGGGCCACCAGCAGATCGCCGTAGTAGATGCAGGCCAGGAGCTTGCGCATCAAAGAGACGGTCATGGGGAAGCCCGAGTCCTTCTCCAGGCCGGAGAAGTTCAGGCTCACCACCGGCACCTGGGGATAGCCGGCCTTGACCAGGGCCTTGCGCAGCAGGTGGATGTAGTTGGAGGCCCGGCAGCCGCCGCCGGTCTGGGTGATGATCAGAGCCGTGTGGTCCAGATCATACTTGCCGGAGGCCAGGGCGTCCAGGAACTGGCCGATGACCAGCAGCGCAGGGTAGCAGGTGTCGTTATGGACATACTTCAGTCCCTGCTCACTGACCTCACTGCCGCAGTTTTCCAGCAGCTCGCACTGATAGCCCTCCTGCTCCATCACGGCAGCCAGGATGCGAAACTGCACCGGCGCCATGTTGGGGATCAGGATCTTGTGAGTCTTCTTCATCTCCGGGGTAAACTTCGGATAGCTGTTATAATCCAGATTCATCCCTTAGGCCTCCTTCTCTTCCTCTAAAGCGGCAAACAGGCTCCGCAGGCGGATGCGCACTGCCCCCAGGTTGGTGATCTCGTCGATCTTCAGCTGAGTATACAGCTTTCCGCCATCCTGCAAGATCTCCCGGGTCTCGTCGGTGGTGATGGCGTCCACGCCGCAGCCGAAGGAGACCAGCTGCACCAGATCCATGTCCGGCTGGGAGCAGCAGTACTTGGCAGCGGCATACAGCCGGGCGTGATAGGTCCACTGGTTCAAAACCGTGGTGGGGACCTTCTCCACCCGGTGGGAGATGGAATCCTCCGTCACCACCGCCGCGCCGAACTGGGTGATCAGCGTGTCGATGCCGTGGTTGATCTCCGGGTCCACGTGGTAGGGCCGGCCGGCCAGCACGATGATCCGCCGCCCCTCCGCCCGGGCTTTTTCCATGATCTGCTCGCCCTGGGCGCGGATCTGGGCCATGTGACGGGCGTACTCGGCGTAGGCTGCGTCGGCGGCGGCCTTGACCTCTTTCTGTGTTAGGTCCGGGAAATGCCGGATCAGGATCTCAAAGATCTTCCGGGCAAAATCCTTGGGCCGGTGGAGACCCACATAGTCGTAGATCAGCGGGGTACCGCCGGTCTGGACCTCCGGGCAGTTGCCGGCGATGACCTCGGGATAGTAGGCCACCACGGGGCAGTTATAGTGGTTGTCGCCCAGGCCCTCGTCGATGTTATAAGTCATGCAGGGGTAGAAAATGGCGTCCAGCCCCAGCTTGCTGAGGAACTGAATATGGCCGTGGGCCAGCTTGGCCGGGAAGCACACCGTGTCGCTGGGGATGGTGCCCTGGCCCTTGAGATACAGCTCCCGGCTGGAGAGGGGGCTGTGGTACACCGCAAAGCCCAGGCTGGTGAAGAAGGTGTGCCAGAAGGGCAGCAGCTCCCACATATTCAGGCACAGCGGCAATCCGATCTTTCCCCGTCTGCCGGGCACGGGCTTATAGCCCAGGATCAGCCTGCGCTTATAGTCATAGAGGTTTCGCTCGCCGGTATCCGTCTTTCCGGTGACAGGCCGCTCACAGCGGTTGCCGCTGATGAAGGTGCCGCCGTCGGCGAAGGTGTTGATGGTGAGCTGGCAGTTGTTGCCGCAGCGCCCGCAGACCTCGCTGCGGGTGTCCTGGCGGAACTCCGCCAGGGCCTGCCGGCCAAGCAGGGTGCTGACATGGCCCTCTCCGGCCTTGGAGATGCCGTAGAGTGCCGCGCCGTAGGCCCCCATCAGCCCGGCGATGTCGGGCCGGATGACCTCCACGCCCATCTCCTTTTCAAAGGCCCGGAGCACCGCCTCGTTGTAGAAGGTGCCGCCCTGGACCACGATGTTCCGGCCCAGCTCCTCCGGAGAGGCCGCCCGGATCACCTTGTAGATGGCGTTTTTCACCACGGAGATGGACAGGCCCGCAGAGATATTTTCAATGGTGGCGCCGTCCTTCTGGGCCTGCTTCACACTGGAGTTCATAAACACCGTGCAGCGGCTGCCCAGGTCCACCGGCCGCTGGGCAAAGAGGCCCAGCTTGGCAAAATCCTTGATGTCCCGGCCCAGGGCCTGGGCAAAGGTCTGGAGGAAGCTGCCGCAGCCGGAGGAGCATGCCTCGTTCAGGAAGATATCGCTGATGGCGCCGTGGTCGATCTTAAAGCACTTCATATCCTGGCCGCCGATGTCGATGATGAAATCCACATTGGGCAGGAAGTGCTTGGCCGCGGTGAAGTGGGCCACGGTCTCCACCACGCCGTAGTCCGCGTGGAAGGCGTTTTTCGCCAGATCCTCGCCATAGCCCGTGGTGGTGACGGAGGCCACCCGGAGATGGGGGTGCTCGTCATAGAGCTGCTGGAGCACCTCCCGGATCAGGGGGACGGGATTTCCCAGGTTTGGCCGGTAGTCCGTGAACAGCAGCCGGGCCTCCTGGTCCACCACCGCCAGCTTCACCGTGGTGGAGCCGGAGTCGATCCCGATATGTACCGGCCGGTCATAGTCCGTCTCAAAGGCCACCCTGGGCACCGCCGCCTTGGCGTGGCGGGCCCGGAAGGCCTCGTACTCCGCCTGATCGGCAAACAGCGGCGGGTGGCTGCGATAGGTCTCAGAGGCGCCGTGGAACCGCAGCCGGTCCGCCACCCGGTTCAGATCAAACTCCTGGTCGGCATAGAAGGCCGCGCCCAGGGCCACGAACACCAGGCTGTTTTCCGGGCACAGGCCCTGAACGCCCAGCGTCCGGTCAAAGCTCTCCCGCAGGCAGCGGGAGAAGGTCAGCGGCCCGCCCAGATAGAGGACCTTGCCGCAGATGGGCCGGCCCTGGGCCAGCCCGGCGATGGTCTGGTTCACCACCGCCTGATAGATGCTGGCGGCGATGTCCGCCGCCTTGCCGCCCTGGTTGATCAGGGGCTGGATGTCGCTCTTGGCAAACACGCCGCAGCGGGAGGCGATGGTATAGGTCTTCTCCGCCGTCTGGGCGGCCCGGTCCATCTCCTCCGGCGTCATTTTCAGCAGCGTGGCCATCTGGTCGATGAACGCGCCGGTGCCGCCGGCGCAGGAGCCGTTCATCCGTACCTCCACGCCGCCGGTGAGGAAGAGGATCTTGGCGTCCTCGCCCCCCAGCTCGATGATGCAGTCCGCGCCGGGGGTCAGGCGGCCGGCCGCCACCCGGGTGGCGTAGACCTCCTGGACAAAGGGGATCTGCACGCTCTCCGCCATGCCCATGCCGGCAGAGCCGGAGATGGCCAGCCGGGCCCTGGGGGTATGCTCCCGGGCCACCCGCCGCAAAAGCTCCTCAGACTTCTCCACGATATGGCTGAAGTGCCGCTCATAGGTGCTGTATATGAGATTGTCCGCGTCATCCAGCACCACACATTTGATGGTGGTGGACCCCACGTCCAAGCCGATCTTCATGGTTGTTTCCTCCCTCCGGGGACCCTTGCCGCCCCGGCGGAGATCCCGCGCCGGCACAGCCCGTAACTGATTCGAACGTATCTTACTCTCTTTTCCTGTTAGGTTCAATGTACAATTCTACGGAATTGCGTAAAAGAACCGTTAAGAAAATCGTTTTCACACCCTCTTGGCTTCCAGGAAAGGGTGTGTTATACTAAAAATAACTCCAAGGAAAAGCGAGGCCTCTCTATGAACAACGTCCTGCTGCACACCTGCTGCGCCCCCTGCTCGTTAAGCTGCATCGACCCCCTCCGGGCCGAGGGCATCGAGCCGGTGGCCTTTTGGTACAACCCCAACATCCACCCCTGGAAGGAATATCAGGCCCGGCGGGACTGCCTGCTGGAGTACGCCCCCACCATCGGAATGGAGGTCCGGGTCCGGGAGGACTACGGCCTAAAAGACTTCGTCCGCCACGTGGCCGGAGACATTGACCATCGCTGCGCCTACTGCTACCGTCACCGGCTGGAGGGCACCGCCCAGTACGCCGCGGAGCACGGCTTTTCCGCCTTTACCACCACACTGCTGGCCAGTCTCTATCAGGACCACGAGGGCATCATCCAGGCGGCAGAGCAGTACGCCAAGCAATATGGCGTGGAGTTCCTCTACCGGGATTTCCGTCCCAATTTCCGGGCCGGAAACCAGCTGGCCCGGGAAAAGGGCTTTTATATGCAGAAGTACTGCGGGTGCGTGTTCTCCGAGCAGGATCGCTACCAAAAGCAGATCAACCGGGACCAGGAGCGCTTCCGGGAGGATTCCTGTCCCTCTATATAATATAGAGAACTGCAAACAAAAGAGACGCCCTGGGCGTCTCTTTCCTATGTCCCTATGTCGTTACCATGTGCCCTTCTGCGCGGTTCCCTGCCGGATCGCGGCCCTCTCCGGGCAGGCAGAGACTGCCTGCACCAGCTCCTCCAGGGACCGGCGGTGAATCACCGACGGCGCCCCCCCGGCAGCCAAAGCGGCATCATATCCTGGGAAGATCTCCAGGGGCGTACAGACCTCCCCCGCCTCCCAGGGCGGCTCCGGGCCCAAAAGTGCCCCCAGTCCCTGGCCCCGCCGCTTGGCCCGGGCCTCCCGCCGGACCCAGAGCCGGAAAAATTCCGTCTCGGTCAGGTCCGTTCCCAGACGGGCTTGTAGTCTCGGCCACTGGAGGGGGCGGAGCTGCTCCACATCCACGCCCACCGGCTCCCCGGCCACTGCCGCCAGCGCAGCGCCCCGGGTATGGCTGAGGCTGAAATGCACCTCCGGGTGGGCCGGGAACCAGGGCTTTCCCCGGGCCGTCAGGGCCGTCTCCGGCAGATGGGGCCACCCGGCGACCTCCCACAGGGCCTCTTGCAGCAGGGCATAGGCGCACAGGGCCTCCTGCCGGGCCAGCCCTCTCCGGGCCATGGCCCGCTCCCGCCAAAACGGCGGCAGCCCCGCCGCCAGAGTCTCGATTTCCGCCTCCGTCAGCCGGCGGTCCAGCCGAACGGCCCAGAGCGCAGTATCCATGCTCTCCCTCCTCCCTCCGGCCTGCGCCGGGTCTCTTTTACCCATTGTATGCCCCGAAGCGGCAGACTGTAAATGGGCGTGAGAAAAATTTTTCAAAAATATTTGTGTAAAAAAGAGGATTTTTGAAATCCACGGGGTATATCTAAATACTGTCACGGTCAACGCGTCTCTCCAAAGGGCGTATGACCGGCGGGGATTTTGGCTAAACTGGCTGGAAGGAGGTCGGACCATGGCGTTTCCCCAGAGCTTTCTGGACGAGCTCACCGCCCGCAGCGACATTGTGGACGTGGTGGGCAGCTACGTCCAGCTGACCCGCAGGGGGGCCAACCTCTTTGGTCTTTGCCCCTTCCACAGCGAGAAGACCGGGTCCTTCTCCGTCTCCCCGGACAAGCAGATCTACTATTGCTTTGGCTGCAAAAAGGGCGGCGGCGTGGTGAACTTCATCATGGAGGAGGAGAACCTCTCCTTTCCCGACGCTGTGCGCTTTCTGGCCAAGCGGGCGGGCATGGAGGTGCCGGAGGAAGAGGGCGACCGGGAGCAGGGCCGCCGGCGGCAGCGCCTGCTGGACCTCAACCGGGACGCCGCCCGGTTTTACCACCAGCTCCTCCAGCGGCCGGAGGGCGCAGCGGTGCGGGCCTATCTGGACCGCCGCCAGATCAAGTGGTCCACCGCCGTGCGCTTTGGCATGGGGGCCTCGGAAGACGCCTGGGACGTGCTCCTCACCGCCATGACCCAAAAGGGCTATACCAAGGCAGAGCTCCTGGAAGCCGGCCTGGTGGTCCAGAACCGCAACGGCGGTCTCTACGACAAGTTCCGCAACCGGCTGATGCTGCCGGTGATCGACACCCGGGGCGACGTGGTGGCCTTTGGCAGCCGGGTGCTGGACAAGTCCGAGCCGAAGTACATGAACTCCTCGGAGACGCCGGTGTACTCCAAGCGGCGGGTCCTGTATGGACTGAACCTGGCAAAAAAGACCAAGCGGCCCAATATCATTCTCTGTGAGGGCAACCTGGACATCGTCACGCTGCACCAGGCGGGCTTCGACAATGCCGTGGCCTCCATGGGCACGGCGCTGACGGTGGAGCAGACCCGGCTCCTCAGCCGGTTCACCAAGGAGCTGGTGCTCTGCTACGACAACGACAACGCCGGCAAGGTGGCCACAGAGCGGGCCCTCCAGATCCTGAACAACTCTGAGTTCTCCGTCAAGGTCCTCCAGCTGCCCCGGCGGCTGGTGGACGGCGCCTATGTCAAGCAGGACGCCGACGACTTTATCAAAAGTCAGGGACCCGACGCCTTTGAGCGGCTGCTGAGCGGCAGTGAGAACGGCACGGAGTTCCGCATGGCCCAGACAGCGGGAAAATACGACCTTGGCAGCGACGAGGACCGGGTGGCCTACTGCGAGGAGATCAGCGATCTGCTCTCCTCCCTGCCCAACGCCGTGGAGCGGGAGATCTACACCGCCCGGGCCGCCGAGACTGCCCGGATCTCTCCGGAGGCCATGAAGCTGGAGGTCCAGCGGGCCTTCAAGCGCCGGATGGCCCGGGAAAAGCGGGCGGAGCTGCGCAAGGACCTGAACCCGGCGGCCCAGCTCCAGCCCAGGGAGCGGTCCCTCCGGTATGAAAATGTCCGCTCCGCCCGGGCGGAGGAGGGCATCCTGCGGCTACTGCTGCTGGATGACACCCTCTTTCCCAGCGCCCCGCCCCTGATGGCGGAGCAGTTCTCCTCTCCCCTGCTGGGCCGGGTCTTCACCCTGCTGTGGCAGGCCCGGGAGGAAGGCCGTCCGGTGACCCTCGCCGGTGTCTTTGAGCACCTGACGCCGGAGGAGGCCAGCCACATCACCGCCATCTGCCAAACGCCGGAGTCGGCGCAGAACGCCCGGCAGGCGCTGGCGGACTACATACGCATCGTACAGACAGAATCCGACAAACGGGCCGGAGGCGGGGCAGCCGATCCCCTGCTGGCGGCAACAGAAAAATACAAACAGGGAGGAAAGCGGCATGGCTAGAAGAGAGCCCGCGAATTCAAGAGAACTGGAGCGGCAGGCAACTGCCATCATGGCTGCCGCCGAGGCGGCGGAAAAGGCAAAGAAAAATGGGGAAAAGCCCCTGATGACAGACGAGGAGGCCAAGAAGGCCGGCATTCTCCGTCTGGATGACAAGCAGGTGGCAGCCCTGCCGGCGGCATCCTGGCTCTCCGGCAACGAAAAGCTCCGGGAGCTGCTGGCCAAAGGCAAGAAAAAGGGCAAGCTGGAGTCCGCCGAGCTGATGGAGGCCGTGGACGATCTGAACCTGGAGGGCGACCAGCTGGACCAGCTGTACGACTCTCTGGAGGCGCTGAACATCGACATCAGCTCCGACGAGGAGCTGATGCTGCCGGAGCTGCCGGACGACGAGCCCGCCGCCGCGGAGATCGCCGAGGTGGAGGAAGAGGAGCTGGTGGACCCCAACTCCCTGGTGAACAACTTCTCTATCGACGACCCTGTCCGGATGTACCTCAAGGAGATCGGCAAGGTGCCCCTCCTCTCCCCCGACGAGGAGATCGTCCTGGCCCAGGCCCTCACCGCCGGCAACGAGGCCACCATCCAGCTGGCCAACCTCAAAGAGCTCCGGGAGGCCGGCGAGACGCCGGACGTTACCCCAGAGCAGGAGGCCGCCTGGAAAAAGGACTATAAGGCCGGCGAGGCCGCCAAGCAGAAGCTGGCAGAGGCCAACCTGCGTCTGGTGGTCTCCATCGCCAAGCGCTATGTGGGCCGGGGCATGCTGTTCCTGGACCTGATCCAGGAGGGCAACCTGGGATTGATCAAGGCCGTGGAGAAGTTTGACTACACCAAGGGCTTCAAGTTCTCCACCTATGCCACCTGGTGGATCCGCCAGGCCATCACCCGGGCCATCGCCGACCAGGCCCGGACCATCCGCATCCCCGTGCACATGGTGGAGACCATCAACAAGGTCATCCGGGTCAGCCGGCAGCTCCTTCAGGAGCTGGGCCACGACCCCAGCCCCAACGAGATCGCCGCCGAGATGAGCATGCCGGTGGAAAAGGTCCGGGAGATCCTGAAGATCGCCCAGGAGCCCGTCTCTCTGGAGACGCCCATCGGCGAGGAGGAGGACTCCCACCTGGGGGACTTCATTCCCGACGAGGGCGCCAGCGAGCCCAGCGAGGCCGCCAGCTTCACCCTGCTCAAGGAGCAGCTGATGGACGTTCTCTCCACCCTGACCCCCCGAGAGGAAAAGGTGCTCAAGCTCCGCTTCGGCATTGAGGACGGCCGCACCCGCACCCTGGAAGAGGTGGGCAAGGAGT
>CAUWNE010000024.1:0-29394 GCA_963560095.1 uncultured Dysosmobacter sp. | reverse complement strand
CTGGTACCGCCCCTTCCGCTATATTGTGGAGCCCTGGATCCAGTTTGTTCGTAACATTCCCCCGCTGGCCTACGTGCCCCTGGTGGTCATCGCCGTGGGCATCGGCCGGGCGCCCCAGGTGGTCGTCATCTGCCTTGCCACCTTCCTGACCATCTGCATCACCGTGTTCCAGGGCGTCATCAACGTGGACGAGACCTTGCTCAAGGCCGCCCGGGTCCTGGGCGCCAACGACACGGTGCTGTTCGTCAAGGTCATCTTCCCCGCTACGACTCCCTTCATCATCACCGCCGTCCGCCTGGGCATCTCCGTGGCGCTGACCACGCTGATCGCCGCTGAGTCCACCGGCGCCAACGCCGGCCTTGGCATGCGGATCCGTGCCTTGAGCAGCTCCTTTGAGGTAGAGCCCATGATGCTCTATATCATCGTGGTGGGCATCATCGGCATGGTGGCTGAGAAGGTTTTGAAATTCTTTGAAAGGAGACTGACCGCATGGCAGGAGAAGCGAGAGATCTGAGAAACGTCAAGGTTCAGATCAAGGGTGTGGAGAAGGTCTACGAGGGACGAAACGGCAAGACTGTGGCCCTGAACGGGGTGGACCTGGACATCTATGACAACGAGTTTATCTGCGTGGTGGGCCCCTCCGGCTGCGGCAAGTCCACCCTGCTGAACATCATCGCGGGCCTCCATGAGCCCTCCGCCGGCGAGGTGCTGGTGGACGGCGTCAAGGTAGAGGGCACCGGCGTGGACCGGGGCGTGGTCTTCCAGCAGTACGCCCTGTTCCCCTGGCTGACCGTGAAGAAGAACGTGGAATTCGGCCTGAAGCTGCGCAAGGACCTAAGCCCTCAGCAGCGGGACGAGATCGCTATGAAGTATATCAAGATGGTGGGCCTTGAAAAGTTCGTGGACTCCTATCCCAAGGAGCTCTCCGGCGGCATGAAGCAGCGGGTGGCCATCGCCCGGGCCTACGCCGTCAACCCCTCCATCTTGCTGATGGACGAGCCCTTCGGCGCGCTGGACGCCCAGACCCGGACCCAGCTCCAGACCGAGCTGCTGCGGACCTGGGAGGAGGAGCAGAAGACCTGCTTCTTCATCACCCACGACGTGGAGGAGGCCATTCTGCTGGCCTCCCGGGTGGTGGTGATGAGCGCCCGGCCCGGCCGGATCAAGGACGTCATCGACATCGACATCCCCTATCCCAGAAACCAGGAGACCAAAATGCTTCCCAGATTTACGGAATTGAAAAACTACATCTGGGGCATGGTCTACAAGGAGTATCTGGAAGTGCAGAAATAACCGGGACAGGGGATGCGCCGCATCCCCTGATCTTGTATCACATGGAAGGAGCATGGATCTATGCGTCACGAATACTATTCCTATAACAAAGAGCAGCTGCTCTCCGCCCCCAAGATCCCCATGGAGGTCCTGGAGGATAAGCCCGCCGTCTTCCAGCTCATTGCCCGGGAGATGGCCGACGAGATCAAGGCCCATAACGACGCCGGCAAGACCACGGTCTTCATCTGCCCCGTGGGCCCCATCGGCCAGTACCCCTATTTTGTGGAGATCGTCAACCGGGAGCGCATCAGCCTGAAAAACTGCTGGTTCATCAACATGGACGAGTACCTGGGTGAGGATATGCAGTGGATCCCCATGGACCACCCCCTCAGCTTCCGGGGCTTCATGCAGCGGACTGTCTACTCTCAGATCGATCCGGAGCTGAACGTGCCGGAGGATCACCGGGTATTCCCCGATCCCAATAACGTGACCTATATCCCCCAGCTGATCGAGCAGCTGGGCGGCGTGGACGTGTGCTTCGGCGGCATCGGCATCAATGGCCATCTGGCCTTTAACGAGGCCGATCCCACCCTGACCTGCGAGGAGTTCAAGGAGCTGCGGACCCGGGTCCTGCCCATCACCAAGGAGACCCGCACCGCCAACGCCATCGGCGACTTCGGCGGCGCGCTGGAGGATATGCCCACCCACTGCGTGACCATCGGCTTCCATGAGATCTACAACGCCCGGAAGATCCGCCTGGGCATCTTCCGGGACTGGCACCGGGCCGTGGCCCGGCGGGCCGCCTACGGCGAAATGACCGCCGACTTCCCCGTGTCCATCCTGGCTGACCATCCCGACGCCCTGATCCGAATGACGGAATTTGTAGCCAATCTCCCGGAAGACTGACAGGGAGGGCTTCCCATGAGTGATCTCTATCTGATCAACGGCCTGGTCTATCTGGACCGCCAATTTGTGCCCATGACCCTTCGTCTCTCCGGCGGAACGATCCACCTCCTGCCCCCCGGCGCCCCCCTGGGCCCCGGGCAGGTGACGGACGCTGCCGGCAGACGCATCGTCCCCGGCTTTCTGGACATCCACACCCACGGCGCTGTGGGCGTGGACGTCAACGGCGCTTCGGCGGAGGACCTGGAGACCATCAGCCGCTTTATGGCAGGCAACGGCACCACGGCCTGGCTGGCCTCGGTCCTCACCGACACCCAGGACCAGACCGAGTGGTGCATCCGCCAGATGCGGGAGCATACGGCTCAGCCCTCTGCCGGTGCAGAGCTGCTGGGCATCCACCTGGAGGGGCCCTTCCTGGCTAAGGAGTATAAGGGCGCCATGCCGGAGCACCTGCTCCAGGCCAACAACCTGCCCCTGGTCCGCCGCTATCAGGACCTGGCCGCCGGCAGGATTCGCTATATCACCCTCTCTCCTGAGCTGCCCGGTGCGGTGGAGATGATCCCCGCTCTCCGGGACCTGGGCATCACCGTGGCCATCGGCCACTCCGGCGCCACCTACGACCAGTCCATGGCCGCCGTCCGGGCCGGCGCTTCCGCCGCCACCCACATGGGCAACGCCATGCGGTTGCTGCACCAGCATGAGCCCGCCATCTTCGGCGCGGCTCTTGAGAGCGACCTCTACTGCGAGGTCATCTGCGACGGCCGCCACCTCCATCCCGGCACCGTCCGCATCCTGCTCAAGGCTAAGGGCGCGGACCGGATCGTGGCCATCACCGACTCCATCATGGCCGCCGGCCTGCCCGACGGCCGCTATCACCTGGGCGTCAACGAGGTGGTGGTGGAGGACGGCGACGCCAAGCTGGCCTCGGACGGCACCCGGGCCGGCAGCACCCTGACGCAGGACGCGGCCCTGCGGAATCTGCTGGCCTTCACCGGCCGCCCGCTGGAGGAGATCCTCCCGCTGCTGACGGAAAATCCCGCCCGGCTGATCGGCGTCTTTGACCGCAAGGGCTCCATTGCCGAGGGCAAAGACGCCGACCTGGTGCTGCTGGATGGCGAAAACCGGGTGGACGCCGTATACCTCCGGGGCCAGCGGCTGGAGTAACGTAACTCCGCCCCATCATGTTAGGAAAGGAGGCGCTTTGCCATGGTCCAGTTCGCCCGGGGAAACAATCTGCCGCGGGTCAAGCTCTCCAACCAGTCCTCGATCCTCCGGATGATCTATCACTGCGGCCCCATCAAGCGGGCAGAGATCGCGGAGCGCCTGGGGCTGACCCTCCCCACCATCACCACCAACATCAACAATATGATCGCCGACGGCGTCGTTCAGGAAACCGACGCCCCGGACGCGCTCTGCGGCGGCTCCGGCCGAAAGGCCCGCCTTGTGGACGTGGTGCCGGAGTCCCGGCACTTCCTGGGCGTGGAGATGCAGGGCTACCGGCGGGTCCTCACTGTGGTGGACTTCCGTGGCCGGTCCCTCTTCGCCGACATAGACGAGCGCCCCTGCGACGGCTATGAGGAAAATATGGAGCTGGTCCGGAAGATGATCCACCGGGCTCTGGAGGCCACCGGCCTCACCCTGGGGGAGATCGACGGGATCGGCTTTTGTGTGCCAGGCCTGGTCAACAGCGACAGCGGCGTGCTGGATACCCGCCCCAGCTACGGCTGGCTCCGCAAGGGCATCCGGGCGGACGCCGCCGCCATGCTGGCCTATGACGGCCCCATCAGCGTGGAAAACAACGCCTGCGCCCGGGCCTACGGCGCCCAGCTCTTTCAATGGGAGAAGCTCGCCAGTGCCCCCACCTTTGCCTATCTGCTGGTCTCCCGGGGCATTGCCTGCCCGCTGGTGCTCAACACCGCTGAGACCTTCAGCTCCGTGGTGGGGGCCGGCGAGGTGGGCCACATGGTCCTGGAACCCAATGGCCGGCCTTGCAGCTGCGGGAACCGGGGATGCCTGGAGGCCTACGCCAGCGACCGGGCCGTGCTGAGCCGCTGTGCCGAGGCCATGGCCCGCGGCCGGGCTCCCATCCTCCGCCAGCTCTGTCCCCAGGCGGCGTCCCTGACTATGGATGCCGTGGTCTCTGCCCAGGCCGCCGGTGACCTGGATGTGACAGAGATCGTCCGGGAGGCCCTCACCTACCTGGGCGTGGCCGTAGCCAACATCAATAACTTCGCCTGTCCCCGGGTCATGATGATCGACGGGGCCCTGTTCCAGCTAGAGGAAAACCGGCAATTCCTGCTGGATGTGAACTACCGCAATCTGTGCAACGTGATCCACACGGACACGGAGTATCTCTTTTTGGAACCCGACGCCTTCAGCGGCGCCAGAGGGGCCGCTGCCAGGGCGATCTGCAAACACATGGAAGCCCATGTGGACTGAGGCGGCCTGCAAAAATCCACCTGTTTGGAGGCATTTATGATCCTGTTCTTCATCGTCAGCCTGTTGGCCAGCATCGTGGGCGCCATCTGCGGCATCGGCGGCGGCGTGGTCATCAAGCCGGTGCTGGACATGCTCCATCTGGAGACCGTGACCACCATCAGCTTCCTCTCCGGCTGCACCGTTTTATCCATGAGCTGTTACTCTGTGGGCCGGTCCATGCTCGCCGGCGAGCGGCGGGTCTCCCTGCGCACCGGCACCCCCATGGCCATCGGCGCCGCGGTGGGCGGTCTGCTGGGCAAGCAGCTCTTCTCCGCCGTCAAGGCCCTGTTTGAAAACCAGAACATGGTGGGGTCTGTCCAGGCCATCTGCCTGGCCCTGGTCACCGCCGGCACACTGATCTACACCCTGAACAAGCACCGCATCCGCACCCACACCGTGGAGCATTGGGCAGCCTGTGCCGTCATCGGCCTGGTGCTGGGCGCCATGTCCAGCTTCCTGGGCATCGGCGGAGGCCCCATCAATCTGGTGGTCCTCTATTATTTCTTCAGCATGGACACCAAGACCGCCGCAGCCAACAGCCTGTACATCATCCTCTTCAGCCAGCTGGCCAGTGTTCTGGCCACTCTGGTCACCCACACTGTGCCGGACTTCCGCTGGCCGGTGCTGATTTTGATGGTGGCCGGCGGCATCTGCGGCGGCATGGTGGGCCGGGTCCTGAACAAGCGGATGGACAACCGGGCTGTGGAAAAGCTCTTTATCGCCCTGATGGCGGTCATCATCGCCATCAGCATCTACAACAGCTGGCGCTACTGGGTGGTCTGATCCCCCGGCCCAGGAGGGAGGTCTCCGATGCTTTCCATTGAAAATAGCCACCTCCGGGCGGAGATCAGTCTCCAGGGCGGCATTTTACAGTCCCTGCGGCACCGTGGGGCGGAATACCTCTGGCAGCGGGACGCCGCCTACTGGGGCGGCTGCGCGCCCAACCTCTTTCCCTTTGTGGGAAGGCTGTTCCAGGGCGCCTACCTGCTGGACGGCGTCCGCTATCCCATGGATCTCCACGGCTTTGCCCGGCAGTCCCAGCTGGCGGTGGAGTCCCTGTCGGCGGAGAGCTGCACCCTGGTCCTCACCGATTCCCCCCAGACCCGGGCCTGCTATCCCTTCTCCTTTGCCTTTCGGGTCCGCTATCAGCTGACGGAGGCCACCCTGGCGATCACCTTCTCCGTGGAGAACCGGGGGCCGGTCCCCCTGCTGTGTGCCATGGGCGGCCACCCGGGGTTCCTCGTCCCTCTGGAGCCGGGCCTTGCCTACACCGATTACGCCCTGACCTTTTCCCAGCCCTCCGCGCCGGAGCGGATAGAGTTTGGCCCCAACGGCCTGTGTACCGGGAAGAGAACGCCCTTCCCGCTGGAAGACGGCGTCCGTCTGCCCCTGAGCCACGACCTCTTTGATCAAGAGGCTGTATTTCTTGCTCAGGCCCCCTCCAGCGTCACCTTGTCGGCGGGGCCTGGGAGTCGGGGCGTGACGGTCTCCTATCCTCAGATGCCCTATGTGGGCTTCTGGCATCCCGCGCATACCGAGGCCCCTCTGCTGTGCATCGAGCCCTGGTCGGCCCTGCCGGGCCGGGAGGGCGTACTGGAGGATCTGCGGACCATGCCGGAGCGAACGGCGGTCCCCCCCGGGGAAACGGTCTCCAACACCTGGTCCATCACCCTGTTTTGAACGCAGCAAGGCCCTGCCGGATCTTCCGGCAGGGCCTTTTATTGCTCCGATTTCAGTTTGTTCAGATCCGCAGGAACTTCTCCACATCCCGGTTGTCCCCCAGGACGAAGATGGTCTCATCCTCCCGGAAGCAGTGGTTGGTTCCCGGCAGCGGAGACAACTGGCCGCCCCGTTTGATGGCCAGGATATTCACCTTGTGCTTCTGCCGCACCGCCAGCTCCACCACGGTCTTTCCCACCCAGCTCCTGGGCACCGCCGTCTCAAAAATGGAGTAGTCCTCCGTCAGCTCCACATAGTCAAAAATGTGGTCGCTGCTGTACCGCACCGCCGCCCAGGAGGCCATCTGCTTCTCCGGGTAAATCACATCGTCCGCGCCGTTTCGCAGCAGGAACTTGGCCTGCACCTCCCGGCTGGCCCGGGAGAGGACAAAGGGCGCGCCGCACTCCTTCAGCAGGGCCGTGACCTCCAGGGAGCTTTGAAAATCGTCCCCGATGGCCACCACGCACAGATCGAAGTTCCGCACCCCCAGAGAGGCCACAAAGGCCTCGTTGGTGGCGTCGCCGATCTGAGCGTTGGTCACATAGGGCAGCGCGTCGTTCACCCGCTGCTCGTCCTTGTCCACCGCCAGGATCTCATTGTCCCGCTCCTGGAGCTTCTGGGCCATGTGGCGGCCAAAGCGGCCCAGGCCGATCAATAATACCGATCTCATGTTCGTTCTCCTCTCGTTATCCCACCGTCACCTGCTCCTGGGGATACTGGGCGGCGGCGTGTTTCTTCCCGGTGAAGACGGCGTAGATCAGCGTCAAGCCGCCCACCCGGCCAAAGTACATCAGAAAAATCAAAATCAGCCGGGAGGGCACAGAGAGGCTGGCCGTTCCCGCCAGGGACAGTCCCACCGTGGCGATGGCGGAGGCGGACTCGAACAAGGCCTCCATCAGTGACACGCCGTCGATCATGCAGATCGCCATGCCGCCCAGCAGGAAAAAGCCCAGGTACAGCGTGAAGATCACCCCGGCATTGTGAACCACCTCGTCCGGCAGGCGGCGGCCAAAGCAGGGAGCGCTCTCCCGCCGGCTCAGGGCGCCCCGGACGCTGAGCAGCAGCACCGCCAGGGTGGTGACCTTAAAGCCGCCGGCAGTGGAGCCCGGCGCGCCGCCGGTGAGCATCAGCAGAATCGTCAGCAGCTGGCCCGGCTGGCTCAGTGCCGTCAGGTCCACGGTGTTGAAGCCTGCGGTCCGGGGCGTCACCGCCTGAAAGGCCGCCGCCAGGACCCGCTCTTCCGCCGGCATGGCCTGCCACTGGGGCTGGCGGAATTCGTAAACCAGGAAAAAGGCAAAGCTTCCCACCAGCAGCGCCCCGGTGGCACAGAGGATCAGCTTGCTCTGGAGCCGGTAACGGTGAAAGCGCCAGCGGTGCTCCCAGATGTCGTGCCAGGTGAGAAAGCCCAGGCCGCCCAGAATGATCAGCGCCGCAATGGCAAGGTTCACCAGCGGGTCCCCGGCGTAGGCCGTCAGCGAGGAATAGGGGCCGCTCTCCGGCCCCATCAGGTCAAAGCCGGCGTTGCAAAAGGCGGAGACCGCATGAAACACCGCGTACCACAGCCCCCGCCAAAGCCCCAGCCTGGGACAAAAGCGCAGCGCCAGCAAAATCGCCCCCGCCGCCTCCAGCAGCAGCGCCGCCCGCAGGAGAAAGCCGGTGGTCCGGACGATGCCCCCCACCTTGGGCGCGGAGATGGACTCCTGCATCACCCAGCGCTCCTTTAGGCCGATCCGCTTGCCGGAGAAGATAAAGACCGCCACCGCCACAGTGACCACGCCCATGCCGCCCACCTGGATCAGCAGCAAAATTACCGCCTGACCGAAGGGGGACCAGTAGAGCGCAGTATCGTGGACCACCAGTCCGGTGACGCAGGTGGCAGAAGTGGCGGTGAACAGCGCATCTAAAAAGGAGGTGCCGCCGGGGCCCCGGCTGGCCCAGGGCAGCATCAGCAGCAGCGCCCCGCCCAGGATCAACCCAAGAAAGCCCAGAATGATGATCTGGGCCGGACTGATCCGCGTTTGCTTCCAGAGAGACATGGTATTCCTCCCATAGTTGATCACGGTCTGTGCCGCCCAGCGGCACACCCCTAGTATACTGACATCGCTCCCCGGACGCAATCCCCTTTCTCCGTCATGATCCCGTAAATTTTCTTGGCTCAGGCCGGGATCTGTGCTATCATCAAAACAGCGGCCCGCCGTCCCCCGGCGGCAGAGCCGCCAGATCTCAAACACCATCAGGAGGCGCGATCATGGCTGATATTCTGAACTTTTCTGATTTCACAGAGGAACCGGAGCTGGAGACGCTGTCCCGCGAGGAGCTGAGAGCCTATCTGAAATCGCTCCGGGACCGGATCGAGGCACTGGACCGGGAGGAGCCGGCGGACATGAACAGCGAGGCCTATGAGCTCTGGGGCGACCGCCACGAGGAGCTGGAGGACCTGGCAGACGAGGTCCTGGACCTGTTGGACGAGCTGGGAGAGCAGCCGTGACAGCCCCCGCCTTCTGCAAGCTGGCGATTTTTCTCCCCACCTCCCATTTTCCGTCCCCTCAGCAGGTCCTTCAATCGGTGGACACCGGCCGCATCGGCCGGTATGACAGCTGCCTTCTCTGATTCCCCCAGCACCAGCTGCCCGCGTCCTCTGGGCAGAGCGGCTCTTGCCCTGGCAGCGCAGTGGCGCTGTATGACTCAGGTGCTGGAGCTAGATGTCACTTGTCAGACCACGAAGGCAAATACAGTCATCACAGCTGTAGAGTCCGCCCGTCCTTGCAAGGAATCTGTTATCAACGCGCCCCCTGTACACCGCCGGGCTCCGGCCCATGTTCTGTATGATATCCAGCCTTCTTTCACCGCATCCCGCCCGGCCGCCAAAAAAGTTAAAACCGCCCGTCCCGGAAGCTCCCGGGGCGGGCGGTTTTCTGTTGTGCCGGCTCTCCGGCCAAAACCGCAGTCCGGAGCCGGGCAGACACCCACAGATCTTTCCTACTTCATCGGTATGATGGGATAAATTGTGTTGTGATGTCATACAAGTTCGTCGGTTGTCATTTTCCCTCTTTACAAATTAGACACAATCTGGTATGATGTGGTTGAACATCGTCGGTTATACACAAATCTTCATCCCCTCGATTCCTTTTTCTTGTAAAACTTTTGACGATTTCATTGGGAGCTTCCTGCGGGGCGTCATAGGCTGACAGCCGTGATTGACCAGACTGCGGGAAATCTTACAAGGGACTGATCTCCTTTGTTCCCTTGCCATCCCCACCCAGAATCCGCCGGGAGCCAGTTCTCCCCAGCCCGCCCATATCATCGGCGCCATAAGGGAGCAGACCGGCATGGATACAGGATCTGCGGGGCTCCCAGGAGCGACTGGCCGAGCCGGCCCTCTGGACAAGGGTCAGTGCCATCGGCTGCTTTGTCGATAAAACCGCCGGTCCAGCATTCCCCTCACCGGGCACTGTGATGTCGTGGCGGAGGGCACTGGTTGGACCACTGACTTCTATGGCTGGGAGATCCGGAATGGCAGCATCTACGCCCGGGGCTCTGCTGAGCAAAAAGCAGGACCGTATCCCGGCTCATCGCCGCCTGACCCTGCCCCACAAGGCGGAGGAAAATACCAGCAATGAGGTAAAACCGGCGGCCAAGCCCATGGTCCTCTCCGCCGTGGATCTCCCGGGCTGGAGGAATTGAGATAGACTGCGGCCGCAGGCCGCTCTCTATAGAGAACCGAGGGCGCGGTATGAATTGATAGGGAGGAGCGCCGCGCCTTCAACCGTGCAGATCTTTTAATTTTTGAAGAGGAGGAGATTGTACATTGAAAAAGCTGAGTCGTGAAGAGCTCGATAAGGAGCTCCGCAGAGAAGCCCAGGCCACTTGGGTCCTGACCATTCTCTGTGCCCTGGTCCACATCGTCCCCGCCTTCCTGCTGAACGGGAACGGCAAGCAGATCTTCCACATGCCCCAGTGGTTCGTTGTCAGCGTATTCGGCTCCGGCATCATCGCCATCGTCGGCATCATCATTTTGAGCAAAAAGTTCTTCGCCGACTTTGACTATGACGAAGAAGCCGCAGAAGAGTAAAAAGGAGGTAATTCAACCATGACTTCTAGTCAGATAACGATTCTTTGCATCATGATCGGTTACCTCGTTTTGAACGTGGCAATCGGCATGACTATGGCCAAGCGCCAGGAGAAAGCCAGCAACATGAGCCAGGAGAAGAAGTACTTCATCGGCTCCCGCGGCATGAACGGTCTGGTTCTGGCCATGACCACCATGGCAACCTACACTTCCGTCAGTTCCTTCATCTCCGGTCCCGGCGCTGCCGGCATGACCTATGGCTACGCCCAGGTGTGGGTGGCTGCCGTTCAGTTCGGCGCCGTCTTCCTGGTGATGGGCGTGCTGGGCAACCGGCTGGCCATCGTCTCCCGCAGAACCGGCGCTGTGACCATCGCCGGCTATCTGAAGGCCCGTTATAAGTCCGACGGCCTGGTGATCGTCACCAGCCTGCTGATGGTGGCTTTCTTCATTGCTCAGATGATCTCCCAGTTCACCGGCGGCGCCACCCTGGTGGAGTCCGTCACCGGCCTTCCCTACTGGGCCTCCCTGCTGATCTTCGCCGCAGTCGTGATCATCTACACCTCCTTCGGCGGCTTCACCGCCGTGGTCATCACCGATACCATCCAGGGTATCATCATGATCGTCGGCACCTTCCTGTTCATGTTCTTCGTGGTCCGGGCCGCCGGCGGCTTGTCCGGCGTGGATGCCGGTCTTGCCACCAACCTGCCCGAGGTCTATGACAATCTCACTGCCGTCTATCAGCCCGGCGCCCTGCTCTCCTTCTGGGTGCTGGTGGGTGTCGGCACCATCGGTCTGCCCCAGACCGCTGTGCGCTGCATGGGCTTCAAGAACACCAAGACCCTGAAGAACGCCATGGTCATCGGCACCATCGTCTGCGTTGTCGTCATCGGCGGCATGCACCTGGCCGGCGCCTGGGCTGGCTCCCTGCTGGATGCTGAGAATCTGCCCACCTCCGACTACATGATCCCCATGCTGGTGCAGAAGATCATGCCCACGCCTCTGGCTGGTCTGTTCCTGGCCGCTCCTCTGGCCGCTGTGATGTCCACGGTGTCCTCTCTGCTGATCCTGGCCTCTGCCGCCATCATCAAGGACCTGTATCGGACCTATATCGTCAAGGACAACAGCCAGAAGGTCGCTGCTTATAACAAGAACTTCTCCAAGATGAGCTTTGGCGCCACCCTGATCATCGGTGCCATCACTTATCTGCTGGCTCTGAATCCCCCCGACATCATCTTCTTCCTGAACCTGTTTGCCATGGGCGGCCTGGAGTGCGCGTTCTTCATGCCTCTCGTGGGCGGTGCCTTCTGCAAGTGGGGCACCAAGCAGGGCGCCATCGCCTCCGCTCTGGGCGGCTGTGTCGTGTATGTGTTCTGCTACTATTTCGTGAAGGTGGCCGGCATCAACGCCGTCGTCTGGGGCCTGCTCGCCAGCGTCATCTTCTACTTCCTCGTCAGCAAGCTCACCATCGGCAAGGGCTTGGATCAGGACGTTCTGGACAAGTGCTTCTGATCTTTTGACAAGAATTCCTCCCAACCGGCAGCCTAAGGGCTGCCGGTTTTCTTGTATCCACAGCCGCAGCGGCCCGGGACGGAGCATGTTCTCCACCCCGGGCCGCCTATTGTTTCTCTATGGCGCTTCCGTCTCCGGCGGCACCGCCAGCTGAAAGCTCTCCCAGGTGTGCTCCGCCTCCTCGATCTCCGCCCAGGTATAGCCGGCCGCCTCACACTCCGCCCAGGTCAGATACCGGAAGTAAAACTCCACCTCCAGGTGACAGGGCAGGATATCCAGAATGATGGGCTTCATCTGCTCAAACTCCGGCGGGACGCCTGCCACCTCCGGAAACCGCACCCGCAGATGGCCGTCCCCCATCTCCTGGGCCCAGGCCTTGATCCCGCAGCCTCCCAGCGTCCGGTTGATGGCCTCCGGCGTCAGGCTGTCGCCGTCGATTTGCAGCAGCGCCGCGATGGCGGCCCGCCGCTCCTCTGGCGTGACAGCCGCAGGCCGCCGGGCAAACAGCGCCTCCCGGCGGCTGAGCCCCTGATCCTCTGCCGTGGCGGTCAGTGCCTCCCGCTCCGCTGTCTCCAGCTGTGTGCCGATCTCGTCCAGCCCCGTTCCCAGGGCCGCCAGCTCCGCACCGTTGATTGTGCCCGCCCCCAGGTCATAGATCCCCAGGGGCTCCAGCAGAGCCTTCAAATAGGCCTCATACATCCTCACGCCCCCATTTCCTGCACCGTCAGCTTCCCCAGCACCGGCAGGATCGTGTCATCCGCCGCCAGGTCCTCCCCCGGCGCCAGAAAGCGGTAGTTCTCTACCTCCGGCAGGGCATACACCCGGCTTCCCAGCTCTGCCAGCCGGACCGCTCCGCCCAGCAGCTTTCCCGTGAAAAAGGCGGTGATCGTCTGCTCCACCGCGCTCTTGGCCTCCCCAAAGGACCGGCCTGCCGCCGGCTCCACCGCCACCGTCACATCCACCGTCCGCACGGTGGGGGCCTTGACCTGCACATCCACGGCGATCTCCCGCTTTTCCTGCAACAGCCGCTGCAATCCCGCCAGCAGTCCGGAGTCCGGCAGCCCCCGCTCTGTGGCCACATAGACGTCCACCGTCCCGATCCCCCGGGCCCGGCCCACTGCCCGGGCCTCCGCCACGCCGCCATAGCTCAGGGCGGTCTGCTCATACCAGGCAGCGTTGGCCCCGTTGGGCAGTCTCCGATAGCTCTCCAGGATTCGTTCCCGCAGTGCCTCGTCGCTCTCCGCGTCACTGCCGCCGGCAAAGGCGGCGGGATTCGTGCAGCCGGTGACCGCCACAGGGCAGGCCGTCAGGATCTGGATCTCCCCCGGTCCCACGTTGCCCGCAGCACCGCCGGCCACAGCCTCTGCCGGTGCCTCCGCCTGGAGCGTCCCCGCCGCCAGCACCGTGCTGGTCAGGGTCGCAAACCGGACCTCCTCCGCCGTCATGCACACCGTCCCCGCCGGGATGGTCACATCCGCCACCGGCGGCAGCTCTACGGTGAAGCGCAGCGTTCCCACCGCCCGGGTCGCCGGACGGCGGCTTAGGCCCCGCATCTCACCGTGGCGGTCCAGATAGATCCCCTGGGCCGTCTGGGGAAAGCTCTGGTCCAGCACCCAGTCCCCCTGGATCTCCAGCGCCTGGAGCTGAGCCGCCGCGGCCCACAGCCGCACCGCCAGATCGCAGCCCTCCTCCATCGCAAAGCCCGAGCGCTCTTCAAAGGCCGCCAGCAGCGCCCCATAGATCTCCTCAATACGCCTCACATGTTCTCTCCTCTCTCCCCGTCAAAGGCCGCCTAGCGTACCTCCAGCGCCACAGACAGCCCCTCGCCCTGATAGCTCAGCTCCACCGTCAAAAATCCCCGGCCGTCCCGCTCTTCCAGCTGCACGTCCTCCACATGGAGCCCCGGCTCCTCCGCCAGCGCCTCTGAAACAAACTGCCGCGCCGCCGAGAGACGGGCCTCGGCGCTCTCCCGGCCCAGCCGCCACAGATGGCTCCCTAGCTCCGGCCACAGGGGAAACGCCCCCCGCCGGGCCGTCAGCCGGAACAGCACCCGTTGGAGCAAGGCCGCTTGTCCCTCCGCCCGCCGTAGTCCCGCCGCTCCCTGGCGGACATAATCTCCGTCCCGCAGCGCCAGCGCCATCAGGCCCCGCCCCCCTCTCCGCAGGTACAGGGCTTGTACGGCACGCCGTTGATGGTCAGCAGCCCCCGGATATCCACCATACCGTTTTCCTTAAAATAGATGGCCGTTCCGCCGGGTCCCTGGATGCGGATCTCTCCCGGCTTCATGCCCCAGGGCGGCTCCTCCTGCCGCAGTCCGGCCACACACTGCTCCTCGCCGCCGGGACCGCCCTTGATCACCAGCACCTCCGCGCCGTTTTCCGGCAGCCACACATAGCCGCCGGGGCCATAGACCGGCAGTTCCCGGACCTCGCCCCGGGTCACC
The DNA here is from genome assembly GCA_963560095.1 of uncultured Dysosmobacter sp. GTDB lineage: Bacteria > Bacillota > Clostridia > Oscillospirales > Oscillospiraceae > Oscillibacter. Next base: position 15,001 of record CAUWNE010000024.1, on the reverse strand, counting down.
ACACCCGCCCGCTTGCCGGCGATGGTGGTCACCCCCAGGTCCGCGTCCGCCGTAGGCGGCGGGGCTTTCATCTGTCTGGATAGCCACATGCTCATCTCTCCTCCTTCAGCGTCAGTTTCACCGTGGCCCCCTCCCTGGCAAAGCATCGGCTCTCCGCCTCCGCCACCCGGAAGCGTCCCGCCAGGCCCAGACGGCTCAGCTTCAGCTCCACCCGGTCTCCCGGCCCGGCCAAAAAATTCCCCGGCAGCGTCACCGTCACCGCCTTCTCTTCCTCCCGGGACCGCTCGATCTGATAGCGTCCGGTGTAGCGCATGGCCGCCCAGGTGCTCTGTCCCGGCGTATAGACCACCCGGCGGCACTGACCGCCCTTGGCGATCATCTCCGGATTCTGCACAGCATAGGACACATTCCGCTTCTTATCAATGACCAGAGCTTCCGTCAGCACGCCGTAGTGATCCTCCCGCCAGGAGCACGCCAGCACCGCGTCTCCGTCTCCGATGCTCACACGCCGGCAGGTCTCCGGCCGCTCCGGCGCCGCCGCCAGTGCGCCGGAGACCAAAAAGCGGGGCGTAAAGCCGCCATAGGTCCGGCAGAAATCCTCCAGCACCTTCCACTGGCTGATCCCCGCCGGCACGGTGTACACCGATCCTGCCCGAACGGCGGCGATCTCCTGGGCTACTACGCCATAGGGCAGCACGTGCTGCCGGATGATCTCCTCCAGGGTCGCGTCCTGATAGGTGACAGGCCGGCTCTCGTTGTCCAGCAGCCGGGCCGCAAAGCCCCGGCCGGTGATGGTGGCCGTCACGCCGGCAGCATCCATCTCCACCGTGAAGTCGTCCACGATCCCCCGCGCGACCATCTCTCCGTTTTCAAAGCCGATGAAGCCCGCCGCCATAGGCAAAATGGCCGCCATCTCCGGCGTATAGGGGACCGTCACCTGATAGCTGTCGCAGGGCACCGTCCCGGTGAGCTTCACTGTCCAGGCAAGCAGCGGCGGCAGGTCATAGATCCGGTGGTCCCCGGTAAAGATCCGTCCCGTCACGGCAGTCTCACCTCATCTCCCGGATAGATCAAATTGGGATTTTTGATCTGAGGATTGGCGGCGATCAGCGCCGTCAGCCCCACACCATATTCCCTGGCGATGCCCCACAGCGTCTCCCCTTTCCGCACAGTGTGGACCCGCCGCCCGCCGCTCTCAGCTTCGGGCCGCTGCTGGGGACGTTCCGGCACTGGGATCTCCGTCACCTCTCCCGCCGCTCCGTCCTCCCAGAACGCAAAGCGGTAGCGCACGTAGTCCGGCGTCGGCTCCTCCTCCACCGTCAGCGATGCAAACCACGCCCGCTCCGTCTGCCAGATGGGGTGGACCAGCAAGCCCGGTCCCCCCTCCTGAAACACCGCCGCCAAACGCCGGAACTGCTCATAGGCCTCCGGCCCGGCAAAGGTCCCCCGGCCCCGCAGCACCCGGCAGCCCTGCCCCAGATCCTGCACCACACATCCGCCGAAGGGCACCGGATGGACCACCAGACGCCGCTGGCGCTCCACCTCATAGACCTCCGGATTATGGGGCCAGACATACTGCTTATACCGCATCGGCGTCAACAGCATCCCGCCGCCTCCTCTCCTCGCCTCAATAAATCGTAAATCCGCCGTCATACCGGCGGGCGTCCCGCTGGATGGCCCGGGACACCGCCTGAACGTCGGTCTCTCCGCCGGCAGCAGAGCGCATCCCCTGCTCTCCCTCTTGCCGCCACGGTCCGTCCGGTGACGGAGCGCTTCCCTCCAGCATCCAAGTCTCTTCCGTCTGCCCCCGGAGTCCCGCCGTCCGGCCGCCCCAGCCCGACGGCACTGCTCTCCTATCAGCAGCCGTGTCCGTTTCCTCTTCCGCCTTCGCCTTCGTTCCATCGCCGTGCCATGCCCACTCGGTTGCCGGGATCTCTGCCGTGCTCCGTTCCCATCTCTCCTCTGTCCGGCTCCGGGCCGCCTCCTTTGGAGCTTCGGCGGCAGCCCATGTCTCCCGGCGTGTATCCTTCCGCTCCGCTGTCTCCGCCCTCCTGCTGGTGCCCCCGCCCAGCAGGGCTGCCAGTGCCAGCTGCTGGCGGAGCAGCGCCTCTTGCGCGTAATTCATCCCAACTCCTCCAGGGTGCAGAACCGCGCCGGATCAAAGGCCGGGTTCTGGGCTCCGCTCCCCTGCTCCCTGCCAAAAGCCAGCTGCCGCAGCAGGCCCTCCATCTCCCTGGGCGTCAGCTCCTCCAGCACGCTCTCCCCATCGGGAAAGGCCGGTTCTCCCTGGTAAAAGCAGCTCTCCGCCAGGATCTGTGCGTTGCACAGCACGCCCCGCTCCACCGGCTCCTCCGCCGCCTTCCCGCTCTCCCGCCAAAGCGTCAGCAGCCGCCCTGCCGTGGGCGCTCGCAGCTCGTCCACCGCTCTCATGCCGTGGTCTCGATCCGCTTGGCGGCCACCACGGTGATCTTCTCCGCCACCATGGCGTTCAGCTGCCCTTCCTCGTGGATATCGCTCCACTCACAGCCGCTGTAAATGATCTTCCGGTCCGGCTTGCAGATCACCAGAGAGAAGTCCGAGAGGTCATAGAAGTTGATCCCGTCGGACACTGCCTCATCTGTGGCGTACAGCCGGGTCAGCTCCAGCACATACTTGCGCTGACCGGCGATGGTCGCCACCGGCTCCCGCTCGCCAAAGGCCTCCACATTTCGAGAGGACTTGCTGGCCCTGGCGGTATAGCTCTGGACCACTGCCACCTTCTTGCCCTCCAGCTCCAGATAGATGTCCGCGCTGGTGGGAAATCCCTTCATCTCCATACGCCGCCTCCTTTACACCGTGATATGTACGGTCAGATAGATCTGGTTGAGCCCGTGGGCCACCGCGAAGGAGAACTCCACCAGGCACACGGTGGGATCTTCCTCCAGGGCCGTCACCGTCACCTCGCCGTAGCTGTCGATGATCTCCGCCCGCACCTTTTTCTCCAGCTCCACAATGACCTGGGAGCGGATGGCGCTCCGGCCCCTGGCGGTGTTTTTCGCCCGGGAGAACCGGCTCCGCAGCGCCGCCCGGATGGCAGGGATCAGATCGTCCACGATCAAAATGGTGGTCAGCTCCCGCCAGGTGGCGTCCGCCGCGCCGCCGGTGGTGGTCCGGGTGGTGATCCCCCGTACCGGGGAGATCTCACCGGCCACGCTCTCTAGCGGCGTCACGCCGCCCCGGACCAGCAGATCGATGTCGTTGTCTCCATAGTCCTCCGTCAGCCCCGCCAGGCCGCTGAGCCGCGCGCCGTTGAGGGGGATGGCCGGATCGGTCCCCGCAGCGATGACGCCCGCCACCGCCGCGGCGGCAAAAACGCCCGGCAGCGTTCCGCCCTTGCCGTCCAGCAGATCCGGGCCCACCAGCACCATCCGCTCACTGTTCAGCGCCGCCGCCCGCTCCACCAGCTGGGCCGCCGTCAATTCGCTGCCGCCCACCACGGCGATCCGCTCCCGCCGCTGGCCGGAGGCGGTCTCCACCGCCGTCCGCAGATCCTGCTGCACGCTCTGGTCCGGACTGTCGCACACCAGGATCTGGGCCTCCACCTTTCCCAGGGCCTCAAAGGCCCCGGCATAATCCGGGCTCTCGTCCGCCACCCGCACCGCCTTCACTGTGGCCGCCCCGTTGGAAAACAGCAGTCGCAGCAGCGTGCTCATGCCCGGTGCCGTGTCCTCACCAAAGGCCGCCACACCGGCGGCATAGCCGGTCAGCGTCACTACCTGCCCCACCGTTCCCCAGAGGGCCTTGGCCGCCACGCCCACAGTCTTGCCGCCCCGCCCGGCAGAGATCACCGCCGAGGCGTCATAGGCCGAGTACACCCCCGGCCGCTCATGTCTGTTCTCATGCACCCTGCATGACCCCCTTCAAAATAAAGTCCAGGAACACCTCGCCATCCTCCCGGCTCTCCGCCAGGAACAACGCCTGACACCGCAGCCGCCCCCGCCGCAGGAACATTCCCGTCGTCTTCTCCCAGGTCAGCGCCTCCCACCGCAGCTCTCCGGGCCGGATTCCAGCCGGCAGGCCTGAGAGCAGCGTTTCCGCCGCCGTCTCACCGGCGCTCTCACACGCCGCCGCCCGCTCCGCCCGGATCTCCACGGTGATCTCCCCCTCCAGCTGCTTGCCGTAGAGCTCCCGCACCGTTCCGGCGGCCTCGTCATACCGCTCTCCCAGATAGTTGCAAAAGCCCAGGGCCTTTCCCTCGGCGGTCCCCACAGCCACCGCCGCCACCGGACCTCCGTAGTCCTTGCTCAGCCCCTCCGGAAAGGCCTCCACCGCCCGCACCCCAGCGTCGTTCAGGGCCTGGACCACTGCCCGGCGCACCTGCGCCAGCTCTCTCATGTCACCGCCTCCTTTGTCCGCTCCAGGGCCGCCCACCAGCAGACGATCTCCCTGCCCAACGGCCAGGGCCGTCCGCTGCGCACCCGGAACCTGCGCCCCTCCCAGGTCACATGGTCCCCGGTCTCCACAGCCTCCCGGCCCAGATACAGCCACAGCCGCCCATCCAGGCCTCCCAGGGGCGTGACCACCTCCGGCAGCGTCTCCCCCTTCTCTGTCACCGGCTGGACCACCGCCCGGACCGTCTTTTCCCCGGCGCCGCTTGTCACCGTGACCGTCTGTCCGTACCGCTCCAGCGCCCGGTCCACCAGCGCCCCCGCCGTCATCCCATCACCCCCTGGAAGTGAAAGTCCTCCGTCTGCGCATAGGGTGCCATCAGTCGCTCCGCCGTCAGGCGCAGCGCCGACGCCAGCGCCTCGCCGCCCCCCTCCCGGGTCCGGACGGACACCGCCCCGGCGGTAAAGGCCGCGATCTCCCCGCCGCTCTGGGCCAGCAGGCAGTCTGCCGCCGCGGTAAAGGCCGCTCCGCAGCAAAAGGCCTCCCCGCACGCCTCCACCTCCACGCCGGGACGGAGGCGGCCCCTCCAGGCCGCCTCCGCCGCCGCGCATAAGCTCCGCAGCAGCGCCGAGGGCTCTCCGCCGACGATCCCCGCCGCCAGCGCCAAGATCCGCTCCTCCATCGTCATCTCCCGGCCCTCACTGCACCGTCAGCACCTTGGCCGCGTCGGTAAAGAGCTTGGCAAAGCCGGAGATCGACGTGATGGCCGCCCGCTCCAGCTGGCGGTCGATCAGCTTGTCGTACTCCACGGTGATCTCGCTGCCGCAGATCTGCTCCAGAGCATAGTTCTTGTCCAGACCGATCATGGTGCCGGCAGGCAGGGCCCCAGTCCGCAGCAGCTGGGCCCCCAAGGGGGTAGACAGCGTGCCAGTCCCCTGGAAGTTCAGCCCCGTCAGGGGATTCTGGAACTCGCTGAGCTTGAGCATCGCCAGCATCATGTCGGGGCTTACCAGCATGGTGTTCATGGTATAGGGGTCGAACTGGCTCCAGAAATCCAGCAGCGCCTCATAGCTCAGCGTCCCGGCAGTTCCGGAGATAGGCTCCGTGCCCACCTTCAAAATCTGGGCGGGGTTGTCGTTGCCGTCGCCGTTTCGCAGCACGCCGATGGCATCCTCCAGATGCATCCGGCCGATGTACGCGCCGATCTGCCGCAGCGTCACGGAAAACAGATCCAGCCGCTGGAACCGGATCGCCTCGTAGGAGGCCACCAGCATCCGTCCCCGCTTGTGCAGCCGCACCAGATTCTCCTGGGTCCGCACGGTGGTCTGGGGAATCTGGGCTCCCTCCTCCACCCGCAGCAGCTTCCGCTCCTCCTCCGTGGGCACCGAGGCGATGGAGCGGTAGTCCATGCCGTCAAACCGGGTCACCGTAGCCGTGATTTTGGGCAGGACGCTCTCCTCCTCCACGCCCTGGCGCACCACCCGGGAGACAAACTCCGGGAACAGCACGCTGGACTCGCTGGTGTGGAAAAACTTCTCCACACAGTCAGAGCCCGCCCCCTTGACCTTGATATCAAAACGCTTGAGCTGCCGCTGGAACGCGTCCAGCCCCTCCAGGACCGTGCCCCGATAGTGCTCGCTGGGGTCCAGCTCCTCCAGCGTCTGGGAAAAGCTCCGGCCGCTGCGGCCGTACATCCCCTTTTCCAGCTTCACCGTCTCAAAATGATAAGCCATCGTCTCTCCTCCTTACAGTACCACCGTCACACGCTTGCCGGCGGCGTCCACATCCGCCACCAGGCAGACCCGGCCGCCGCTGTCTGCCTTCACGCCGCCCTTGCCGTCGGCGCTCAGCGCCGTCCAGCCCAGGGCAGGGTCCCCGCCGCTGAACGAAACGGTGACCATACCGCCCAGCGCCACAGAGCAGGCGCCGCCGTCCCGGCCCACAGCCACCGCTGTCCCGCAGAACTTGTCCCCGTCGCCGCAGGGGCTCACCGTCCCGCCGCCGCTGATCTTCACCACCTGTCCCTCCTGCACCGCACCGTTGCAGGCAAAGGTGGCGGCCCACTGGCCGATTCCCCCGAAAGAATGTCCCATATTGCTCCTCCTCTATGATGATTGTCCCTCTCAGACAAGGAACGCCGTCTCATCGCCCCGCTCCTCCGGGGCCCGCTGGCGCAGCTGGGGCCGGGCAAAGCGCTTTTCCGCCCGGGCCTCATAGGCCCGCCGCAGCTCCAGCAGCTCCGGTTCCTCCAGCCGCTCCGCCGCCTTGGCAAAGATCCTGCCGTCCAGTCCGTCGTCTGCCAGCATGGCAAGCCGCACCACCTCCCGGCGCAGCTGTTCCAGATACTTCCGTCCCAGGGCCGCCTGCTTTTCCAGCAGCGCCGCGCCCCGGCTCTCCTGGCCGAACCGCTTGAGAACGCCCGCCTCCCGCTGGGCCGGCACCGCCACAAAGGACCACTCATAGGCGTCCGTGGGCTCCCGTAGCTCTGTAAAGCACAGCGCCTCCCCATAGAGCCGCCCCTTCACATGGGCGCAGGTCCCCGCCTCCGCGCCGCAGATGGAGCACACGTGTCTTGCCACGCTGCACCCCACGCTGACCTCCTTTTTGATGCCGCCCTCGATCTCGGCGATCAGATCCTCATGCTTCTCCGTCCGCATCAGATAGGCCCAGGCCTTCAGCCACCGGTACTGGTCTCCGGCGGCCGTCACCCGCCCCGGCTCCTCCACCACCTCTGTCCGGTAGATCCGGGCAGTCTGTCCCAAGGCCGACCACTGGTGGTCAAAAAGCCCGCTCCTGCCCAGGAACAGCTCTCCCAGGGTCTCCAGCGCCTCCGCGTCGAAGCGTTCAAAGTCCCGGTCCACCTCGTTGTCGCATAATTTCATGGAAAAGGCATAGACCTGCTCCTCCGTCAGCGCCGTCTTGGCAAAGCCGTTGATGGCCGCCAGCTCCGCTCTCATGTCCATCTCAGTCCGCTCCTCTCTCCGCTTCGTCATTTTCGATCCGCAGCTTCCTGGCCTGCTCCCGGTACAGCGCCGCCCGGGCCTCCTCCACCTCATCCTGGAGATTGATATCCTCCCAGGCCACCTGGAAGCCGCAGGAATATCCATGCATCCGCAGCCACAGCCGGCAGATCCGCTCCAGCACCGGTGTCAGCGTCCGGCGGATGGCGGTGATCTCCGTGGTCAAAAGATCCGCCTGCTGGGCGCTCATCCGCTCCGTGGAGCTCCAGTTCAGCCCCAGCATAAAGGGCGGGATGCCGGTCTTGGCCACGATCTGCTCCAGCAGCTGCCGGACAGGGATCTCACTATCCAGGATCGGCGCGTCCCCGCCGATGACCCGGATGCCCACATCACCCACCGCCACAAAATCCCGGACGCTGCCGCCCCGGGTGTCCCGCATGGCCCGGCTCCACTCCTCCGCCAGCATCCGGCTCCGCTCCGCCGCGCTGACGCCCTCGCCGCCCGAGCAGGTCACCGCGAAGCGCACATTCCCGCACCGCTCCCAGTTCACCCCAATGGTGTGGTAGATCTTCATCAAAATCTCCGCCAGAAAGGGCAGCGACCTCAGCAGCGACACGCCGTAGGGGCTGCCCGCCTCCGGATTCAGCGGTGTAAACAGCACCAGCTCCTGACAGGGCAGCTCTGCCACCTGCCCCCCCTCGTCCGGCCCGCAGATGACAAAATCCAGGGGGCTCACCCCCTCCCGGATCTCAATATCCTCCACCCGTCCCCACAGCAGCGCCCCGATCTCCCGGTTTCCCGCCGCCGGCACGATCTCCCCCACCGCCTGGCCGCAGGTCAGCAGAGAGTCCAGGTATCCGTCCAAAAAGGCGTTGATGCCATACTGCCCCCGCCCCACCGGAACGGTCCGCAAAAATTCCCTCAGTCCCGCCTCCGCCGCCGGGTCCTCACACTCTGCCGTCACACCGCCGGTCAGCCGGATCAGCTTGTAGATCGCCGCGTCCACCACCGGCACCGCCTCCCGGACAGCCCGGTACAGCCGCGCCTCGCCCTGCCCCAGGGGCACATACTCCCGCAGCAGCCCAAAGGGATGCCGTTCCCCGCTGCGCAGCTGCACCGGCAGCGCCGTTGCCGTCTCCCGTCTCTTCCGCCAATTCCACAATGCCCTCTTCTCTCCTTTCCTCTCCATGCCTATGGCCGCCGGTCCACCGCCACCGCCGCGAACCCCCGCTCTGCCTCCCGCGCCAGATCCATGGCAAAATACCGCATCTCATCCATGGCGTGGTCATGCTCCTTCCGGGGCACATCCCGGCCACTCCCCTCTTCCCAGCAGTACAGTGCCATCTCCCGCAGGCAGTCCCGGCACCCCCGGCAGATCCGGATGCGTCCGCTGCGCAGCAGATCCGCCGTCACCCGGATGCCGTCGGCCACGGCGTTGTCCGCCTTTACCACCGGCAGCCCCCGCCGCCGCAGCACCTCGATAAAGCTGGCCGCCGACGGGTCCACGATCACCCGCTGGATCTCCCGCCCCGCCGCCAGACGCTCCAGATCCTCCGCATATTCCGCGTCGGTCCGCTGGCAGCCCGTCCGGTGGGAGTCGTAGTAAAATTCCTCCACCCGGTACCAGATCCCGTCCCGCCGCCCCCACAGGCCGAAGGAGGCGGGGTTGGCCGTCCCGTAATCCACCGAGATCCGCCAAGGCCCCAGCTCTCCCGCTGGGGTGTCCGCTCCGTCCCGCTCTGGGTCAAAAAAGTCATAGATCCGCCCCTGGGCCGCCGTCCACTCACCCAGCACGAACCGCCGGTAAAAAACGCCCGAATACGCCCGCTCATACCGGGCCCGGATGCGGGGCGTCAGCGACGGGTTGTCCGCCATGGTAAAGTGCAGCCGCAGGGCCTTCCGCTCCCGGGCATGGAGCACCCACTCCTGATAGAACCAGTGCTGGGGGCTCTCCGGGTTGCAGTTGAACCACAGCCGGCTCCCCGGCACGCTGCACCGGGCGATGGCCTGCTCCACGAAGGACCGGGGCATCAGCGCCGCCTCGTCCAGCAGCACCCCTGCCAGGGTGCTCCCCTGGATTAGCGCCGCGCTGGACTCGTCCCGCCCGCCAAAGAGCAAAAAGTGGTTTTCCCGCCCGTTGTAGCGGACCACCAGCAGATTTTCCCCCCGCCGCTCCCGGACCTGCATCCCCAGGCTTCGTAGATAGGGCACCAGGTCTGCCAGCAGGTTCCGCCGCAGAGAGCCGATGGTCTTCCCGCAAAGGCCGAACTGCCTGCCCTGAAACCGCCGGGACGCCCACAGGAAAAAGGACAGTCCCATGGCAAAGGTCTTTCCGCTGCGCACCGCTCCGTCGCAGATGATGGCCTCCAGGTCCTCATTCTGCCACCAGCTCATCACCCTGGCCTGCTTGGCGGAGAGCCGCAGCCGCTCATATCCCATCCGCCGCCTCCAGTCCTCTGGCGGCCTCCTCCAGCGCCTGATACAGCGCCTCAGCCCCGCCGCCGTCTCCCTGCTCCAGCAGAGCGCACAATGCCTCCAGCGCCCGGACCCGGTCCACCAGCTTGATCTCCACCCCCCGCTCCGTCACCTTCAGCTCTGAAAGGGCCGAGAGATCCAGCTTCTCCGGGTCCGCCTCCTCCGGCCGCAGGGCCAGCTTCACCGGATCGTTGGCCCTGCCAAAGGCCAGCTGGGCCAGCCGCCGCAATGCGTCCTCCCGCCGCAGCTGGCCCGCCGCGTCTCCCCGCATCCGTTCCAGCCGCTCCTGGGTCCCCTTCTGTCCCAGCAGGGCAAATCCATCCCGCCGGTCCACCTCGCCGGCCGCCCGCTCCGGGTCCATCGTCCTCAGATACGCCCGGCAAAAGCGAGCCTCCGCTCCCTTGTTCTCCACATCCATGCCTCCCCTGATCCCGTCTCATACCCTCCCTCCCCCTCTGCCGTTCCTGCACATTCCCATGCAGCAACAGCAGAGAAATTTTTTCTCCAGGGCGCAAAAAAAGAGCACCGGCTCTCACCGGTGCTCTTTCCTCTTCATTTTCTAAAGCTTCCGCGCCTGCCCATCCCCTTGGATCACGCGCCCACTGCCTGATACTGCTCCTCATCCCCAGCAGAGCCCTCCTGATACTGCCGCACCAGCGTCTCCGCGCCTTGGCAGTCCCGCAGGTTAAATAGGATCAGGCCCATGGCCTCTCCGGAGGTCATGCCCCCCTTGGAGTCCATCTTGGGATGGCAGCTTCTCCACCGCATCTGACTCTTGATGTCCTCAAATACGGCGCTTCCCACCACCAGACTGTCGTACTCCGTCCCGTCAGTCACCGTCCGGATCTCGTCGATCTCCCCCAGCTCCATATAGTAGACTGTCTGATCCCCGGAGATCAGGATCACCCGCTGACTTGTCACATAGTAGTGCTGGCGCAGCACACTGCGCTGCTCCACAAAAGGCGAGAGGATGACCATCACAGCTACGGCCAGGATGCCCAGGATCATGCCCACGCTTCTGCCGCCGGCGTTCCCCAGATACAGCGCCAGAACCACCGCAGTGCCCGCCGCAGTGCCGATCCACTTCCCCAGGATCTGATTTCGGGAATCCCCTGCCAGCAGCGGAAATTCCGCGGAGGTCCCGTCCCACAGGACCTGCTCTCCCTGCCGCAGCGCGTCTTGCAGCGTCTGCTCCACAGACTGTCTTTTCATCATGATCGTCTCCTTTGCTGTGTGTGCTCCGCGGTCTTCGCGGCTTTTTTCTATCATATCCCAGAGACCCGTTCAGCCGCTGACAAGCCAGGTTTTTTATCTGTTAACATTCTGTCAATATTTTAGCGCCACTTTAACAAAATCTTTGCTATAATAGAGGTTGGAAAATCATCTGACATAGGGAGGGATCTCCTTGCGCGTTCAAAAGCCCCTTTTGCACCGGCTCTTCCCCTTCTCTCTGCGGGATCTGCTGGTCACCGCCCTGATCCTCTGCTGCGCCACAGGGCTGTGCGCCCTGATGCAGCACGCCAACAGCATCGACGGCTTCCCCTTTCCGGTCTTCACCCTGGCGGTGCTGCTGGTCTCCCGGCTGACCACCGGCTACCTCTTCGGATTTCTGGCCTCGGTGCTGGGGGTGGTGTGCGTCAACTTCATCTTCACCTATCCCTACTGGGCCGTGGATTTCACCCTCACCGGCTATCCGCTGACGTTCCTGGTATTCCTGGCCGCGTCCATCATGACCTGCGCCCTCACCACCCAGGTCCGCCAGCAGGAGCGGCTCCGGGCAGAGGGCGAAAAGGAGAAGATGCGGGCCAATCTCCTCCGCTCCGTCTCCCACGACATCCGCACCCCCCTGACCTCCATCGTGGGCTCCACCTCTGCGATTTTAGAGAGTCCCGGACTCTCTGATGACGAACAGCGGGAGCTGCTGACTGATGTCCGGGACGAAGCCCAGTGGCTGATCCGCGTCGTGGAAAACCTGCTCTCCATCACCCGGATGGGAGACGGTCAGGCCCACATCACCACCAAGCAGGAGGCCGCCGAGGAGATCCTTGGCGAAACAGCCCGGAAATTCCGCCGCCGCTTCCCGGAAGTCACGGTCTCTGTATCCGTACCGGAGGAGCTGCTCATCGTCCCCATGGACGCCATCCTTATCGAGCAGGTCCTCTCCAATCTGATGGAAAACGCCGTGATCCACGGCGAGACCACCACCCGCATCCAGCTCTCCCTCCGGCAGAAGGGAGACTTCGCCTGCTTCACCGTGTCGGACAACGGCCGGGGCATCCCGGAAAAAGAGCTCCCCACCCTGTTTGACGGCACCCTTAAGCACGGGGAGACCGACGCCTGCGACGGCAAGCGGAACATGGGCCTGGGTCTCTCTGTGTGTCTTGCCATCGTCCGTGCCCACGGCGGCACGCTCTCTGCCAAAAATCTGCCCGGCGGCGCGGAGTTCACCTTCCGCCTGCCCCTGAATCAGGAGGATTCCCATGAACATTCGTGAAAAGGTTCTGGTCGTGGAGGATGAGAAAACCATCTCCCACTTCATCTCCACCATTTTGAACACCAACGGCTACGAGGCCATGCAGGCCCGCTCCGGCAGCGAGGCCCTGTCCATGATCTCCTCCCACTGCCCGGATCTCATCATCCTGGACCTGGGTCTTCCGGACATGGACGGACTGGAGATCCTCCGCCAGCTCCGGGAGTGGTCCAGCCTTCCCGTGGTGGTGGTCTCTGCCCGCTCCCATGAGCGGGACAAGGTCACCGCCCTGGACCTGGGGGCCGACGACTATCTTACCAAGCCCTTCGGCACCGATGAGCTGCTGGCCCGGGTCCGCACCGCCATCCGCCATACCCGCACCACCAGCGGCAACGACGAGATCTCCCAGCGGGGCACCTACACCGTGGGGGACATGGTCATCGACTACAACAAGCACCAGGTCCTGATGCGGGGGGAAAACGTCAAGCTCACCCTCAGTGAGTTCCGGATCGTGGCGCTCCTTGGCAAATACGCCGGCAAAGTCCTGACCTACGACTTCATCATCAAGGAGCTGTGGGGCCCCCGGGCCGGCGGCGACAACCAGATCCTCCGGGTCAACATGGCCAACATCCGCCGCAAGATCGAAAAGAACCCCGCCGAGCCGGAGTATCTCTTCACCGAGGTGGGCGTGGGCTACCGTTTAGCCGAGGGCGACCCCTCCTGAGTCCGCCTCTTGAATATCCCAAAGCCGCCGGCCCGGAAGGGCCGGCGGCTCTTGTTATCCGGCGATCCACATCCCCACCAGAACACCGCCCACCGCCGCCAGGGCCGGAGCCTGGCCCCGCCACAGCTCCGCCGCCTCCGGCAGCAGCTCTCCAAACACCACATACAGCATGGCGCCCGCCGCCAGGCTCAGCGCCGCCGTCAGGGCCTCAGGCCCCATGGTCCCCAGCCAGAACCCCAGCGCCGCCCCCAGCACAGTGGGCGCGCCGGCCGCCGCCGCAAGTCCCACAGCCTTGGCCCGGCGCTCTCCTCCGGCGGCCAGGGGCCCTGCCACCGCCATGCCCTCAGGCACATTGTGCAGGGCGATCACCGCCGCCAGCAGCCACCCCTCTCCGGCCCCGCCGGCGGCAAAGGCCGCGCCGATCACCATCCCCTCCGGCACGTTGTGCAGGGCGATGGCCGCCCCCATCACCACCCCCGCCAAAATCAGTCCTCCCCGCTTCCCCGTGGGGACCTGCCGGCGGGCAAGGGCCCCGTTCAGCCCCGCCGTCAGGGCAAAGCCCCCCAGCGTGCCCGCCGCTGTCAGGCCCAGATGCCCCTGGGTCAGCGCCTGGGCCAGCAGATCGCCGCAGACCACCGCCACCATCACCCCGGCGGCAAAGCTCAAAAGCAAACTCACCACCCGGTCTGACTCCCGCCCCAGCAGGCACGCCGCGCCGCCGCCCAGGCCGGTCCCGCCGATCCCCGCCGCCGCAGTCACCAAAATCGCCGTCTCAAAGGCCTCCATCCCAGCGCCTCCCTTCGGCCTCATGGTATGGCCCCACCCCGGAAAACATGCCGCATAGTTCCCCGGGCACGGGCATAGGCTCTTGTGAATGAGGTGATGCCATCCATGACGATCCATGTCGTCCAAGCCGGCCAAACCGTCGGCTCCATCGCAGTCCATTACGGCGTCGATCCCGCCCGGCTGGCCGCGGACAACCAGGTGCCCGCCGATGATGCTCTGGCTGTGGGCCAGACGCTGGTGATCCGCTTCCCCCGGCAGATCCACGCCGTCCGGCCGGGGCAGACGCTCTCTTCCATCGCCGCCGACTACGGGATCTCCCTCCGCCGTCTCTGGCGGAACAACTGGCCCCTGGGCGGCGGGGAGGTGATCTACCCCGGTCAGGACCTGGTGATCTCCAACTTCCGCCAGCCCCTGGGGCAGGCCCTGGCCAACGGCTATGCCGATCCCTCTATCGCCCCGGCCCTCCTGGCCGGGCAGCTGCCCTACCTCAGCCAGCTCTCCCCCTTCACCTACGGCATCAGCGCCAACGGGTCTCTCCTGCCCCTGGCCGACGACGCCCTTCTGGCCGCCGCCCGCCTCCGCGGCACCGCCCCGGTGCTCCATCTGTCCACCCTGACAGAGTCCGGCCAGTTTGACTCCCAGCGGGGCCGCCTGGTGCTGACCGACAGCGACGTACAGGACCGGCTCATCGCCCAGGTGATCCAGACCGTTCTCCGCCGGGGTTATGCCGGGGTAGATGTGGACTTTGAGTATCTTCCCGGCCAGCTGGCCGGCGCCTACGCCGCCTTCCTGGGCCGCCTGCGCCGGCGGCTCCACCCCCAGGGCCGGTTTCTCTGGGCAGCGCTGGCCCCCAAGACCCGCCCCGATCAGCCCGGCCTTTTGTACGAGGGCCACGACTATGCCACCGTGGGCGCCGCCGTCGACGCAGTGCTTCTGATGACCTACGAGTGGGGCTATACATAACCCCCGTGTTGTTATAGGTATTCTATCCCTTCCAGTCAGCCTTCTTTTCCCGGACATCCACATGAATGCCCCAGTCATAAACACCGACGCCGCCCCAGTCGGGCATGACCTCCCGGGCGATGGCGGCCATCTCCGCCGGGGTATACCCGGCCACGGTGCCAAGATCCGCAGCCGTGCCATAGAGATGCTGGCTGTGGACAGCGCCGCCCACGGCCTGGTTCTTTCCCGGGGTCCGGTATGCGCTGTTGATGACCA
>CAUWNE010000023.1:0-30866 GCA_963560095.1 uncultured Dysosmobacter sp. | reverse complement strand
TGTAGGAGAGTCGATTATTCCTCGATTACTCCTACACCTTGACCGTTTTTGCCCCAGAATTACGGGATAATTGGTTTTCATTATACAGATGAATTTGTACCGTATACTGGGTTTCACTTTGAATGCAGCAACAATTATATAGAAGTAGGAAGAGCTTGTTATCAGCATCCAGAGCTAAAGAAAAGCAAGAATGATATTCTAGTTTACAGTGCAATTCTAGCTACAATGAATAATTATCATACATCGACATGCTCCTATACCAATGTAGATATTGGAAGAAGAATAGCAATGGATGAAAGTGCAGTCCGAAGGTCAATAAGGAAGTTGAAAGAATTAGGTCTCATTACAACAACCGTAAAAGGGAATAAGAGAAGCATCAAGATTTTGCAGGACCTGAGATATCAAGATACTACAGGCAATAAAAAGTCAAAAAAGAGCGTCTATAAGTTATATGATAGGATGTTCTGCTATCCTTTGATTGATAAAACGATGGTCCATATCTACTCCTATTATCTGTCTTTAAGAGGATTATCCAAGTATCAAGAATGGTGCAATGTCAGTACACAAACGGTTGCAAACTCCTTGGGATGTAGTCGCTCTGTTATCCAAAAATCCTTAGAAAAAATGGAAGAACTCGGAGTCATTCAAATGTCTAAGGGGATAAATTCTAAGTCCATCAAGTTACTGGTAGATTTTTCGAAGAAGCAGCCGGAAGAGATTGCCTATGAGCAGGAGCGAGAAAAGCGGCTTAAAGATATCCGAGAAGCAGAAGAAACAGGGGTTAAGAACGAGCATACGCCAGCACAGACAGGTACAGGATGGGGAATTCAAAGAAATGTGGTCATTTTGGGAGAGGAAGAGTATTTTCCTTGCAAATGTGTCTGTAATCCTAGAACATAAAAACATGGTAATATCCAAGGCTACTTAGAATTTGAAACGTTCATATCAAAAAATATCGCCTCCTGCTCCGGTTTTCATGCTAGAGCGGGAGGCGGTATTTATTCACTAATTTTCCTTATTTTGGTCAAAATATTTAACTAGGCTATATAAAATCTGCACTTCATTTTCTGAAAACCCAGAAAGGCTTAGCTGATGGTCTGTAGATAATCCAAGCAGATAGTCTGTACTTACATGAAAGAGCTTGGCAAGCTCGACCAAATATAAAGAAGTGGGGGCAGATAATCCGCTTTCCCAAGCATTAACCGAAGAACGTGTTACACCTAATTTGCGTGCTAATTCTGCTTGAGAAAATCCAGCCTTATCACGCAGAGAACGGATGCGTTCTCCTACCATATCCATCACCTCTCGTCCATCTTACAGGACTATTAGTGATATTAAATTATCATTATATGTATAGTTATATTGACATATTTTGTTTCTAATGAGATAATCAACATATATTTTGAAAGAGAGGGATACACAATGGCGTTTTTGAAAATTGATTTTAACAAATGTGCAGAGCGTAAGTACCCGACTTCACTGGAAGAGTGTCTATCAAATAAAGATGAAGTGTCCACACGCTTATGGGACTGGGCACGAGGGCTCCAGTTTTGGGGCAAGATTATCCTGATAATCATTGCTGTATTTGGAACTATTCTCACATTTTCTGTTCTTGCAGATGAAGGAGGCGGAGCAGCATTTTCTCTTATATTGGTTTTGGCCGTTGTCGCACTTATAGAATACTGTACATATTACGCTCTTTCTCTCCTAATGTGCGCACTTGCAAGCATCGTTCAGAGCAATCGAATTACTTCAGATATAGCCATCTATAGTGTCAGATTACCCTATGACAGTGTGGGACAGACACAAGTACAGGAAGCGATGAAAAAAGAACGTGAAGAAGATTTCCAGCGCCAAAAAGAAGAAGCCGCTCAAAAAGTAAAGAAAGAACAGGAAGAGCAGGAGAAGAAAGCACGATTCAATGCCTACTGGAAGGAACACGCTGCCGAAAAGGAAGCTTTGCTAAAAAAGAAGGCAGAGGCAGAAGAAAAACTCAAAGGTCTTAGTAGCTTGGCAACAGAGGAGAGAAAAGCTATTCAAAACCTTATTCGTGCGATTGAAGTTGAACTTACAAAAGAAAGATAAGGGCAATAAGATGAATGACCAAAATAAAAAAATAAATGATTTGCTCAATGTTGATTTGGATGCCATTGAAGAAAAGGGAAAAGAGAACAGCAAAACTAAAAAACGAGCCATTATCATATCGAGCGTAGGACTGTGTACCTTAATTGCTGCGCTGGTCCTTTATGCTCAGCTCAGGCCAATTAAAGAAAGCGGTGTTAAAAACGGAGGAGCAACTATCTCAGCCGGTTTAGCCCATAGCGTAGCAGTTAAAAGTAATGGCACTGTAGTCGCAAGCGGGGCTAGTGCAGATGGACAATGTGATGTATCATCTTGGAGAGATATTGTTGCCATTTCTGCCGGAGCTGCCCACACAGTAGGTCTAAAATCAGATGGTACAGTTATGGTAACCGGAAATAACGAGAAAGGTCAGTGTGATGTATCATCGTGGACAAATATTGCCGCTATTTCCGCTGGATGGCTTCATACATTAGGGGTGAAATCAGATGGTACTGTAGTGGCTACTGGTCTTAATGAAAACAGGGAGTGCGATGTGTCATCTTGGACTGACATTATTGCCATTTCTGCCGGAGGTTCCCATACACTAGGCTTGAAATCAGATGGTACTGTAGTGGCTACTGGTTCTAATGAGAACGGACAATGTGATGTATCATCTTGGAGTGACATTGTTGAGATTTCTGCTGGACTTGCTCATTCGGTAGGTCTGCAATCAGATGGTACCATAGTTGTAGCAGGCGATACGATAAATGAATTATTTCCAACCTCATCATGGGAGAATATTGTTGCGATTTCTACAGGAGGTCAACACATATTGGGTTTGAAACCAGATGGTACCGTAATCGCTACTGGTTTTAATGAAAGCGGGCAATGTGATGTGTCATCTTGGACTGACATTGTCAAGATTTCTGTCGGAGTCGCCCATACATTAGGATTGAAATCGGATGGTACTGTAGTTGCAACAGGTGCTGTTGTAAACAGGGGCGGCGACACTTCTGGATGGAGGAATATCAGATTACCATAGGAGCCGTATAGGAGAATGCCTGTAGCTACCACCACAAAACTACAGTTGCAGGGCATTTTCTATGTTGCCCTATCTCCTTGAAAAGTTCACTCTTAGAATTATTTTTTGAGCTGAATTTGGTTTCTAGAGAGCAGGTAGTAACAGAATGCACCCAACCCATGAAATTGATTCTAAGAAAAAATTTCGTGCTGTTTATGATAATTCAAAAAGATAAAAGTCAGGTGAGAAAAGATATGAGCAATTCGAATAACCCCATCAACGATTTACTTAATATCGATTTGGATGCACTTGAGGAGCAAGGTCAGAAAACCACTAAATCAAGAAAAAAGAATATAACCATAGGTGTAATAGCTGCCATGCTAGTTGTTATTATGATTGTTGCTGTTACACAGTATATAATACCCGTTATGATTCCCAACATGAAATATGCCAGGGCAGAAGGTTTGCTTGAGAAAGGGGAATATCAGGAAGCTATCTCTGCGTTTGAGCAGCTAGGCAATTACAAAGATGCTCCACAGCGAGCTGTCGAAGCAGAAAAAGAAGAACGATATGCAAAGGGCATTGAATTGATTGAGAGCGGCCAATTCGAAGAAGCTGAACAGATTTACGAAAGCTTAGGCGAATATCGCGATGCAGCGAATCAAAAAATCGAAGCAAAATATCTCCTTGCCTGTAGCTTTAAGGAAAGCGCGCAATACGATAAGGCGATTGCGGCATTCACCGAATTAGAGGAATACAAGGACTCTCTTGCACAAATCGACCTATGTAGGGGGTCTCTATATGACAATGCAGTATCTCTCATGCATGCAAAAGACTATGTAAATGCCGCACAAAAATTCCAAGAGATTAAAGGCTATCGAGATAGTGAAGACCTATGGAAGAACTGTGCAACCATAATTGCAACTGACTATGAGTCGGCTGGCGATGATAAAATGGCATTATCGTGGTATATAAAAATCGAGGATACAGATAATGCTAACAGAATCCGATATGAATATGTTCTTGCTCATAAAGACTCTAAAGACACAACAACATATGATTATTTAGCTGCTTTGAAAAAGCAAAAGTATCGTGATTCAGAAAAAATATACAATTCTCTATATAAATTCGGAGTAGAACTTTCGTTCGATAATTACAATCTCTATTATAAAATTACCGGAGGTCCACCCAAAGGTACTGTTCCGATTAGAATTGTAAACGAAGCGTATTGGACAAATGGCCGTCAGTCAAGCCAAGATATTGTTGATGATATTACACTTGACGCGCCTGTAGGGGTTCGAGAAAAAAGTACTGATAAATTTTTTCATGCATACCGGCATACAATCACAGTGTTCAATGCAGAAACAGGGGAGAAGATAGGTCAAATAGTTGACCCCTATAAATAAAAAAGTTAGGCATGAAGAAAATTAGAGGCTAGGGTTTTAAGTCCGAGAACAACGATTAACCCTGCGAGGTATTGGCAATTTATGAGCACCCTGTAGCTACAAAACCCAATGTAGCTACAGGGTGATTTTAATTTACTTCCTCAAGCACAAATACATAAAAAAGAGAATCGGCAGTTCGATTGCCAGCAGATATCCTTCCCAAGTCATCTGTGTTCACATCCTTTCTGAGACATTCATTCTTTGAATGATTTTTTCCTCTGGATTCGATTTTTAGGAGACAGGCAGTATCAGAATACCCCCCACCCCCTAAAACCGATTCTAGCGAAAAATTGAATGCTGTTTGTTATGATTCTTATGTGGCGTCGTTGGAGGTGCTGAAACTGCACATTCAAATTCCCTATGTAATCACCTTAGAGCATTTTTCCGCCTTGTAGTGGTGGAGAGCGGGGGAGATGATGTGTTTGAATGTGAAGCTTCAAGTTATACCAAATCCATTTTCTGCTGGCAATCCAGACAGGCAATATTCAGGTTTTTTGTGGCTCTGACTGAATTTCCGCAGCAGGGGCATTGATACTTCCGGGAGCTGGATGGTTTGCGGACTGGGGGAACTGTCGCATTGCCGCTGCTGCTATGTCCTCCTGTACCGCCAATGGAAATGCCGTAGAACTCGTTTCGAAACAACAGGATATCCGTCAGCTCGTTGGTCAGTACAAAATCCAAAATCAAATCTCCCGGCTCTGTGTGGCTCCAGCCGTACTTCTCACTGTGGGTCACAGCCAGGCCGTGCTCCTCTGCAATGGCCTTGAATCGCTTGTTATGATAGGTGTAGTTTCGGCTGACGTCTTTGATTTGATGGACGTAGGCATAGTAGTGGCAAAGCTCGTGACACATGGTAGCACAGACCATTTCAATAGGCCGTGCCAGCGTCCCGGCAGAAATGTTCAGCTCATGGGTCGCTCCGGTCTTGGAAATCCAAGTATCCGGTCTGAGGGTAAAATGTCCATAGGTCTTGGGACTGGACTGAATAGAGATGGTGGGGCGTTCCAATTCTCCATCAAAGAGCTGGGTGTTCATCAGGTCGAATATCTGATTGAGATATTGGGCAACCCGGTTATAGGTGGTAAGCTGCTTCACGATGATTCCTCCCTGTGATGTTATTTGTCGTGCTTGTGAGGCCAGATGATAATAAGGGGCAGTAGAATAAGCACTGCTATTGTCAAAAGGGATACGTCAATGAAATTCAGGCCGGAGCCGTGGCTTCTGATATAGAGCGGAAATAAAACCACGCAGATAAAGTACAACCACATCTCTTACACCTCCAATCTCAGATGATTTTCAATCGCTTGTTCCAGCTCCTGCTGCTGAATGCCGATATAACGCTGAGTGACGGCGGCGGAGCTATGCTGCAAGAGCTTTTGGACCAGAGCAATGTTGTAGTGGTTTTTGATGTAGATATCTGTAGCGTAGAATTTCCGGAAGCTATGAGTTCCAATGCCTTTGATATCCAGATAGTCACAGACCAATTTCAGCTGCTTTTGTACAGCTCTTGCAGTTACAGGGAAGATGAGGCTGTCAGGTGGAATCTCATTATCCAGACAATAACAGCGAATGTACTGATAGAGGGCGAGAGGCACCGTAAAGGTTCTGGCTTTTCTGGTTTTCTGTTCGGTGATAGAGAGCCGATAGCGTTCACCGTCCTTTACGATATCTGAGAGACGCAGCTTCAAAATATCGGAGATACGCAATCCCAAATTGGCTTCCAGAATCAAAGCAGTGGCAATCCGGTCATTGGGCCTGCATCCAGTGAAGCCTGTTTTCATGGTCTGGATTATCTCCTTGTACTGCTCAACTGTGAGAGCAACCGTAGATTTATTCATAGTAAAATCTCCTTTCAGACAGCTGAAATCCGAACTTTCAGCGAACCAATTACGAACCTTTAGGGCAGGAAGAGGGAAGGGCTTGATACGACTGGTTTTGGGTGTTCGTATTTCTGTACTTATACGAACAAGCTTGCAAAAAGAGGGGAGACCATGTTATCATGAACACAGTCTCCCCATATGAGCGGGATAGGTCTCTTGCATCATGCTTTCAGCGGCGGTGATGCAAGGGACTTTTTTCTTATCCAGAGATAGAGAAGCGGCGAGATTCTGAGGCCTTACAGAACGCCTTGTACAGCTCAGAATGGACCTTCTTAAAGGCTGTGCTGTCAAAGCGGCTGCTGATGACAGAGGTCCAACGGATGATGAATTTTCCGGCAGTCAGCTCCTCTACATTCCGCTCCTGCATTTCTGCTTTGATACTCT
Organism: uncultured Dysosmobacter sp.; assembly: GCA_963560095.1. Taxonomy (GTDB): domain Bacteria; phylum Bacillota; class Clostridia; order Oscillospirales; family Oscillospiraceae; genus Oscillibacter. Next base: position 24,075 of record CAUWNE010000023.1, on the reverse strand, counting down.
CCTTGATGGCGTTTGCTTCTGCGGTGGCTTGGGCAGCTAATTCCTCCCATTCCTGCATTTTGGTGATGCGGCTTTCCAGTTCGTTGATACTCATTATTGGTTCTCCTTTGAAATTTTTTAAATGTTTGTTTGGATGCTTCACGGGGAAGGGATACGCTGGATGCCTCCTTTCTGAGAATGTGATGATATATAAAAAGACCACCGAGAACTCAATCCCGATGGTCTTGAAATGTATCGTTCAATTTTGGTGCAAACACAGTGAATTTACATTTTTAGAATAGAAATCCTTCTTTCTGATATCCAGAAGCCATTACGGTCGGCAGAGAAATAGCGATGACATACCAATAGAAGCACATCATAAAAATAGGAAAGTATGTCCTAATTGAGCAACTAAAAAATGGAAACTGTAGAGAAGAAAAACTTGACATTTTTATCAAATCTGTTATGCTAAATATAGCCATGGTAGTTATGATATGCATGGCAATCTATGACAAGAGTATTTGCTTTACAGCTAGTAAAATGCAGTTATTTTCAGCAAAAAATGATGGTCCCCCAGAACTACATCACCCTCAGCGGCGAGGGCGACGTGAAGAACATGCAGAAGCTCATCGACATGCTGGAGGATTCCGACGACGTGCAGAACGTCTGGCATAACTGGGAGACCAACTAAAGCCTTCCCCAGGCAAAGCAAAAGACGGACAGGGATTCCTGTCCGTCTTTTTTTCGCTTTTGCGCCGGGGTCAGATCCGCTCCAGCTCCGCCTGGACCTGGGCGATGCCCACGCCCCGCTGGGCGGCGATCCGGGCCAGATCCTCATACTCATACTTGGACCGGGTGACGCCGTAGCCTGCGGCGGTCTTCCGCCGGACGGGGCCCCAGGGCGTCTCCATGGTCTCGATCTGCCGGTCCAGCACATACCGCCCCAGCTCCGCCTCCCGGATGCCCAGGGTGGAGGTGTGACGGAACATGGCCGCCGCCAGAGTCTCCCGGTCCTCCGGCCGACACAGCACCCGCAGCAGCACGCCGGGCCGGGATTTCTTCATGCCGATGGGCACCTGGTAGACGTCCAGCGCGCCGGCCTCTAAAAGCCGGTCCATGGCAAAGCCCAGCTGCTCGCCGGTCATATCGTCCACGTTGCAGGAGAGCTCCACCACGCGACCGGCGCTTCCCGCCGTCTCGCCCAGCAGGGCACGGACACAGTTGGCGGCCTCAAAATCCTTGCTGCCCATGCCGTAGCCGATGGATTGGACCCGCATCACCGGCAGGTTCCCAAAGCGGGTGGCAAAGTGCTTTAAGAGTGCTGCGCCAGTGGGTGTACAGAGTTCTCCCTTTACACTTCCGCCGTAGATGGGCACGTCCCGGAGGATGTGGGCCGTGGCGGGAGCAGGGACCGGGAGGATGCCGTGGGCGCACCGGACCTGGCCGCTGCCCACATGGACAGGGGAGACCACGATCTCCTCCGGCGCCAGGCGGTGCAGCAGCAGGCACACCGCGGTGACGTCCGCCACCGCGTCCAGGGTCCCCACCTCATGGAAGTGGATCTCCGGCACCGGCACGCCGTGGGCGTGGCTCTCCGCCTGGGCGATCAGGCCGTAGACCGCCAGAATGTCCGCCCGGACCGGCTCCGGCAGGTCCAGATGGTCCCGGACCAGATGCTCGATCTCATGGAGAGAGCTGTGGTGGTGCTCGCCGCCATGGGAATGGCCGTGGTCATGCTCGTGATGGTGCTCATGCTCATGGTCATGGGTATGTTCATGATGGTGCTCGTGATCATGGTCATGGGTATGTTCATGATGGTGCTCGTGATCATGGTCATGGGTATGTTCATGATAGTGCTCATGGCCATGCTCATGAGCGTGGTCGTGTTCATGATGGTGCGCATGATCGTGGTCATGGCTGTGGTGGTCGTGGCTTTCCTCCTCCACGCCGTCCACGGTGACGGAGACATGCGTCCCGGTGACGCCGCACTTCACGGCGGGGGCGCTGGTCACCCGAACGCCCGGCAGCCCCAGGCCGTTGAGCTCCCGGAGAAAGGCCGCCGGGTCCGGCAGCAGCTCCAGCAGCGCGGCGGTGAGCATATCGCCGGCGGCGCCCATGCCGCAGTCCAAATACAGAGTCTTCAAGGCTCATTCCTCCTCTTTCCATCCATATGGTTGATCATGCTGGCCAGATATCCCGCGCCAAAGCCGTTGTCGATGTTCACCACCGACACGCCGCTGGCGCAGGAGTTGAGCATAGACAGCAGGGCGGACAGGCCGTGGAAGGAGGCTCCATAGCCCACGCTGGTGGGCACGGCGATCACCGGGCAGTCCGCAAGACCGCCGATCACGCTGGCCAGGGCCCCCTCCATGCCGGCGATGGCGATGATGACGCTGGCGCTCATTAGCTCCTCCATGTGGGCCAGCGTCCGGTGGAGCCCCGCCACCCCCACGTCATAGAGCCGGATCACCCGGTTGCCCAGGACCTGGGCGGTGAGAGCCGCCTCCTCTGCCACGGGGATGTCGCTGGTGCCGCCGGTGGCCACCACGATGGAGCCGATGCCGCTCTCCGGGGGCATGGGGCCCTGAATCCCGACACGGGCCTGGGGAAAATACGCTATGGGCCAGGTCCGGCTCACCGCCTCCGCCGCCTCCGGAGCAAGGCGGGTGATAAGGACCGTCTCCTGGCCGTTCTCCCGCATGACCTCCAAAATCCCGGCGATCTGCTCCGGCGTCTTTCCGGCGCCGTAGATTACCTCCGCCGCCCCCTGGCGGACCTTGCGGTGCAGGTCCACCTTGGCGTAGCCGATGTCGGCAAAGGGGGCGGTCTTCAGCCGCAGCAGGGCGTCTTCCACCGGCATCTCACCGGACCGGACCGCCTCCAGCACCTGTTTGATCTCGTTATCCATGCCGTTCCTCCAAATCCAGCAGCACGCCCCGGTACAGGGGGCCCAGCTGCCTGATGATCTCCTCCCGCTGCTCCACCAGACGCGCCATCTGGTCCGCCGGGACCTGAATGCGGGCAAAGCCGCCCAGCAGCCGGACCCGGAAATCGGTAAAGCCCAGAGCAAAGAGAGCGTTCTCCGCCGTCTCTGTGACGCGGAGCTTCTCCTCAGTGATAGTCTCTCCCGCAGGGACCCGGGTGGCAAGGCAGGCGTAGGCGGGCTTGTCCCAGGTAAAGAGCCCTGCGGCCTGGGAGCGATGGCGGATCTCCGCCTTGGAAAGGCCGCACTCCCGCAGGGGCGAGCGGACGCCCAGCTCTGCCAGGGCCCGCATCCCGGGCCGGTCTCCGGCGTCGTCCGAGGCGTTGGTGCCGTCGATGACCAGGGGGAAGCCGTCCGCCCGGGCGGCGGCCAGGATGGCGGAGAAGATCCGGCGCTTGCAGAAATAGCAGCGATCCGGCGGGTTGGCGGCGATCTCCGAGTCTGCCAGCACATCCAGGTCCAGCACCGAGAGCTCCGCCCCCAGCTCCCGGGCAAGCCGGTGGGCGTCCTCCCGCTCAAACCGGGGCTGGAAGGGGGACTGGACGAAATAGGCCCGGACCTGGGCCCCGGCGTCCCGGGCGGCCCAGAGCAGATACGCGGAGTCCACCCCGCCGGAAAAGGCCAGGGCCGTCCGGGGATGGTCCGTGAAAAAATCCTTGAGTGTCATAGCGCCTCCTTGATGGTCTTGCCCTTATTGTACCCGGACGGAGGCCCGCCGTCAAATCCTTTCCGCCGGGATTTTGAAAGGGGCCCTCCCGGCGGGGAGGGCCCTCCGTGTGCCGCCGGTCAGAAGGCGTCGGGATGGAAGGCGGCGGCCATGCGCTCCACAGCGTAGGCCATGCGGTTTCCGGGCAGGACGCTCTCCAGCGTGATGCTGGCAAAGCGGCCCTCCTGCACGCATTTGAGCCGGGAGAGGGTGGGGTTTGCCTGGATCTCCGCGATCTTGGCCTCCACAGAGGGAGAGTCGTAGTCGTGGATCAGGATCACATCCGGGTCCCTGGCCAGGACCTCCTCATAGCTGACGGTGACCCACTGCTTCTCCGACAGGTCCCCGAAGAGGTTCCGCCCGCCGGCCAGCTCCACCAGCAGCGATTCAAAGTTCACGCCGGAGCAGGTGAACACCCCGTCGTTTCCGCTGTCGTAGATCAGAACATCCACCGGCTCCCGGTCCGCCAGGGTCTCCTGGACGGCGGCGATCCGGGCCTGCTGATCGGCCACAAAGGCCTCTGCCGTCTCCTCAACGCCGAAGATCGCTCCCAGGTCCCGGATCTCCTGATACTGCTGGTCCAGGGTGGATGCGGCGTTGACATAGACGTTCATGCCGTACTGGGCTGCCTCCTCCAGGTTGCAGCCCTGGTCGCTGATCTCCCAGTCCAGGGCGTAGATGAAGTCCGCGCCGCTGGAGAGGATGGCCTCCCGGGTGGCGGAGGCGTAGTTCAGCTCCGGCACGGCGTTCACCGCGTCGGCATACTCCGGCAGCGGGCCCCGGCTGTGGTTGATCAGGGACCGGCCCACCACCAGGTCGCTCAGACCCAGGGCGGCGAAGAGCTCCGTGCAGTTGGGGCCCAGGGTCAGCACCCGCTCAGGCCGCTGGGAGATGGTGATCTCCCGGCCGTAGTTGTCCAGGGTTACCGGATCGTATCCGGCGCTCTCCCCGGCATCAGGGGTCTGGGGAGCCTTGGCAGGCGCGCCGCCGCAGCCACTCAGCACCCCCAGGGTCAAAGCCCCGGCCAGGGCCAGGGCGGCCCGGCGGACATGGTTTTTCTGATTCATGATGATACCTCCTTAGAATTTAAGGTTTCGGGATAGCATGTCATATCGCCGCCGGAGAGGGCGGCAGGGAGGAAGGTGATGACCCGCTTTCCGGTGATGGGATGGGTCTCCACGGTGCTGCGCACGCCGTAGACCTCCTCCAGATGCTCCGGCGTGAGGACCTCCTCCGGCGTACCCTGGAGGACCACCCGGCCCTCTTTCAGGACATAGAGCCGGTTGCAGTACAGCGCCGCCATGTTCAGATCGTGGATGGCGGCCAGGACGGTCACCTTCAGCCGCTTGATAAAGTCAAAGATCTGGAGCTGGTAGCGGATATCCAGGTGGTTGGTGGGCTCGTCCAGGATGAAAAAGTCGCTCTCCTGGGCGATGGCCCGGGCGATCAGGACCCGCTGCTTCTCACCGCCGGAGAGACGGCGGTAGCTCCGCTTGGCAAGCTCCTCCATGCCCAGGTGCTCCAGCGCGTGGTGGACCATATAGCGGTCATGGGGGGTATCGCCGTCCAGCAGGCGCTTGTGGGGAGAGCGGCCCATGGCCACGATCTCCTCCACAGAGAAGTCGAAGGGCACCTCGTTCTCCTGGCCCACCACCGCCAGCTTCTGAGCCGACTTTCGGTAGGGCATGGTCAAAAGGTCCTCGCCGTCCAGGGTGATGGAGCCGCGCTCCGGCGTCAGGCCCCGGTAAACCGTCTTGAGCACGGTGGACTTGCCGCCGCCGTTGGGGCCGATCAGGCCCACAAATTCGCCGCTGTCCACCTGAAGGGAGACGTCGTCCGCAGCGGGCCGCTCCCCGTAGGCATAGGTCACGTGATTGACTTCCAGTCGCATAGAATCCTCCTCACATCCGGGTCCGGTCGTTCTTTTTCAGCAGCCAGATAAAGACCGGCCCGCCGATCACCGCCGTCAAAATGCCCACCGGCAGCTCCTCCGGCGCGATGAGCATCCGGGCGGCCACGTCCACCCACACCACCAAAATCCCGCCCAGCAGAGCCGAGACCGGCAGGACCCGCTTGTGGTCCCCGCCCACCAGCAGCCGGGTAAAGTGGGGGACCATCAGCCCCACAAAGCCGATGGAGCCGCTGACGGCGATGGTCACGCCGGCCATCAGAGAGGCCGCCAGGACCAGCAGCTTTTGGAGCCGCCGGACATTGACGCCCAGCGCGGCGGCGCTCTCATCGCCCAGCAGCAGCAGATTCAGTCCCCGGTAGTTGAGCATCAGCACCGCCATGCAGCCCAGCAGCACCACCAGCGGCAGCGTCAGATAGGCCCACTTGGCCCCGGCCAGACTGCCGGACATCCAGAACTCCGCGTTGTGCAGGCCCAGGGCGTTGGGGGCGCTGAGCTTGATGATGCTGGTGATGCCGTCCATAATCATGGACACCGCCACACCGGAGAGCAGCAGCTGGGTGATGTTGATCCGCCCCCGGACGTGGGAGATCAGATAGACAAAGAGAATGGTCACCGCCGAGCCGATGAAGGCGCTGATGGAGAGGGCATAGGTCCCCAGAAAGGAGAAGGCCCCGAAGAGCATCCCCAGGGTGGCAAAGGCCGCCGCGCCATTGGAGACGCCCAGGATGAAGGGGTCTGCCAGACTGTTGCGGACCAGGGCCTGCATGGTCACGCCGCACACGGCCAGAGAGGCCCCCACGATCATGCCCAGGCACACCCGGGGCAGCCGCAGCCCCAGAACGATGTTTTCCTCCAGCGCCTCCCAGGTGGGGGGCAGCTCCACCAGGCGGGAGAGGAGGATGCGGAAGGTGGTGGACGGCGGGACCGACACCGGCCCCAGGCCTGTGGCGATCACCATGGTCACCGCCGCGGCCGCTGCCAGCAGCGCGATCAAAAGGGCCATTCGGGGCCCGCTTCGTTGATTGACTTGGTTCATCAGGCACTCCTTTTCACAAAAAAAAGACATACGGCCCTCCTTCAGAAGGGTCGTATGCCTCGTAGCATACGGATACTCGTCGATGATCTGGCGCGGGGGATGCTACCGGGGAAGGGGGAGGCTTCGGCCTCCATGCCTGCTTCATGCAGACTTGTGTTTCTATCATACAGGACCCGCCCGCCCTTGTCAAGGGGGAGAGCCGTTGACTTGGCGCTTCCGGGGCTTTATAATGAATCTCGAATACGATTCCGGCGGCGGGGGCGTGGCTGCCCGGCCGCCGGCAGGCCCCTCAGGGGAGCTGATACGAGCATCAAGGAGGAATCGCGCCATGCTGGCCTATACCTATGTCAAACACGGGGACTTTCAGCTGCTGGAAAAGCCCCGCCCCGTCCTGGTCCAGGACCGGGACGCCATCGTTCGGGTGACCCTCAGCAGCATCTGCACCAGCGATCTGCACATCAAGCACGGCTCCGTGCCCCGGGCGGTGCCCGGCGTCACCGTGGGCCACGAGATGGTGGGCGTGGTGGAAGAGGTGGGAAGCGCCGTCTCCACCGTGAAGCCCGGAGACCGGGTGACGGTGAATGTGGAGACCTTCTGCGGCGAGTGCTTTTTCTGCCGCCACGGCTGGGTCAACAACTGCACCGACCCCAACGGCGGCTGGGCCCTGGGCTGCCGCATCGACGGGGGCCAGGCGGAGTATGTCCGGGTGCCCTACGCCGACCAGGGGCTGACCAAGATCCCCGACGGCGTCACCGACTGCCAGGCCCTGCTGGTGGGCGACGTGCTGGCCACCGGCTACTGGGCGGCGGACATCTCCGGTATTTCGCCGGAGGACACGGTGCTGATCCTGGGGGCCGGCCCCACCGGGATCTGTACCTTGCAGTGTGTGCGCCTCAAGCACCCCCGGCATATCATCGTCTGCGACAAGGACCCCCAGCGGCTCTCCTTCGTCCGGGACTACTACCCGGAGGTGCTGACCGTGGGCCCGGAGCAGGTCGCCGAGCTGGTGGCGGCGTACAGCGCTCACGGCGGCGCGGACGTGGTGCTGGAGGTGGCCGGCGGAGAGACCACCTTCCGCATGGCCTGGGAGCTGGCCCGGCCCAATGCCACCGTCACGGTGGTGGCCCTCTACGACGGCCCCCAGACCCTGCCCCTGCCGGAGATGTACGGCAAGAACCTGACCTTTCAGACCGGCGGCGTGGATGGGTGCCACTGCGCCGAGACCCTGGCGCTGATCCAGAGCGGAAAGCTGGATACCACGCCGCTCATCACCCACACCTATCCCCTCAGCCGGATCGCGGAGGCCTATGACCTCTTTGAAAACCGCCGGGACGGCGTCATCAAGGTGGCCGTCACCGCTGAGGGCTAAGGAAGAGAAAGGAGAAGAACGATGCTGGAAGTTGGAACGAAAGCCCCTGATTTCACCCTGAAAAACCAGGCGGGAGAGGAGGTCCGCCTCTCGGATTTCCTGGGAAAGAAAGTGGTGCTCTACTTTTACCCCCGGGACAACACCCCCGGCTGCACCCGGCAGGCCCAGGCCTTTGCCCGGAGCCATGAGGCCTTTGGGCAGAAGAACACCGTGGTCATCGGCATCAGCAAGGACTCTGCCGCCTCTCACCTGAAATTCGCCCAGAAATACGACCTGCCCTTCCTGCTGCTCTCGGACCCGGAGCTTCAGGCCATCCAGGCCTATGGCGTGTGGCAGGAGAAAAAGCTCTACGGCAAGGTCAGCATGGGCGTGGTCCGATCCACCTACCTCATCGACGAGGCGGGGATCATTGAGCGGGTCCTGCCCAAGGTCAAGCCGGACACCAACGCCCAGGAGCTGCTGGATTACCTGGGCGGGGAGGCAGGCCAATGAGCAAGCTTGCCCTGACGGCGGCGGGAGAGAGGGGGCAGGCTCAATGATCCTCTATTTTTCCGGCACCGGCAACAGCCGCTTTGCCGCCCGGCTGCTGGCAAGAGAGCTGGGAGAGGAGCTGAGAGACGCCGGCGCGCGGATCAAGGCCGGGGACCTGAGCCCCCTGCACTCGGAGCGGCCCTGGATCGTCGTCGCCCCCACCTATGGCTGGCAGCTGCCCCGTCTCTTAGCGGACCATCTGCGGCAGACCCCCCTCACCGGCAGCCGGGAAGTTTGGTTCGTCCTGACCTGCGGCAGTGAGATCGGCGCGGCGGGGACGGCCCTGGAGGACCTGTGCCGGGAGCTGGAGCTTCACTACCGGGGCGTGTGGGAGGTGGTGATGCCGGAGAACTACATCGCCATGTTCTCCGCGCCGGACCGGGCGGAGGCCCAGAAAATCGTGGACCAGGCCAAGCCCGGCCTTTTGGAGTGCGCCGGCTTTCTCCGCCGGGGGGAGGCGTTCCCGCCCCGCCGGACCGGCCCCCTGGACCGGCTGAAAAGCGGAGCGGTGAACCGGATCTTCTACCGCTATTTCATCAAGGCAGACCCGTTTTTCGTCCAGGACAGCTGCATCGGCTGCGGAAGCTGTGTAAAGGCTTGTCCCTTGAATAACATTGTCCTGCAAGGCGGGAGACCTTCCTGGGGCGCGGACTGCACCCACTGCATGGCCTGTATCTGCACCTGTCCCACCCAGGCCATCGAATACGGGAACAAGAGCCGGGGCAAGCCCCGGTACCAGTGTCCGGAGGAGGGATAAGATGCGGATCATCATCTCTCCCGCCAAGAAAATGCGGGCGGACCCGGACAGCCTGCCCTGGCGGGACCTGCCCCGGTTCCTGCCCCAGGCGGAGACCCTGGCAGCGGCCCTCCGGGCCATGACCCGGGAGGAGCTGAAAGCCCTCTGGAAGTGCAGCGACGCCATCACCGATCAGAACCTCCGGCGGCTGGAGACCATGGACCTGCGCCGCGGCCTGACCCCGGCCATCCTGGCCTATGAGGGCATCCAGTACCAGTACATGGCCCCCGGCGTCTTCGGGGAGGAAGAATACGACTATCTCCAGGCCCATCTTCGCATCCTCTCCGGGCTCTACGGCGTGCTGCGGCCCTTTGACGGGGTGACGCCCTACCGCCTGGAGATGCAGGCCAAGCTGAAAGTGTGCGAAGCAAAGGACCTTTACAGCTTTTGGGGCAAAAGTCTTGCAGAGGAGATCTGCCGGGACACAGACTGCGTGGTGAATCTGGCCTCCAAGGAGTATAGCCTGGCGGTCTCCCGCCACCTGCCGCCGGATCAAAGGTGGATCACCTGTGTCTTCGGTCAGGAGCGGGGAGGGAAGATCGTGGAGAGGGGGACGATGTGCAAGATGGCCCGGGGGGAGATGGTCCGGTATCTGGCAGAGCGCCGGTCAGAGACGCCGGAGGTCCTGCGGACCTTTGACCGGCTGGATTTCACCTACGCCCCGGCGTGGTCCGACGAGGGCACTTACGTCTTTCTCCAGCGGTCTCCTGACCGCCGGGAACTATAAAATTACAACGGAAAGAAGGATGGATATGACAGAGGTCGTGGCCGCCCTGATCTGGGACGGCGACCGTTTTCTGGCCTGCCAGCGGCCTGCCCATAAGGCCAGGGGCCTGTTGTGGGAGTTCGTGGGGGGCAAGGTGGAGCCCGGGGAGACCCGGGAACAGGCCCTGATCCGGGAGTGCCGGGAGGAACTGGACGTCACCGTGTCCGTGGGGGAGGTCTTCATGGAGGTGACCCACGCCTACCCGGACCTGACGGTGCATCTGACCCTCTTTCACGCCGCCATCGCCCAGGGCACGCCCAAGAAGCTGGAGCACAACGACCTCAGGTGGATCACCGTGGGGGAGATCGACCAGCTGACGTTCTGCCCCGCCGACCAGGAGATCCTGGCGGCGCTGAAGGCCTCAGGCCGGTAAGAATCGCAAGCAGCCGCGGCTGAAAGCCGCGGCTGTGCTTGTATCCCTCGGGATCGAGCGCCTTATTTGTCGAAGGCCGGGTTCATATAATAGACGTTTTTCTGGTTCATCCGGTCCTTGGCCAGCCGCATCCCCTCGCCAAAGCGCTGGAAATGGACGATCTCCCGGGCCCGGAGGAACCGGATCACATCGTTTACGTCCGGGTCATCGCTCAGGCGCAGGATGTTGTCATAGGTCAAGCGGGCCTTCTGCTCGGCGGCCAGGTCCTCGGTGAGGTCGGCGATCACGTCGCCGGTGACCTGCATGGTGGAGGCAGACCAGGGGTAGCCGGAGGCAAACTGGGGATAGACGCCGGTGGTGTGATCCACAAAGTAGGTGTCAAAGCCGGCAGTCCGGATCTGCTCCTCCGTCAGGTCCCGGGTCAGCTGGTGGACCAGCGTCCCCACCATCTCCAGGTGGCCCAGCTCCTCGGTGCCGATATCGGTCAGCAGGCCCTTGAGCTCCGGATAGGGCATGGAATAGCGCTGGCTCAAATACCGCAGGGAGGCCCCCAGCTCGCCGTCCGGCCCGCCGTACTGGCTGATGATCACCGCCGCCAGCTTGGGGTTGGGGGTCTTGATCTTGATGGGGTACTGGAGCTTCTTCTCATAGACAAACATCAGTCGTTCCCTCCTAAATCCCAGGGCCAGGGGTCTTTCAGCCAGGCGTAGCCGTCCTCCGGCGTCAGGTCAGTCTGGAGCAGGGGACCGTAGAGCTTCTGGTACTTCTCCCGGCCCTCCTTGGCCAGCTTGATATAGGACCAGTACAGCTGCAAGGCCTCCTGGTCCGATTCATGGGTGGTCAGATACAGCCCCAGCTCGTCAATGGCGAACTCCAGGGCCATCAGCTCCACCAGGGCGGTGTTGCTGAGCTTGGTCTTGGCCTGGATGGCCGCCTTGAAGGGCAGGTCCAGTCCCGGGAAGAGGGTGCCGGTTTGCAGGGCCTCCATCCGGCTGTACCGGACGGGGTTTTGCTCCTGCATGGGAATATAGGGAAACGCCAGCGGCGCACAGCAGCCGGGCAGCGTGCCCTTGTCAGGGCCGCAGCTGGTCTCAGGCGTTTGGGTGTTGGGTTTTTCCATCTGCGTTGCGTCCTCCTTGGAAAGCGTGGCGCACCGGGGTGCGCCCGTTCCATCCTATGCAGGAGGGGCCCCGGCGGACCCTTGATTTTGGACCGGGGAGCGGCTATAATGGGCATACTGGAAAAGCCCCTGGGCATAGGATCACCGGGGGTGTTGCCATGATCGTTGTGATTCGCAGAGGAGTTCTTCTGGGCGCGGGGCTGTTTGGCTGCTTTGTGCTCTCGCTGGCCGCCGTGCTGTGGGCGGGACACGGGACCGCCGCGCCTGCCCTGGGGCCCATGGACCAAGGGCCCCGCACCGTGGTGGTGGACGCCGGCCACGGCGGGGAGGACGGCGGCGCCGTCTCCCCGGAGGGGGTGGTGGAGAGCGGCGTGAACCTGGAGATCGCCCTGCGGCTGCGGGACACGCTGGCCTTTGCCGGTCAGCGGACCCGGCTGACCCGGGCCACAGGGGAGGCCCTCCACACCGAGGGGACCACCATCCGGGAGCGCAAGCGCTCGGACCTTCGCCGCCGGACGGAGATCGTGAACGAAACGCCCGGCGCCGTGCTGGTGAGCATCCACCAAAACAGTCTCCCGGCCTCGCCCACAACTCACGGGGCCTATGTGTTCTGGAACCGGCAGGAGGGGGCGGAGGCCGTGGGAACGTCCATTCAGGACGTCCTGAACCGCACGGTCAATGCCGGCAACGAAAAAAAGGCCCGGCAGGTAGCCGGGTCGGTCTACCTGATGGACCATGTGACGGCCCCGGGGGTCCTGGTGGAGTGCGGCTTTCTCTCCAACGCCGGAGAGGTCCAAAAGCTCCGGGAGCCGTCCTATCAAACCATGCTGACCGGAGCCGTCGCCGTTGGCGTGCTGCTGGCCGGAGAGGATGTATCATGAAGGCAAAGACGCTCTTTTACTGTACCGCCTGCGGAAATGAGACGCCCAAGTGGGCGGGGAAGTGCCCCGCCTGCGGGGCGTGGAACACCATTGTAGAGCAGCCGGAGCCCCGGGCCGCCGCTGTCCGGGGCGGGGGAGGGCGCAGCATCGCGCTCCGCCGGCCCCAGCCGGTGACCGAGCTGCGCAGCGACGAGGAGATCCGCTTTCTCACCGGCATGGGGGAGCTGGACCGGGTCCTGGGCGGCGGCGCCGTCAAGGGCTCGCTGGTGCTGGTGGGCGGCGCGCCGGGCATCGGCAAATCCACGCTGATGCTCCAAATTTGCAGCAAGCTCTGCGAGAGCTGCAAGGTGCTCTATGTCTCCGGAGAGGAGTCCGAGCACCAGATCAAGCTCCGGGCAAATCGTTTACGCGCAGAGCACGAGCGGCTTTACGTCCTCTCAGAGACCAATTTGAACGAGGTGCTGGAGGCGGTGTCCGGCGAGAGGCCGGAGGTGCTGATCGTGGACTCCATCCAGACCCTCTACAACGATGCCTTAGACTCTCCGGCAGGCAGCGTCAGCCAGGTGAAGGAGTGCACCATGGCCCTGATGCAGCTGGCCAAGGGCCAGGGAGTGACGGTATTTGTCATCGGCCACGTGAATAAGGAGGGCTCCATCGCCGGCCCCAAGGTCTTGGAGCACATGGTGGATTGCGTGCTCTATTTCGAGGGAGACCAGCACACCACCTACCGCATCCTCCGGGCGGCCAAGAACCGCTTCGGCGCCACCAATGAAATCGGCGTCTTTGAGATGGGGGACGGGGGCCTTTTGGAGGTGGAGAACCCCTCGGAGATGCTGCTCTCCGGCCGGCCGGATGACGCCCCCGGCACCTGCGTCACCTGCGTGATGGAGGGGGTGCGGCCGGTGCTGGCGGAGATCCAGGCCCTGGCGGTGGCCGCTGCCGGCGGCGGCAGCCCCCGGCGGACCAGCAACGGCTTTGACTATAACCGCCTGGCCATGCTGCTGGCGGTGCTGGAAAAGCGGGGGGGACTGCGGGTCTCCGCCTGCGACGCCTATCTTAACATCATCGGCGGACTGAGCCTGGACGAGCCTGCGGCGGATCTGGCGGCGGTGGTGGCGCTGGCCTCCAGCTATCTGGACCGGCCAGTGCCGGGGGATCTGGTGGCCATCGGCGAGGTGGGCCTGACCGGAGAGCTGCGGATGGTCAACCATCTGGACCAGCGGATCTCGGAAGTCCGGCGGCTGGGCTTTCACAAGTGTGTGATCCCGGCCCGCCGGGGCAAGGCTCTGCCGTCGGCTCCCGGACTGGAACTGCTGCCGGTCGGGAATATCGGTGAGGCGATCCGAGCCGCCCTGGGTCCGCGGGGATAAAGTGGACGCAGGCGCCGCCCAGGGCCGGCAGCCCCGCAGCGGCGGCGGACTCCAGGCCGCACAGGCCATCGGATTGATAGACACACTGGCTGGTGCACGGGATCAGACTCATGGCGATCCTTCCTTTGTCAATGGATTTGCGGGAGTTTGAACGCTGGTGCTAGCTTGGCCCATGGGGCCGGATTTTATGACCCGGGGAGGAGGTTTTGGAGACGGACTAATAATTGAACAAAATGATAATTTTGTTCAATTTAGGGGAGGGGCAACCGGGCCTCTTCCCAAAATCAGGCCTGATGCGCCGGCTTGCCCGGTCCGGCTCAGGCCCTTGGATCTGCGCCGTCTCCGCACAGTTATGATCGATTACCGTACCCAGGCGCCGGAGATCCTGCGGGATTTTCTGGCGTATCACGAGACCGTCAAGGCCCATTCCAAACGGACCGTGGACGAATACTTTCTGGACCTGCGGAATTTCTTCCGCTATCTAAAACAACTCCGGGACCCGGCCCTTGCGGACAAGCCTCTGGACGAGATCGACATCTTGGATGTGGATCTTGACTTTGTGGCCTCTGTGACGCTGACGGACATCTACGGATATCTGACCTATCTCAGCCGGGACCGGGTCCAGCACCAGAACAGCCCCAACTCGGACTATGGCCTGAACGCCGCCTCCCGGGCCCGGAAAGTGGCCACCATCCGGTCCTTTTACAATTACCTGACCAACAAGATGCACCTACTTCGTGAAAATCCTGTCAAAGATATCGACGCGCCCAAGCTGAAAAAATCTCTGCCCAAGTACCTGACCCTGGACGAGAGCTTGCAGCTGCTCCAGTCGGTGGACGGAAAACATCAGGAGCGGGACTACTGCATTTTGACGCTGTTTCTCAACTGCGGCCTGCGGATCAGCGAGCTGGTGGGACTGAACCTCAGCGACATCCAGGGCGAGGCCCTCCGGGTCCTGGGCAAGGGCAACAAGGTCCGCATCCTCTACCTCAACGACGCCTGCCAGGCGGCCCTGCAAAGCTATCTGGCGGTCCGGCGGCCCATTCAGGGCCGGGATCAGGACGCGCTGTTCCTCTCGGCTCGAAATGAGCGGATCAGCCGGTCCATGGTCCACGCCATGGTGAAAAAGCGGCTCAGCGCCGCCGGGATCGACAGCACCCAATACTCCTCCCATAAGCTCCGCCATACCGCCGCCACGCTGATGCTGCAAAACGGCGTAGACGTCCGGGCGGTCCAGGAGGTCCTGGGTCATGACCACCTGAACACCACGGAGATCTACACCCATATTGATAATGAGTCCCTCCGGGTGGCCGCCAGGGCCAATCCCCTCTCCAAGGTCCAAAAAACTGAGAAAAAGTAAGATCAGACTCAAAATGTATCTGTTGCAACTTGCATGTTACGGAAAAATTGTGTATTAAAAAAGTGAGCGAAAGCCGCCATCTTGACGGTTCTCGCTCACTTTTCCTCTGGCCTGATCTTTCAAAATCCTATTTTTCAGCAGGTCATTTGATGGACGCGCTCCAGGTCCAGTTCTCATACTGGGGGATGGTCCCCAGCCGCCACAAGGATACGCCGGTGACGTCTAAGAGCCGGGCGGTCTGGAGCTCCAGCCGGACGCTCTCACCGTCCTGATACCAGAGGAAATACCGCTTCCCCTCCTCGGTGGTGTAGCTGGCCCAGGACTGCTGGGCCTCCGGGTCCCAGCCCCGCTTCGTGTCCGGCTGGCTCAGCCGCCGGGCCACGGTGTCGCCGCTGACGGCCACGGGCTGGCTGCTCACCAGCTTCCCTGCCCCATCGATCTCCCAGGCCACGTTCCGGGCGCTGAGGGCCAGGACCACCTTGGCCGGGTCCACCTGCTCCACTGTGGTCCGCAGGGCCTGATACACCCGGCCCAGCGGGACGGTGGCCTGATCCTGGTGGGCGTCGCTGCCCACATAGCCGCTCAGGCTCCGGGCGTCGTAGTCGTGGGCCATCAAGATCACCTTGTCCGCCAGAGCGCCGATGGTCTTGAGATCATAGCCGCCGGCGCTGGAGGGCGGCGGCACGCAGACATACAGGGTCTTGTCCAAATCCCGGACCTGCCGGCTCAGCTCCGTCAAAAAGGCGCTGAAATCGGCGGCGCTGCTGCGGCCCAGACCCTCAAAGTCGATGGTCACTCCGGCGTAGGGGTTGCGGCCCAGGGCCTTGTAGGAAACGGTCAGCTCGTTTGCGATCTGCTCCACCGCCTGGGCCCGGCCCTGCTTCGAGGACAGCAGCGCCCCCAAGTCCTTTCCGTCCATAAACACGCTGAGATTCAGGGAGACCCCCTTCCCCGCCAGGGTCTCCGCCACCTCCTGATAGCCTGCGGGCACGGAAAACTCGTTGCCATGGGCGCTGGTGGTGGCCAGCAGGGCCCGCTCCCCGTCCCAGGTCATCCGGCTCCACCCGGCGCTGACCGCGTCCAGCTCCTCGGCCAGATCCATCTGGCTGTACGAGGAGATGGCGTAAAAGCCGTGGGAAAATTCCGTCTTGCGGTGGAGCTTTTCATAGATCCGCTCCAGCATGGCCGCCGCCTGGGCCCGGGTGGCAGTGGCCCCCGGCGAGAACGTGGTGGCCGAGGTGCCCTTGGTCAATCCGATGTCATAGGCCACGGAGATATAGCCCTCCTTCCCTGCCGGCAGGTCCTGGAAGGCGGTGACGCCGGAGGAGGGGATCATGCTGTTGGAGTTCCGTGCGGACGCGGCGCTTTCCAGCCCCAGGGCCCGCACCAAAATCTCCGCCATCTCTCCCCGGGTGATGGCCGCGCCGGGCCGGAAGGGCACGTCGGTGTCCACCCAGCCAAGCTCCGCCGCCGCGTCGATGGAGGCATAGTAGGCCTGGGCGCTGCCCTGGGGCACCTGCATGGCCGGCGTGATGTGGCCGGTCTCCCGCTCCGTCTCAGGCAGTAGCATCCGGCACAGCACCGTGACGAACTGGGCCCGGGTCATGGCGTCGCCATAGCCGAAGGTCTCCTCGTCATAGCCGTTCATCAAGCCGTGATTCACGGCCAGCTCCACCTCCGATGCCAGGGGGCTGGTCTCAGGAATGTCCCGGTAGGCCGCCGCCGGCGCCGCCAGCAGCGCCCCCGCCAGGGCCAGGGCACAGCCTGTCATCATCATTCGCTTCATGGGAATCTCCCCTTTCCTGTTGCATGATATCATCATACCACAGGCGCTCCGCTTTTGGTGAAGTTTTTTTGAATTCAGGGCACGATGGCGCCGGTGATGTGGAGCAGCCGCAGCCTGCGGTACTCATAGGTGCCAAGAGGCCGGTTGTCGGCGTCAAAGCTGTGGGCCGCCACCAGGATGTTCTCCGGAGCGGCGGGCTTTCCTACCGACACCACGATGGGCGAGTGCTGATAGGTCTCCCCCTTGAAAGAGAGCTGGATCAAATCCCCGGGCAGCAGCTCTTCCAGGGTGCAGGGCCGGGCCATGGGCCCCACAGAGCCGTCGGTTCGGGTGAGGAAGTTGTAGAGAAAGGGCACCCCCGTCCAGGCGGGGGCCTTTTGATTGGCGTCAATATAATACCAGCCGAAGGTCGGCGTGTAGTTCATCACGCCGCAGCCGGCGAAGATGCACTGGGAGGCGAAGTTGGTGCAGTCGCCCCCCAGGTGCTCATAGTCGTAAAAGGCCGGGTTCCGGCCATAGGCCCACTGGTGGGCATACAGCACAGCGGCGTCGCGGTCGTACTCCCGGAAAAATCCCATAGGCTTCCCTCCTTCTCCCCAGTCTATGCGCCGGGGACGGCGGTGGGAACCGGGATCATTCCTTCGTCAGCCAGCCCCGCTGCCGCCAGGACCGAAACTCCATCCACGCCAGCCCCACGCTGAGCAAAAAGGCCAGCACATCCGCCGCCGGCACGGCGTACAGCGCCCCGTCCATGCCCAGGCGGCCGGAGAGCAGCACGGCCAGGGGGATCAGGAACAAGCCCTGCCGGGCCAGGGGGATCAGCAGCGAGCGCATGGGCTTGCCGATCCCCTGGAAGAAGGAAGCGGTGGTCATGTGGAGCCCATAGAGGAAGAAGGCCATCATGTGGATGCGGAAGATGTGCTGGGCGCAGTCCAGATACAGCGGGCTGTCCGAGACGAAGAGGGCGCCGATCTGCCGGGGAAGGAACTGGAACACCAGGAACCACAGAGCCGAGATGGTCAGGGAGATCTTCCCCGCCAGGCGGTAGGTCTGCCGGACCCGGGGGTAGTTCCCCGCGCCGAAGTTGAAGCCGTTGATGGGCTGGATGGCGGAGGAGACCCCCACGAACATGGAGTGGGCGATCTGATAGACCTTGATCATCATGCCGTAGACCGAGAGGGCGATATCGCTTCCATAGACCGAGACCGCGCCGTAGGTCCGCAGGAGATTGTTCATGACGATCTGGACCAGGGCGGTCATGGCCTGGGTCAGGAGGCTGGGAAGCCCCAGGGACAAGATCCGCCCCGTCAGGGCGGCGGTGGGCCACAGGGCCTCCCGCCGGATGCGGACCGTCCGCATCCGCCGCAGATACCAAAGGCACATGCACCCTGCCGCCACCTGGCCGATCACCGTGGCGATCCCGGCGCCCACCACGCCCATGTGCAGGGGGAAGATGAAAATGGGGTCCAGGATCAGGTTCACCACCGCCCCCAGGATCATGCACTTCATGGTGTACTGGGGCGCGCCGTCGGCCCGGATGATGGCGGTGAAGGCCGGGCACATCAGCTGGAAGGGGATGCCCCAGGAGATGGCCCGGAGATAGGCCACGGACTGGGCATAGGCGGTCTCCGTGGTGCCGCAGAGCACCACCACCCAGGGGGCGAAGAGCCCGCACACCAGGGCGCAGAAGATGCCGCTGCCCAAAATCAGCGTCAGGGCGTGGCTGATGGTCCGGTCCGCCTCTTCCTGCTGCCGCCGGCCCAGGCACAAGCTCATGTTGGCGGCGCAGCCGTCTCCCAGCAGCAGCGCCACCGCGTTCACCAGGATCACCAGGGGAAAGGCGATGTTGGTGGCCGTCATGCCGGAGATGCCCACCCCCTGGCCCACAAAGATCTGGTCCACGATGTTATAGAGGTAGTTCACCATCAGCGTCAGGGCCGTTGGGATGGAGTAGCGCCGCAGCAAGACGGGCAGGGCCTCGGTCTCCAGGGGATTTTTGCTTGGCTGTTCTCGGGTGTCCATATTGACTTCTCTCCTTCTCTTCCCCGCCGCCTCCGCCGGCGGACAGAAAAACAGCCGGCATCCCAGAGGACGCCGGCTGCCTGTGTGCCGCTTTTCACATCACGGAGAAACCGCCGTCCAGCATCGTTGGAGGCTTTCTTCTCCCATCCAGACCTGACTGTTGGCCCCGGAATTGCACCGGGTCAGCTTGCGCTCGCGGGCTGTCACCGCCAGTAGAGACTACGCTCGTTTCCGAAGAAAGGGGGTATCCTGTTGTACCCTCAGTATAGCAGAATCCGCCCCGCTGTCAACCCCGTTCACTCCAGCATCCGGGCAAACTCATCCTCCGTCAGCACGGGGATCCCCAGCTCCTCGGCCTTGCGGAGCTTGCTGCCGGCGGCCTCTCCCGCCACCACATAGCTGGTCTTCTTGCTCACGGAGCCCGCGGCCTTGCCCCCCCGCTCCTCAATGAGGCTCTGGGCGGTCTTGCGGTCGAACCGGGTCAGCGTGCCGGTGAGGACAAAGGTCATCCCGGCAAAGCGCTGGTCCACCACCTCCCGGGTGCTCTGGAAATTGACCCCGGCTTCCCGCAGCCGCCGGATCAGGTCCAGGGCCTGGGGCTGGGAGAGGTAGTCCACGATGCACCGGGCGGTGATCTCGCCCACGTCGGGGACCGCGGTCAGCTCCTCCACGGTGGCGGCCATCAGGGCGTCCAGGGTGCCAAAGCGCATGGCCAGCACCTTGGCGGCCTTCTCCCCAACCTGGCGGATGCCAAGGCCGTAGATCAGGCGGCTTAAGTCGTTGGACCGGGACTTCTCAATGGCCCCGATCAGGTTCTCGGCGGACTTCTTCCCCATCCGCTCCAGCTTTGCCACCTGCGCTGCATCCAGGGCGTAGAGGTCGGCGGCGGTGCGGACCAAGCCGCTGTCCACCAGCTGCTGGAGCACGGCGGGGCCGCAGCCGTCGATGTCCATGGCGTCCCGGCTTGCAAAGTGGGTGAGGTTTCGCAGCAGCTGGGCCGGGCACTCCGCCCCGGTGCACCGCACTGCCGCGCTGTCCTCGTCCCGGACCACCGGCGCGCCGCACACCGGGCAGGCCGTGGGCAGGGTGTAGGGGGCGGTCCCCTCCGGCCGCTTCTCCCGGATCACCTCCACGATCTCGGGGATGATCTCCCCCGCCTTCTGGACCACCACCGTGTCCCCGATCCGGATGTCCTTCTCGGTGATATAGTCCTGGTTGTGGAGGGTGGCGCTGGTGACGGTGGTCCCCGCCAGGCGCACCGGCGTCAGCACCGCCTTGGGGGTCAGCACGCCGGTCCGGCCCACCTGCACCACGATGTCCACCACCTGGGCGGGCTTTTGCTCCGGCGGGTACTTAAAGGCCACCGCCCACTTGGGGAACTTGGCCGTGGAGCCAAGCTGTTCGCGGTCTGACAGGCGATCTACCTTTACAACCGCACCGTCGATATCAAAGGGGTAGTCCATCCGCTCGTCGTTGATCCGGCTGATCTCCTCCCACACCTGCGCCCGGCTGGAGAGGGTCTTGTGGGGGATCACCCGGAACCGCTGGGAGGCCAGATACATAAGCGTCTCACTGTGGCTTTCAAAGCTTCTCCCCTCCGCCAGCTGGAGGTTGAAGACCTGGATATCCAGCCGCCGCTGGGCGCAGATCTTCGGGTCCAGCTGCCGCAGGGACCCGGCGGCGGCGTTCCGGGGGTTGGCCATCAGGGCCTTGCCCTCCAGCTCCCGCTGGGCGTTGATCTCCTCAAAGACAGAGCGGGCCATGAACACCTCGCCCCGGACGATGAGCCGGGGGAGCTTCTCCGGCAGGGTCATGGGGATGGAACGAATGGTCCGCAGGTTCTCCGTCACATCCTCCCCCACGTGGCCGTCGCCCCGGGTGGCGCCCCGGACGAAGACGCCGTCCCGATACTCCAGCGCCACAGAGAGTCCGTCCACCTTGGGCTCCACGGAATAGACCGCGTCCGCGCCCAGGGTCTCCTCCATCCGATGGCAGAAGTCCCCCACTTCCTCCTGGTCAAACACGTCCTGAAGGCTCTCCAGGGGTACTTCGTGGGCGTAGGTCTCAAAGCCCTGCAAGAGCTTGCCGCCGATGCGCTGGGTGGGCGAATCCGGCGTCACCTCCTCAGGGTGGGCCGCCTCCAGCTCCTCCAGCTCCCGGTTCAGCAGATCGTACTCCCGGTCGCTCATGGTGGGCGCGTCCAGCACGTAATAGCGGTAGCCGTTCTCATTCAGAAGCTCCCGCAGCTCCTGAATTCTCTCCCGGTAATCCATGAAAGTATTCTCCTATCCGTTTAGAATATGGTCCTTGGCGTCCTCCTCATAGGCCTCCGGCGAGGTCTGGAAGGAAGTATAGGTCTCCGGCACCGCCCCCACGATCACCGTCTCGGCCACGATGAAGGAGTTGGAGACCCGGGCGGCGGTGGTGAAGCCCGGCAGCAGGATGCTGACGGCCACATCCACCGTTAAAATGATCTGGTGCTTGGTCTGGTTGATGCCGGCGGAGGTGAAGGCGTTTTCAAACCGGGCCTCCGAGGACCCCACCGACTCCATCCGCACCGTGAGCCGGGGCCCCCGGCCCGCCAGCAGCGCGCTGCCGGTCAGGCTCCCCAGGGGGATGGACAGATCCCGGCTGGACACCTGGCCGATCCGCTCCAGCACCGTCCGCAAAATCTCCGCCTGCAAATGGTTGAAGGCGGCCATGTTGCTGTGGACGGCGGTGATCCGCCCCTCGTTGTCCTTTTCAAAGGAGACCAGGGCTTCATACTGGAGCTGGCCATTCTCGATAGCCTCGGACACCGCCTGGGACACCACGCCGGTGACCGCGCCGGAAACCTTGGTCTCCGCCAGTCCCGCCAGCAGCGGCCTCATCTGGGCCGTGGCCACGAACACCGCCGTCAGGACCCCGGCCGCCAGAAAGAAGACCGCCAGACGCCCCAGACGCCGCCGGAGCCCCCAGCCCCGGTAGTGAAAAAATCCCGGCCCCATGGGCCTCACCTCCCTCCCCCAGCGTATGCGGGGAGAGGTTGGCCTTATTTATTCGGGGAGCTTTTGGACCAGGTCCTTGAAGACCCGGCCCCGCTCCATGAAGTTGGCAAAGCGGTCAAAAGAGGTGCTGGCCGGGGAGAGGATCACCACGTCCCCCTCTGCGCTGCGGCGGTCCGCCGTCTCCACGGCGGCGGGGTAGTCGCCTACCTCCAGGATCTCCAGGCCCTGGTAGTTCTCCGCCTCCTCCACCGCCTGCCGGATCACCCCGGCGGTGGCCCCGCAGAGGATCAGCAGCTTTACATGCTCGTTGATCACCGGGCCCAAGGGGGCGTAGGAGATCCCCTTGTCCTTGCCGCCGGCGATCAGGATCACCCGCTGGTCAAAGGCGTTGAGTCCGGCGATGGTCCGGCTGGGGCTGGAGGCGATGGAGTCGTTGTACCACCGCACGCCCTTTCGGGTCCGCACCAGCTCGATCCGGTGTTCCACCCCGCCAAATTCCCGGGCAAAGGCCCGGATGGTCTCGTCGGGCACCAGGCCGTCCACCGCGGCGATGGCCGCCAGGAAGTTCTCTACGTTGTGGACGCCGGGAAGACGGATGTCCCCCACGGTCATCACCTGCCGCTCCCGGCCCTGGGACCGGGCGATGACGGCCTCCCCCCGGAGGAAGACGCCGTCGGGGACCTCCCGCCTGCGGGAGAAGAGCCGGGCCCGGCCCACGGCCCGCGCCGCCTGGGCGGCGGTGATGTCGTTGTCGGCGTTGAAGACGGCAAGATCCTGGGGCCCTTGGTGCGTAAAGATATTTTCCTTTGCAGTAATATACTCCTCGAAATCCCGGTGGACGTCCAGGTGGTTGGGGGCCAGGTTGGTCACCACGGCCACATGGGGGCTGCGGGTCATGGTCATCAGCTGAAAAGAGCTCAGCTCCAGCACGGCCAGGTCCTCCGGGGCCATGGTCCCCGCCTCAGAGAGCAGGGGGTGGCCGATGTTCCCCCCCACGTGGACGGTCCTGCCCGCCGCCTTCAAAAGCTCGGCGATGATGGTGGTGGTGGTGGTCTTGCCGTCGCTGCCGGTGACAGCCAGCACCGGACAGGGGCAGACCTCCAGAAAAACCTCCATCTCGCTGGTCAGCCTGCTCCCCGCCGCCACGGCGGCAGAGAGGGCCGGCAGGTCCGGCCGCATCCCGGGGGTGCGGAAGATCACGTCCTCCTGAAGGTCCCCCAGATAGTCCTCTCCCAGCCGCAGCCGGGCGCCCAGGGCCGCCAGACGCTCCCCCGCCATCCCCAGGTCCTCCTTCCGGTCCCGGGCGGTGACGGAGATGCCGTGGCTCAGCAGCAGCTCGATCAGGGGCTGGTTGGACACGCCCACGCCGATGACGGCCACGGTCCTGCCCCGCAGAGAATCCAGATATTCCTCAATGCTCATGGAATCGCTCCTTATGTTCCCTCCGCCAGAGCGGAGAATGAGATTCAGAGAGATTATACCGCACCCGGCGGGAAATTACAACGCAGAGGAGGGAAAGTTTCTCCCGCCGTCCAAAGCCGCCCTTGACAGCTCCCGGGAGAGCTCTTACAATCAAGGCATCACAACACTGGGAGGATTTCATCATGATGGACCGTCGGATCGCATACTGCGGGCTGGACTGCGAGGCCTGCGACGCCTACCTTGCCACCATCCGGGACGATCAGGCCCTGCGGGAGAAGACCGCCGCCCTGTGGGCCGCCCTCAACCAGGTCCCCATCCTGCCTGAGCACATCAACTGCACCGGCTGCCGGGCAGACGGCGTCAAAACCGTATACTGCCAGCACCTGTGTCCCATCCGCGCCTGCGCCGCCGGGCGGGGGGTGGAGACCTGCGGAGCCTGCCCGGAGCTGGAGACGTGCCAGACCCTGGGGGCGCTGACTAAGCAGAATCCCGCCGCCCTGGAGAACCTGCGGAAATAACCCTCCGCTGCCGGGATTTTCCGTTGACAAACGCGAGCCCATCCTGTAAAATAATCCCGCGAGGAAGACAGACAGTCGCGGGGCCAGGCCGAAAGGCCGGTCCTGAGGAAAGTCCGGGCTCCACAGGGCAAGGATAACGGGTAACGCCCGCCGAAGGC
>CAUWNE010000022.1:0-34227 GCA_963560095.1 uncultured Dysosmobacter sp. | reverse complement strand
ACGCCGCCATGCAGGAACAGGGCGTCAGCAAGATCCTGACCATCAACATGAACGAGCTGGCAAAGGAGCTGAAGATCGAGTAGCATGGTGACGCCAGGGCTCCCGCCGAAACCCAGCGCCAGCGGTTTCGGTGGGAAGCGGAGGAACAAGGGAGCGGCCGGAGTTTTCGCCATCGGCGGAAACGGAGTGCAGCGGACTTTGTGACGACGCCGCCATGCAGGAACAGGGCGTCAGCAAGATCCTGACCATCAACATGAACGAACTGGCGAAGGAGCTGAAGATCGAGTAGGGAGAGACTACGGTTATGAGTCTGCTGGAAAAAACTCTGCTGACCGTCGGCGTATCGGCGATTGGAATTGCATGTGCCTTTCTGGGGATCAAGCTTGATCAGACCTGGATTGTGGGCTTAGGGCTTGGCGGGCTCGCTGTGGGAACGGTGCTGCACCTCTGGCTGCTCCGCTGTCCGGTATGCGGTGCCTGGATGGGCTGGTACCCCGGAGAATATTGCCGCAGCTGTGGAGCGGAACTTCACTGGAGCCAGAAAAAATAAAGCAAAAGGACGAGTGCTATGGGCTTTTTTGACAAACTGAAAAAAATCACCACCAATCTCTTCTCCAGCTTTACCGAGGCGGACGAGGCCTTTTTCGAGGAGCTGGAGGAGACGCTGATCCTGGCGGATCTGGGAATGGACACCGCCCTGGACGCGGTGGAGAAGCTGCGGACCCGGGTCCGCAAGGAGAAGCTCCGGGACCAGGAGGAGGTCCGGGAGGCCCTGCGGGAGGTGCTGATGGAGGAGATGGCCGTGGGCGACACGGCGCTGGACCTGTCCACCTCCCCCAGTGTGGTGCTGTTTATCGGCGTCAACGGCGTGGGCAAGACCACCTCCATCGGAAAGCTGGCCCACCGGCTCAAGAGCCAGGGCAAGCGGGTCCTCCTCTGCGCGGCGGATACCTTCCGGGCCGCCGCCGCCGACCAGCTTCAGATCTGGGCGGAGCGGGCCGGCTGTGAGCTGATCCGCCAGCACGAGGGGGCGGACCCCGGCGCGGTGCTCTTTGACGCCCTCCAGGCCGCCAAGGCCCGGAATGTGGATGTGGTGCTGTGCGACACCGCCGGGCGGCTCCACAACAAGGCAAACCTCATGGCAGAGCTCCATAAGCTCTCCAAGATCATCGACCGGGAGTGCCCCGGCGCCGCCCGGG
Source organism: uncultured Dysosmobacter sp. (assembly GCA_963560095.1). Classification (GTDB taxonomy): domain Bacteria; phylum Bacillota; class Clostridia; order Oscillospirales; family Oscillospiraceae; genus Oscillibacter. The sequence goes on along the minus strand of CAUWNE010000022.1, from coordinate 33,028 downwards.
AGACGCTGCTGGTGCTGGACGCCACCACCGGACAAAACGGATTGATCCAGGCCCGGACCTTCCAGGAGACGGCGGGGCTTACGGGCATCGTGCTGACCAAGCTGGACGGCACCGCCAAGGGCGGCATCGTGGTGGCCATCGCTAAGGAGCTGGGCGTGCCGGTGAAGCTGGCCGGCGTGGGCGAGGGGATCGACGATCTCAAGCCCTTTGACGCCAGGGAGTATGTGTCGGCGATCATTTGATGTTTGACGCCGGATCAGGAAGATAGGAAAGCAGTCACGCGGATTTCTGAAAGAGGAGGAAGACGCTTATGCTGACGATCTTTAGCCGCAGGGAGCTGATCACGCTGATCTCTATGGAGAAGATGATCCAGGTGCGGGAGGCCCTGTCCAGGGCCGGCATCGAGAGCGCTGTCAAGACCCGGGGCCTTGTCCGAGGCCAGGGGCGGGGCGACTTTTTCATAGACCGGGCCAGCGCCTGTACCTATACCATCTACGTGTCAAAAAAAGAGTATGAATGGGCCCGGGAGGTCATCCGGCCGGCCTTGCGGGAGAACGGATGAGGGCCGTCAGGGCCTGTGCGGATCGAGACGCCGGGATCAAGAGGAGGAACTACCATGATTAGACAGGACGGGCGGGCCTTTGATGAGCTGCGCCCCATCAAGATCACCACAGATTTCGTGAAATTTGCCGAGGGGAGCTGCCTCATCGAGTGCGGCGATACCAAGGTGCTGTGCTGCGCCAGCGTGGAGGACCGGACCCCGCCCCACGTTCCCATGGGAGAGGGCTGGGTGACGGCGGAATACTCCATGCTGCCCCGGGCCAACCGGGAGCGCAGCAAGCGGGACGTTGCCAAGCTCAAGCTCAGCCCCCGCAGCGCCGAGATCCAGCGGCTGGTGGGCCGGTCCCTCCGGGCGGCTGTGGACCTTGGCAAGCTGGGAGAGCACACCATCACCATCGACTGCGACGTGATCCAGGGAGACGGGGGCACCCGGACCGCCTCGGTCACCGGCGGCTTCATCGCGTTGGCCCTGGCCTGCCGGAAGCTGGTGGCGGACGGCGTTTTGGGGTCTGATCCCATCCGGCATGTTGTCACCGGCGTCTCCGCCGGCATCGTGGAGGACACGGCGCTGCTGGACTTGCAGTACAGCGAGGACAGCCATGCCCAGGTGGATCTGAACTGCGTGATGAACGAGCTGGGCGAGATCATCGAGCTCCAGGGCACCGGCGAGGGCCGGGCGTTCACCGTGGAGGAGCAGCAGGAGCTCCTGCGCCTGTGCGCCAAGGGCAACCGGGAGCTGCTGAAGCTCCAGAGAGACGTGCTGGGAGGACTGTGATATGAGCGAAAAATTTGTACTTGCGACCCATAACCCCGGGAAGCTGAAAGAGATGAGCGCCATCCTGGCGGAGCTGGGTATCCAGGTGGTGGGACCTGGTGAGCTGGGGATCGATGTGGAGGTGGAGGAGACCGGGACCACCTTTGCAGAAAACGCCATGCTCAAGGCCCAGGCCATCTGCGCCGCGTCGGGCCTGCCCGCCATCGCCGACGACTCCGGATTGTGCGTGGACGCCCTCAACGGCGGCCCCGGCGTCTACTCCGCCCGCTACGGCGGCGAGGGGCTGGACGACCGGGGACGGACCATGCTGCTGCTTCAGAACATGCGGGGCCAGACCACCCGGGCGGCCCACTTTGCCTGCGCCATCTGCTGCGTGTTCCCGAGCGGAGACACCCTGACGGCGGAGGGGCGCTGTGAGGGCGCCATCGCGTTTGCTCCCATGGGGGAGGGAGGCTTTGGCTATGACCCGGTGTTCCTGGTGCCGGAGAAGGCCAAGACCTTTTCCCAGCTAACGGCGGAGGAGAAGAACGCCATCTCCCACCGGGGAAAGGCCCTGCGGGCTTTTTCTGAAAAACTGGCAACTTATTTGAAGAAGTAATCGTCTGTACCAGAGGGGGCGGAGCCATGCCGCCTGTCTGACAGAGAGAATATCAAGCCGGAGATGTCCGGCGTGAAGGAGTGCATCTATGGAACTGACAAGCAAGCAGCGGGCCCAGCTGCGGGGACTGGCCAACAGCCTGGATACCATTTTGCAGGTGGGCAAGGACGGCATCGGCGACAATCTGATCAAGCAGGCCGATGACGCCCTGGAGGCCCGGGAACTGATCAAGGGCCGGGTCCTGGACAATAATATCGAGTATGACGCCCGCACCGCCGCCGAGGCCCTGGCCAAGGCCACCCGCAGCGAGGTGGTGCAGGTGATCGGCACGAAGTTCGTGCTGTACCGGGAGAGCCACAGCAAGCCCCGGGAGAAGCGGATCCAGCTGGTCAAAACCAGAGCGAAGAAGTGAGCGGTCCCTGAGAGGACCGGGAGAACTCTTGAAAAGAAAAAGCGAGGCTTGAGACCATGAAGATCGGCATTTACGGCGGGACCTTTAACCCGCCCCACCTGGGCCATATCGCCGCGGCCCGGGCGGTGTTTGAAGTATTGAAGCTGGACCGGCTGCTGCTGATCCCGGCGGGGATGCCCCCCCACAAGGACTTGCCCGCCGGCAGCCCCACCCCGGCCCAGCGGCTGGAGATGACCCGCCTGGCAGGCGAGCAGATGGGTCTGGGGGACCGGGTGGAGACACTGGATCTGGAGCTGCGGCGGGAGGGCCGGAGCTTCACCTCCGACACCCTGCGCCAGCTCAAGGACCTCTACCCGGACGACGAGCTGTGGCTGCTGATGGGAACGGATATGTTCCTGACGCTCCAGGCCTGGCACGATCCGGCGGAGGTGATGGCCCTGGCGGGCATCGCGGCCTTTGGCCGGACGGAGGCGGACACGGAGGAGTTGTTCTCCGCCCAGCGGGACTACCTGTACCGGACCTATCCCCAGGCCAGGATCTTTACCCTGACTGTACCGGGCGTGGTGGATGTGTCCTCCACCGAGCTGCGGGAGAAGCTGGCCCGGGGCGAGGGCGCGCCGCTGCTGGCTCCGGCGGTGTACGGCTATATCCTGCGGGAGGATCTGTACCAGACCCACGCGGATCTCAAGCATCTGCCCCTGGCCCAGCTGCGGCCGGTGGCGCTGAGCTGTCTCAAGCACAAGCGCATCCCCCATGTGCTGGGGACGGAGCAGGAGGCCATCCGTCTGGCGGAGCGGTACGGCGCGGATGTGGAAAAGGCCCGGGTGGCGGCTTTGCTCCACGACTGCACCAAGAAGCTGGATATGGCCGAGCAGCTGGAGCTGTGCCGGCGGTACGGCATCCAGCTGGACGAGCTGGAGCAAAAGGCCCTCAAGCTTCTCCATGCCAAGACCGGCGCGGCCATCGCCCGGGATGTCTTCGGCGTGGACGAGGAGACCTATCAGGCAATTTGGTATCACACCACCGGCCGGGCGGGGATGACCACCCTGGAAAAGGTGATGTATCTGGCGGATTATATCGAGCCATCCCGGGATTTTCCCGGAGTGGAGACGCTGCGCCGTGTGTGTTATGAGGATCTGGACCGGGGCGTGCTGCTGGGTCTGGAGATGACCGTGGAGGAAATGACGGAGATGGGGAACCCGGTGCACCGCGCCACGCTGGAGGCGCGGGATGCGTTGAAAGGATAAGAGATCAGTGGAATACGAAAGAGAAGAAAAGGGCGGGAAGCGCGTGGAGAAAAAGCCCTCAAAAACCCAAAAACCCAAAAAGGCCGGCCGTCTGAGCCGACAGCAGAAGATTTTGGTGACTGTGGCCGTCTGCCTGGCGGTGGCGCTGGCCGGCGTGGTGGGCTGGAAGGCCCTGTTCGTCCGTCCGGACCTTGAGAGCAAGGACCCTGTGGAGCAGGAGGAGCCGGAGAAGCTGGACTATGAGGAGGGCCTGCGCCCCCGCAGCGACGGCCAGCGCAAGAGCAAGGACTACTACACGGTGCTGATCCTGGGCCGGGACACCGGCGGCGGCGGAAACACCGACACCATGCTCCTTGCAAGCTACGATGTCACCAACCAGAAGGCCACCGTCATGTCCATCCCTCGGGACACCATGGTGAATATCCCCTATGACATTAAGCGGATCAACGCCGTTTACAATTACGGCGGCGGCGGAGACAAGGGCATCCAGCATCTCTATAAGGAGATCTCCCAGCTGGTGGGCTTTGAGCCGGACTACCAGGTGATCGTGGAGTGGGAGGCCGTGGGCAAGATCGTGGAGGCCATGGGCGGCGTCTGGTTTGACGTGCCCCGGGATATGAACTATGACGACCCCTATCAGGATCTGTCCATCCACCAGAAAAAGGGCTATCGCCTGCTCTCCGGCGAAGACGCCATGGAGGTGCTGCGCTACCGCCACGACAACCGGAAAAACGGCGTGATGCTGGGCTATCCGGACGGGGACCTGGGCCGGATCAAGACCCAGCAGGCGCTGCTGAAGGCCATGGTGGAGCAGCTTTTGCAGCTGAAGAACATCGGCAAGGTCAACGAGTTTGCCAAGGTGTTCCAGGAGTGCGTGGAGACGGACCTGAGCTTCCAGAATATCTTGTGGTTCGCCCAGTCCGCTTACCTGGGCGGATTGAAAGTGGAGAACGTGAACTTTGTCACCATGCCGAACAAGGGCACCTCCTGCTGGAGCCGCACCGTGGGCAACTATCAGTCCTATGTGGTGCCCATCGCCAGCGAGCTGCTGGAGCTGGTGAACACCCAGCTCAGCCCCTTTGTGGAGACCTTCACCATGAGCGATCTGGACATCATGTCCGTCAACTCCGATGGCTCTGTCAGCTCCTCCACCGGCCATGTGGAGGACAGCAAGGCGGCCCAGCCGCCGGTGAAGCCCTCCAAGCCCAAGCCGGAGGAGCCGGAGACGACAGACCCGCCGGCCGAGGGAACGGACCCTGGCACTGGAACGACAGATCCCGGCGCCACCACGCCTGGAACGGGCGACGCCGGAACGACTGGGCCGGGAACCGGAAGCTCCGGTACGACTGCACCGGGTGACAGCAATGCCGGAGCGACCGCTCCTGAGACGGGCGGCACAGGCTCCGGTACCACGGACCCCGGCGCGACAGATCCGGGGACCACACCGCCGGAGACCGCTGATCCCGGCACCACCGCCCCTGCGGACCCCGGGACGTCTGTGCCGGAGACTCCGACGGAGCCGGATTTCTCTGTAATTGAACCGCCGCCGGCGGCTTAAGGAAAGGAATGGATTCATGACACCGAAAGAACTTGCAATCATCGCGGTCAAGGCCCTGGACGAAAAGAAGGGCAAGGAGATCGCTGCCATCGAGATCGCCGATCTCACCGCCCTGGCGGATTACTTCGTCATCGCCAGCGGCACGTCCAACACCCAGATCAACGCCCTGTGCGACGCGGTGGAAAAGGCGATGAAGGAGCAGACGGAGGAGCCGCTGCTCCGCCGGGAGGGCTACCGGGACGGCACCTGGGTGCTGCTGGACTATGGCTGCCTCTGCGTTCACGTCTTCTCCCCGGAGGCCCGGGAGTTCTACTCCCTGGAACGCCTGTGGCAGGACGGAAAGCCTCTGGACCTGAGCGACATTTTGAAAGCGGACTGAGCCGCCGCCGCGCCCGGCGGCGCGAAGCGATGGAACCTTTTTCAATAACTGAAATCCCGCCTGCGGAGCGAAGTTCCGCAGGCGGGATTTCAGCGTGTTAAAAAGTCTCGCAGAGTTTACCTGCAAGAGGTACGCCGCATCCGTAAGGCAGCAAATCTGCCAACGGCTGCACATTCGCGCCCGTAGGCGCGAAAGGCATAAAATCTGTTTTCTGCCGCGGCGTGTACGTGGCTGAAAACACTTCTCGCCCTGCAAGTGTGGAATTTATCTGCCACAGGCAGATAAATTATGCGCGCGGCAGGGTGCAGTCTTTTCGAAAAAGTGGCCTCAGCCACTTTTTCGACAGTCTCAAATCCCGCCTGCGGAGCGAAGTTCCGCAGGCGGGATTTTTTGTTTCGAGGCAGTTTCAGCGGTTGCTGAAGAAGGCCACAGCGATGGCGCCGGGGCCGGCGTGGGTGCCGATGGTGCTGCCGATGGTGGAGACCGGCAGATGCTCTGCACGGCCGCTGTACAGGGACTGGCTGTCGGCGATGTACTTGCGCAGCAGCGCGTCAGAAAGGCCGCTGTATGCCAGGCAGTAGGGCATTTCGAAATTGATGCCGCCGTTTTTCGAGCCCCGGGCCTTGCCCAGGATGGCGATCTCGCCGTGTTCCACGGCGATGACCGGCTTGATGGAGAGCAGGGACCCGGCCAGAGCGGCGGCAGAGGAGATCCGGCCGCCCTTTTTCAGATACTCCAGGGTATCCAGCAGAGCGATCAGGCGGATCTGGTTCTTTTCCGTCTCCAACTGCTGCCCGATCTCCTGGGCGGACAGGCCCTGGTCCCGGAGCTGGACAGCCCGCTCCACTAAGAGCCGCTCGCCGACGGTGACATTGCAACTGTCCACCAGCACCACCGGCAGGTCCTCGGCAGCGATGGAGGCGCTTTGATAGCAGCCGGAGAGCTTGGAGGAGAGGGTGATGCACACCACCTCGTCTCCGGCCTCTGCGGCCTGGCGGAAGGGCTCCTCGTACTGGAAGGGGGAGAGCTGGCTGGTGGTGGGCAGAACATCGGATTCGATGAGCTTTTGATAAAAGGCCTCGTGGTCGATGGTGACGCCGTCCAGGAATTCCTCCTGGCCGAAGATGGTCCGCAGGGGCAGGACCTGGACGCCCCAGGCGGCGGCCTCCACCTGGGTGATATCGCTGGCGGAATCGGTGATGATACGAATTGCCATGGTGTCAGGATCTCCTTTGCTGTTCATATTGAGTGACGGCGGCAGTGGCCCGCTGGATCAGGGCCGTCAGCTGCCGGGTATATTCCTCGCCCAGGGCGGACCGGACGGCCTCCAGGACGGTGAGAACGTGTGCGTGTTCCCGCTGGTAACGGGGCAGGGCCTCCTCCCGGAGGCGGATATAGACCACCCGCCGGTCCTCCGGGCTCCGGGTCCGCTCAATGAGGCCCCGGTCCTCCATGGAGGTGAGGATGCGGTTGATCTGAGACTTGAGCAGCTGGGTCCGCTGACAAAGCTCCGTGGCTGTCACCGGCGGCTGGTCCGGCGCCCGGTCGGCCAGCACGTTGCACACCAGCATTTCATTCATGCTCAGGTCCTGGAGCAGCCGGTTCCCCCGGATATAGACCCCCATGGCCATCCAGGCCCGGAGCAGGTCCTCACGGGTCTCGTCCATCATTCCCTCACCTCGTATAGTTTACTTTGTGAACTAATTCCGGGAGACAGGATACCACGTTTCTCGCCGGGATGCAAGCCTTTTTTGAGAAAATGTCCCAGACACTTGACAAATGGACAAAAGCCCCGTAAAATACGTCTGGTAAAGACGATGATGGGAAGAAAGACGGAGACTGCCCGCCTTCAGAGAACCGGCGGATGCTGCGAGCCGGTGGGGGAGCTCCGTGGATAACTGGTCCCGGAGTTGCCCGCCTGAACGGAAGTAGGGCGGGACGGCAGGCGCCGTTACAGGCCTAAGAGGGTCCTCAGCAGGAGGACCGAACCAGGGTGGTACCGCGTTGACAACGCCCCTGAGCCATTGGCTCAGGGGCTGTTTTTTTGCAAATCACATCCGAAAGGGAGAACGATATGAAGTACGATTTTACCGCCATTGAACAGAAGTGGCAGAAGAAGTGGCTGGAGGAAAAGCCCTTCGCCGCCGTGACGGGGGACAAGGACCGGGAGAAGTTTTTCGGCCTGATCGAGTTCCCCTATCCCTCTGCCCAGGGCCTTCACGTGGGCCATGCCCGGCCGTTCACGGCCATGGACATCATCTGCCGGAAAAAGCGGATGCAGGGCTACAATGTCCTCTTCCCCATGGGCTATGACGCCTTCGGCCTGCCCACGGAGAACTACGCCATCAAAAACCACATCCATCCCGCCAAGGTGACCCACGACAACGTGGCCAACTTCCGCAAGCAGCTGCAGATGCTGGGATACTCCTTTGACTGGGACCGGGAGGTGAACACCACCGACCCCAGCTACTATAAGTGGACCCAGTGGATCTTCCTGCAGATGTTCAAGAAGGGCCTTGCGTACAAGGCCTCCATGCCGGTGAACTGGTGCACCAGCTGCAAGATCGTCCTGGCCAACGAGGAGGTCGTGGACGGCGTGTGCGAGCGCTGCGGCGGCGAGGTCATCCGCAAGGAGAAGAGCCAGTGGATGCTGGCCATCACCAAGTACGCCGACCGGCTCATTGACGATCTGGAGGACGTGGACTTCATCGAGCGGGTCAAGACCCAGCAGCGCAACTGGATCGGCCGCAGCGAGGGCACCGAGGTGGACTTCACCGCCACCAACGGCCAGAAGCTGACGGTCTATACCACCCGGTGCGACACGCTCTTCGGCGTGACCTATATGGTCATCTCCCCGGAGCATCCCTTCCTCCAGGCGTGGAAGGATCAGATCCAGAACTGGGACGATGTGGCCGCCTATATCGACGAGGCCGCCCACAAGTCTGACTTTGAGCGGGGCGAGCTGAACAAGGAAAAGACCGGCGTCCGGCTGGAGGGCATCGAGGCTGTGAACCCCGCCAGCGGCAAGAAGGTGCCCCTGTTCGTCTCCGATTACGTGCTGATGGGCTACGGCACCGGCATCGTCATGGGCGTGCCGGGCCACGATCAGCGCGACTGGGAGTTTGCCACCAAGTTCGGCCTGCCCATCATCGAGGTGGTCCGGGGCGGCGATATCACCAAGGAGGCTTTTACCCTCAAGGACGACACCGGCATCATGGTCAACTCCGGCTTCCTGGATGGTATGACCGTCAAGGAGGCCATCCCCGCCATGAAGAAGTGGGTCACGGAGCAGGGGATCGGCCATCCCAAGACCAACTACAAGCTGCGGGATTGGGTCTTCTCCCGCCAGCGGTACTGGGGCGAGCCCATTCCTCTGGTGAACTGCCCCAAGTGCGGCTGGGTGCCCCTGCCGGAGTCTGAGCTGCCGCTGCTGCTGCCGGAGGTGGACAGCTATGAGGTCACCGACACCGGCGAGAGCCCCCTGAGCAAGATGACCGACTGGGTGAACACCACCTGCCCCTGCTGCGGCGGTCCTGCCCAGCGGGAGACGGATACCATGCCCCAGTGGGCGGGCTCCAGCTGGTACTTCCTGCGGTATATGGACCCCCACAACGATCAGGCCCTGGCCAGCAAGGAAGCTCTGGAGTACTGGTCTCCCGTGGACTGGTACAACGGCGGCATGGAGCACACCACGCTGCATCTGCTCTATTCCCGCTTCTGGCACAAGTTCCTCTATGACATCGGCGTGGTGCCCACCAAGGAGCCCTATGCCAAGCGCACCAGCCACGGCATGATCCTGGGCGAGGGCGGCGAGAAGATGTCCAAGTCCCGGGGCAACGTGGTCAACCCCAACGACATCGTGGCCCAGTACGGCGCTGACACCATGCGGCTGTATATCATGTTCGTGGGCGACTTCGAGCAGGCGGCCACCTGGTCTACCGAGGCGGTCAAGGGCTCCAAGCGGTTCCTGGACCGGGTGTGGAACCTGGCCGAGGGCGCGGGAGAGAGCTATGATGTGACGCCGGCCAACGAGGCCATCCTCCACAAGACCATCAAAAAGGTCACCGACGATATCGACAGCCTGAAGATGAATACGGCCATCGCCGCTATGATGACCGCCGTCAACGAGCTGACGGCCAACGGCGTTACCCGGGGCGACATGCGGACGCTGCTGCTGCTCCTCAATCCCTTCGCGCCCCACATCACCGAGGAGCTGTGGGAGATGCTGGGCTTTGCCGCCAAGGAGGGCAAGATGTGCTGCCAGGCTGACTGGCCCGCCTATGACGAGTCCAAGACCGTGGCCAGCACGGTGGACATGGCCGTCCAGGTCAACGGAAAGCTCAAGGGCGCCATCTCCATGCCGGTGGACAGCGACGAGAAGGCCGTGGTGGACGCCGCCCTGGCGGTGGAGAAGGTCCAGAAGGCCACCGAGGGCATGAAGATCGTCAAGACCATCCTGGTAAAGAACCGTCTGGTGAACCTGATCGTGAAACCCCAGTGAGCTTTCGCGCCCACTGGCGCGTGCAGGGGGTTTGCCGGGAGAATCGGCACGAAAAAAGAAAAAGGCCGGTTTTTTCAGTGAAAATTCTTGACAACTCCGAAAAAGGTCCGTATAATAGCTTTGTTAACGCCATGATAATGGCCTTTCAAGTATCCTGGATTGAGCCGGATACCTCGGAGGGAGGGAAATATAGATGTCTGAGATCCATGTGAAGGACGGCGAGTCCATCGACAGCGCACTGAAGCGTTTTAAGCGCAGCTGCGCCAAGGCGGGTGTGATCGCCGAGGTCCGCAAGAGAGAGCATTATGAGAGTCCCAGCGTGAAGCGTCGCAAGAAGTCTGAGGCTGCTCGTAAGAACAAGAAGCGTTTCTATTGATCCCTGAAAAACCGCTGTGCCTGTGGCACAGCGGTTTTTTTCGATCAAGATGATCCCGGGAAGAGGGCACCGGCCAGGGACTGGATCTCCGGCCAGACGAAAAAGGCGGCGGTGTAGCCCAGAGCGGTCCCGGTGCGGAGCTTTTGCCGGAGGGTGTCGGCGTCGTCAAAGAGGACGAAATGGCTCTCCCCCTCCCGGAGATAGGTGAAATAGCGGGCGCACAGCTCCTGGGAGAAGAACACCACCGGAGACTTCTGGGCCAGCAGGGCCTCCAGTCGCTGGGCCGTCAGGGGCTCTCCCATGCCGGAGAGGGCGGGCAGAGAGAAGTCCATCCGGAGACACTCCATGTCCAGGGCCAGCTTTCCGCTGCCAAAGCGCCGGGCCGACTCCCGGAGATGATCGGCAAAGCCGCCGCCGGAGACTGCGGCACAGACCAGGACGGAGGCCTGGGACGACGCGGCGGCGTAAGATTCCGGCACGTAAAGGCTCCGGCGGCCGGCGGAGAGGACCTCCCCCAGACGGCGGACAAAGGCGGCGCGGTCCGGGGTGGCAGACGATTCAAAATCCAGCAGAACGCCCTGATAATTCCGGCGGCCGCACTCCCGGAGCACAGCGGCGCAGAGCGCCTCCGGATCGGTGATGACCGGGGCCTCCCGGTCGCTGATGGACAGCAGTCCCCCCTTGGTCTGGAGCAGCAGGTTCCGCCGCAGCAGAGCGCTGTCCGGACCGATGCGGTAGGCTGCGTGGGCCAGGGGCCGGCGCAGGGAGGCGGCGGCCTGTGCCTCCTCCGGCGCGGCCTGGATGTAGACCTGCAAATGCGCACCCCCTTGTATCTCTGTGGAAAATTTGATATACTAAGTCACGAAAGCCGGGGACGAGAGATCCCCCGGTGAGAAACTCTATGCGGAGGAGGCGCCGCCTATGTCCTGTTCCCTGGTCCCGGACCGGGTTTTTTCCAAATATGAGGAGATCACGCCGGAGATGCTGGGGGAGCTGGGGATCACCCTGCTGCTCAGCGATCTGGATTTCACCCTGGCCCCCAAGTCGGTGAGCCGGCCGGATGAGGGGCTGCGGCAGTGGATCGCGGCGCTGGGAGCGGCTGGGATCACGCTGATGATCGTCTCCAATAACCGCTCCGGCCGGCGGGTGAGCGAGTTTTGTGCGGATCTGGGGGTGGAGTATCAGGGCCACGCCGGAAAGCCCTCGCCCAAGGGACTGGAGGCCGCCATGCGTAAGGCCGGCGCGGACCGGAGCCAGACGGCCATGCTGGGAGACAAGCTGCTGACCGATGTGCTGGCGGCCAACCGCTGCGGCGTGCTGGCGCTGATGGTGGAGCCCCGGGGCGGGGCGCTTACCCCCTGGCAGAAGGTGCTCCATGCCCTTCAGGCCCCCTTTAAGGCGGCCTGTCACCGGCGAAATGGAGAAAGTTCCTGAAAAAACCAACAAATGGCTGAAAAATGCTTGCAATAGCGGACAACATAGGATAGAATATCATAGGTATTTTGCGAAGAAACCAGATACAGAGAAAATGTCCTCCCGCAGGTCGTTTTCTCATGAGATTTTGTGAGGAGGAATGGAACGATGCCTACGATTACTGCCGGCGATTTCCGGAAGGGTATGATTTTTGAGATGGAGGGCAAGCCCATGCTGGTGGTGGACTTCCAGCATGTCAAGCCCGGCAAGGGCGCTGCCTTTGTGCGCACCAAGTACAAGAACGTCATTACCGGCGCCGTCCGCGAGGAGGCCTTCAACCCCAGCGCCAAGTTTGAGCAGGTGGCTGTGGAGCGCAAGAACGCCGAGTACAGCTACAACGACGGCGACCTGTACTACTTCATGGACCCCGAGACCTATGATATGGTCCCCCTGAACAAGGACGTTCTGGGCGACGGCTTCAAGTTCGTCAAGGAGAACACCATGTGCTCCCTGCTGAGCTACAAGGGCAGCGTGTTCACCGTGGAGGTCCCCAACTTTGTGGATCTGGTGGTCACCGAGACCGAGCCCGGCGTCAAGGGCGATACCGCCACCAACGTGACCAAGGCCGCCACCCTGGAGACCGGCGCGCAGATCAAGGTGCCCCTGTTCATCAACGAGGGCGAGAAGATCCAGATCGATACCCGCACCGGCGAGTACCTGGGCCGCTGCAAGGAATAAGCATACAAAGGGGGGAGCCGTTCCCCCCTTTGAGATTTTCGCGAAAGCGAGTTCCTACTGTATAACCATGAACTATGAAAGGAGTCACCACTATGGAGATCATCGAGAGAGTCGCCTATTTGAAGGGCCTGGCTGAGGGCATGTCTCTGAACACGGAGAAGGGCGAGGGCAAGCTGCTTTCCGCCATCATCGACGTGCTGGAGGATGTGGCGCTGGAGCTGGAGGACGTCTGGGACGCCCAGGCGGAGCTGGCCGACGGCCTGGACGCCGTCAGCGACGATCTGGAGGATGTGGAGGACGTGGTCTTCGAGGAGTATGACGAGGACGACGAGGATGACGACGACTTCGACGAGGACGAGGACTGCTACGCCACCACCTGCCCCACCTGCGAGGAAACCATCTATTTTGACGAGTCCATCCTGGAAGACGGCGAGGTCATCTGCCCCAACTGCGGCGAGAAGCTGGAGTTTGACCTGAACAGCCTGGAGGAGGACGAGGACGACGAGGAGCCCTCTCAGGAGGACTGATCCCCGGCTGAGTCCCTGACCCAACAATGAAAATCCCCCCGGACTGCATCGCAGTCCGGGGGGATCGTTCTGTTTGAAAGGCTGCCCTTACTGTCCCATCACCGTGGTTTGCAGATAGTGGGAGAAGTCCTGAAAAAGTGCCTCAGTCAGGGGGGCGGGGTAGGACAGGACCACCAGAGGATGGCCGGAGAACGCCGGGCGATAGGCCGGGTGGACGTGGGGAAAGGGATTGGCACAGTAGCCGCAGCGTTCATAAAAGGCCTTGCGCCGGCAGGAGACGGGGTCCGCCGGTGGGTCGATCTCCAGGATCACGGGCTTTCCCTCCCGGTGCAGGAGCTCCAGCGCCTTTTGCCCCAGGCCGCCGCCCCGGAGCTGGGGCAGGGTGCAGAAGTGCTCCACATAGAGAAACTCCGGCGTCTCCCAGCAGAGGAGCAGCCCGGCCCACTGCTCACTCTCAAACAACAGCTCAAAGCGGTAGGCGGGGTCTGCCAGAATGGCAGCCTGAGAGACAGGGAGCCGCTGCTCGTGAAGCGGGAAGCTGGCGGCATAGAGATCCATGGCCTGCTGATAGAGCGGGTCCTGGGAAGAGGTCAGGCGTTTGAATTCCATGGTGATATCTCCTGTTTACCGGGGCGTCACGCCTCCAGGGCGGTCTCCCGGAGGCTGTAAAGGCCGGCGCCGATGGCGGTGGCAAAGGTGGCGTTGTCCGGGACGATGTAGTGGATGCCGTAGAGCTCCTCAAATTTCTCGAAGTTTGGCTTTACCTGGTCCAGGGTGGTCATAGAGCCGGTAAGGACTACCGTGCTGGTGTCGCAGCAGCGGCAGGCCAGCACCGTCATGGTGCCGATGGCCTGGAGCACCAGATTCACCGCCCCGGCAGCAAGATCCGCGCAGGTGGCGTCCTCCGCCAGATTGCCGAAATTGGCGGCCGTCAGAGTGGGGTCCAGGGTGGCGGCGGGGTTCCGGGTGATGTCCCGGATGGTCAGGTCCACCTGGGTAAGATCGCCGCCCAGGGCCAGCTTTTTGATCTGGCCGAACCGCTCCATCCCCACCAGCTTGTGACACAGGCCTCCCAGAGTGCCGCCGCCGATGCCGCTGCCGCATAGGTGCTGAACGCCCACATTCCGCTCGGCCAGCAAAAAGGCGGTGCCGGTGCCCATGGTGGCCACCACGGCCCGCTTCTGGCCGGATAGGGCCAGAGCGCCCATGCCGCTGGCGGAGAACTCATCCACCCGGCAGGTGGGCAGGCCATAGATGTCCCCGTCCACATAGCTGGCGCCCACGCCGGTGAGAACCACCCGGCGCACATCCTGAAGAGATAGATCGTTGCTGGAGAGATAATTGCCCAGGGCGCCGAACAGGCTGGTGACCTGATCCTCCGCCCGGACCCGCAGCATGGAGAGGGGATTGCCATGGACGTCCAGACCCACCACCTTGGTGGTGGAGCCGCCGACATCAATTCCCAAAATGATATCCATGATGTGTGTTTCCTTTCTTGCATTGGCGGCTTGACCGCCTGATATCCCCCATCATAGGGGAGAGAAAGGCCTTTGTCAACTGAGAATTTTCTTTTTCGTCAGATTTTTAACACGCCTGCAAATAGGGACCTGACGGCGAAAATTTGACATTCTTTCTTAAAAACGATTGCTTTTCCCGCAGGGACCGCCTATAATCATAGCAATGACCCAAAATGAGGTGTGTGTGATGACAGAACAAAATCTGACCATGCTCTGCGATTACTATGAGCTGACCATGGGCAACGGCTACTTCCAGGCGGGGATGCAGGACCGCATCACCTATTTCGACGTGTTTTTCCGGGATGTGCCGGACAAGGGCGGCTTTGCCATCTGTGCGGGACTTGGCCAGCTGATCGACTATATCCAGAATCTCCATTTTAATGAGGAGGATATCGAGTATCTCCGGGGGCGGGGGATGTTCTCCGAGGAGTTCCTGGACTATCTGAGACATTTCCGCTTCACCGGTGATATCTGGGCGGTGCCGGAAGGGACCCCCATCTTCCCCCGGGAGCCGGTGCTGACGGTCCGGGCTCCGGCTATCCAGGCCCAGCTGATCGAGACGTTTACCCTGCTGACCATAAACCATCAGAGCCTGATCGCCACCAAGGCCAACCGGATCGTCCGGGCGGCTCAGGGGCGGACGGTCCTGGAGTTCGGCTCCCGCCGGGCCCAGGGCGTGGACGGCGCGGTTGCCGGCGCCCGGGCGGCCTTTATCGGCGGCTGTAAGGGCACGGCCTGTACCATTTCCGACCAGCTCTACGGTGTGCCGGCCGGCGGCACCATGGCCCACTCCTGGGTCCAGATGTTCGACAGCCAGTATGAGGCCTTCAAGACCTACTGCGAGATCTATCCCACCAACGCCACCTTGCTGGTGGACACCTACAACGTGCTCAAGTCCGGCGTGCCGGACGCCATCCGGGCATTCAATGAGGTCTTAAAGCCCAAGGGCATCACCAAGTGCGGCATCCGGCTGGACTCCGGCGACATGGCCTATCTCACCCAGGAGGCCCGGAAGATGCTGGACGAGGCCGGCTGGACGGAGTGCCAGATCTCCGCGTCCAACTCTCTGGATGAGTATATCATTCAGGATCTTCTGCGCCAGGGGGCCAAGATCGATATGTTCGGCGTGGGCGAGCGGATGATCACCGCCCGCAGCGAGCCGGTGTTCGGCGGCGTGTACAAGCTGGCCGCTGTGGAGGACGACGAGGGCCGGATCATTCCCAAGATCAAGGTCAGTGAGAACGAGACCAAGATCACCACACCGCACTTCAAGACCCTCTACCGGATCTTTGACAAGGCCACCGGCAAGGCCGAGGCGGACTATATCACGCTCCATGACGAGACGGTGGATGAAACCCAGCCCCTGGAGCTCTTTGATCCCCGCTGCACCTGGAAGCGGAAGACCTATACGGACTTTGTGGCAAAGCCCCTGCAAGTCCAGGTCTTCCGGGGCGGCCAGCTGGTCTATGACCAGCCGGACCTCAAGGAGATCCAGGCCTACTGCGCGGAGCAGGTGGAGACCCTGTGGCCTGAGGTAAAGCGGTTTGAAAATCCCCATGGCTACTATGTGGACCTGAGCCAGAAGCTGTGGGACGCCAAGCAGCAGCTCCTGCGGGAGAGCCAGAAGTAAAAAACAAAGCCCCCCGGCCTGGCCGGGGGGCATTTTTCGTTCTGTGATGCAATTTAAGCCTGGTCCGAAGCGGCGCTGTCCTCGGTGTTGTGCTCGATCAGCTCCAGCGTGGAGAGGAACTGGGCATAGAGCGCAGGGTCCAGGTTGCCGGTGATCTTCTCGTTGGCCTCTTCGATGACCAGATCCACCTGCTGCCAGAGGATCTTCCCCTCCTCCCGGAGGTGGATGGAGACGCTACGGCGGTCCTCTTGATTATAGACCCGGTCGATGAGCCCCTTTTTCTCCAGACGGCTGAGAATGCCGGTGATGGAGGAGGTATCCAGCCGTAGCGTCTGGGCCAGCTGGGAGGGGGTCAGCCCATCCTGCACATAGAGGCAGTAGAGCAGAGAATACTGGGAGGGGGTGATATCGTAGTCCTGGAGCCTGCGCTTGAAATAGTTATGCACGGTGTTCTGCGCGTTGGAGAGGATGAAATTGATACAGGAATGGATCTCCATGGGAAAGTCTCCTCGTCGTTCACAAATCTCATATCTACATTTAATATAAAGGCAATTATATCAGAAAAAATCCAGCGTTGTCAAGAAATTCCGGGAAAACGAAAAACGGGGAGAGAGGCGTTGCGCAAGTTGCGCAAGAGGCCTTGACAAACCGTGAAAAAAGTATTTAAAATGTATTGACAATTTATTGTCGAGCG
Source organism: uncultured Dysosmobacter sp. (assembly GCA_963560095.1). GTDB lineage: Bacteria > Bacillota > Clostridia > Oscillospirales > Oscillospiraceae > Oscillibacter. The sequence continues at coordinate 16,102 of CAUWNE010000022.1, read as the reverse complement.
GCTACAATGATGCTTAGCGACTAGTTTGCAAGCAAAATACTTGTTGCCAAAATGCCAAGAGCGTTTCAAAACATTGTTGGGAGGTAGCTATGGATTTTCAACTGAGCAAAATGCACCTGCTGCAGCAGGAACTGTACCGCAAGTTTGCGGAGACAGAGATCGCCCCTCTGGCCCACGACATGGATGAGTCTGAGGTCTATTCCCTGGAGCTGCTGGAGAAGATGAAGAAGTACGGCTTCTTCGGTATCCCCTACTCCAAGGAGTACGGCGGCGTGGGCGCCGACACCCTGGCCTACACGCTGTGCATGGAGGAAGTGTCCAAGGTGGACGCCAGCACCGGCATCACCATCTCTGTTCACACTTCTCTGTGCTGCTCCTGCATCAACGAGTTCGGCACTGAGGAGCAGAAGCAGAAGTATCTGCGTCCCCTGGTGGACGGCAGCAAGATCGGTTGCTATGGCCTGACCGAGCCCGGCGCCGGTTCCGACGTGCAGGGCGCCCAGACTGTGGCCGTTGAGGACGGCGACGACTACATCATCACCGGTTCCAAGGTGTTCACCACCAACTCCGGCTTCGCTGATACCTGCATCGTCTTCGCTCTGACCGACCGCACCGTTCCCGCCGCCAAGGGCATGACCGCGTTCATCGTCGACCTGAAGGAGATGCCCGGCATCACCGTCAGCGAGAACATCGAGCGTATGGGCATCCGCGCCGCCAGCAACTGCATCGTGACCTATGAGAAGGTCCGCGTACCCAAGGATCGCATCCTGGGCAAGGTCGGCGGCGGCTTCAAGATCGCCATGAAGGCTCTGGACGCCGGCCGTATCGGCATCGCCGCCCAGGCTGTTGGTATTGCCCAGGGCGCTCTGAACGAGGCCATCAAGTATGGCAAGGAGCGTAAGCAGTTCGGCAAGACCATCAACTCCTTCCAGAACACCCAGTTCAAGATGGCTGAGCTCCAGACCAAGATCGATGCTGCCCGTCTGATGACCTGGCGCGCCGCCAAGGCCAAGGACAACCATGAGAACTTTGGTCCCTACGCCGCCATGGCGAAGCTGTTCGCCTCCGACGTTGCCAACCAGGTGACCCGTGACTGCGTCCAGTTCCTGGGCGGTTACGGCTACTGCCGTGAGTATCCCGTGGAGCGCATGATGCGCGACGCCAAGATCACCGAGATCTATGAGGGTACCTCCGAGGTCATGAAGATGGTCATCTCCGGTTCCATGAAGCTGAAATAAGAGGGGAGTGCAGAATAAAATGAAGATTGTTGTTTGTATCAAGCAGGTCCCCGATACCGCTGAGGTTAAGCTGGACCCCAAGACTGGCACCCTGATCCGTGACGGCGTGCCCAGCATCATCAACCATGACGACAAGGCTGGCCTGGAGGCCGCCCTGCAGCTGCGCGAGAAGGTCGGCGGCACTGTCACCGTCGTCTGCATGGGTCCCCCGCAGGCCGACGTGGCCCTGCGCGAGGCTCTGGCCATGGGCGCTGACGACGCTTATCTGCTGTCTGCCCGTGAGTTCGGCGGCTCCGATACCTACGCCACTGCCACCATCATCGCCACCGGTCTTCGCAAGATCGGCTTCGATCTGGTGATCACCGGCCGTCAGGCCATCGACGGCGACACCGCTCAGGTCGGTCCTCAGATCGCCGAGCAGCTGAAGATCCCCCAGGTCAGCTACGCTGAGCAGCTGGACGTGGAGGGCGACAGCGTGATCGTCAAGCGTCAGTATGAGGATCAGTCCCACATGCTGAAGGTGAAGATGCCCTGCCTGGTCACCGCTCTGTCCGAGCTGACCGAGCCCCGCTACATGCACGCCGGCGGCATCGTGGACGCCTACAACAAGGAGATCACTGTCTGGGGCTTTGATGACCTGAAGGACGACCTGAATCCCGAGTGGATCGGTCTGAAGGGTTCTCCCACCAACGTGTTCCAGTCCTTCGGCAAGAAGCCCAAGAGCGCCGGCACCGTGCTGGATGGTCTGTCCACCGAGGAAGCTGTGGAGAAGATCATGGCTGTGCTGATCGAGCGTCATATCATCTAAGGGAGGCATAAGAGGATGAGTAAAGATATCTTTGTAGTTGTTGAACAGCGCAACGGCAACATTCAGAAGGTCAGCTATGAGCTGATCTCTGAGGCCACCAAGCTGGCTGCCGACCTGGGTGAGCAGGTTGTTGCCGTCCTGATGGGTTATAAGATCGCCGACAAGGCCGACGCTCTGATCCATTACGGTGCGCAGAAGGTCCTGGTGATTGACGCTCCCGTCCTGGAGAACTACACCACCGAGCCCTATGTCCGCGGCATCGAGTACATCATCAAGAATTACGATCCCAACGTGGTCCTCTTCGGCGCCAGCAGCATCGGCCGTGACATGGCTCCCCGTATCGCGGGCCGTGTCCACACCGGTCTGACCGCTGACTGCACCCGTCTGGACGTCGAGGTCAGCAAGTATCAGGAGTACCTGCGCAAGGCTACCAACCTCCCCGAGGAGAAGATCCAGGCGCTGGATACCTCTGACCGCAACCTGAAGATGACCCGTCCCGCTTTCGGCGGCAACGTCATGGCTACCATCGTGTGCCGGAACTATCGTCCTCAGATGGCTACCGTCCGCCCCGGCGTGATGGAGCTGGGCGAGAAGGATACCAGCCGCACCGGTGAGGTCATCATGGTCGACGCCGGCCTGACCGAGGCCGACATGAACGTGGAGATCCTGGACGTGGTGAAGCAGACCAAGAAGGCTGTGGATATCACCGACGCCAAGATCCTGGTCTCCGGCGGCCGCGGTGTTGGCGGTCCCGAGGGCTACAACCCCCTGCGTGAGCTGGCTGCCGAGCTGGGCGGCGAGGTTTCCTCCTCCCGTATCGGCGTTGACAGCGGCTGGATCGAGAAGGATCGTCAGGTCGGCCAGACCGGCAAGACTGTCCATCCCGAGCTGTACATTGCCTGCGGTATCTCCGGTGCCATTCAGCACCAGGCCGGCATGGAGGACTCTGAGTTCATCCTGGCCATCAATACCGACAAGTTCTGCCCCATGATGCAGCTGGCTGACCTGGGCATTGTGGGCGATCTGAAGAAGATCGTTCCCGCTCTGACCGAGGCTGTCAAGGCCTACAAGGCCAAGAAGGCTGCTCTGTAATTCAGGGTATGATTCAAAAGGACGTCCACATCTGTGGGCGTCCTTTTTCTGTTTTGGAGAGCGGTTTTCCGCTGACTGGACGGCGGCGTTTTTCGTGGGGATCTGATTTTTACCGAATCGAGGTTGAAGCGGCGGCGTTTTTTGAGTATAATACTCCTAATTCCAAACGGGAGAGAGGTGTGGAGGATGCACAAGAAGGGACCTCAGCTGGGAGAGCGGACAGAGCGCCGGATCTCCGCCATCACCAGCATTTCCATGTGTGTACTGACGGTGCTGGCACAGATCGCCACCACGCTGCTTTTGACCTACTTCCTCCGGGAGAAGGCCAGCTATTTTTACGCGGTGCTGGAGATCATCGCCGCCATTGTGGCCATCCGGGTCTATCTGCGCTCCGGCAGCCCCAGCTATAAGCTGGTGTGGATGTGTCTGTTGCTGGCGCTGCCGGTGTCCGGCATGATCCTCTTCTGCCTGTGGGGCGGGACCCACCAGGCCAAGAGCCTGAGCCTGCGGCAGGTGCCCCCCATCCCCCAGCGGGAGAGCTGGCAGATGGCCAGCGAGGCCAACCTGGCCCGGCTCCGCCGCCAGACAGACAACTGGGGCCGTCTGGCCGCCTATTTGCAGAAAAAGGGCTTTTTGCTCTACCGCAATACCGACACCAAATATTTTGGAGACGGCGCGGCATTTTTCGACGACCTGCTGGACCATCTGTCCAGGGCGGAGGTCTATATTTTCCTGGAATACTATATTCTGGCAGAGGGACAGCTCTGGGACCGGATGTTCGCCATCCTCCGGGAGCGGGCCGCCGCCGGGGTGGAGATCCATGTGATCTTTGACGATTTCGGAAATCTCACCCGCTTTACCGACGCCACCCTCCAGACCATGCAGGATGCCGGCATCGAGGTGGAGGTCTTCAATCCCGTCCACCGCTATGTCAACCGGATCTATTTCAACTACCGGGACCACCGCAAGATCGCCGTCATTGACGGGCAGATCGCCTACACCGGCGGATTGAACATCGGCGATGAGTACACCAACCAGATGGAGCGCTTCGGCCACTGGAAGGACAGCGGCGTCCGCATCGAGGGCGAGGGGGCCTGGGGCTTTGCGGTGCAGTTTATGCAGATGTGGAAGATGATGGGCCGGTCCTTTGCCAACGAGGATGACTTCTACCGTCCCCGCCAGCAGGGGCCGGAGACCCAGGGCTTCTGCCAGCCCTTTACCGACGGGCCGCTGAACAACCCGGACAACCCCATCGAGGCCACCTATCTCCAGCTGATCGACTCTGCCAAGCGGATGCTCTATATCACCACGCCCTACTATGCGGTGGAGGAGTCTATGCAGCAGTCTCTGTGCATCGCCGCCGACTCCGGCGTGGATGTGCGGCTGCTGGTGCCGGCCATTCCGGACAAGAAGTATGCCTATATGGTGGCGGAGACCTATTGGGGCGAGCTGCTGGCCCACGGCGTGAAGATTTATAAGTATACCCCCGGCTTCCTCCACGCCAAGAGCGTGCTGGTGGACCGGGAGGTGGCGCTGGTGGGCAGCACCAATATGGATTACCGCACGTTCCAGCTCCACTATGAGTGCGGCGTGCTGATGTACAACATGCCGGTGGTGGAGGAGCTGCTGGACGACATGGACCGGATCATGGCTCAGAGCAGTCTCTATACGCTGGAGATGTGGAAAAAGCGGTCCTGGTTCCGGCGGATCACGTCGTCCCTCCTGCGGCTGGGGGCCATCTGGCTGTAAATGAAAAGAGTGGAACGGAGGTACAAAGATGAGAAAGAATTGGTGTTTGCTGTGGGTGACGATCCTGCTGCTGTGCGCGGGCTGCGGCGGGGAACCGGCAGAGCCGCCCGCCGGAACGGGAGAGACCGCTTCCCCTGAACAGACCGTGCCGCCGGAGAAGGAGGAGCGGGTGGCGGTCTACTCTGATGAGGAGATCACCATCACAGTCCCGGCCTCTTACGAGGACCTGATCCTGGTGGACGACATTGGCTCGGATAACCTGTTCGTGGTGACAGCCAATCTCTACTATGCGCCGGCATACACCGTCTCGGAGGATGGCTGTACGCCGCAGCTGTGCGGCGGCTGGATGCTGAGCGTGGAGTGGGGATCCCCACAGATCGCTGCGGGCTTATATCAAGATGGGAATACGTTTTACGCCACATGCTGGCGGGCAGATCAGCGATCTGTCTATATGGAGCAGCGGCCTGCCGCGGCAGAGCTGCCCTCCGATGTATCGGAGGAATTCCTGGCGGTGATGGAGTCCATTGAGGTGGACTACGGCGGCCTGCCGCTCTTTACGGAGGAGGCAGCCGCATACGGCTGAACATAGCAGAGCGAAAACATTTTGGAGGAAGCACATGTCCCGAGAACTGACCCCTCAGGAGATTGCCGAGCGCAGTCTCATCAAAACCTATCGGAAAACGCTGTGGAACCCTTTCATTGCCGCTGTGAAGCGGTATGAGCTGGTCCGCCCCGGAGACCGGATCGCCGTGTGCATCTCCGGCGGCAAGGATTCCGTGGTGCTGGCAAAGCTCATGCAGGAGCTCCAGCGGCACACAGAGCAGCCCTTTTCCCTGACCTTTCTGGTGATGGACCCGGGCTACAATCCGGCCAACCGGGCGCTGATCGAGTCCAACGCCGCCCTGCTGGGCATCCCGGTGGAGATCTTTGAAAGCGACATCTTCGACGTGACCACCAAGGTGGAGAAGAACCCCTGCTACCTGTGCGCCAGGATGCGCCGGGGGTGGCTGTATGCTAAGGCCCAGGAGCTGGGCTGCAATAAGATCGCCCTGGGCCATCATTTCTCCGACGTGGTGGAGACCACGCTGCTGGGGCTGTTTTACGGCGCCCAGGTCCAGGCCATGATGCCCAAGCTCCACAGCAAAAATTTTCCGGGCATGGAGCTGATCCGCCCCCTCTACTGCGTCCACGAGGACGCCATCATCGCCTGGAAAAACTATAACCACCTGCGCTTTCTCCAGTGCGCCTGCCGCTTTACCGAGGCCCGGGACGCGTCGGGAGACGGCGTGGGAGACAGCAAACGCCAGGAGATCAAGGTGCTTCTGCGGCAGCTGAAGCGGACCAATCCCAATATCGAAAAGAGTATTTTTCAGGCCATCCACGGCGTCCAGCTGGACACCTTTCCGGGCTTTAAGTACCGGGGGACGGCTCATTCATTTCTGGAATTCTATGATGGTTCCTCCGGCTTTACGCCGGGGGAATGATGGGAGCAAGACCATATGGAGTGTTATCGTTGTGAAAATCCGGACTGCGGCTGGGCCATGGAGTCAGAACCGGACGTCTGTCCCCGCTGCGGCGGGACCTTCTTCCAGCGGGTGGACGAGGAGGAGATGACCGGCGGGGACTGGGTGGCCCTGGGCGGCCAGGCGGTGGACGAGGGCCGCAGGACCGACGCCCTGGCCTGCTATCAGAGAGCGGCGGCCATGGGAGACGTTTTGGGCCTGACCAATCTGGGCTGGTGCCTGGAGACGGGGATGGGCGTGGAGGCCGACCCCCGGCAGGCTGTGGTGCTGTATGCCCAGGCGGCCTCTCAGGAGTACATCCCGGCCCTGACCAATCTGGGCTACTGCTATGTCAGCGGCATCGGCGTGGACAAGGACAGCGCCAAGGCCCTGGAGTGCTTCCGCAAGGGCGCGGAGCAGGGGTATCCCCGGGCTCAGTTTCTGCTGGGCGAGATGTACCGCATGGGGGACGGTGTGGACCAGAACGACGCGGAGGCGGTGAAGTGGTATCAGTCTGCCGCCTGGCTGGGCTATCCCAGCGCCCAGACGGAGCTGGGCCGGTGCCTGGAGTTCGGGACCGGTGCGGCGGAGGATTTGGAGCAGGCAGTGAAGTGGTACCGCAGCGCCGCGGAAAAGGGACATCCGGCAGGCCAGTGCTGCCTGGGCTTTTGCTATGAGGCGGGCCGGGGCGTGGACCAGAGCTGGGAGGAGGCGGTTCGGTGGTACCGCGCCGCCGCTGACCAAGGCGACCCCCGGGCCCAGTGCAACCTGGCCTGGTGCTTTGAAAATGGAAAGGGCGTCAGCCGGGATGAGGCGGCCGCTGTGGAGCTGTACCGGGCCGCAGCGGAGCAGGGGTATCCCCGGGGACTGTTGTGCATGGGCCTTTGCTGTGAGCGGGGCCGGGGCGTGCCGGTGGACAAGGCCGCCGCCGCGGCGTGGTACCGCCGGGGGGCGGAGCTGGAGGACCCGGAGTGTGCCTGCTGCCTGGGCTTTCTCTATGAGAGCGGCCAGGGCGTAGCGCAGAGTTGGGAGGAGGCGGTCCGGTGGTATCGCGCCGCCGCCGAGCAGGATCTGCCCCGGGCCCAGTGTAATCTGGCCTGGTGCTATGAGCACGGCCAGGGCGTGGAGGAGGACCGGAGAAAGGCCCTGCTGTGGTATCGAAAGGCGGCCAAGCAGGGAGACGCCCGGGGGCTGTTTTCCGTGGCCCGGGCCTATGATTACGGTCTGGGCGTGGAGCGGGATATCAAAACGGCGGTCTCCTGGTATGAAAAGGCCGTGGAGGCCGGCTCTCCCCATGCCATGTGCGACCTGGGCGTGTGCTATGAACACGGCGAGGGCGTGGAACGGGACCTGGAACGGGCTGCGGCCCTCTACCGTCAGGCCGCTGATCTGGGCAATCCCGCAGGCCAGTGCAATCTGGGCTTTCTCTATGAGAGCGGTCAGGGGGTGGAGCAGAGCTGGGAGGAGGCAGTTCGGTGGTACCGTACTGCCGCCGATCAGGGGCTGGCCCGGGCTCAGTGCAACCTGGGCTGGTGCTATGAATATGGCCGGGGCGTGGAGGCAAGTCCTGTCCGGGCGGCTCATTGGTACCGCCGGGCGGCAGAGCAGGAGTTCCCCCGGGGGATGTTCTGCCTGGGCGTTTGCTGTGAAGAGGGCATCGGCATGGAAGCCGATCCAAAGGCGGCGGCCCGGTGGTATCAGCAGGCGGCCGACGCCGGCTATCCGCCGGCGCAGTGCAGCCTGGGAGAGTGCTTGGAATACGGCGTAGGTATGGACAAGGATGTGGCCCGTGCGGCGGAGCTATACCGTCAGGCGGCGGAGGGCGGCAGCCCCCGGGCCATGTATCAGCTGGGACACTGCTGTGAGCACGGCATCGGCGTGGAGCAGGACTGGGGACAGGCGGCCCGGTGGTATCAGCAGGCGGCCGACGCCGGCTCCGTGCCTGCCCAGTGCGATCTGGGCCTTTGCTATGAACGGGGCGAGGGCGTCCGGGAGGACCCGGCCCGTGCGGTGGAGCTGTACCGCCGTGCGGCGGAGAGCGGCAGCGCCCAGGGCCAGGCCCGGCTGGGCCGGTGCTACTGTGAGGGCGTGGGCGTCCGGGCTGATAAGCAGCAGGGCGTTGCATGGCTGGAGAAGGCCGTGGCCCAGGACAGCGGCCTGGGAATGCTGTTCTTGGGCCAGTGCTACGAGCGGGGCACCGGCGTTGCCCGGGATCTGAAACGGGCCAAGGAGCTGTATTTGGCCTCGGCAGAGCGGGGTATTCCTCAGGCAAAGGAGGAATTGGCCCGGCTGGAGGGTACGACCCGTGGCGGATTTTTGAAAAACCTCTTCGGCGGACGCCGATAAAAGAAACCAGGACCACCGTCCGGCAGCTGCCGGACGGTGGTTTTTTTATAAAAATTTCCCTCAATTTTCGAATGCTGCACGGTTATGTGCAGAAAAGGCGGGATGGGCGGCGTCTGCGGGACACCGGGAGGGACCGTCCACGCCCCGGGCGGCTGCCTCCGGCGCGGTGTTCTGAAAATATCCCCCGGCCTGGACCGGGAGAAGGGAGGAGACTATGCGGAGAACGGAAAACCTGAACTTGCCCCTGTGGGACCCGGAAGACCGGGTCCTGCAAAGCGTCTTCAACGAGATCACAGAGCGGTTGGATCAGATCATGAGCGTGCCGGAGGTCCCTGTGGGCGCTGTGATGTGGCTGGCCGCCCAGAAGGCGCCGGACGGGTATCTGATCTGTGATGGCGCTTTGGTCAGCCGGACGGACTATGCAGACCTGTTTGCGGTGATCGGAACGACCTTTGGCGCGGGCGATGGCAGCACGACGTTCCAACTGCCGGACCTGCGGGCAGCTTTTGTCCGAGGTGCGGGCAGTCAGAACGGCTATTCCGCCACATTCGGCAAAAAGCAGGAGGCCACCGCCATCAGAACAGAAATCGGCTATCGGGCGGTGTTGGGAAGCGGCGTGAACAACTCGGATAAGGGCATGGGCGGCAGCGGATACGGAGCCCCTACCAATCAGACGGCATCTGATGGCGGCAGCTACCAGGCAGTCAGACCCTACAACATCGCGCTGACGCCCCTGATCAAGTATTGAGGAGTCGGCCGAGGAGGGAGACGGGATATGGCCGAGAGCATCATCGTGGCGCTGATCTCCGGGGGGCTGACGCTACTGGGCGTGCTGGCGTCCAACAACCGCCGTCAGGCCGTGGCGGATACCAAGATCGATGAGCTGACCCGGGAGGTCCGTGAACACAACAACTTTGCCAAGCGGATGCCGGTGGTGGAGGAGCAAATCAAGGTCATCAACCACCGGCTGGAAGACCTGGAGGAATATCACAAGTAAGACACCGGCACTGCCGGATATGGGAAAGGAATCCAATATGAACAAGAGCATCAACGACATCATTGACCGCTACAAGGCCGGCGAGATCACTCTGGAGGAGGCCAACCGGCAGCTCAAGGCGGAGAACGCGGGCTTCACCCTGGACCCGGAGAAGAACCCCGGCGGCGGCTGGACCCAGGAGGAGCTGGAGCAGGGCTTCATCCCCGCCAAGGAGGGCGAGCCCTGGTGGGCCCCCATGCACACCTTTACCGGCGCCGTGGCCTGGCAGGATGAGCTGGAGCGGTACATCCCTGAAAAGGAGATGGTCTATAACCGGCCCAAGTACCACGGCGTGACGGTGGTGAAGGGCGGCCTTCGGTACATCTACGCGGAGAATGGTCAGTGCAAGTATCAGCCCAAGTCCATGGCCGACTACGACCGGGACCACGGCAGAGCGTAAGAAAAAAGCCGCCCCAGCGGGCGGCGGAAATTGACATAAGGCGGCGCTTTTGGTAGAATAAACATGTCCCGAAAGGGACCCTGGGCGCTGCGATATACGGTAGGCGGTTGGCTCCTCCACCCTGGAGGGGACTTCTTGCCCCCTCCGCTGAGAGGGGGTGATGCGTATGATTACATACTCAGATCTGTTTCAGTTCTGTCTGGTGATTATCGGCATCATAAGCCTGTTCATTCAGGCAAAAAAGAAGTAACCGCCCCTGTCCCCACAGTTTGGCGGTTACTCTTTGCAGTAATTAGCTTCTGAGGGGCTAACCGCTTATCGGCAGCGCCCTTGTACTTTTATTATACCAAACCAGGCCGCTTTGTCAAGTGTGACAGGGCGGCTTTGCGCTGCCCGGAAAGGAGCAGTTTATGGAGCTTTTGAGAAAGCGGGCGGCGAATCTGCTGACGGTGAAATCCATCGTGACGGTGGTTCTGACGGCGGTGTTCGCCTATCTGGCCGTGACCGGCCATGTGACCACGGATCAGTTCCTGACGGTGTTCACCGTGGTCATCGCCTTTTATTTTGGCACCCAGAGCCAGAAGGCGGCGGACCAAAACACCATGTGAGGAAGAGACACCATGCCCGGGAGCCAATCATGGCTCCCGGGCACTGTCTTGCCAGATTTCAAAATTGACCAGGAGGTGTACCAGATGGATCACTGTGCGGTGACGATCCCGATGGAGAAGATCCGGCGCATCCAGATCTACATCAACACCGCCCGGAAGTCTCTGGCGGCCATCAAGAAAGAGACCGGGGCGGATTACATCCTCAATGGGACGCTTTACAACATGAAGACCTTCCGGCCCAACTGCCACTTGAAAGCAGAGGGCCAGGCCCTGGCCTGCCCCGATTACGCCGTGGCGGGGTATGCCTGGGACCAGGGACCGGACATCGCCATGGTCACGCTGCCGGACAAACGGCGGCAAAATTACATCGCCTGTACGCCCTTGATTGTGGAGGGAACGCCGGTGGCAGAGCTTGTCTATGACCCCGGCCAGGGCGGCAGGCGGGGCCGCAGCGCCATGGGGATCAAAAGCGGACGTCTGGCCCTATACTGTACCAGGGACGGATCGGACGCTGCCAGGACGCCGGAGCAGCTCCGGGACGATTTGGCGTCCGCTGGCTGGGAGAGCGCCGTGATGCTGGACGGCGGCGGCTCCAGCCAATGTGATTTGGACGGAGCGATCATTTCCGGGGCCCGGCGGGTCCAGAATCTGCTCCTGATCGATCTTGACAGGGAGGTGCCTATGGGCGTTCAAACGTATTCTCTGAAAGCCGACGGCGGCAAACAGGTATCTGTGGATTTTAAGGTCCGGGAGTTCCGATGCCGGGACGGCTCGGATGAGATCTTGATCTCGGATAGACTGGTGGAGCTGCTCCAGAAGCTCCGGAGCCATTTTGGGAAGCCGGTCATCCTCAACAGTGCCTACCGGACCCAAACACACAACACGTCGGTGGGGGGCTCGCCCAAAAGCCAGCATCTGCTGGGAAATGCGGCGGACATTGTCATAGAGGGCGTCTCGCCGCTGGAGACAGCGCAATATGTGGAATTTCTCCAGCCATCATCCGGCGGGATCGGCGTCTATCAGACCTTTACCCATGTGGATGTCCGAACGGGCCGGAGCCGCTGGGACAACCGCTCCGGCCAGGAGGTCACCGTCTCCGGCTGGCCGGGATACCAGGAGCCATCAGAGTCCGCAGAGGTGGAACGGGCCCTGGCATGGGCCAGGAAGACCGGCGTGATGACCGGTTATGAGAACGGAGATATGAGGTTGGATGATCCGGTCACACGGCGGCAGCTGCTGCTGACAGTATACCGGCTGAGCAATCAAAAATAGACGGTACAGCTTCCGGCGGAGATGTTTGCGGAGAGTGCCGCTGTCCGGAAGCAGCTGGTACAGCTCAAGGGAAAAGGGGCCTTCCGGCATCTGAAACCGTGAAAGAAAAAAGAAAAAACCTCGGGACCATACGGTTCCGAGGTTTTTTTGCTGGCAGCGGGTGAAGGATTCGAACCCTCACATACAGAGTCAGAGTCTGCTGTGCTACCTTTACACAAACCCGCTATCTTGTTTGCTGTGTTCCGCAGCGAACAGATACTATTATACAAAAACCGAGCGATTTGTCAATACCTTTTTTCAAATTCTTTTTTAAAATTTTCACCGGCTTGGAAAACCGTGGTGTGAGGGGAAGAGAGACCACCCAAGTTTTGCTTGCAAAAACACCATATATCGTGTATGATTGGAAAGAAAATCACAAGATGCGGAGGAAGCTATGCAGATCAGAAAGCGAAGCGGCGCACTGGAAGACTACGCGCCCGGGAAGATCACAGCGGCGATGAGCCGGGCCTTTGCCAGCGTGGGGGAGACCCCGGAGGCCGAGGTGCTGGCGGAGCTGGTGGCCGCTGTGGAGCAGAGCCTGGGGCAGGGCGAGGCGGCGGTGGAGGAGATCCAGGACCAGGTGGAGCGGGCCCTGATGGCCCGGGGCCACTTTGCCGCAGCCAAGAGCTATATCCTCTACCGGCAAAAGCGCACAGAGCTGCGGGCGGCCCGGCAGGAGATCGTCCGCCAGCTGGGAGACGAGACGCTGGAGCCGTGCCTTGCGGAGATCCAGCGGGAGTTTGACCAGGGGCTCTATTCCATGACTACCCTGGCTGCCCAGTTCGTGGGCTTTGTCAAGCCCGGCATGGACCGGGAGGAGCTGCTGGCCGCGCTGACCAAGGCGGCGGTGGAGCTGACCAGCCCGGAGGCGCCGGCCTGGGAGATCGTGGCGGCCCGCTTTTTAAATCATGGCTTCCGCCGCCAGCTGGCGGCCCGGCTGGAGCGGCTGGGGATCGGGAGCTTTTATGAGAAGCTGCTCTATCTGGTCCGGGAGGGGCTCTACGGCGAGTACATCCTCCAGGCCTACTCCCGCCGGGAGTTGGAGGAGGCCGCCGCCTTTTTGGACGACAGCCGGGACCGGCAGTTCACCTGGTCGGGCCTGGACCTGCTGCTGAAGCGGTATGTGATCCAGAACCGCCGCCATGAGCCCCTGGAGACGCCCCAGGAGATGTTTTTGGGGATCTCTCTCCATCTGGCCATGAACGAGACTCACGACCGGCTTGGCTGGGTGCGCAAGTTCTATGAAATCCTCAGCCGCCTTCAGATCACCATGGCCACGCCCACCCTCTCCAACGCCCGCAAGCCCTACCATCAGCTCTCCAGTTGCTTTATCGACACGGTGCCCGACAGCTTGGAGGGCATCTACCGCAGTGTGGACAACTTCGCCAAGGTCAGCAAGTTCGGCGGCGGCATGGGGCTGTATTTCGGCAAGGTCCGGGCCTCCGGCAGCAGCATCCGGGGCTTTGAGGGGGCCGCCGGCGGCGTGATCCGCTGGATCAAGCTGGTCAACGACACCGCCGTGGCGGTGGACCAGCTGGGCATCCGGCAGGGAGCGGCGGCGGTGTATCTGGACGCCTGGCACAAGGATCTGCCGGAATTCTTGCAGTTGCGCACCAACAACGGTGACGACCGGATGAAGGCCCACGACGTCTTCCCCGCCGTCTGCTGGCCGGACCTCTTCTGGAAGCTGGCCCGGACGGACCTGGACGCCCCCTGGCATCTGATGTGCCCCCACGAGATCCAGACGGTCAAGGGCTATGCCCTGGAGGACTACTGGGGCGAGGAGTGGGAGCGGCGCTACCGCAGCTGCGTGGAGGACCCCCGGATCTCCAAGCGGACGGTGACGGTCAAGGAGATCGTCCGGCTGGTGCTCAAGAGCGCCGTGGAGACCGGCACGCCCTTTACCTTTAACCGGGACGCGGTGAACCGGGCCAATCCCAACGGCCACCGGGGGATCATCTACTGCTCCAACCTCTGTACGGAGATCGCCCAGAACATGTCCCCGGTGGAGACGGTGAGCACCGAGATCGAGACCCGGGAGGGGGACACCGTGGTGGTGACCACCACCCGGCCCGGGGATTTCGTGGTCTGCAACCTGGCAAGCCTGTCCCTTGGCAACCTGCCGGTGGAGGACGAGGCTACCATGGAGGACGTGGTGGCCACGGCGGTGCGGGCGCTGGACAATGTGATCGATCTAAACTTCTACCCCCTGGCCTACGCCCAGATCACCAACCGCCGCTACCGGAGCATCGGCCTGGGGGTCAGCGGCTACCACCACATGCTGGCCAAGCACCACATCCGCTGGGAGAGCGAGGAGCACCTGGCCTTTGTGGACAAGGTCTTTGAGACCATCAACCGGGCCGCGGTGGCCGCCAGCTGCGCCCTGGCGGAGGAGAAGGGGGCGTACAGCCTCTTCCCCGGCAGCGACTGGGATACCGGCGCCTACTTTGAAAAGCGGGGCTATGACAGCCCTGCCTGGCAGGCCCTGGCGGAGCGGGTCCACCGCTTCGGCATGCGCAACGCCTATCTGCTGGCGGTGGCTCCCACCAGCAGCACCAGCATCCTGGCGGGCACCACCGCCGGCATCGACCCGGTGATGAATAAATTCTTCCTGGAGGAGAAGCGGGGCGGGATGCTGCCCCGGGTGGCGCCGGACCTGTCCCCGGACACCTTCTGGTACTATAAAAATGCCCATACCATCGATCAGACCTGGAGCGTCCGGGCCTGCGGCGTCCGCCAGCGGCACATCGACCAGGCCCAGAGCATGAATCTGTATATCACCAACGACTTTACCTTCCGCCAGGTGCTGGAGCTGTATCTCCTGGCCTGGGAGCAGGGAGTCAAGACCATCTATTATGTCCGCAGCAAATCCCTGGAGGTGGAGGAGTGCGAGAGCTGCTCCTCCTGAGAGAAAGGAGATCCCTATGGCCACCCTTGTAAAAAAGCCCCTGTTCAACCCCGGCGGCGACACGGAGCTGACCCTGCGCCGGATGATGGGCGGCAACACCACCAACCTCAATGACTTCAACAATTTGAAATACCCCTGGGTCAGCGACTGGTACCGCCAGGCCATGAACAACTTCTGGATCCCGGAGGAGATCAATCTCTCCTCGGATGTGAAGGACTACCCCAGGCTCTCTCCGGCGGAGCGGACCGCCTATGACAAGATCCTCAGCTTTCTGGTGTTTCTGGACTCCCTGCAAAGCGCCAACCTGCCCAACATCGGGGAGTATATCACCGCCAATGAGGTGAACCTGTGTCTGTCCATCCAGACCTTCCAGGAGTGCGTCCACAGCCAGAGTTACAGCTATATGCTGGACACCATCTGTAACCCCACAGAGCGCAACAACATCCTCTACCAGTGGAAGACCGACGAGCACCTGCTCCGCCGGAACACCTTCATCGGCGATCTGTACAACCAGTTCCAGGACCACAAGAGCCCGGAGACCTTCCTCCAGGTCCTCATGGCCAACTATATCCTGGAGGGGATCTATTTTTACAGCGGCTTCATGTTCTTCTACAACCTCTCCCGCAACGGCAAGATGCCCGGCTCTGCCCAGGAGATCCGCTACATCAACCGGGACGAGAACACCCACCTGTGGCTGTTCCGCAGCATTTTGCTGGAGCTGCAAAAGGAGGAGCCGGAGCTCTTTACACCGGAGAACATCCAGATCCTCCGGGAGATGCTGGAGGAGGGCGTCCGCCAGGAGATCGCCTGGGGCTGCTATGTTATCGGCGACGAGATCCCCGGATTGACCCGACAGATGGTGACGGATTATATCCGCTACCTGGGCAATCTCCGCTGGTCCGGGCTGGGCTTTGGCTACCTCTATGAGGACCACCGGGAGGAGCCGGCCAGCATGGCCTGGGTCAGCCAGTACGCCAATGCCAACCTGGTGAAGACCGACTTCTTTGAGGCCAAGAGCACCGCCTACGCCAAGAGCACCGCCCTGGTGGACGACCTCTGAGCGGGACGACAGACCAAACTGAAAGCGCCGGACGGCCCCAGGGC
>CAUWNE010000021.1:0-34495 GCA_963560095.1 uncultured Dysosmobacter sp. | reverse complement strand
GCAAAAAACCTGCTCTGGCTTAATTGCCGGAGCAGGTTTTTCTACAGGCTGAGAGGCGTCCCGAAGGACGCCTCTTAGGGAGTTTGGAAATCCCAGCGCAATCAGACCTGAGCGCCCAGCAGGCGGGGCAGGAAGTAATCCGGCCCGCTTTTTTGCATAAAATAGACAAGATGCCTCCTTTCTCTTCCACAAATCCGACAATCCACAGAAAATCGTCTCCGTCGGAGCGGCACGCCATCATACCGGACCAAGTCCCCGGTCCCCCACGCTTTTCCAAAAATCCACCCGGTTCTGCCCTCCTCGCCGGGGCTCCTGTCTTTTTTTCCCTTTTCCGGGGTCGTCGACAAATTCAGACAGCATGTGAGCCACAGTTTGTGTATGATAAAGCCGTACCTCCCCTACATTTAGTGTTTCCCGTCACCGTGACGGGGAGAAAGGACGACTGACCATGAAGATTTCCCAGGAGTATCTGCTGCTGTTCAATGCCATCACCGACGCGGAGTCCGCCTTGGAGCGGCTGCGCCAGGAGCTGATGACCGCCCAGCGGCAGGCAGAGGAGCTGTTCGTCGAGACGCGGGAGCCGGAGTCCCGCTGAGTGTTGCATTTCCCCCAAGACAACCGGCGGAAGATGTGGTAGACTGAGAAAAAATAACCTCAGGAGGTCGCCATGCTGCACATCGGCTGTCACCTGTCCTCCTCCAAGGGCTTTGCCGCCATGGGGCGGCAGGCGCTGGAGCTGGGGGCGGATACCTTTCAATTCTTTACCCGAAATCCCAGGGGGAGCAAGGCCAAGGACCTGGACCCGGCGGACGCCGCCGCTCTAGTCTCCCTGCTGGCGGAGCACCACTTTGCTCCCATCATCGCCCATGCCCCCTACACCCTGAATCTCTGCGGCGCCGAGGAGGCCAACCGGCAGTTCGCCCGGGAGACCATGGCCGACGACCTGCGCCGCCTGGACCACATCCCCGGCCAATACTACAACTTCCACCCCGGCAGCCATGTGGGCCAAGGGACCGAGGCCGGGATCGCCTACATCGCCGACGGTCTCAACGCCATCCTCCGGCCGGACCAGGCCACTACCGTCCTGCTGGAAACGATGGCCGGCAAGGGCAGCGAGGTGGGCGGCCGCTTTGAAGAGCTCCGGGAGATTCTGAACCGGGTGGAGCTCTCAGAGAAGATGGGCGTCTGCCTGGACACCTGCCACGTCTCCGACGCCGGCTACGATCTCATCGGCGATCTGGACGGCGTTTTGACCGAGTTTGACCGGGTCATCGGTCTGGACCGGCTGAAGGCCCTCCACCTCAACGACAGCAAGAACCCCGCCGGCGCCCGAAAGGACCGCCACGAGCGGATCGGCGAGGGCTGCATCGGCCTGGAGGCCCTGACCCGGGTGGTCTGCCATCCGGCCCTCCGGGACCTGCCCTTTTGTCTGGAGACTCCCAATGAGCTCCCCGGCTACGCCGCCGAGATCGCTCTCATGCGCCGGCAGGCAGAAGCCTGATCCCATCCCCGCCGAGAGGACCGCAGAGATGCGGTCCTCTTTTTTTGCGTTTTTTGAAAAACCTCTTGACAAACCGTGTATACTGTATATATTGTTCATGTACAGTACGAACGGAGGAGTATCCATGGAACTCATTATCCGCAACACCAACAACCAACCGATCTACGAACAGATCTGCCAGCAGATCAAGGCTCAGATCATCTCCGGGGCCCTGTCGCCGGGAGAGGCTCTGCCCTCCATCCGGGGGCTGGCCAAGGATCTGAAAATCTCCGTCATCACCACCAAACGGGCCTATGACGAGCTGGAGGCCCAGGGCTTTCTCACCACCGTGGCCGGCAAAGGCTGCTTCGTGGCGGAGAAAAACCTGGATTTGATCCGGGAGCGCCAGCTCCAGGAGCTGGAGAGCCATCTCACCGCCGCCGCCGAGCTTGCCAAAAGCTGCGGCGTAGGGCCCCAAGAATTGCAGAACATGCTGTGCATCCTATTGGAGGAAGAACCGCTATGACAAACGCCATTGAACTCTCTCACATTTCCAAGCACTTTGACAGCTTCGCCATCCAGGACCTGAGCCTGCGGGTGCCCAGCGGCACCATCTGCGGCCTGGTGGGCGAAAACGGCGCCGGCAAATCCACCACCATCCGCCTGCTGATGGGGGCCCTGCGGCCCGACAGCGGCCAGGCCCGGGTCCTGGGCGTAGACGCCGCCTCTCCGGAATTCCGCCAGGCCAAGGAGGACATCGGCGTGGTGCTGGACGAGGCCTATTTTCCCGAGAGCCTGAACGCCCTCCAGGTGGGCAAGATCATGTCCAAGACCTATCGCCGCTGGGATGGGTCCGCTTACGGCGCTTTTCTCCGCCGGTTCGAGCTGCCGGAGAAAAAGGCCTTTAAGGACTTCTCCCGGGGCATGCGGATGAAGCTGGCCATCGCCGTGGCCATGAGCCACAGCCCCCGGCTGCTGGTGCTGGACGAGGCCACCTCCGGCCTGGACCCCATTGTGCGGGACCAGGTCCTGGAGCTGTTCAACGACTTCACCCGGGCAGAGGATCACTCCATCCTGATCTCCTCCCACATTCTCAGCGACCTGGAGAAGCTGTGCGATTACATCGCCTTTCTCCACCAGGGCCAGCTGCTGTTCTGCGATGAAAAGGACCAGCTGCTGGAGACCTACGGCATCTTCACCGACAGCGCCGAGCAGCTGGACTGTCTCCTCCCTGAGGCCATCGTGGCCCGGGAGCCCAACGGCTACAGCGGCGTCCGGGCTCTGATCCGCCGGGACCGGGCCCCCGCCGGCTTCCAGCTGGAGCGGCCCACTGTGGAGGACATCATTCTCTTTACCGTGAAAGGAGCGAAGCATTCATGAGCGCCCTGATCTTAAAAGACTTCTACGTGCTGTGGCGGCAGGCCCGCTACTTTCTGATCCTGATCCTGGTCTTCTCCGCCATCCCCGGCTCCTTCAACGCCACCTTCGCCGTGGTCTACACCGCCATGCTGCCCTACACAGCCATGGCCTATGACGAGCGGAGCAAATGGGACCAGCTGGCCGCCACCATGCCCTACTCCCACCGGGATCTGGTCCTCTCTAAGTATCTCTTCGGCTGGCTGGCCGCCGGCGCGTCGGTCATCATCTCTCTGCTGCTGCAAACGGTCATTTCCGCGGTTTTCCACCTCAGCGCCACATTCTCCCCTAAGGTCTCCCTGCTGGCGTTTTGCACCAGCCTCTGCATCCTGGCCCTGACCCTTCCTTTGATGTTCCGCTTCGGCGTGGAAAAGGCCCGGCTGGTCATGTTCCTGACCATCTTTCTGGTCTGCGGCTCCGCCGGCATGATGGGGGCTATGGAGGAGGCCGCCGCCAACAGCGCTCTGCTCTTCCCGGTGCTGGTGACTGCCGGACTGCCTGTGGCCGCCCTGGTCCTCACCGCCATCTCCATCCCCCTGTCCATCCGCCTGTTCAAAAAGCGGGAGAGCTGACAAGCACGCTCTCGCAGCGTCTATCTGCTGAACTGCACAAAAAACCGGGGACCGCTCACACGGTCCCCGGTTTCTCAATCTTGCAGACGTTCAGTCCTCCTCGTCGGTGACGATCAGTCCATAGCCGCCGTTGCGACGCTGATAGACGATGCACAGACTGTCATCCTCGCTGCTGCGGAACACGAAGAAATCGTGATCCAGCAGGTTCATCTGGAGGATGGCCTCCTCCGGGCTCATGGGCTTAACAGAGAAGCGCTTGGTCCGAACGATCTCAAACTCCTTCTCCTCGGCCACCTCAAACTCGTCATCCGGGGCAGGGGCGGGGAAATTCTCGCTCCGCAGCCGCTTGGAAAGACGGGTCTTGTTCTTTAGGATCTGACGCTCAATATACCCCACCGCGGCGTCCACAGCACTGCGCATATCTCCGTCCGGCGCCTGGGTCTGGGCCCGGAGCAGCGTGCCCCCATCCCGGATAGTGATCTCCACCGTGCACAGGTGGTTCTTCTCCACGGAAAACGTCACCGCGGCCGTGGTGTCATCCTCCCGAAAATACCGCTCCAGCTTGGAGATCCGCTTCTCCGTATAGCTTTTGATGGAGTTGTTCAGGGTGACTTTCTTACAGGCGTAGGTGTACTTCATGGTGATCGCTCCTTTCGTGTGGAAGAGAGTCCTCGGCCTCTCTTTTGTTGAGTATAACACAGATCTTTCTATTTGTATAGAAAAAACTCAACAGAATTCACAACTTATTCAGGAAGCGCCTCATCCGACAAAAGAAGCCCCTGCCCGACAAAAGCTCCTATTTACAAAGCTGCTCTCTCTGTGCTACGATAATCCAGGAAGCTTTCCAATATCCCACCCGCTTGGGCCGCCCGGTGCTTTGCGCCGCGGCGGCTCTTTTTTATCCCCAGAGCCGCCCGCAGGCAGAAAAAAAGGACTGCCCAGTGGGCAGTCCTTTGAAATTAGGATCACTTTCTTCTCCGTCCGCCGCCCCGCTTACCGTCCATGCTGCGGTGCAGGTCCGCCATCTTCCCCTCTGAGGCGGTGAGGAACTGTTTGAGCTTGTCCTCAAAGGCCCTGTCGCCGGAGGGCGGCAGCGGCTGCTGGGGACCACCCGCCGAAACGGGCCGGGAGGACGGCGCCGCAGACGGCTGTCTTTGCGCCGGCCGGGGCGCGGGTCTTGCCGGACGGGCTGCCTGGGGCAGCGCCCGCTTGATGGATAGATTCAGCTTGCCGTTCTCCGCCGGCAGCACCACCACCCGGACGGTCTGGCCCTCCTGGAGATAGTCCCGCACGTCGTTGACAAACGTATTTGCGATCTCTGAGATGTGTACCAGTCCGGACCTGCCGCCCTCCACGGCCACAAAGGCACCGAACTTGGTGATGGTGGTCACTTTCCCCTCTAAAATACTCCCTACCTGAGGCTCCATATACTGCTATGTTTCTCCTTCCACTGTTTGCTGATGATGCTTAGAACACACAGCCCTGACACGGCGTCAGCCGCCGGGCTCAAAAACATACTCGCCGGGCTTTACCAGGCCCAGCTCATCCCGGGCGATCTCCTGAAGCTTTTCCTCGGTGGGACCCTCGGCGATGTCGGCCTCCAGAGCGGCGTTTTCCCGCTTCTGCTCCGCCACCTGAGCGGCGTACTGATCCCGCTCGGTCTGGGCCCGCTCCAGCTGGCCCCGCAGTCCGTACAGCTGCCAGCCCAAAGCCGCCAGCAGCACCAGAATGACCACCCGCGTCAGCGGGCTGACCCGGGTTCTCTTTTTTGCGGGGGACTTTTTCACCGCGCCTGCCTCCTCTGCGAGATGGGTTTTTTCTTATTGTATAGCATTTCCGGGTAAAATAAAAGAGATTTTTTCCCCGGACCGCTATTTTTGTGCAAAATTTTCTGATCCAGCCCAAGGGCAGGGCGGTCAGGCGCCCCAGCTCCGCCAGCGTCTCCGCCCAGAACTCCCACAGCGGCCGCAGCATCTGGGAACAGGCGCAGAAGTACACCACCGCCCCGCCCAGGGCCCCCAGGACCATGAATCCCCGCAGCTCTCCCTCCCCCCGCTCCAGCAGGAAGGTGAAGGACGCCGCCCCGACGCCCAGGCAGTAGCCTCCGTCCAGCACGCCGGTGCACCGGGGCCAGCGCAGCCGGAAGGGCCGCAGCAGGTCGTAGAGCACTCCGGCGGCCAGGCCCAGCAGGATCGACTGGGCAAAGGTCAAAAGCTGCTGGGAGATCTGGTTGCCCATTATCCGAAGAGACGGCTGAAAAAGCCGCCCCGGCCCTGGCTCTCCTCCTCATAGGTGACCGCGTCGATGCGGCCGTCCACGTGGAGCTCTCCCCCGTCCAGAGAGAGCTTGTCGATGTGCAGGTCCTCCCCGGTCACCACCAACGTTCCCACGGCGGTGGTCATCACGATGCCCGTCTCATCAAAGCGGCCCACGTCCTCCACGCCGGAGATCGTCAGCCGCTCCCGCCCCACCAGCTCCAGCCGGTGTTCCATGGCGGAGGTCGCGTTATAGTCTTTCATCGGCTCATCCTCCCTGTCCGCATCCTATGGCAGACTCCGGGAAAATAGAACCGCCGGCCCTCAGAGGATCTCCCGGTACAGGGCGGAGGCCTCCGCCTGGCGGACGGTCTCCTGGACCGACACCACCTCCACCGTCACCGTCCGGGCCCCGAAGCGCAGGGTGATCCGGTCCCCCGGCTTGACCTCGTAGGAGGCCCGGGCGGCCTTTCCGTTGACCTCCACCAGCCCGTTGTCGCAGGCCTCGTTGGCCACCGTCCGCCGCTTGATCAGGCGGGAAACTTTCAAATACTTATCCAAACGCATGGTTCTTCTCCTATAAAAGGACTGCCGGCACCGGGTGCCGGCAGTTCGTGGTTTTGGTCTCTCCCGCGCTCTCCCCGTGAGGAACGACCGGGAGCGAAGACGAAGTCTCCCTCTTTACTTCGCCACAGCGTCCTTGAGGGCCTTGCCGGCCTTGAACACCGGCACGACAGAGGCGGGGATCTCAATGGTGTCGTTGGTCTTGGGGTTCCGGCCGACCCGCGCGGCGCGCTTCTTCACCTCAAAGGAACCAAAGCCCACCAGCTGGACCTTGTCGCCCTCCTGCAAAGCGGCGGTGATCGCCTCCAGAGCGGCGTTGACAGCAGCCTCAGCGTCCTTCTTGGAAAATTCAGTGGCAGCGGCCACGGCATTGATCAGCTCAGCCTTATTCATGGATCGTATCCTCCTGTATCTGTACATTCGTAAATTTATTTCTTAATCGCTTGCGCGTTTTAAGACAGCTTGTGCTTGGCGTCCTCCCACAAGGCCACCAGCTCCGTCTCGGAGCAGTCGGCCAGGGGCTTGTCCGCCGCCGCCTCCACCAGGCGGAAGCGGGCGTCAAATTTGTCGCAGGCCCGATGCAGGGCATCCTCCGGGTCCACGCCGGAGAGCTGGGCAATTTTAGAGAGGATGAACAGCGCGTCGCCAGCCTCCTCCCGGACGCCGTGGGGCGCCTCGATGTCCCGGGCGGACTCCACCGCCTGGCGCAGCTCCCGGACCTCTTCCTCCAGTTTGTCCAGCGCCCCCTGGATCGTATCCCAGTTGAAGCCCGCCTTGGCGGTCTTGGACTGGATCTTCTCCGCCCGCCACAGGGCCGGCAGCGTATGAGGCACCGCCTCGATGGCGTCGGCTGTGGACCGCTGGCCCTTCTCCCGGCGCTTGAGGATCTCCCAGTTCACCAGGACCTCCTGGCTGTTGTCCGCCGTCATCCCACCGCCAAAGACGTGGGGGTGGCGGTAGACCAGCTTCTGGGCCACGCCGTCCACCACGTCCTCCATGGTGAACCGGCCCCGCTCCGCCTCCATCTGGGCGTGCATGGCCACCTGCATCAAAACATCGCCCAGCTCCTCGCACAGATCCCGGGGATCGTCCCGGTCGATGGCGTCCAGGGCCTCGTAGGTCTCCTCCAGGAAATTCCGGCGAATGGAGCTGTGGGTCTGCTCCGCGTCCCAGGGGCAGCCCCCCGGCCCCCGCAGAAGCCGGACGATCTCCACCAGGTCCTCCCAGGTGTAGCGGGTCTTACATTGAAAATCTACCATACATTATCCGCCTTTGCAAGAAGTTTTCGTGGAAACCCCTTGGAAATCAAGGATTTTCTCACTTCAAGTGCAGAAGTTTAATAAGTTTCTCTCCGTGGGGGATCGTCCGGACGTCCTCTGCCCGCAAAATCCGCAGCGCGATGACCAGCACGCCGTACACCGCCGCGCCGGCGCAGATGCCGGCCAGGGTGGCGATGGCATTTGCCCCGTAGACCGAGTGGCCGGCAGAGAGGGGCCGGAACACCAGTCCATGGACCGCCCAGGCGCAAAGGCCCATCAGGGCCGAGGCCGCCGCGGGCTTGACAAACAGCTGAAGATAGCGGGGCTTGCGGGGGGAGTATTTCCACACGAAGAACAGGTTCAGCACCACGATCACCAGATAGCAGCAGAGGGTGGAGATGGGCGCGCCGTGGATGTTGATCTCCGGATTGCCCACCAGGATATAGTTCATGACCACCTTGGTCACGCCGCCGGCGATGACCGTGAAAATCGGCAGCTTCTCCTTGCCGTAGGTCTGCAAAATGGCGTTGGTGAGGATCATCAGGCAGATGCAGATCAAGGCGATGCCCAAAATCCGCAGATGGGGTCCGGCCGCCAAGGCGTCCTCATACTGGGACGGTAGCACCAGCACCATAATGGGCGTGGACAGCACGGACAGCCCGATCCCCGCCGGCAGCGCCAGAATGGCGATCAGCCGAAAGGCGGAGGAGATGATCCGATCCGCGCCGCCGTGGTCCCCCTTGGCCAGAGCTGCCGCCGCAAAGGGGATCAGGCTCATCGTCACGGGATAAACAAAGGAAGCCACCATGTTGGGCATATCCATGGCCATGCCATACTGGCCGTTCAGCGCCGCCGCCTCTTTTTCCGTCAGCAGCAGTGCGTTTTGCAGCTGCCCCATGACGATCTTGGTGTCAATGAGGTTGATGATGCTCATGGCGGAGTTGCTGAGGGTGATGGGGATGCCGATGACCAGGATCTGGCGCATCAGCGCGGCGCTGCTGGAGGGGACGTCCAGAGACTCCGTCCGGTTCTGATGGGTCATCAGATAGCCGATCAAAAACAGCATGGACAGCACCGTGCCCACAGTCACGCCGAAGATCGCTCCGGCGGCGCCGGTCTCCAGGCTCCGCCCCGCCCGCAGAAGATACCAGGCCAGCGGCAGGCCGATGCCCAGCTTGCACAGCGCCTCCAGCACCTGGCTGACAGCGGTGGGCGTCATGTTGCCCTGGCCCTGGGTATAGCCCCGCATACAGGCCAGCAGGCACACGCAGAACACGGCAGGCGCCAGCGCCCGCACGGCCTCGGCTGCCAAACTGTTCTCCAGGAAGCCCGCCAGGGCTCCGGACTGGAAGTACATAAACAGCGATCCCACAGCGCCCAGGCAGAAAAAGAGCACGATGGCCGTGCGGAAGATCTTCCGCTTCTCATTCTCCCGTCCCTGAGCATGGGCCTGACTTGTGAGCTTGGAGATCGCCAAAGGCAGTCCGGCAGTGGAGATCGTCAGCAGCACATTGTAGATATAATAGGCCGTGTTGAAGTATGCCTTGCCCTCGCCGCCCAGGATGTTGTTCAGCGGGAACTTATAGAACGCGCCGATGATCTTGACAACGGCCACTGCGGCAGCCAGGATGGCCGCGCCGCCCAGAAAGGACTGCTTTTTTGAATTGGACATGAAGCGATTACCTCGGTCTTTTCAGAATCATACAGGGAAGCCTATGGCAAAGGCTCGCCCATTATACCCGGCTGAGACACGCCGTGACCAGCGCGGCGAACCGGGGCGCCGCGGCCTGACCGGCGGCGATGACCTCCTCCCCGGACAGGGGCTGGTCCAGCACGCCGGCGGCCATATTGGTACACAGGGTAAAGCCCAGGACCTTCATGCCGCAGTGGGCGGCGGTGATGGCCTCCGGCACCGTGGACATGCCCACGGCGTCAGCCCCCAGCAGCCGGGCGGCCCGCACCTCGGCAGGCGTCTCGTACTGGGGCCCCGGGAAATACATGTAGACCCCCTGGCGCAGGGGGATGTTCAGCTCTTGGGCAGCCTGCCGGGCCGCCTCCTGGAGAGACGGCGTATACACCCGGCTCATATCCGGGAACCGGGGGCCGAATTCCTCCGGATTGGGCCCCCAGAGCGGGCTGACGCCAAAGAGCTTGATATGGTCGGTGATGAGCATCAGGTCCCCGGCGGAAAAGGCAGTGTTCACCGCGCCGGCAGCATTGGTGACGATCAGCGTCTCCGCCCCCAGCAGCCGCAGCACCCGGACCGGGTAGCTGACGTCGGCAAAGGACCAGCCCTCGTAGGTGTGGAGCCGGCCCTGCATCACCGCCACCCGCCGGCCTGCCAGAGACCCGAAGACGAACCGCCCCTGATGATCCGGGGCGGTGGAGCACTTCATATGGGGCACGTCGCCGTAAGGGACGAGGATGGGCTCCTCCACCCGGTCCCCCAGGGCCCCCAGGCCGGAGCCCAGGATCAGCAGCACCTCCGGCCGGAAGGCCCCCAGCCGCTCCGCCAGAACGTCGGCGCTCTGGCGGTACTGAGCAAAGGAGTAAGTCTCCATCAAAGCTTCCCTCCGCACTCCCGGCAGAACACGTCGCCGCTGCGGGCCGCCGCGCCGCAGATGGGGCAGACAACGGCGCCTTCCAGGCGGGTGATCTCCGCTTTGAGGGCGTCGATCTTCTCCAGCTTCTCCTGGAGCACCTGGGAATCGGTGGGCGTCCCGGTGTGGGTGGCATAGAGGAGCTCGCCCACCTCTGCCAGAGTGCCCTCCACAGCGCCCTCCAGCGTGGCCAGCCGGAGCTTCTGCTTGGCACGGTCCACCAGGTCCCCGGCGGCTCTGCCCAGGCAGCAGGCCCCGTCCACCGTGGCCTCGCCGGCCCACAGGGCCGCCTCCTTGGCGGTATCCAGGATCGTCTTGAACGTCTCGTTCATGGGGATTCCTCCTTCCAGTCATTCCATCTCTCAGGGCTGTTCCGGGCCCTCCCGGTAAAAGGCGGCGAAGGCCGCCTGATTGGCCTGCCATTTCTCCGGCCGCTGGGTGTACTCCGCCGGATACTTGATGTTGAATACCCGCTGGATCCGGCCGCCGTCCACCATCTTGGTGGACCCGCCGGCGCCGAAGGACAAAATGGAGCACAGCTCCGACATGATATAGATGTTGTACCAGCACGCGCCGCCATTCCGGCTCCAGCCGATATTCTCAAAGCTGCCGGACATATGCTTCTGCCGGTAGAGATAATAGGGCGCATAGTCCGCCTTCCGCAGGACCGGACCGGCGTAATCCAGCATCTCCGCCACCGCCTGGGGGCCGGGAATGGCCAGGCCCTCTGTCAGGATCCGGCTGCCCTTTTTCAGCGCCAGCGTGTGGACGGTGACATTGTCCGTGCCAAACTCCAAACACCGGTCCAGGGACCGGCGGAAGCCCTCCGGCGTGTCCTCCGGCAGTCCCGCGATCAGGTCCATGTTCACATGGGGAAAGCCGTAGGCCCCCGCCAGCTCCATGGCCCGCTCGATATCTCCGGGGCTGTGGCGGCGGCCGATGGCCCGGAGGACCGAAGCCTCCATGGTCTGGGGATTCACGGAGATCCGGGTGACGCCGTGGCTTTTCAGCACCGCCAGCTTCTCGGCGGTGATGGTGTCCGGCCGGCCGGCCTCCACCGTGATCTCCTCGCAGGGCAGGATGTCAAAGGCGGTCTCAAAGGCCGTCAGGACCCGGTCCATCTGGGCCGCCGTCAAGGTGGTGGGCGTGCCGCCGCCCATATAGAACGCCCGGCAGCGAAGCCCCAGCTCCCGGACCATCCGCCCGCCGGCGGTGATCTCCTCCACCAAGGCGTCCACATAGGGCTCCACCAGGGAGAAGCTCCGCTCCACCGACTGACTCACAAAGGAGCAGTAGGCGCACCGGGTGGGGCAGAAGGGAATGCCCACATACACGGCAATATCCCGCTTTTCCAGCTTCCGGGCGGCGGTCAGGGCCGCGGCGGCAGTCTCCGCCGCCAGGGCCGCCCGGTCCGGCGTCACATAGTAAAAATCCTCCAGCAGCGCCTGGGCCTCCGCCGGCGTCTTTCCCGCCGCCAAGGCGGCGGTGGCCGGCTTATCCGGCCGGACGCCGGTCAGCATCCCCCAGGGGGGACAGGTCCCGGTCACCGCCTGGGCCGCCAGGAAAAAGGCGGCTCCCACGGCGTGGCGCCGCTGGCCCTCCCGGGCAAAGTCCGTGCCGGAGAGGGGGCACGCATACTGGCGCGTCTCCGTCTTTCCCTGCCAGCTCAGCTCCACCGTCACGCGGCACCATTCGCCGTTCTCCTCCAGAGAGACGATGGCCCAGGCGTCGTCCTCAGGCCCGATGGGCTCGTAGACCGGCAGCTCGCCGGGGAACAGATTCAGCAGACTCTGCTCCACCACATACCGCTCGTCGTGGCCCCGCAGCAGCAGTTTCATAGGGCGCCTCTCACTTCTGCATGGCCTGGCGCAGATAGGGGTTGGTCTTGCGCTCCCGGTCCAGGGTAGAGCTCTCCATGTGGCCCGGCAGCACGTCCAGGTCACCCTCCAGGCTGCCCAGCCGCTTCAAAGAGGCCATCATCTTGGGCACGGAGCCGCCGGCAAAGTCCGTCCGGCCACAGGAGCCGGCAAACAGCGTATCTCCGCAAAACAGCGCGCTACCGCACCGCAGCGTCACGCTGCCCTCAGAGTGGCCGGGGGTGTGAAGCACCTCCACCTGGGCCCCGCCCACGGGAATGGTATCCCCCTCGTCATAGAGCACCACAGACTCCGCCGGCACCTGGACGGACAGGGGGAACAGCTTGGTGTCCACATCCTGATAGTCGCCCCGGTGGATGTGGACCTTCAAGTCCGGATATTTGGCCAGCAGGTCCGCCACCGCGCCGGTATGGTCATAGTGGCCGTGGGTCAGCAGGATCACGCAGGGGCGGCAGTTCAGCTTCTCCAGCGCCGCCAGGACCTGCTCCGGGCTTCCGCCCGGATCGATGACGGCGCACACGCCCGCTTCCTTGTCACAGAGGAAATAACAGTTGGTCCCATAGGGGGCCACCGGCAAATATTTGATCTCCATGTAAATCACCTCAACTCTTCGGTTTTTCCCCTTCCGCGGGGGTGGATGCCGGGGTCTCTCCCCGGCTGGCGGTCAGGGCCGCGCCCCGCTCCGCCTCATGCTCTCTCAGCGCGGCCCGGACCGCCCGCTTCACCAAGCAGTAAAGGGCCAGATAGACGAGGTAGACAAGCAGTCCCACCAGGATCACTCCCATGATCCATTCCATAAGGATTTCCATAGTCTTTCCTCCTCTTTTTCTTTCGTTTTCAGGGCCGCTCTGTGTCAAACAGGATGGTCACCGGTCCGTCATTGACGGAGGCCACCTGCATATCCGCGCCGAACTCCCCGTGTTCCACGGCAAAGCCCCGCTCCCGGCAGTGAGCCATAAAGGTCTCATACAGCGGGATGGCCACGTCCGGCTTGGCCGCGCCGGTGAAGCCGGGACGGCGGGAGGAGGTGTCGGCGTACAGCGTGAACTGGCTCACCACCAGAAGGCTCCCGCCCACCTGCTCCAGGCTCAGATTCATCTTTCCGTTCTCATCTTCAAAGACCCGGAGGTTGCAGATCTTCTCCGCCAGCTTCACCGCCGTCTCCTCCGTGTCCTTGGGGCCCACGCCCAGCAAAATCAAAAAGCCCTTTCCGATCTGGCCGTTGACCTGTCCGTCAATGGTCACAGACGCCTGGGCCACTCGTGTTACCACCGCGCGCATCTTGTTCGACTCCTTTTCCGATTGATCGGCCTCCCCGCCCGCTCCACTGGGACGGGGCGCCTGAAACCTCGCTCATCCCGCCGGGCGGCTGACTTGCAGCGCGCCGGAGATCTGGTGGAGCTTGTTCATCACAGACTGGAGCTGGGCGCTGTCCCGGACCCGGATCTCCAGCCGGATCACGGCAAAGCCGTCCTCTGTGCTCCGGGTATTGACGCCCAGCACGAAGGTGTTGGTCGTGGACAACGCCGCGGAGACGTCCAGCAGCAATCCCTGGCGGTCCTTGCACAGCACCTCCAGCACCGTGGGATAATTGTCATTGGTATCCGCGCCCCAGGAGACCTTGATCCAGCGGCCTGCCTGGTCCGGCTGGCTTCGTCTCTCCAAAGAGGCGTTTGGGCAGTCCGCCCGGTGGACGGACACGCCGTAGCCCCGGGTGATAAAGCCCACGATCTCATCGCCGGGGACCGGCGTGCAGCACTTGGAGAACTTCACCAAGCAGTTGTCCAGCCCCTCCACGATGATCCCCTGCTCGCTCTTGATCCGCTTGGGCGCGGGGGGCTTGGGCTCTTCCTTGGCGGGCTTGGCCTCGGCGGCCTCCGCCGCCTGCTGCTCCAGCTGGTGCTGGCGGGCCACCCGCAGGATCTCGCCCTGCATCCGGCTCACCGCCTTCTGGGCGGAGAAGCCGCCGTAGCCGATGGCGGCATACATATCCTCCAGCGTGGGATAGGCCACCTTTTTCAAAAGGCTGGGCAGCAGCTCGGGATCGGTCACGTCCCGCATGGATAATCCACAGTGCTTCAGCTCCGCCTCGAAGGAGGAGCGGCCGTTGGCGATGTTCTCGTCCCGGCGCTCTTTCTTGAACCACTGGCGGATCTTGCTTCTGGCCTCGCTGGACTTGGCGATCTTCATCCAGTCCCGGCTGGGGCCCTTGGCGTTCTTGGAGGTCATGATCTCCACGATATCGCCGTTTTTCAGCACGTGATCCAGCGTGACGATCCGGTTATTGACCTTGGCCCCCACCATCCGGTTGCCCACGGCGGAGTGGATGGCATAGGCAAAGTCGATGGGGGTAGCTCCGGCGGGGAGGTTCTGCACGTCGCCGTTGGGCGTGAAGACGAAGACCTCGTCGGAGAACATATCGATTTTCAAAGAGTGGATATAGTCCTCGGCGTCGGCGCCGTCCTGGTTTTCCAGCAGGCGGCGGACCCACTCATACCGCCCCTCGGTGCCGCTGCCCTGGCCCCCCTGCTTGTACTTCCAGTGGGCCGCCACGCCATATTCGGCGATCTCGTGCATCTCCCGGGTCCGGATCTGGACCTCGAAGGGGATGCCGTCGCTGCCCACCACGGTGGTGTGGAGGGACTGGTAGCCGTTGGGCTTGGGGGTGCCGATATAGTCCTTGAACCGGCCCAGGATGGGCTTATAGATATCGTGGACCACGCCCAGGACATTATAGCAGTCTCCCACGTTCTCCACGATCACCCGGAAGGCAAACAGGTCGAAGATCTCCTCCAGGGACCGGTTCTGATTGAACATCTTGCGATAGATGGAGTAGGGGTGCTTGATCCGGCCATAGACCGTGTGGGGGATGTTCAGCTCCTTGAGCCGCTCGTCGATCTGGGCCTGGGTACGGCACATGAAATCGTCGTACTCCTCTTTCTTCTCCTCCAGCTTGGAGTTGATCTCCTGGAAGCCCACCGGGTCCAGATATTTTAAGGAGAGGTCCTCCAGCTCCCACTTGATCCGCTGCATGCCCAGCCGGTGGGCGATGGGCGCGTAGATCTCCATGGTCTCCAGGGACTTTTGCTTCTGCTTGGCAGGGGACTGATACTCCATGGTCCGCATATTGTGGACCCGGTCGGAGATCTTGATCAGGATCACCCGGATATCCTTGCTCATGGCAATGAGCATCTTGCGAAGGTTCTCCATCTGCTCGTCTTCCTTGGTGGCATACTGGATGCGGGTCAGCTTGCTGACGCCCTCCACCAGTGCCGCCACCGTGGGAGAAAAGAGCTTGGCCACCTGCTCCTCCGTGGCCGGGGTATCCTCGATGACGTCGTGGAGCAGCGCGGCCTCGATGGACTCGCTGTCCAGCCGCAGCTCCTCCGCCACGATCTGGGCCACCGCCAGGGGGTGGATGATATAGGGCTCGCCGCTCTTGCGCTTTTGGTCCCGGTGGGCCTCCTCGGCAAAGGCGAAGGCCGCCCGGATCTGAGGGATATCCGCCCCGGGATTATACCCCAGAACGGTCTTTTCCAGCAGTTCATACTGCTCTTCTATGGTCATGGGCTCACCTTCCTTCCGTCACAGGGGTCCCGCAGACGGGACAAGTAGGGGCAGGCGGACAGATCCACCTTCCCCTGGGTGGGGATCAGGCACAGCTTCAGCTGGCTACCCCGGCTGGCCAGGGAGATCAGTCCCCGCTCCTGGAACACCTCCAGCGCCAGCGCCGCCCGGAGAAAGCTGTCGCTTCCGCCGGACCGGGACGCCAGATACCGCAGATACGGCAGGGTGTCCTTCTCCGCCTTTCCCTGGCGCAGCTGGCTCTCCAGCGCCCGCCAGCAGGCTGCGAACTGATCCCGGGAGGGCTGGAGCCGCACCGCCTCCTGGCTGGTGACGCTCTCCCCCTCCAGCAGCCGGTGCACCAGCGCCAGGTCCGCCGCCTCGTGGCGGCTGGGCGTCAGGGAGGGCCGCAGATCGATCAGCTGTAATTGCAGCGTGGTCACGCCCCGGAAGGTGTTGGCCTGGAGATAAAAGGCCGCGTCCACCCGTGTCCCGGGCCGCAGGCCGCAGGCCTCCTCCGCCACAGAGAAGAAGATAGCCTCAAAGCGGCTGGTGCCCTTGCTCAGGCGGATCTTCAAATGCCGGCCCTGGCCCACAGGCTGGACCGCGTCCACCGTGGCCCCCAGCAGGGCAAAGGCGGGCCGGGGATTCCCGGCGCCGTAGGGCTCCAGGCGGCCAAGCTCCTCCACCTGCTCCAGCGTCACTTCGCCGGGGCAGGTGATGGCCGCGTCCAATTCCAAAGAGCTCACCGGCGTCCGCCCGCCGGAGGCGGCGCGGACATAGCGGTTCATCCGGGTCCGGAAGGCCTGGATATTCCCCTCGGGAATGGTAAAGCCGGCAGCCAGCTCATGGCCGCCGAAGCCGTCCAGCAGGTCCGCGCAGGACTCCAGGGCGGCAAACAGGTTCAGTCCGCCGTAGGAGCGGCAGGACCCCTTGCCCACGCCGTCCTTGAGATGGATCATAAAGCTGGGGCAGGAGTATTTCTCCGCCAGACGGGAGGCCACGATGCCCACCACGCCCTGGTGCCAGGCCTCGCTGGAGAGGACCAGCGCGCTGCGCTCCTCTGTCTGGAGGGACTGGATCTTGGCCGTGGCGTCGGCGCAGATCTCCTGCTCCACCGTCTGGCGCTGGCGGTTGAGCTCACACAATGCCCTGGCCAGCTCCTCCGCCCGGGCGGGATCGTCAGTCTCCAAAAGGTCCGCCGCCAGGTCCGCCGCGCCCATCCGCCCCGCCGCGTTGATCCGGGGGGAGAGGACGAAGCCGATTTGAATGGAGGTGATGGGCTTTCCGAGAAGCCCTGCCTCCCGCAGCAGCGCATGGATGCCCACAAAATCCGTGTGGGACAGCGCCTCCAGCCCGCAGGAGACGATGGTCCGGTTCTCCCCCTCCATCCGCATCACATCGGCGATGGTGCCGATGGCGGCCAGGGTGCAGTACCGGGCGAACAGCGCGTCCTCCCGGTTCTCGCCGCCCAGGGCCAGCACCAGCTTCAGCGCCACGCCCACGCCGGCCAGATGCTTGAAGGGATAGGGGCAGTCCGGCCGGTGGGGGTCCACCACCGCCACAGCGTCCGGCAGCGTCTCCTTGCACTCGTGGTGGTCGGTGATGACCACGTCCAGCCCGATGGAGTTGGCAAAGGCCACCTCCTCCCCGCCGGTGATGCCGCAGTCCACGGTGATCATCAAAGTAGCTCCCTGGTCCCGCAGGGACTGGATGGCGTCCTTGCTCAGGCCGTATCCGTCCTCGATCCGGCGGGGGATATAGCGCAGGCACTTCGCCCCGCAGCTTTTCAGATAGTCCCGCAGCAGCACCGTGGAGGTGATGCCGTCTACGTCATAGTCGCCGAACACGGCGATGGTCTCTCCCTGGCTGATGGCCCGCTGGATCCGCTCCACGGCCCGGTCCATATCCCGCATCCGCATGGGCGAGATGGTCAGGCTCCGCTCCCGGTCCAGAAACTCCGCGGCCTCCTCTGCCGTGGTGATACCGCGGGCCGCCATCACCGTGGAGAGCAGATAGGGATATCCCGCTTCCCGCAGCCGGGCGACGTCCTGCTCCGCCGGGGTGCTGATGTTCCACTTTTGATACTTCATGTGAGGCGCCGCCTCCTCTCTTCCGTCCGCTCACAGCGCCCAATGGCGCTATGAATCCATAATAACTTAGATATTATAGCAGAAAAGGCAGGCCAGGTAAAGCAAAAATCTGTGCCTTTACCGGCTGTTTTATGAAATTTTCTCTTGACTTTCTGCCAATTTCTTATATAATTATAGAGCTCGCATTTTGCGGGCTATCCTTGCCCTCATCTGAGAATGAGGGCCATCTGTCCAAAAGGAGGTGCAAACATGGCAAAGGTTACTGCCAATTATGAGGTCGTGTATATCATCGACCCTGCACAGGGTGAGGAGGGCATCGCCGCTCTGGTGAACAGCTTCAAGACCCTGGCCGAGCAGAACGGTTCCGCCGTCGAGGTGGAGGAGTGGGGCAGCCGCAAGCTGGCTTATCCCATCAACTACAAGACCGAGGGCTACTACGTCCTGATGACGTTCACCAGCGAGCCGTCCTTCCCCCGGGAGCTGGATCGTAAGCTCCGGATCGCCGACGGCATCATGCGTTCCCTGATCGTCTGCAAGGGCGAGTAAGGGGGCTCCCATGCTGAACAGGATCATCCTCATGGGTCGTCTGACCCGTGATCCCGAGCTGCGCCGCACCGGAAGCGGCACCGCTGTCACGTCCTTCTCCCTGGCCGTGGACCGGGACTTCAAGTCCCAAAACGGCGAGAAGGAGACGGATTTCATCGACATCGTGGCCTGGCGCAGCACCGCGGAGTTTGTCAGCAAGTACTTCACCAAGGGCCGCATGGCTGTGGTGGAGGGCCGGCTGCAAATCCGCGACTGGACCGACCGGGACGGCGGCAAGCGCCGCAGTGCCGAGGTCGTGGCGGACAATGTCTACTTTGGGGATTCCAAGCGAGACAGCGGCGGAGATTATGGCTCCGCCCCCGCCTATGGTGCGCCCGCCTATTCCGCGCCCCCGTCTGTCGGCGGCGGGCCGTCCGATTTCGCAGAAATCGGCGAGGAAGACGGCGAGCTGCCGTTCTGATTGATTTTGATATAAGGAGGAACCTCTCATGGCTTTTGATCGTGAAGCGAGACCCGCCCGTCCGGGCCGCGGCAAGCGCCGCAAGGTCTGCCAGTTCTGCGCCGAGAAGTGCGAGTCCATTGATTACAAGGACGCCGCCAAGCTGCGCCGCTTCGTCTCTGAGCGGTCCAAGATTCTGCCCCGCAGAACCACCGGCACCTGCGCCATGCATCAGCGTCAGCTGACCGAGGCCATCAAGCGGGCCCGTCAGATCGCTCTGTTGCCCTACGTGACCGACTGATCGTTTTCAAAAAGCTCCCTGTCCATTGGACAGGGAGCTTTTTCTCTGCTCGAAACCATCTCGCAGGGTTCGCGGCCTCAGGCATATTTTTAGCAGCCCTTTCGAAAAATAGCTGCGCCGCTCCTCAAAAGTTTCAAGGCCCACCGCCATTTGGCGGTGGGCCTTTGTGGATTTATTCCGTGTCGCTGAGGATCTCGTTGTGCTTATCCACCACCTGGATCACCAGATCTTTGGGGTCCTCGGTCTTGGGGTCCTCCTCCAGCCGGATCAGCCGGGGAGAGACATACTCGGCCTCCAGCCGCTTCCCGTCCCGGGTCACCTGACAATAGGGGCTGAAGCTCTCGCCAATGATATACCAGAAGTCCTCTCCGGACTGGAGGATCTGGTTCACCTGGATGGGCGCCATGCCCATTTCCAGGTCTGTACGGACATAGGGATTCTCCCCCGCATAGAGGTACTCATGTCCATACAGCACATCGTACTGGAGCTTGCGCAGGTCCGCGGCGTAGGTGGGCTCCTCCCGGCAGAACTGATGGAAGGCGTTCATCTGGCCGGTGGTGATGCCGATGCGGCTCAGAGCCGCCGCGGAGAGCTGATAGGCATGGAGATTCTCATCCACCTCTTCCAGGCCGAAGTTGTCCCAGATGACATACTCCGTCCGATACAGGCTCCCGGAAGCGGTGTCCTCATTCTCCAGGCCCAGGGCCGGCAGGTGATCGCCGTAGAGGACCAGGATGCTCCTCTCCTCCCGGGCAGTGAGCATCAGGATCAATCGCTCCACAAAGTCGTCCATCTCCCGGATCTGATTAACATAGTACTCCATAGCGTTGCGGTCACATCCATCGGGACAGGCGGAGACTGTCACCGCCGGGTCCTCCAGCACCTGCTTGGTGGGGTACTTGCCGTGGCCCTGGACAGAGACCGTAAACACCAGGTCCGCCTGATCCGGCGTGGTGTTCAGCGCCTTGGTGATCTGACCGGAGAGGATGGCATCCTTGGCCCAGCGCTTGGGCGTCAGCTGGACCTTGGGCATATACTCCATCGAGGTAAAATCATCAAAGCCCAGGTTGGCATAGACCTTGTTCCGGCCATAGAAGGTGGCACGGTGGTTGTGGATGGCATGGGTGGCGTAACCGTTGGCCTTAAGATCATAGGCCACCGTCTCCACCGTCTGGTCCTTCAGGCAGGTCTGATAGGGGTACTCGCCAGGCCCGAAGAGCCGGGTCCGCATACCGGTGAGAACCTCGCACTCCGTGTTGGCCGTGCCGGCGCCCACCACCGGCACCGTGAGATAGCCGCTGGAGAAGTTTTCCTTCAAGGCCGTCCAGGTGGGAACGGCGTTCTCCGACAGCTCCAGTCCCACGATCTCCGCCGGATCGATAAAGGACTCCAGCTGGACGAAGATCACATTGACGTCTGTCTGGGCCTGGGTCTGCTGGGTATCCTGGGCGATCATGTCCCCGATCCGGTCCATATCCTGGTCGGAATAGCCTGTGGGCTGGCGGATGCCCCGGTTCAGCCAGGTCTGCAAAAAGCAGTATCCAAATCCATAGTCCTCATAGGCAAAGGCCAGGTTGGAGAAGACCCGGGACAGCTGGCCCAGGTCAAAGGCCAGGGCCCAGCTCCCCGCCAGCAGCGTGCCGCAGACCGCCAGGGCCGCCGCACCGGAGATGGCTCTCCGCCTGCCTGAGGCGGCGGACCGGGGCCCCTTCCAGAAGAGGAGGACCAACCCCGCCACCGCCAGCAGCACGCCCACCGCCAGCAGGATGATATATTTGGTGGAAAGATAATTGGGCAGGGTGTCGATGCCGGTTTGAAACACCGTCAGATCCGCCACGGTGAAGGGGGTCATGCGGTTGAGCAGAATAAATCCGTTCACCGCGCCGCCCGCCAGCCACACCACGGAGACCAGCACACACCAAAAGATCCGCCGCCGGAAAAACAGGGCGGGGACCAGGGTGATCAGCACCAACAGGGTATTCACCGCCAGGGCGGCGGGGCTTTTGCTGACAAAATTCCAAAAGGACGTCAGTCCGCTGGTAAAGGCCTTGTGATTGAACAGCTCAATCACCAATGTCAGGCCGACAGCCAGCAGGGGGATATAGAGGAACGCGCCGCGTTCCTCCGGATGCCGGGCATCCGGCAAGTGTTCTCTCTGTTTCACAGACACGGCTCCTTTCTTGGCCGATTGATTATAGCCCTTCTTGTTCGCCGCGTCTACGGCTTTTCTGTGAATTTTTCGACAGAACCCGCCAAAATATTCGGCCATTTTGAAGAATCTGCCCCCTTCGCACCGTATTGATCTCCAGTAGATGAAAAAGTTTGGCTTGACATTCCCAGGCTTTTGCATTACTGTACTATTATACTCATACAGCAAGAGGGAACACCATGATGCAACGATCTGTATTTCTCCGGCGGGCCGGAGCTATGGCCCTGACGGCAGCCCTGACCCTTTCCGTCCCCGCTCTGGCCGCGGAGCCGACCCAAAGCCGCCAGGAGGACCTGGACCGCCTGATGGCGGGGCTGGAGACAGCCCACCCGGATCTGTTCGCCAATACGCCGAAATCAGCCTTTCAGGCCCGGAAGGCGGAGATCGAGGCCCGCCTGGCCACCGAGAGCGATGTGGAATTTCTCTTTGACCTCCAGAGCCTGACGGCCCTGGCAGAGGACTCCCACACCGGCGTGCCGGTGGCAGGCAAGATCATAGACCAGGTCTCCGCCTACCCCATGGCCCTTTCCTGGCGGGACGGGAAGTGGTATCTCACCACCGCGCCGGCGGAGCACAAGGCTCTGCTGGGCACGCAGGTCACCGCAGTCAACGGCCGTGACATGGAGACCGTTGTCCAGGCTTTCGGACAGGTCCTCAGCGCCGACAATCCGGTGAAGCTCCGGCGTCAGTACCGGCAGGTGTGTAATCTGGCGGACTACTATGCCTACCTGGGGCTGGCGGAGGCCGGCCAGCCTCTGGAGCTGACTCTGGCAAAGGGCGATACCCTCTCCCTCACCGCGGTGCCTTATACGGCCCTGAAAGACCAGCAGATCGCCCAGCTGGGGGCCCAGATCCCCGCCCCTGCCACTGCGCAGCAGGAGAAGCTCTACTGCGCCTTCGCGTTGGACCCGGATACCTATTATATTCAGTACAACGTCTGCCGGGAGGACCCGAACCTGCCCATGGAGACCTTTGCATCCCAGGTCCGGCAAGCGCTGGACGCGGGAGACTATAGTCGCATCCTGATCGACCTGCGAAACAACGGCGGCGGCTCTGACGGGGTGATCTGGCCCCTGCTGACCCTGCTGCGCCAGGAGCTGGACCAGGGCACAGAGGTGGTGGGTCTGATCGGGGAGACCACCTTCTCCTCCGCCATCATCAACGCCGTGGAACTCCAGGAGATGGGCATTCCCCTGGTGGGGGATCTGACCAGCGGCAGTGTGGACCACTTCGGCTCCGTGGGGAGCTTCCGGCTGCCCAACTCCGGCATCCAGGTCCAGGTGTCCAGCAAGTACATTGACCTGGGAGCCCTGCTGGATGCCGACGCCGGCCGGGGTGTGGAGCCGCTGGAGCCGGATGTACTGGTCCGGCAGACCATGGCAGACACCCTGGCAGGCCGGGATACCGCTGTAGAGTGGCTGCTGGCCCATCCGGAGCGTCTGACCCAGACCGCCTATCCCGACGCGCCCTTGACCCGGGGCCACTTCCTGGGCCAGCTCCATCACGCCCTGGGCGCTCCGAAAGACGCCAAGGCGGCCCCCTTCCAGGATCTGCTGGAGGTGGAGTGGTATCTGCCCGCCGTGAATTGGGCCGCTGAGACCGGGATCACCCTGGGCACCGCCGACGGCCGTCTGGCCGCTGCCCGGACCGCCTCCTGGCAGGAGTGCGCCCAGTTCCTGGCCCGGGCAGCCCGGGACCGCTCCCCCGCTCCGGTCCGCACCGCGCCCCTGCCCGCCGCTCTGGCAAACGCCTCCTGGGGCAGAGAAGTACTGGAGCAGGCCTGGCAGTGGGGGCTCTTGCCGGAGGAGGCGGATTTCACCCACGCTCCCACCCGCGCCCAGGGAGAGGCCATGGCAGCCGCCCTGGCAAAGCTGGGCGCATGATCCGGCTGTGAGATCAATGCCGCCGCCAGCGCATCCCCGGCCTTGCAGATGACGCCGCGCCCATCTCCTCTCACGCACCTCTTACCCCCCGGAAATCCCGTCTTTCTCCGCCGAACGCCCGAAAAATCGGTATTTTTTTAACAGGGCCCGGACCTCTTGCGCAGGTCCCGCCGATATGGTATGATGCTTCCATTGGAAACGCTTACACGGGAAGCCGGCGCCGCCTTACCGCAGCGAGGGCCCTCCGGGCGACGCCCACCGCCGGACGATTTCTCTGGTATCGTTTGCCGCATTTCAAAAGATCCGGGAGGAACCCACCATGTTGACAAAAGTAGCAGAGAATCTCTACAAAAAGACGGTACCCCTGCCCAACAACCCCCTGCGGGACATCAACGCCTACATCATCACCGGTGAGAAAAATCTGCTGATCGACACCGGCTTCAACCGTCCCGAGTGTGAGGAGGCGCTCCAGAGCGCCTTTGATGAACTGGGCATCCGGGAGACGGACCTGTTCATCACCCATCTGCATTCGGACCACTGCGGCCTGATCGGCAAATTTGCCCGGGAGTCCAGCACCATCTACGCCGGCGAGACCGATGGCGAGCTCATCAACTTTGAGACCGGCAACCTCTACTGGCGGATGCTGGACGACCTGTTCATCAAGTATGGCTTCCCCAAGGCCACCTTTGGCCGGAACACCGACATCCACCCCGGCCGGAAATACTGCCAGGACACCCGGGTGAACTTCACCTATGTGGCCGACGGCGACGTGCTCCACTACGGCGGCTACGACCTGCGGGTGGTGGAGACGCCGGGCCACACCCCGGGCCATATGTGCCTGTATGACGCAGGAAAGGAGCTGCTCTTCTGCGGCGACCACATCCTGGGCACCATCACCCCCAACATCTGCATCGAGCTGTGCACGGAAAACCCCCTCCGGGACTATCTGGAGAGCCTGAAAAAGGTGGAGCAGCTGCCGGTGCGGACGCTGCTTTCCGCCCACGGCACCCCGGTGGAGGATATGGTGGCCCGCATCCATGAGCTCTACCATCACCACAAGGAGCGGCTGGAGGAGGTCCTCACCATCCTGGGCGACCAGTGGAAGACCGCCTATACTGTGGCCCGGGACATGACCTGGGAGATCGACTGCCGGAACTGGGAGGAGTTCCCTGCGCCGCAGAAGTGGTTCGCCACCGGCGAGGCCGTCTCCCACCTGCAATACCTCTTCTTCTCCGGCAAGGTGATCCGGGAGGAGCAGCAGGGCATCTACCACTACCGGAAGGCCGATGCGGTGTGAGCAGCCATATGAACGGAAGAATTTTGATCACCGGAGACAAGCACGGCACGTTTGGTCCCTTTTTCGGTCTGGCCCAGCGCAACGACCTGCGGGAAACGGACGTCCTGCTCATCGCCGGAGACGCCAGCTACGTCTGGCGGGAGGACTATCACGCCAACATCACCACCTTGCAGCAGCTCTTTCCCGGCACGGTGGCCTTTGTGGACGGAAACCACGAAAACCACGCCCTCCTCAACGCCATGGAGGTCTCCCTTTGGAACGGCGGCCGGGTCCACCAGATCGGCAGCCGGGTTCTGCACCTGATGCGGGGAGAGCTGTACAACATCTACGGCACCCGCATCTTCGCCTTCGGCGGCGCCCGGTCTGTGGATGTGGATCGGCGGGACGACGGCTTTAGCTGGTGGAAGCAGGAGGGGTCCAGCTGGTGGCGAGAAGAGGAGCCCTCTCCCGACGAGATCGCCTATGGCCAGCGGCAGCTGGAGACGCACCTGGACGAGATCGATTACGTCATCACCCATGAGACGCCGCTGATGGCCCGGGCCTCCATCGCCCGGTCCAAGGCGGTGGACCCGGACTATCCCCTGCCGGCGCTGTTCGACCGCTGGTATGAGACCCTCTCCGCCGCCCCCCGGTTCAAGAAATGGTACTTCGGGCACATGCATGTGGACCAGAGCATCACCCCCCAGCTCCGGGCCATCCACAGCAACATCCTGCCCATCGGCGAGGAGACACCTCTCCCCTGGGCATGATCCCTCCGGAAAGCCCCGGCTTCCTCTGTCCGCAGTCTGTATCACAGCCAAAAAAACGCCCCGGCCCTCCTGAGAGGGCCGGGGCTGCTGTTTACTCAGCGGAAGGAAAGGTGGAACCGGGCGCCGGGATCGCCGGCAAAGACGATGCTCCCGCCCTCCGGCAGCTTGGCGGTGGTGTCGTCCCACAGCACGGAGGAGGCGGTCAGCTGACCGTCAGAACCGTAGACCCAGAAGCCGGCGTTCTCCGGCAGCTGGACCGTCATGGTCTTACCGGCGGCGGGGCCCACCTGGTACCAGCGGGCATAGCCGTCCGGCTGGATGGTGGTGTAGGCCGTGCCGGAGCCGGTGAAGATCGCCGGCGCGGCGGCAGCGTCCTGATACCAGCTGCCCCGGGATTCGATCCAGGTGACGCCGTCTCGCTCCTCCAGATGGAAGTCCATGCCGTCCCGGCCGCCGGAGCCGGGCAGCTGGATGGCAAATTCCGCGGTGGTCTCGTCCACGATCCGGTCCGGGCCGATATAGCCGGGGATGGTCTCCGGGATCTCTGCGGCAGCGGCATCCGCCAGGGCCAGATACGCCTGGGAGTTATAGGGCTCGTCCATGGGCAGGATGCTCATGGTCTGGATCTTATCCCAGGCGGCCTGGAGCTTGGGATCGATGGGGTTCTCCGCCAGCTTCACCGCAAAATAGTTGGACACCGGCAGCGCCCCCAGTCCCGGCAGATCCGCCGCGCCCTTCTGATAGAGATAGGTCTCGCCGTTGTCCTCCCGGACAAAGGACACCGCCGCCGCGCCCGTGGCGTCCCGGAAGGTGCCGTCGCTGTGGTAGGTGAAGACCTGATCCGGCACGGTGGTAGGATAGTTCAGAGAATGGAGCGTCAGCTTGCCGTCATCGGTCAGGTCCACCCGATACTGGGCGGCGGTGGTGCCGTAATAGCCGGCGCAAGCCTTGAGCTCCGCTGGCAGGGCGGCGGGCTGGGCTTCCGGCAAGGCGGGCACGGTCTGATCCACGGTGACGCCCTGTTCCGCCAGAGCGGCCACCAGGATCTGGGCGGCGGCCATCTGATTATAGGTGGACACGCCGCCGGAGCTGACCACCGCCGCAGCCATGTCATACTCCGGCAGGATCACCAGCCCCGCGTGATAGGAGAGGGTGTCGCCGCCCTTGGAGAGGGCCGTGATGCCGCTCTGGCAGAAGGGATAGGTCTCCACGCTGTCCCAGCCCAAGCCGTAGGACATGGCGTCCAGGGTATCCTCGGGCCAAATGCCCCGGCTGTACTCCGGATAGGCCATGGCGTCCAGAGAGGACTGGCGCAGCAGGTCGGTGCCGGTCAGCGCGCCGCCGAAGGCCGCCAGGTCAGAGGCCGTGGCATAGATGCCGCCGGCGCCGATGACATTGAGAGAGTCTGTGGGCAGGGCCCTGGTGTCGTCGCCGAAATAAGTCTTGGCCAGCCGGGCGGAGTCAAAGTCCCTGCCGGGGGCAAAGGTGTCCTCCAGGCCGGCAGGGGCGAGGATGTACCGGTCCACATAGTCCATGAAGTCCATGCCGCTGACGGCCTCCACCACCAGCTCTGCCAGGGTGAAGCCGTCGTTGCAGTAGACGCTGTAAGCGCCGGGGTCCGCCGCCAGGCGCTGGGTGGAGAGGGCCTCCAGCAAGCCGTCGGTGGCATCGCTGCTGGCCTCGTCAAAGAGCATGGCCCCGGAGAGCCCGGTGCCCATCAGGCCGGAGGCGTGGTTGAGCAGCATCCGAACGGTGATCTCCTTGTACCGGGGGTCCGCCATTTTGAAGTCCTTGAGGTAGCGCGTCACCGGGGCGTCCAGGGACAGCTTCCCCCGCTCCGCCAGCTGCATCACCGCCACGGTGGTGTAGATCTTGCTGACAGAGCCCACGCCGTAGAGGATCTCCCCGGTCAAGGCCCGGTTCTCCGTCTTGGAGTAGACGCCGGTCTGGCCGGCGGCGGTGATCTCCCCATCCTGCCACAGGGCATATTGGGCGCTGACAGCGCCGCCGTAGGTGGCGGCGGCAGCCAGGGCGGATTCCGCCGGGTCCGGAGCGGCCTCGGCGCTCTCCCCCGTCTCAGCGGCCAGGGCCGGCGTGGTCAGGCTCAGCGTCAGAAGCAGCGCCAGCAAAAGGGCCCCGCCCCGCTTGTTCCAGTGTTTCATCGTACATCCTTTCCCGCCCCTGCCGGGGCGCTTTTGGCCGGCTGCCCGGCCTGATTTCCCGCTTAGGATAGACCCTCCACCTGGTGGAAGGTCAAGTAAAAATTTTGTTTATTCCATCCAGCTGGTGCTTTTTAGAACAAAATATTCAAAATCCGCCTGCCCTCCCCAAAACATGTTAGAGTAGACCCAGGCAGGTGATGAATATGGATCGGATCGATTACCCCCGCATGTATGAGCTTCGACAGGAAGCGGGGTGGACACAGGCCGAGACCGCCGCCTATTTAGGTTGCAGCCGGAGCGCCTATGGAAGCTATGAACGAGGAGTCCGGCGGGTTCCTCTGCAAGTTGGGATTGCCCTGGCAAAGCGGTATCATGTGAGCCTGGATTACCTGGTTGGTCACACAGATGTCCGAGAGCCCTATTGATCCTCCTTGCAGGGCAGGAGCTCCGTGCCGCGTTTGTGTCTCATTGTCCGCCGGCCAGCAGCCCCAGCAGCGGCTCAAACTCCACGCCCTCCCGCATGGGAAGCTCTGCCTGGGCGGTGGCCTGGGCGCAGGCGCGGACAAACTCCACCGCCTGCCGGGTGGCCTCCGGCAGTGTCTTCCCCCGGACCAAAGCTCCGGTAAGAACGCTGGCAAATACATCCCCGGTGCCGTGGAACTCCCGGGGCACCCGCCGGGTCTGGATCAGGTCCGTCCTCCCGGAGGCGGCGTCAAAGCAGGCTGCCCCGGTGAGCGCCGGCTCTGCGGAGGCCCCCGTCAGCACCACGGAGCGGCGGCCGTCCAAGCTCAGCCGCTCCGCGATCTCCCGGTAGCCGGTCTCGCCGGCGGGCAGCTCGTCATAGCGTACCCCCAGCAGCAGCGCCGCCTCCGTCAGGTTGGGCGTGATGACGTCGGCCATCTCCGCCAAGCGGGCAGTGCCGGCGCACAT
This sequence comes from uncultured Dysosmobacter sp., assembly GCA_963560095.1. GTDB lineage: Bacteria > Bacillota > Clostridia > Oscillospirales > Oscillospiraceae > Oscillibacter. Next base: position 6,299 of record CAUWNE010000021.1, on the reverse strand, counting down.
GGCCGGGGTATAAGTCTGATAGACATCCCCGTGGTCTCCCATCACCGGGTCCACCACCACAGCGGTATCTTCCCGCCGGAAATCCCGGATAAAGTCCTCCACAATGCCGATCTGCCGCTCGCTGCCCAGAAACCCGCTGTAAATCGCCTGAAAATCCAGGTCCAGCGTCTTCCAGTGGGCGGCGACCTTGGGCATTTCGTCCGTCATATCCAAAAAGGTAAAGTCCTCAAATCCTCCGGTGTGTGTCGATAAAAAGGCTGTGGGCAGGGGGCAGCACTGGATGCCCATGGCGGAGAGGATAGGCAGGGCAACCGTCAAAGAGCAGCGGCCAAAGCCGGACAGATCGTGGATCGCAGCAACGCGGGGCGTAGACATGACAACAGTCCTCATCTCATGAAAGTTACCCTATTCTACCGCAGAATTGCCTATTGTTCAAGTCCGGAGATTGTGGTATACTGCTGGTATCCGTCAGCGGCAAAAGCCGCGGCGGGCAGGTTCTGTCACTGCGGCGAAAGGGTTTTGGCATGGCTTCTGGCAAAGAATACCTGGATTTTATCCTGGAGCAGCTGTCCGGTCTGGAACAGGTCACCCACCGGGCTATGATGGGGGAGTATCTCCTCTATTACAGAGGGAAACTGGTCGGCGGCATCTACGATGACCGTCTGCTGGTGAAGCCGGTTCCCTCAGCGGTCGCCTTGATGCCCGCGGCGCCCCGTGCGCGTCCCTATGAGGGCGCGAAAGAACTGCTGGTGGTGGAACAGGTGGATGACAGCGCCTTTTTGGCAGAGCTGTTTGAAGCCATGTACGAGGAGCTTCCCGTTCCCAGGAAAAAGAAATAGCCGCCGGGGCGTCCGTGTCGGCTTACATATGCGGGTATGATGAAATTGGTAAACATGCTGGATTTAGGTTCCAGTGCCGCAAGGCTTGTGGGTTCGAGTCCCACTACCCGTACCACGTCGGAGCAAGCTTTATATCGCTTGCTCCGACTTATTTTATAAGTCAGAGCGCGCTCACGCCGCTGCTCCTCCTTTCCAACTGCGACCCGCTTTGCTGGGCTCGCAGTTGGCGGGCCGCCCTGCGGGCGGCATATTTCATTTCTGGCAGAAATATCGATTTTAACCTCCCCTTCCAGCTCGTCGCGCGCTCATTCTGCTGCTCCTCGCTTCCAAACCGAACCCGCTACCGCTGAGCTTCGGTTTGGTATTGCCGCTTCGGGGCGCTTTTATTGCGCACATGAAAATATCGGTTTTAACCGCCCTTTACACGTCGGAGCAAAGTCAACTTTGCTCCGGCGTTTTTATGTCTGCGGCAAAAAGATGTCATCCGCCCACCCCCCTCTCCCCCGAGAGACCACCCCTGCACATTTCCGTCTCCCGCCCCCCTGCCAGCAAGGCTTTCCTCCTGTATCCAACAGAAATTTTATTCATATTTATTGTATTGTCCGGCAGACGGACACGATCCCGTCTCAGCCCCGCTATTCTCAAAAAAGAGCCACGTCTCCAAAAATCACAGTTTCCTCTGGCCAGATCCCGGTGATTCCGCTCTTCCGCCTCGTCGTTTTGTTATGATATTAACGTAACAATTTGTTAAAATCGCTATATCCCACGAAGAGTGTGCATATATATCACAAAAACCCTGTTAAAAACGGAACGATCCTTGACTTTTTTACCCACGGAGCCTATTATAAATTTTGGCAACAGGGTGGTTTGCACCCCCCCATTTTTTGTGCAATCAGCCGAATATCCTATTGCGACTTTTCGGTACAGCTCTGCAAGCCCCAGCGGCTTTTTCGCCGGACGCAACTGCTCATCTCGTATATCTCCGGATTAAAAATACATCCGGATGTATATAAATACTCACCAACCACATACAGGTGACAGGAGGACACTATGGCAAAGAAAATCGATCGGATTGACTCTGTTGAGACCCTGGAAGCCAAGCTGGCTGAGATGCGCAAGGCCCAGGCAGTATTTGCCACCTTTACCCAGGAGCAGGTGGACGAGATCTGCAAGCAGGCCGCCATGGCCGCCGACAAGGCGCGGATTCCCCTGGCCAAGATGGCCCACGCCGAGACCGGCATGGGCGTCGTTGAGGACAAGGTCATCAAGAACAACTACGCCTCTGAGCATGTCCATAACTATTTCCGGAATGTGAAGACCTGCGGCGTGATCGAAGAGAACAAGGCCGCCGGCACCAAGCGCATCGCTGAGCCTGTGGGCGTGGTCGGCGCTGTGACTCCCACCACGAACCCCACCTCCACCTGTATTTTCAAGATCCTGATCTGCCTGAAGACCCGCAACGCCATTTTGATCTCCCCCCACCCCACCGCCAAGCGCTGCACCATCGAGGCCGCCCGCATCATGCGCGAGGCCGCCGAGAAGGCCGGTCTGCCTGAGAACATCATCTGCTGGATGGACGAGGGTTCCATCGAGATGACCCAGGTCATGATGAAGGAAGTGAACCTCATCATGGCCACCGGCGGCGCGGGCATGGTGAAGGCTGCCTACTCCTCCGGCACCCCCGCCATCGGCGTGGGCCCCGGCAACTGCAACGTCATCTTTGACGATACCTGCGACATCAAAAACGCCGTCTCCTCCACCATCCACTCCAAGACCTTTGATAACGGCATGATCTGCGCTGCCGAGCAGCACATCACCGTTCTCGACAGCATCTATGACAAGGTCAAGAAGGAGTTCCAGGAGAGCCGCTGCTACTTCCTCACCCCCGAGGAGTCCGCCAGAGTGGGCGAGGTGTTCTTCAACCCCGCCACCCACGGCGTCAAGGCCTCTGCTGTCGGCCGCCCTGCGGTGAAGCTGGCGGAGATGGCCGGTGTGAAGGTCCCCGCCGACACCAAGGTGCTGATCGCCGAGACCGACGATTCCAGCCACGATAACCCCTGGGCCAACGAGAAGCTCTGCCCCGTGCTGGGCATGTACCGTGCCAAGAACTTCAACGAGGCACTGGACCTGTGCGCCAAGCTGGTCAGCGAGGGCGGCGCGGGCCACAGCGGCGCGCTGTACGTAGACCCCAACGAGCGGGAGAAGATCGACGCCTTCGGCCTGCGCATGAAGGCCGGCCGTATCCTGATCAACACCCCCACCACCTTCGGCGGCTTGGGCGACCTGTACAACTTCGACATCGCTCCCTCCCTGACCCTGGGGCCCGGCACCTTCGGCGGCAGCTCCTTTATGGGACAGACCAACATCATGCAGCTGCTGAACATCAAGACCGTGGCGGAGAGGAGAGAGAACATGCTTTGGCTGAGACTGCCTGAGAAGGTCTACTTCAAGAAGGGCTGCACCTCTGTGGCTCTGAAGGAACTGAAGGACTACTACCACTCCAAGAAGGCCTTCGTCGTCACCGACGCCAACCTCTTTGAGATCGGTATGTGCCAGCCCATTCTGGATCAGCTGACCGAGATGGGCATCGCCACCAGCATTTTCTATGACATTCGTGTGGACCCCCAGATCCAGGACGCCATGAAGGGCCTGCCCGCCATGCACGAGTTCCAGCCCGATGTGATCATCGCCATCGGCGGCGGCTCCGCCATCGATACGGCCAAGATCATGTGGCTGATGTACGAGCATCCCGAGGAGAACTTCCTGGACCTGGCCACCGTGTTCATCGATATCCGCAAGCGCGTCTATGAGTTCCCGAAGATGGGCCAGAAGGCCAAGCTGGTCTGCATCCCCACCACCGCCGGCACCGGCTCCGAGGTCACGCCCTTCACCATCATCTCCGACGCCAACACCGGCGCCAAGTGGCCCCTGGCCGATTATGAGCTGCTGCCCACCATGGCCATCGTGGACGCCGACAACATGATGAACATGCCCAAGGGCGTCACCCGCGCCTCCGGCTATGACGTGCTGACCCACGCTGTGGAGGCCTATGTCTCCGTCATGGCCAGCGACTACACCGACGGCTTCGCCCTGACCGCCATCAAGAGCGTGTTCAACTATCTGCCCCGGGCGTATAAGTACGGCGCCAAGGACCCCGAGGCCCGGATCAAGATGGCCGACGCCTCCTGCCTTGCCGGTATCGCCTTTGCCAATGCGTTCCTCGGCGCGAACCACTCCCTGGCCCACAAGCTGGGCGGCTGGCACCACATCCCCCACGGCACCGCCAACGCGCTGCTGTTCACCGAGGTGTGCAAGTACAACGCCCAGCGGACGCCTACCAAGATGGGCACCTTCTCCCAGTACAAGTATCCCCACGCCTTTGAGCGTTATGTGGAGATCGCCGAGTTCTGCGGCATGAAGGGCAAGAACGACGTCGAGACCTTCAATAACTTCATCAAGGCCGCCGAGGATCTGAAGGCCGCCATTGATATCCCCGCCAGCATCCATGACTACGGCATTGACGAGAAGACCTTTATGGCCGGCCTGGACGAGATGAGCGAGAATGCCTTCAACGACGAGTGCACCGGCGCCAACCCCGTCTATCCCCTGATCTCCGAGATCCGCGAGATCTATCTGCGGGCCTACTGGGGCAAGGAGTACGACGCCAAGGTGAAGGCCGGCATCCCCGCCGCCGAGCCCCAGATGTTCTCCAACCCCTTCGGCTCCGATTACGAGGTCCAGCTCAACGGCGTGGAGCTGGCTCCCCCCGCCGCTCCCGAGGCCCCCGAGAAAAAGTAAGTCTCATAGGTTCCCGATCCCGATCATGTTTTGGAGAGGCGCCGCATAAGCGGCGCCTCTCCAGTTTTTGGGTGAACGGGAATGGGAAGGCTCCGCCGCAGGGGAATGCGCCACAGCTCTGCCCGGGCCTGGAAGGCTGCGAACTGAATGTCTGCCGCACTTGATCGTATCATTCCCCACGCAAAAAAAAGAGGACCCCGGGCCGAAGCCCGGGGTCCTTTCATCTGTGTTTTACAGCGTCAGATGGCGCTATCAGGTGAGATCAGCTATTGGAAGCAGTCACAGAGCCGTTAGCACCCAGCGTCAGCACATTGTTGGTGGCGCTGCATGCGTTGGTAGCAGTGAGGCCGGTCACCTCAGCGAGGTTGCTCAGAGTGATCTTGTTGTTCTCTTTCAGAGTGCCGGTGAAGGTCAGAGTCACAACGTTGCCATTCACAGACACATCATACAGCCCAGAGCCGGTGTTGCCCACGCTGTTGTCATCGAAAGTAACATCGGTGGTGCTGTTCACCCAGCCGTCGACGTTGGCAACAGAAGCCGCAGCCAGATTCTCAGCAAAGGTGAGGGTCACAGTAGCCTTAGCGGCATCCCAGCTCATGCTCTGAACAGCCTGCTTCTTCTCCACGGGAGTCACAGACACCATATCCTTGGTGATAACCAGGTTGCTGGTCACGTTGATCAGCTTGGTGCTCAGGGCAACATCGCTGTTACCAGTCACAACGGCAGAGCCGAAACCATCAACGGTCACCTTGTAGGCATAGTTGCTGGTAACGGGAGTGCCGCTCAGCTTCACCTTGATGTTCTTGACATCGAAGTTGCTGCCGTTGGCAATGCCGGAAGCGGCAGAGACGTTAAAGTCCAGAGCCACAGTCTCACCACTAATACCATACTGGCTCAGTGCAACCTCGGGGTTGGCATCGCCAGTGGCGGTGGTGATCGCCCAGGGACCAGCGTAAGCATCCAGATCGGAGGTGTCCACAGTGACAACCACATAGCCCTTGGTGTCGGCCTTCAGGTCAGAAACGGTAGCCTGAGCATTGTAGGCCACGCCAGTAGGCAGAGTGCCGGTATAAGTGGCATTCTCAACCTTGGTCACAGCGAAGGTACCGTCGCCATAGGCGCCAGTCGCGAACTGAACCCACTTGTCACCAGCAGTGGTGCCGGAGACAGTCCAGTTGGTGGGCTTCGCCAGCTTGGCAGACAGATCGTTGCCGTTCTGATCCACGACCTTCAGGACGTAGTTCTGAGCAGGCAGGTTGGTGAACCGGAAGTTCTCCACAGTGATCTTATCGCCGGCCTTGATGGGACGATACAGGAACATGTTGCTGCTGCCATTGTCCCAGTTCTCGGTAGCGCTCTTGTCGGCGGCAGCAATGGTACCGTTGTCGGAACCATAGGGAGCGCCGTTGACATACACATCATAGGAGAAGTTCAGCGCAGTGCCGGTGGCAATGTAAGCGGGACGCTCAGCGGTCACAGACAGAGTGGCAAAGCCGTTCTCATAGATGTAGGGCTGAGCGGTGAAGTGCTCACCGGAGTCGCCAGTGCCGGGCTTGCCAGCGCCGGTCTTCAGCTCGGTGTTGCTCTTGAAGACAACCCAGGCAGCGGAGGTGTTGCTGTTCAGCACGGCGAAGATGTCGCCCTTGTACTCCTTGACGTCGT